>CAZEXS010000001.1:0-189776 GCA_964516915.1 uncultured Gammaproteobacteria bacterium
ATCTTTCGTTCAAGATAACTTTGCGCCTCTGATACAATTGCGCTGATAACAACCGCCTTCTACCACCAATCATCATCGAACCTGTGTATTTAATATTATGAGCCGCTGGCGCCCACCTTCCCCAAGATCTACCCCGATAATCAGCCCGCAAGGCTATACGGCTTTAGAACAAGAAGTTAAAGATTTGTGGGCTAAACGCCGAATCGTTAACGACGCATTGGCGGCGGCGGCGGCGGAAGGTGATCGGTCTGAAAACGCCGAATACATCTACCGCAAGAAAGAACAGGCCGGCATTGACCGCCGTATTCGCTACTTGCAAAAGCGCATGCCTGATTTACAAGTAGTAAGCCAAGTTGGGGATAAAAGCCGCGTATTCTTCGGCGCCCGTGTCGAACTTGAAAAAGATGACGGAGATTGCGTGATTTACAAGATAGTCGGCGCTGATGAAACCGACACAAAAAATGGCGACATTAGCGTGGATTCGCCGTTGGCAAAAGCCCTATTGAAAAAGACCGTCGATGACGAAGTGTCAATCAAGATAGGTGAGCAAGAAGTGACCTACTGTATTATTTCGATAGCCTATTAGTTTTGGTTTTGAGAGAAATATCGACAAATGAAAATATGTAGCACAGGTGACATTTATTAAACTTTGGTTACAAAAGTCTGTTTTTTATGTTGCAGACAAAAAAGTTTGCTATAAAGATTGGGTCGCAGCAGTGCTAAGAGCTGCTGAGACATGTTGTTTTTCATTTGAAGACCAAGCTAGTTATACCCCAACCCCAAATAACTAGCTTGCTTAGGCGCTTTGGTCATGATTAACCAAAGCGCTTTTTTCATGGGCTTACTGTCATCCATTTCCAAACCCTTTTCTTGACCGGTGTCTTGACTCTTAACAAGAGTCTTAACTCTTAAGGAGTCTTAACTACAAGTAGCCCTGCTGGCTAGACCCTAATCTAGACAGCCTCTACTATCATTGCGATGCCCTGACCGCCACCAATACACAGTGTGGCTAAACCGTATTTGCCACCCACTCTGTGCAGTTCATAGACCAGCTTTGTCAGGATGATCGCACCGCTACCGCCAATCGGGTGGCCTAAGGCAATTGCACCGCCATTGGGGTTAGTTTTGTCATTCGGCAAGCCGAGCTCTTTGGAAACAGACAGAGCTTGCGCTGCAAACGCTTCGTTTGATTCGATGACGTCTAAATCATCCACAGTTAAACCCGCGCGCTCTAAAGCAATGGTTGTTGCGCCAACCGGCCCAATGCCCATGATCTCATTTGGCACGCCGCATCGCCCATACGACACAATCCGTGCCATTGGTTTTAAACTCTGCTTTTCTACCTCCGCTTGAGTCGCTAACACCACCATACTGGCACCGTCATTGATGCCTGATGCGTTACCAGCCGTAACCGTGCCGTCTTTTTTGAATACCGCACGCAGACCACTCAATGCCTCGGATGTGGTGCCGGCACGCGGGTGTTCATCAGTGTCGAATACCGTAACGCCCTTTCGAGTTTTTAGTTCGTACGGCATGATTTGATCTTTGAAATAGCCTTGATCTATAGCGTTTGCAGCTCGTTGTTGGCTTTGTGCCGCGAACTCATCTTGTTGCTCACGACTGATCTCGTACTTATCCGATAGGTTTTCAGCCGTGATGCCCATGTGGCCTACGCCAAATGGGTCGGTTAAGGCACCGGTAAGTTCGTCTTGAATTTGGCCATCCCCCATAGGCTGACCCCAGCGATTGGTAGTCAGTAGATGGGCAGCTGAGCTCATGCTCTCAGTACCACCAGCCACCGCCACACCCACTTCACCTAATTGTAATTGCTGAGTGGCGAATGTGACGGCTTCTAGACCTGAGCCACACAGACGATTCAACGTTAATGATTGGGTATGGGTTGGTAGGCCGCCTTGCTTAGCAATTCTGCGTGAAATATAAGCGTCTTTTATTTCAGTTCTTAGCACGTGGCCAACCACGTTAGAGCCAACGGAATCTGGGTTTACGCCAGCGCGCTTGACGGCTTCGGCGGTGACGGCCGCACCTAGGTCGGCTGGTGAAACGCCTTTTAGAGCACCGCCGAAACTACCAATTGCCGTTCGCACGGCGCTTACGATAAATACTTCGTTTGTCATGTTTCAATCTCAAATATTATGTAGAACAACTGAAAATTAGCGTGGACGCCTGAATAATTTACTTACAAACGTCTCATACTATTGAATACGCTAATCTTACCAATCTGTGGCCGTCGTAGCCATCATCTATAATGTAATGTCCACTATTAGTTTGTATGATCTGATTTATGCTAATGTCTGCTTATGCGCTCGACACTCTTTTACATCGCCCTGGTTTGCCTGCTTTCTGCCGGTATTTGGGGCGTATTACGAATAGTTGATGACTCGCGGGTCGCCCGGTCAGAGCTCAGTGACAACAAAGGTGAATTTGGCTCATTTGACTCTCGCCAAGATCGCATACCTGGCTCGCGAGACCTCACGGCAAATTCATCAACGAATCCTTCTGCATCGCTTTCGACAACTTCATCGACAATCGACACAGCGTCAATCGCATCATTGCGAGATGAAAAAACGACGTTGGCAAAAATTCAAAATTTACTGGCAGCCGCCGACTACACCGCCGCGGCTGACTTAGTAAATGAGCAATACTCCAATTTGTCGGCCGACGCTCTGGATGCCATATTGACCAACTTTCGCAGTGAAGCATTGTCGCTACAGCGAACGGGTTTGAATGACCAAGCATTGCGTCTGTATCTTGCCATTACAGAGGTATTTGATGACTTACAGTCTTGGTCTGACCTTAGCCGTCTTGCGATCAGTCAAGAACAATGGCCCACGGCTTTCAGGGCCACATTAAAGGCCAGCACATTAGAGAATGACAGTATACGATTGCAGCGCCTGCAAAACACGCTGGTGATGGTGGCGGCGAATTACCGAACGTCATTGGAAGAACAAGGCAATACGCTGGACGTGCATGAAATGTATGATTCACTGTATAAGGCACACCCCAGCTACGCTAGGTTTCAATATGAGTTGGCGTTTTCATATCTACGATTAAATCGATTGCTTGAAGCGCAACCGTTGCTGGAGCAATTGCAATATGACCAACAACTAGGTGAGTTGAGCCGGTCAGCACTGAACAAGCTGCGGGCTCAACTCGACGAATTAGATCGGCAAGATTCCATCGCCACCGAGCCCCAGGACAACGTAGGGCCTAACGACGAAAACAGTATCAACATACCGCTCAGCCGATTAGGCACAAACCTGATTGCGAACGTAAGTATCAATCAAAGAACAACGAAATTATTATTAGATACTGGCGCATCGATAACGGCTTTGGACAGCTCGTTGATCGCACAACTAGGGTTGCGCGAAACTGGCCGATCCATACAGCTGAGCACGGCAAACGGTCGGCGCAATGCAAAGCTCTATCGAGCTGAACGAATTAAATTGGGGCGATTTACCATCACTGGGCACGTAGTAGCGGGCATTGATTTAAGTGGCTCATCGTATTTTTCTGGCCTGTTAGGCACCGACATACTCAATGCCGTTAGTCGCGATTACTCTTACGTGATCGACAACCAGAAAAGCGCACTCATTTTTATTCCACGTTAGTTTTGTTAGCTGCTAGCTGTTAGTTGTTAACGCAAAGTAGCTGCGATCTAGCGTTCTCGAACCTCAGATAGCGTCTGAAAACAATAACTCGTCTTCCAATAACCACAACTCGTCGAAGGTGAGGTCCGCATCAACTAAGACCTGTGAAGAAACCTCAGACGGAGCAAAACCAGAGGCCAGTTGAGTCGGTAATGGTTCGCTCGGCATGAGCACGAATAGCATGCCAACAAGCCCGACAGCCAACAGTGATGAATAAGCCGGCTTACCAAATTGTCGCCATGACTGAGTGAAAGTCTTAATTCTACGGCGCCAGTTCGACGAGACAGAATTTAGAGATGATTCAACGCTATCACCGGTCAAACTACTCTCTTGAGCCATGCCAGCCGTCGCCGTAATAATTTTCGCTTGCAGAGCGGCGCTATTAATATCATTGATGCGCTTGATCTCAGCGGTGTGATCGTCAACCAACAGCCTTTCTTTCAGGCCATCAACTAGATCGTCAAATTCTTGACTATTTTGTTGCGAATTATTGGGTTGTTTAATCATGTCATACACCTAACTGTTGATCAGCACCTTCTTTGTTTTGCTGAGCGACGTTGAGTTTGAGTTTAGCCTTTGCGCGACTTAGCAATGACTCTACCGCTTTAAGACTTACGCCTAGAATACTTGCCACCTGTTTTTGCGGCAAACCAACGAAAACCGCTAGATTTATAGCATCGCGTTGTGACTCGGGCAGGTCTGTTATTGCGAGTAGTAAGCTTTGATGTTGCGTATCGGCCTGTTGTTGCAAATCAATTTGATCTAACACATCTGGCGATTGATATTTTAGTGATTCTTCAACTTGCGACTCAGCCACCGTGCGTCTGGTACGTGCACGAGATTGATCATAACAAGCATTAAGCACAACTCGAAAAAGCCAGGTACTTAAAGACGACTTATCAGGCTGCCAGTTGTGTGGGCGCTGCCACAGTTTTATAAACACCGCTTGCACGACGTCTTCTGCATCGGCGCTGCTATGCACGGTTCGCTTTGCCAAATTAAGCAAGTTAGCGGTGTGCCGTTGTACTAGCTCAGCAAAGGCATCGTGATTTGCTGACTGCACCAGCAACATCAAGCTTTCATCGTCCAGCGAGGCATATCCAGTATGCTTCGCCGGACGGGTTGATTGCTCAGTCGCAACTCGATTCATAAATAGGCCTGATGTGCAGCCTAGTTTGTTTCTTCTTGCAGTCGTTCTTCACGCATTTTCTTGCGGCGTTCTTTGTGCTCTTTGCGCATCTTTTGCATCGATTCTCTGGCTTCGTCCGCCGTTAAATAACCGTTTGCATCAGCGTCCATCGACGTGAAACGCTGTTCCGCATGCGCTAGATATTCATCCAAATCAACCTGACCATCATTATTTACGTCGACCCGATCTAACATCGCGGCCGCGCGCTTTTCATGACGAGCTTTACGATACTCTTTCATTTTTTCACGTTTCATCTGGTGCTCCGATTTTACTGCAGCGCCTTCTTCATGGCCTTCAGCTAAGGCCGCACCGTTGCTCGTCAATACCAATAACGCGGTCGCGAGAGTCAGGGTTTTTGAACGAATAGTCATGATAGTTCCTCTATTTGGTAAATAATAATATTTAAAAGATACCCTTGATACGCCGCATACATCGATTCCCTTCGGTGTTTCATGATTTTTTCTACTAACTACATAGATTTCTAACATTCTCATGCGAGCAATTGAGACTGAATTTTAAGTTTTATAGAACGCCGAAGAAACCCAAACAATGATGTCTGCGTTATACTGGCAACCTACAGGCGTCGTAATCTTAAGCGTTCCATATTAATGGCGAATCATCTCGAACGTTTCTGAATCGAGCTATAATAACGCAGACTGGTTCGATCAAATTGTACACATATTTATCATAAGGTTCGGTAATGAGTTATTCAAACACTTCCTCGACAACGAATACCGCTGACAGTTGGAATTCATATTGGCGCGGCGATACTTCAAGCCATGCCTACTCTAGTTCTGGAGTTAATCATCCTGTATTGACTGCCTATTGGCAATCGCTGTTCCACGAACTTCATAAACAAGGGTCCACTAGCACCATGATCGACGTTGCCAGCGGCAATGGGGCGCTACCTGAATTAGCCCTTAGTATTTTTGACCAAGACTCGATCGAGATCACCGCCGTTGACGTATCCACCGCCGCCATAGAAAATATTTCCAATCGGTTCCCAGCGATAACCGGCATAGTAGCCGACGCCAACAAACTAGACTTAGGCGACCAAAGATACGACTTAGTAAGCAGCCAGTTTGGAATTGAATACGCCGGCCTCAATGCAATAGATAACGTGGTCGATCTAGTAAACCCGGGCGGCATGCTGAATTTTATGCTGCATGCGGATGGCAGCGCAATAGGTCAAGAATGCGAGTTAAACAGAGATGCTCTACTTAAACTAATCGAAATGGATTTCATTGGGCTTGCGTCTAACATGTTCAAACACGGCTTTGAGGCAGTCGCCGGAGCTGATCGCCAACACTATGACAAGGCAGCGCAAGAGATAGCTGCAGTATTGCCAAAGGTAGAAAGCCTTATCGAGACATATGGCCAAGATATATCTGGTGGCCTAATCGTGCAGCTTTATAACGACATTGGTAAGATACACAGCCGCATGCCACACTATCATGCTGACGATATTCTACCGTGGCTCGAGAGGATGCAGGAAGAGGCATCGGCCTATCTTGAACGCATGCAGTCAATGCTAAACGCCTCATTGGATCAACAACAGTTTGATTTGATTTGCGACAAGCTCACTGGCACATCGTTCTTGCTGGAACACCACACTATTTTAACCGACCCTCAGACATCAGCGCCGCTGGCATGGGTTTTACAAGCTCGAAAAATAATATGAATACCAATCCGAACGGCGCCAAGTCAGCTGAGGATAAGCTTTGGCTTAAGCAACAATTAAGTAAGGGCGTTTATGAACTTTGTGACCAAGGCGTGTTCGACCAAACATTAGTCGAGGCACACCCTACTTGGGTGCTGCCACACTCATTACTGGTGGGCAAGATTCGAAATATGGGCGCTGAGTCATCTACTCGATGGTTCATTTGTGGTGACTGTGAAACGCTGCATATACCGGCCGAAGTGGCAAACACTTCGCAAGAAGCTGTGCGTCATTTTGCCTTACTTTGGCAAACAAAATTAGGCAAAGAGCCTCAACCGGAAAGCGCTACACAACAAGCCGCAATACAAAAGGCTGAATCTCTATATGAACTAAGCCAACAGAATGGTCTTTGGGTTCACGGTAACTAGCTAAAAGCCGATTGCAGCTGATGGCTTTTCATTCTCTCTCACAAAAAAAGGCCGTAGTTAATCACTACGGCCTTTTTTATAACTTCTTTGGGTAACCCTGTTACCCGAGTTCTCGCAAAAGAAACTGACTTTTACGTAGCACTTTATATTACAGAATATAAAGTGCTATGCGAACTAAGTGTTACTTACATATCCCACTTCAAACGAAGATAGTAACCTCGCCCAAACTCACGGTATGTAGCCGGGTCAGTACTAGCGTTGAAACCAACTTCAATGAAAGGAGGCTCTTCGTTAGTAATGTTGGTAACACCACCAGAGATAGTCAAACCTTCTCTTAGCTCATAACTACCAACGAGGTCGTGATATAGCTGAGAATCAATTTTCTGGATATACGTGCCATCTTCTTGATTACCTGCACCACAGTTACAGAACGTATCCGCATCCATCTCACCGATGAATTCACCTAAGTAGTTAACAGAGAAACCACTGTCATGAGTCCAACCAAATGAGAAGTTAGCTTTGTTCTCAGGACGAGCACCACCATCAGCCGCCGTGGGGTCAGTATAACGACCAGACAAATCTTCTTCAGGCTCACCTAAGAAAGCAACACGAGTACGACTCAATGAACGAGTGTAAAGCACACTAGCATCAAGTATGCCGAAGCTAAACTCTCGATCCCATTTCAACTCGACATCAATACCGTCTGCAGCTTGCTCAGAGATATTCAAAGCGCCGTCAAGCACTTGAATAACAGCATTGTCTACTGGACTACGCGTGATTTGCGCACATGCATCTTGGTTGTTCTGAAGATGACACTGATTCAAGATATTCTGTGTGCCTAGGCTACCCAGACCGTCTTCAATATCAATATTCCAGTAGTCCAAGGTTGCAGTGAAGTTGTTTTCACCGAACTCAGGAGTCCAAACAACACCCGCTGTAAACGTCTCACCTTCTTCAGGGCGAAGGTTAGGGTTACCACCGACGCGTGAAAAAATCTGTGAATCGGATTGCACGGCAGGGCCGCCACAGTTAGCCAAAGCTGGGTTTGCTACGCAAGGGTCAGTCGCTGTCGGGAAGTTATCCGACAGGCCAGCAAACAATTGGAACAAACCCGGAGCACGAAATACTGAACCAGCGGTTGCGCGGAAACGCAAATCTTCGGTTGCAGCAAACGCCGCTTTTAACTGCCAAGTAGTCGCATTGTCAGTCACGTTAAACGTGTCATGTCGCAAACCAGCATCGATTGTTAAGTTTTGAGTGCCATTATCAAATACCGGAAACGACATTTCGCCAAAATAACTTTCATTGGTGATTGATCCACGTGCTCCAACCGTTAAACTACCCGTCACAACACCAAGTGCTTTAGCAGAGTCCGGCGTGAAGCGGCCGTCTTCTTTACGATAGCTATAACCCGCAGCCCAACCGATTGCACCACCTTGCATTTCACCAAACGACCCATCTATGTTAAACCCAAACTGAGTTTGCTCTAGAATAAGTTGGTCAACAAGATCAGTCGATACATAATCGATCATATCTTGCGTTAATGAAGAAGCCGTAATTTCACCGGTTTCACGGACCACAGAGCCGCCACCGAAGAAGTTAAATGGAACACATCCTGCGATTATTGTGCTGGGATCATTAATATCGGAATAACACTCTGGTCGTCCATCGCCGTCCAAATCAGCCGATGGGCCTAAGGCATTGAATAGGTTTGGACCGAAGAATTGGCCAAAATCAACACTTGCTGTGTTGCTGTAACCACGATTCGCGAAAACTTCCCAATTCATATCTCTGAATTCGCCTTCCAAACCAAAATCAACTTGAAACTGTTGGACTTCTTGCTCAAAGCGACGTGTTGTTTCAATCATGCGTCGACGTAAGTCAGATACTGGCTCATACACTAATGAACCGCCGGTTTCAGCATTGAAACGGTCAACCGCCTGGCGCAAGTAAAAGTTGTCTTGGTGAATACCATTGTATGAAACACCTTCAAAAGTACCAGTATGAGCAGGAGCACCAAAACGTGAGAAGAATGGCTGTGGTGCCAGTTCTTGCGCCGATTGACGTACGTTACCGCGGAACTCAGACTTAAACCGCACGCTGTCATTCAATTCAAAGTCAGCGGTAGCGAACACATTAGTACGCTCATACGGCGTCTGCATGTAGTTAACAGGCGCGTAGTTATAGTTGCGACCATCATGAGCTTGAAGCAGACCGGCTTGATAAGGCGCACCTGCAGGAGTTCCAACCAAGAACCGACCTTGATTAATGAAACCAAGACTTGATTCTGGAATCGCCGAAGAACCAATACGGAAACAGCCAGTCGGATATGGGTCAGTTAGATTTTCTTCACAACCCTCTGGGTAGATGTAGAATGAGTCTCGAAAATATTCCCAAGGTGTATCTGATTGAAACACTTCCTCTTGAGTAACGTGTTCAAGACCAAAAACGATATTACCACTATCGAATGCTTTACCAGCAATTAAGCCAAACGAGTTTTGTTGGCCATTATTTGTTTCGGTCCAGTCATAAGTTTGGGCTGTTAGCTCCAAGCCTTCAAAATCACTACGTGTGATAATGTTTACAACGCCGGCTACCGCGTCAGCACCATAAACCGTAGATGCACCGTCTTTCAAGATCTCAACACGTTCGATCATGTTGGCAGGTATAGTTTGGTAGTCACCTTGGTCAACTGTACGTTTACCATTTACTAACGTAAGAGTACGGCCTGTACCCATGCCACGCAAATCGATACGAACCGATCCGTCACCACCGTTATTGGTAGTTGTACCGATTGGAGAACCAGCAGCCGAAGGCAAACGTTGAAGCAGATCACCGATGTCAGTTAAACCGGTTACCGCTAATTTCTCTTGCGAAATTACCGTTACAGGGCTTGCGCCTTCAATATTAGGACGCTTAATACGCGACCCGGTTACATATACTTCTTCAAGCGTGTCGTCTTGGCCAACATCTTGGGCGTAGACAGCGTTAGCTGTTAAGCCGTAAGAAGCCGTGCCAGCAATAGCAAAGCCTACCGCTGTACTAAGCGGTTTTTTTTCGAAAAACATAATCATGCCCTCTAATAGGTTTGTTTAAAAAATCACCCAATTTTTATTGAAAAGGTAAGGCTAATTGACGAGTGCCACCACCTGCTTGGGTTTGTAATATTTGGCTCTCACATTAAATTTTTCATTAAATGAAAGATTATTAACATTCGAGCATCGACCGAAGATAATGGAAAATCCTTACCATTACAAGATAGCGAATACCTGGTTAAGGCCGCGAAATCTCGCTTAAACAGCGCATAAACGGTGGTTGATTTAAGGTAATCTATCTCAAGGAAACAGCAGACCGTAGATAATTTTGTTTAATCGTAAAAATCATATAAATATGCGATAAAAGCCTTCAATTAATGGACAAAATGCATAGCGGTAATTTTTAGCCACTCATTTAAAAAGTTCATTTTTTTTGCATTAAATCGAAAAAAAATTACATATACGGGCAATATCTAGCTCAAATTGACCGTTAGACTCTGCAATTCTGTTTCCCAATTTCGCCACTTTTCAACCGAACGCGTATGCGGTTTGTCTAACACTTGAACGGAACTCGCGGTAGCACTTGGCGAAGAATTAAGGTGATAATTCACGCAGGCAGACTCAAATTCAAACTCAAGATCAGACATCAACCCACGAATGCACGGCTCCGGGTCTCGTACCAGAGTCTCGTAGTCAATTTCAATCAGGTTGGGCACGGTACTTCGCCAATGCTCGATCAAACGTACATAGGCGTTGTGATAGTGTGCAAGGCCTTCTAAAGTGTAGGAAAACTTAAAAAACGGTTGTTTGTACATCGCAAAACACGCGTCCATCGCGTTGCGCTTGAGTAATACAATTTTTGAATTGGGGAAGTGGCGCGCTATAAAGCCGATATATAGAAAGTTGAATGGGTACTTTTCCACAAAATTAGGCTGATCGTAAACTCGATAGGACACAGCATTCAAATAATCATCGGCAATATTAGCCCCGGTATTGAGGCATGCCGCCTTTATCATGCTGGGGGATACTTCGTTAATCGATTGCAGGCCGCTGGCGCGCTTAATCGCCATCTCCAAAAAGAAGCTCTCGTCCGCCGTGCCGATCAACGAATGCGATGAAATGATCTTTTCCACTAAAGTAGTACCGGTGCGCGGCAGACCTACCACGAAGATCGGCTGCTTAGCACCTTTTGCGGATCTTTTAGTCTTGCTGATCCAGGATGCAGTGCAGTTTTCCATTATTGAATCAATCAGTTCGACATCTTGCTGTACGGAGTATCCGGCATTGAGGCATTGCTTGTGGGCGGCATCGCCTCCGGCTTTATAGTACTCAAAGGCAGATTGCCAATCACCGATGTCCTCATACTCTTTGCCAATCGCATAGTTCATGAAGATGTTTTTTTCGGGGCTAAGCCCGGTCGTTGTCAAAGAGGCTTGCATCGCTTCAATGCGATTGGTGTTGGTGGCGGTCTCTAAACGCGCGCGTTCATAGTGGTTTCGCTGGTGATGCGGGTTGAGCGCTAACAGTTTGTCGTATAGCTCGATCGCGAGCGCCACTTTCCCTACTTTGGTGGAACACGCCGCTAATTGTGCTTGAATATTTGGCGCATTCTTCTGCAATTCGTTAGTTGCATCATAATGCGACCATGCCTTTTCATGCAGCCCTAAGCGTGTGTAGGTTTCAGCGGCTAAAAATGAATACTTTGGGCTGGCGCTCAAATACGTTTCGTAGCGCGTCAACAAATCGAGAGCACGCAGATGCTGACCAGATTGCCAGTTCAATGCCGCCAACTCAATGGCCGCATCGTAGCGCTGACCGTCATACTGAAGCGCTTTAGAAAACTCCTGTAATGCGGCTTGGCGGTTGCCGACCGCGAGTGAGCTTAAGCCCATTAGGAACCAGCCATCAGCATTGTTTTTCTGCATTGCCAACATCTGCGCAGCAAGCTGCTTGACTGATCTCCAATCTCTAGCCGCAGCGGCCTGGCGAGCTTGTTGACCGTATTGCTGAATGACTTGATTCATATATACCCGTTGTTCTATCTAGCTACTTCAATGCCGATCCAACATCCACACCATTTTCTTCCAAATGCTTTTTCAGGGGAGTTAACTGACTTTCAAAGCGCTGCCATTTACCAATAGATCCAGAGTGAACTTTGGCGCGCACCTGTACCGAGCTCGCGGTGGTACTTGGTGCGGTATTTTTTTCGAAATGCAAACAACTATCTTCAAAATTGAGCCCGAGCGAGTTCAGCAGAGATTTAGTTTCAGCTTCTTGATCATGCACTAGATCCTCATAACTCACCTCGATCACTCGGCCACCCAGCACACTATTCCAATGCTTGCGCAACCGATCATAGGCCACATAGTACTCACCTAATTGTTCAGTTGAGTACGAATACTTGTAGGCCCATGTGAACACTTGTTTGTACATTGAAAAACAGGCATCTAAGGGGTTGCGAAGCATATGAATAATTTTCGCATTAGGCCAAGCTTTGGCGATCAGCCCTACGTAGAGAAAATTCAAAGGTAGCTTCTCGATAAACAACGGTTCATCACCTAATCGGTAATCGACTAACCGCAAATAATGCTCACGAATCTTGCTAACATCACTCGACGCTACATGGCGCAAAACCTCTTCATCTATATTAGGACGATTGGACAAACCATCACCGCTGAGCTCACGAATGCTCATCTGTAAGAACAATGTCTCACCTAAGCTGCTGACATTTGAGTGACTCGATAGAATGCGCTCGAGTAGGGTGGTACCGGTTCTCGGTAAGCCAACTATAAATATCGGTGTCTTTTCGCTATCGCCTGTTTCAGCTTGATTTTTCTGCGCAAGCCAATTGGCATCAAAAATATCAATAACCGCATTAATCACAGCAATGTCGGTCGATACATCGTGGTTGGTGATTCCAAGTATCGCGTCACATGCCTGACGATAATAGTCGAAGCATTCATCCCATTGCTCTAAGTCTTCGAGCTCTTTGGCGATAGCAAAATACAGCGGCACATCACGATTAATCTCTTCTTTACTATCAGCCAGAATCGCCTTCATCTGATTGATATGCTCAAAATCCTCGGCTTTACCTAAGCGCGACAGCTGATAATGATTTTTTCTGTGATCTGGCACCTTACTCAACAGCCCTTTATATAAGGCCTTTGCTTGCTCAACTTTACCTAGAAATACCGCGCAAGTTGCCAAATTCGCCTCAAAAACATCCACATTGGGTTGCAAAATATTGGCGCGCTCAAACAGCGGCCAAGCTTTATGCGCTAAGCCTATTTCCGTATAAACCGTACCAGCCATACCCAAAAACCTTGGACTGTCGTTTATGGCTTCTTCATATTCATTTAAAATCGCTGCCGCGTCTCCGTTGCGTCGTGAAATCGAGTACAAATTGGCAAGTTCGGTCGCTATGTCATATCGCGAGGGGTCTAACTCAATCGCCTTTTTATAGTCACTGATTGCGTCAGGCGTTCGTCGCTGCGCGCGATGCGCAACTCCACGTATATAGTAACCGTCAATGCTGTTGGCATCCGCTGCTAAAAGCCGCTCCGCGAGCCTCTCTAGCGTTGGCCAATCTTTTTGTTTGACGGCCTGATTGATTATCGCGCTTAGTTGGTTCGGGTCTGTAATCATATGATTTTATATACTGCACAGTTACTAAACTGCATAGCTTAGAGTAATTAGCCTATTATTCAATAAATATAAGCAGCGAAGTTCGGCCAATCAAGTTTCACTCGAACCAGTGCAACACCACGGTATTGCCTGCTCAAATTGTCAGAATGGCATGGGTTAGAATAATGCGGCCGAGTTGTATTTAAAGCCGTGAAGTGCTCGCTATGCTTAAGTTTCTCTATGTAACATTAAGACAAACTGAATACGTCAACTTGCTTGAATTCAACACTTTAAACCCACCCACTAAAAAACGATATGCCGACCAGCACCGAATATTATTCTAAAACAAACCGTATTCCTGCAAGATTCACGGGTCGATATTATCGTAAATATGCTATTTTCAATTAGCTTTGGAATGGCCGTGTTTGTCACTACGCTCACTGTGTCACCAACCCAATTATCGAACCGTCATAGCCCCTAGCGCATGACCATTGTTCAAACTTACAAACTATAAAAACAAGTAGGTATACCTATGAACCAAACTATTTCAAGTTCACTAGACTCCGGTTTTTTTGGTCACCCCAAAGGGCTGCGAACACTTTTCTTTACCGAGATGTGGGAAAGAATGAGTTACTACGGCATGCGTGGTCTACTTGTCCTATTTATGACCACGGCAATGCAAGCCGGCGGGCTTGACTTAAACGTCGCTACGGCAACCGCTATTTATGGGCTGTATACGGCAAGTGTATATTTTATGGGGCTGCCTGGCGGTTGGATTGCTGACCGATTAATCGGCGGTCAGAAAGCTGTTTGGTACGGCGGCATTATCATCATGTGTGGCCACATCGTGCTTGCCATTCCAAGCGAAAACACATTTTTTATTGGCTTGATCTTAGTCGTGCTTGGTACCGGTCTTTTAAAACCAAATATCGGTGCTCTTGTAGGCCAACTCTATAGCATGGAAGATACCAGGCGCGACAGCGGCTATGCCTTGTACTATATGGGGATCAATATCGGCTCCTTGATCGGCTATTTAGTTTGCGGGTATCTGGCTGACAATATCGGTTGGCATTGGGCCTTCGGCGCGGCTGCTATCGGCATGGGGCTGGGGCTTATTCAGTTTTATTTAACAACCGACAATTTAAAAGGCGTGGGCGCTGAGCCAACTGTTGCACTGTCAGAGTCCGCCAATAAAAAGAGCTGGAGCGCAATCGGTATCTTTCTTTTAATCTTGGCCGCCGTTACCGGCTTGGTCATGAGTGGCAGTGTTACTTTTGATCCAATTGTCGCCGCCAAGTACACCGCTTGGTTTTTTGTTGCGATATTTTTCATCTACTTTTTCGCAATCTACTTACTAGGGAATCTTAACCCCATTGAGAAGAAAGGCATGTTAGCCTTACTTTTAGTGTGCATCGCTTCCGCCTGTTTTTGGTCAGGGTTTGAACAAGCCGGTTCATCGTTAAACCTGTTTGCGCGAGACTATACAGATAGAATGATTGGCTCGTTTGAAATTCCACCCGCTTGGTTTCAATCAGCCAACTCAACCTTCATCATCCTTTTGTCACCCTTCTTTGCCGCTTTTTGGATTTGGCTAGGCAAGCGCATGGTATCGCCCGCCTATGGATTAAAGTGCGCCGCAGGCTTAATCATTATGGCAAGCGGATTCATTGTCATGTTTTACGCCGCACACATCGCGGCGTCTGGCCTAAAAGCGGCTCCTTATTGGTTGGTCATGACTTATTTTATTCATACTGTTGGTGAATTAGTTATTAGCCCAATTGCACTCAGCGCCGTCAGTAAGCTGTCTCCAAAGCGTTTCATCGGTCAAATGATGGGTGTTTTTGTTCTGACCTATTCGATCGGCAATATCATCGCCGGTATCTTTGCCGGTAATTTTGACCCAGATAATGTGGCTCAAATGCCAAGCCTATATATGCAAATCGTAGTATTCAGCGTTGGAATTGGCGCGGTGTTATTACTCATTGCGTTCTTTACCAAGAACTGGGAAACCGAAGTTCAAGAAGCCAACAAAGGACAATAAAAATGACAATAAAAATGAAAATGTTAAAACAAATAACGGTCGTTGTTAGCCTGACAGGCCTGCTTATCGCACCGGCTTTTGCCGCTAAAAAAGAAACCGCAAAGCAATTCGTTGACCGCATTCAGAAAGAGTCAATGGAGCTTAGTAAAGAGCTCGAAGCCGCATTTTGGGTGCGCTCTAATTTTTTGACTAAAGATACGGCGGTACTCGCCGCCAAGGCCGGCGAAAGAGGTTTGGCATTTGAAGCGTCCATGGTCGAACAAGCCAAGCAATATAGGAATGCTAAAACCGACCCACAAACCGCACGGGCAATTGAATTGATGCTGCGCGGTTCGGCTGCTCCTGCGCCAACTGACCCTAAGCTGCAAGCAGAACTTGCTCAGGTATTGACCGACATGGAAGGCCAATATGGCGCCGGCAAATACTGTGATGACTCGGGCAATTGCCGAGAACTACAAGAACTGGAAGCGGTTCTAGCCAAGTCGCGCGACTACGACGAACTGTTGGACGTATGGCAAGGCTGGCGCACCGTTTCACCCGCCTATCGTGAAACTTATCAACGCTTTGTAGAGATAGCCAATCAAGGTGCAAAGGATTCAGGTTTTATAGATCTTGCCGATGCGTGGAAGTCTAACTACGACATGACTTCAGAAGAGTTCACCGACGAAGCCAGCCGTTTATGGAATCAAGTTAAACCGTTCTACAGTGAATTACAGTGTCATGTAAGAGCCAAGCTCAGTGAAGAATACGGCGCTGAAAAAGTACCCTTGGACCAACCTATTCCAGCGCATTTACTCGGCAATATGTGGTCACAAACTTGGGACAATATCTACCCTTTACTGGAACCTCATAAGGGCGTTGCGTCATTAGATGTGACGGCAGAACTGGTAAAGCAAGGCTATGACGAAAAGAAAATGGTGGAAACCTCTGAGGGCTTTTTCACCTCACTTGGGCTGCCGGAATTACCCGACAGCTTTTATGAAAACTCACTAATTAAGAAACCAGCGGACCGCAATGTGGTTTGCCATGCCAGTGCCTGGGATCTTGGCAACGGCAGTGATCCACGCATTAAACAATGTGTTGAAATTACCGAAGAGCATTTAAGCACCTTGCATCATGAGCTTGGTCATATCTATTACTATTTGATGTACAAAGACCTAGCACCGGTATTCAAAGGCGGTGCTCATGACGGGTTTCACGAAGCAATTGGCGACACCATCGTTTTATCTATGACGCCTGGCTATTTGAAAGAGAAAGGCTTGGTGGATGAAGTAGTGGAAAGCCCTGAAGCAACTCTAAATAAGCAAATGAAGTTGGCCTTGGAAAAAATCGCCTTTTTGCCGTTTGGAAAAATGATCGATGAATGGCGTTGGAAAGTCTTTTCTGGCGAAATTGCGCCTGAAGATTACAACAAAGGTTGGTGGGAATTGCGTACTGAGTATCAAGGCATTCGTCCGCCGGTTGAGCGCACAGAGGCAGATTTCGACGCTGGTGCGAAGTATCATATTCCTGGCAATACGCCTTATACCCGTTACTTTTTGTCATTCATCATGCAATTTCAGTTCCATAAAGCTTTGTGTGAAAAGGCCGGTTTTGAAGGGCCTTTGCACGAATGTTCTATCTACGGCAACGCTGATGCCGGCAAGGCACTAGGCAATATGTTAGCGCTTGGCCAGAGCCAACCTTGGCCGGACGCGATGCAGGCATTAACCGGGCAGCGCGAAATGGATGCTAGCGCCATCATCGACTATTTTGCGCCACTGAATTCTTGGTTAAAAGAGCAAAATAAAGATCGGCAATGCGGCTGGTAAACAACGCATGATAAGTGCGGGTTCTGGGCTACCTCAGAACCCGCACTAACCAACTTTGATCCATTGAGCATCTGCGCTCATCAACATTGAGACACTGACATGACCATTATTTCTGCCGCCTTGCTGCTGTTTTTAGTCATGGACCCGCTGGGCAATATTCCATTATTTCTCACCGCCTTAAAGAATGTGCCGCCAGAGCGCCGCACTAAAGTAATCTTTCGTGAACTGATGATCGCTTTACTAGTGATGGTCATTTTTCTATTTTCAGGGCAAGCGTTTCTTTCCGCATTGCATATTTCCGAGCCGGCACTGACGGCCACGGGTGGTGTTATTTTATTTCTCATCGCATTAAAGATGATCTTCCCATCGGATTCGCACGGCAACCACAAAAACGAGGAAGAGCCATTCATTGTTCCGCTGGCTATTCCTTATATTGCCGGCCCCTCAGCTTTAGCTACCCTGTTACTCATTATGAACGGCGAACCAGGGCGTTGGGCCGATTGGCTAATCGCATTGTTAGCGGCTTGGGTGGTAACTGGCGCGATATTATTGATGGCAGGCCCGCTCGCTAAGGTACTGCGCAACCGAGGCTTGATAGCAATTGAACGTTTAATGGGAATGATTTTGATCGCCATCGCGATTCAAATGCTGCTTGATGGCATTGCCGAATTTGCAATCGAATTAAGCAAAAGTCTGCCTTAACCAACGCAACCTTAGGGTTGCTGCTTAAGCACTAAAAAGAATCTCTCGCAATCATAAGTATATAATTTAACTATGTGAGTGCCTGGCACATCACATCAAGAGATGTTTTGAGCATATAGACGTGTTTTCACAAGGCTATCGTCTTATAATCGCCGGGAAAGTTGAAAAGAGTTAGATAAGTGGCGCTGCTTCAAAGCGCCTACTAGTAAACAATTACCTATCCATGCCATTTACATACCATCGCCACTGCCTAACCGACGGAATAGACTTACCAAACTCCACTGGTATCGAGATAGGCCCCTTGGTCAATCCAATGGTGCGTAAAACGGAATCTAATGTACATTACGTGGACCGTGCGACCACCGCCGAGCTAAAAGAATGGTATGCGAAGGACCCAGCACTAAACGTTGATGACATCATGGACATCAGCTTTGTTTGGGGTGACCAATCTCTGGCCGAGGCTACTGGCGGAACTGAGCAATTTGATTACTGTATTGCCTCGCATGTTATTGAACATATACCAGACTTGATCACATGGCTTAATGAAATTTCGTCAGTATTAAAATCGGGCGCAATCGCGTGCTTTGCGGTACCCGACCGTCACTACACCTTTGATTACCTACGACCAGAAACAACCATCGCTGATCTGGTGGAATCTCATTTACGCAAGCTACGTAAACCGTCTACAAAGCACATCTTCGATCACTTCGCTAACTTTGCCGAAGTGGATGTGATGGACGCTTGGAGCAAAGACTTTCAAGCTGATAAATTGCAGCGTAAAAACACCAAAGAACGAATCTACGGTGTGTGCAAAGACGCCATAGAAAACGACAAATACATCGATTCACACTGCTCGGTTTTCAGTTTTGATTCTTTTTTTAAATTGCTCAGCGGTATGTCTGAGCTTGGCTTATTAGATTTTAAAGTTAAGAAAGTGTTTCCGACTAAACGGGGGATGTTTGAATTTTTCGTACAGCTTGAGAAATTAGACGCCTCGCTAACTAAACAGGATAAATTAACCGCGTTCGAAGCGAGCTTGCAGCAAGGTGATTTTCTTGAAATAGAAATGACCGCAAACACCCCGTGCGTATCCAAGGTGTATTTTGATGTTGGGCATTCATACAGGGAAGAAGATTCAGTAGAAGCGCACTACCAACACGCCAACCAAATTCAAACCTTGCGGTTTGCCTTGCCTAAAAGTGGCATTCGGAACTTTCGCTTCGACCCCGCTGATCATGAGCTGTCCTTAGCTATTAAGCGTGTGGTAATTGTTGCCAACGAACAGCGTACCAAGATTGCACTAGACAAATTGCAAGCCGGCCCTGAGTTTTCCAGTGCTAATGTCGAAACCGATCATCGCTTGATTGCTTCGACCACCGCTGGCGCGACAGACCCGTTTTTCACTCTACAACTCTGAACCCATCAATGTAAACTCAGCGTTGTAAACCACAGTGCTGTATACCACAGTTCTGTAAACCCAGCGCTAACTGGACGTCTCGGGCTTATTGGCCCTTATCCAGCTTAGCTGGAAAACGCCTGACGATCAGCACCAAAAACAAGCCTATTAAGAACAGCCAAAATACTAAAAATGGCAAATCGTTGCTAAGACGATTCAGGCCTCCTTCAATACCAAAATAAACTTTCGGTATTACTACATCCAATGATCTAAATGATGAACCTGATAGCCGTTCATAGGGCTCTAATACAACAGGTTCTGCGCTGAGGGTTTGCTTAAAGTCCGTTAACTCAGCACGGTTGAGCAGTTTGATCTGATTAAACTTGATTGCGACATCACGATTCATTGGGTAATCGAACCGCAGCCCTACAATATTGCGTTGGTGATGAGGTTCGCTAAGATTGCCACTAAACGAATAAAGCTTACACAGTGGAATATTAAATACAGTCGCGTCGCCAGTATTTTCGTGACTGATTAAAAACCGAGCCTTTTGCGCCTCACCAAACGCGCCAGGGTCAACCGCCCAGAACACTTCAAACAAACCAGGCCTGAACATAGCGTCTTTAAACTCCAGGTCTAATACCAAATTGCAGGCTTGCGAACGTGGCAGGTCTAGGCCACCGATGGTAAAAAAGCTGTCGGTAGAGGTGTTTATCACGAAATCCTGATCGTCTGTTTTCAGCTCTTTAAATTTAAAATTTAAAGGCGCGGCCTTAGCATTAATTAAATCAGCAACAGCAGCCTTTATGGCCAGTTCAGACTTACTTGGCAGGGTGGGCGACGGCTCAACAATTAACGAAGTATCGGCCTGCACTTGCGAAATGGTAATGATGCAAACCACGCATAGCATTAATGTTCTCAAGCGGATAGGCATCTTCATTCTATTGCCCTCGCTCATTTGAAAGAGATCGTTGTTTTACTATGTCTTTGTAATAAATGAGTGACATTTGAACAGCTACGTAGATTAAACAAGCGCGATAAAAAGTGCTCCAAACTCGACTAAATGTAAGCAAATCAAGCGCCTTACCCAATCCAAGAGCGTAGTACATAGCCGGGAAGTTCGGTAAGCCGGCAAAATGAATTGATAAAGGCGAAGCCAACCAAGTTGTAAATACACCAAGGTCAGTAATGGCTAAGTTATAGACAAACCACGAGATGAACAAGGCAACAATTGGTTTGAACATGTCAGGGTTACGTGCGTAAAAAAGGCAGGGAAACAGTACAAACCATGAGGCGTAGTGCGCCGTATGTGATGAGAACAAAAAGAAAGTCACCATCACTAAAGCAAAGACCAGCGGTGATTGTAAGCGAATATCGGCTTTGTTATTCCAAGTGTAGAGTAGAATTGCAAAGTAAACCATCGGGAACATTAAGTACGCACCAACGATAAACTTAAACAGTTCGTCTACTCGGCCTTCAGTAGCAATTGAGCTGACTTCACGACCGAATGAATCCATGCTGCTACCGGTTAAGGAAATTAACTGTACTGACACAGCAACCGCGAACATAACAATCAAACAGGCGACTGCGCGGGCCTTAAAAGAATATTGGCTTGCACCCGGTGAACACATCATCGCCACAAAGGCTGGGCCAAGGAAAATAAACAACTCTCGCGAATTTATACTTAAGCCTACCGCCACTGCCGCCAGCACAATGCGCTCTCTATTTAGAGCCAACAGACCCAGCGCGCAAAACATCACTGGGATGGACTCAAAGCGGCCAAAAATGTACACAGCGAACAATACCAATGGGTTAAACAGCCACAAAATCGTTGCGCGTCGCGCACCATGTCCTGCGCCACATAAGCGATACACACACCAAGCGGTTACTAAATCAGCCGCAAAAAACGGCAATTTGATGATAAACAACACTCTAAAGATGCTGTCGTTACTAACAAACTCAAAATACTCGACTGGATTAGCCGTTGAATTAGCCATGTTTGCATGCGCAAACAACATTTCCTCATTCGGAATAAACACCGAAAACACTTTATAAAAAAGCAATTGAAAAAGAGAGGTCGCATTACGACTAATATCATCGAAATAAATGCCCTGCTGATCCCAAAAAAAGATTCGGCGAGCTTCAGACAAAACATCAACATGGCCAAAAAAGGGCATCAGCACGATGCGCATTAGTATCGCGAACAATACCAGCCGATAAAAATTTTCTTGCGTTAACCAAACATTAGATGACGGATGCGGCGATTGATCAGTTGGGCTGGTCATTGTACGGGAGCGAGTCATTATCGATTACTGTAGTTAAACTCGGTTAACGGCAATCGGTAGAGCCAGTTTTCACCCTCTAAGGTTGGGCCGCTGGCCGGCAGACTTGGGCTAAAACTAACGCCATTTTTCGTTATCTGTAAGCTGTTAATGGTGTAAGGCTTATCCTTGGGAGCGATAAAGTACAAAGCACTAATATGCTTCCAAGCACTGACCGACAGTGAAGCACTGATCTTGCCATTGTTAGCTTTAAGCGGGCGAATATGTTCGTCACGAATCCCGTAACCGTAATCGTAAGACAGGTATACCAGATTGTCATCCTTGGTTGTTGCTGACAGATCGATGGTATAGGGCTCAATTTTGTTGTACGACATGGCTTTTGCTTTATACAAACACAAAAATGCCAAAAGCAGGGCTGCGATAATCAGCACCACCAAAGATAGTCGTTGTCGCGAAGCAATTTGAGAAAAGTTCATTTACGCGCCACTTAAGTTTTTAGCAACACGCAGAATACCAGAAAGACCCACTTTGTTCATTCCATTACGGCATCCCCAATGGCGATACCCGCCAAACAACCTTTTTTGAGAACAAGGTCGTTTGTGGGCTTGATACTTCAGCGGATTATTTTCAATGAAATCGGCAGCTGACTATAATCCGCTTCGTAAAATTAAGTACGCCGGTCTATCACTTTAGCGCTGGGTTCCGTTTTGTCATCGCCAGACTCGCCTTCATTGTTGCCAGCATCTGACGCTACTGATTCAGAATCAGCGGCCTCTTTTGTTGCGTCACTAGCATCTACCTCTTCTGTAATTACTTCTTCAGAATTCGCTTTGTCAGTGCTTTGGTTTGTATCAGCAACTTCATTCGATACGTCTTGCTTAGCTGAGCTGTCTTCAATTTGTGCTGGTTTACTGGGGTTGCTGCTATCAACTAGTGCCGCCGCGACACTGTCTGCGCGACACAACGTGGTAGCACCGACCGACAAATGTTGATACAAATCTTGATATTGCTCAGTCATGGTTTGAAACTTCTTAGAAGTCGCTTCAAAATGCTCTTCGACTTCTGTCTTATAAGCGTCGTAATCTTGCTTTACGCCAGCCGCAGACGCGGAGCCACTACGAAGTTTGTTGAAAATCAACATTCCAACAATTCCGACCATAATGCCAGCACCAAAGCCGCCAAAAATCTGTAATAAATCCAGTTCCATATCGTTCTCTATAAATATAGGTTGAGTATAAGTAATCGGTGTTATTGTAACTTAGAATCACCCATACCAAATGCAAACAAGTGATTAAGGTTTGGTATAGAAGTGGGTAATTTGCTAAGAATGCTTGCTCTATGAACGATCAAGCGGTAGTTTTAAAGGCTTACCCATTCTGAGCGTCGTTTAGCCGGTAAATACCATCCAGCCGACTAATTGAGCTTAATGAGAATGTTAAGGAACAAATGTCAAAAAATAAATTAGGTAGTAACCATGGTATTTAAGCGCGCGATCTCACAAGCGTTAATCGGTAAAGCCGCCAAGCGGTCTGTTTTCTTTCGGGCTGGTCAGAGTCACCTTACTGCTGCTCATACGGCGCTCACAATTGCTGCATCCAGCCTGTGTTTTTTCGGCGCGGCACCCATCGCACATGCCGATGTTCAAGAAGTGTCTGACTCTGAACTCACAATGACCAAAGACTTGAGCTTTGATATTCATAAAACGCTCTACTATTTAAGATACCTGCATTACTCGCCAAAAAGTTTGGATGACGACTATTCTTCACGGATTTTCGATGGCTACCTGAAGGTCTTAGACCCGAATAAGGTCTATTTTACCAAATCCGATATCAAGAGCTTTGAAAAGTACCGCGATAAGATAGATGACTTTTTAGTGCGTCGTGATGCGGAAGTCGCGTTCGACATCTTTAAGGTGTTTAGAACTCGACTTGAAGACCGTACCGCGGCTATTCGTAAGCTTATCAATACGGACTTTGATTTTACTCTTGACCAAGAACTCAATATTGACCGCGACAGTTATGTCTGGAAGGACCAAAAAGAGATAGACATAGAGTGGCGTAAGCGAATTAAAAACGACACATTGCAACAATTAATGGCAAAAACGCCACTTGAAGAAATACGAGAGAACTTGTTGCGTCGTTATGATCGCCAACGAGACGTCATCTTCCAACTGAAGGGCGAAGAAGTGTTCGAATGGTTTATGAACACCTATACATCAGAGCATGGCCCACACACTAAATATATGTCGCACATAACCGCTGAAAATTTCAACATCAGCATGTCTTTATCGCTACAAGGCATTGGCGCTGCGTTAAACACCGACGAAGATTACACCGTGGTTAACCGCATCATCAAAGGTGGCCCAGCAGAGAAAAGCGGCTCAATTAAAGCGGAAGACAAGATTGTCGCGGTTGGCCAAGATAAAAAAGAAATGATCAATGTCATCGGCTGGCGACTTAACGATGTAGTACAAATGATTCGTGGCGACAAAGGCACCAAAGTACGCCTAGACGTATTGCCCGGTGATGCCGCACCTGGGTCACCACCAGAACGAATAGAACTGGTACGTGACATCATTCAGCTTGACGATCAAGCCGCAAAATTGTCGTATGTCGACATTCCTGATGGTGCCACAAGCGCCAAATATGGCGTCATCAGTATTCCCAGCTTTTACTCAAATGCTCGCCAAGTGGGCCGCGGCGGCGGTAAATACGTTGCCACCACACACGATGTGGCAAAACTCATTGAAGAAGCCAAAGAGAATGGCGTTGAAGGCCTTGCTTTAGACTTGCGCGGCAACGGCGGTGGTTATCTGAATGAGGCGGTTTCTCTGACCGGCCTGTTTATCGACCAAGGGCCTGTGGTGCAAATTGTCGGTTCACGACCAAACCAACGTTCGGTTGAAAAAGACCTGGATGGCAACATCGCCTACGACGGCCCGCTGGTCGTGTTAATCGATCGCTATAGTGCGTCGGCGTCGGAAATTTTTGCCGGAGCCATGCAGGATTATGGTCGTGCCTTAGTGGTCGGTGAACGTTCGTTTGGTAAAGGCACAGTACAACGCCCGGAGCCACTGCGTGGTGGTGACCGTATGAGTACGATCAAGTTCACTAATGCGCAGTTTTTTCGAATCTCTGGTAGCAGCACTCAGCATAAGGGTGTGATACCCGATCTGAGGCTCAATTCGGGCCGTGAAGATGAGGAGTTCGGTGAGCGTTCATACGACAATGCCTTACCGTGGACGCAAACCGAAGCTGCCGATTACAAACCCGGCAGCCTGCCCGCTGGGCTGGTGCCGGCACTCGCCATTAAACACCTTGATCGATCCGAAAAATCAGCGGCCTTTGAGTTTCTTCGCAAAAATTCTGAACGGGTTTTAGCCAACAAAGAGATCAAATCAATATCATTGAATTTGGAGGTTCGGCAGACCGAACGCGATGACCGAGAAAAACGTTCTTTGGACGATCTTAACGAATATCGAAAGGCCATTGGTCTTGAAAGTGTTACGGCTGATACGCGCAAAGACAATCCACTTCCAGGTGAAGATGAACACTGGAATAAAGTGTTTCATGAAGAAGCTGCACGTATTTTGCACGACTATCAACAACATCAGTCATCATTGATTACCAAACGAGTGGTTAACGAGCTTTGAAAAATATGGTACGTACACACACGACTATGATTTGAATGAGAAACGCTAAAAAGCTTCTGACAACAAAACTAAACAGTATGTATTTGACCGGTTTCATCGTCACGATGGCCGGTCAAATTACGTTTGCCGCTGATAATCATGGAGATAACCACCTTACACAATCGGCTTTTGTCCAAGCACTTAACACCACGGAACCAGGCGCGGTCGTTGCCGTTCAAATAAATCAAGACAATGTTGCAAAACTGCAACGCCATGGGCCAGACGCGATCGGCGGTCTAGGCGATTGGTTTTTTAGCAATGGCACACTATGCGCGGTAATTTCAGACGTTTCTCACGAAAGCGAGTTTTCTAGTAAAGGCGGAGCACTGGTTGATCTTGGCTACTGCGGGCGTGCCGATGACCATATTACGTCCACTCACGATTTGATTGACGGCAGCCGACAACGGCCGTTGGATGGCAAGCATATATCAATAAAAGCTCTTAATGGCACACCCAGTATCGTGGTTGCGTCTGAGGGCGACGGAGCAAAACTCACCACACGCTATCATTTTGATTCGACATACCCCAACCGTCTCAACATCAGTAAGCGCTACCAGTCGGCTCCAGGTGATGATTTCAGCTTCATCTCTCCGCTCAACTTTAACTTACACTCCATGGAGCCATTTGTTTTCAATAGCCGTGATTTGGAATTTAGTAACGGCTTTAATAATGAAGACTTTGTAGAACGCGGTACCAGCGCAGTAAGAAAGGCCGCTCGGCGAGCCGACACAATTATATTCCCTAGCCCTCGTAGTGCAAAAACATCCGTGAGTTATGGTTGGCAGATGCGCAGCGCCCAACGGGTAAGCGGCGATCAACGCATAGATGTGCCATTTTTTATATTAGCCGACAGTCAAAGTACCGCGATGATGGTGTTGACCGACACTTTTTATGTGGGTAATGGCGATCAAATTGGTTGGTTGCAGTTACCCCAAATCCCTCTGTTAGGTCTTGATGAAAATGACGCCATTGAGACCCAAGAGGTTTTATTCGTAGGACAAAACGGCGACGTTGCCTCAATCACTGATCAACTGTTGCCAGATAGCCCCATGGTGCATGGGCGAATCGATGACGCTAACAGCGCCTTGCATATTCAACAAAAGAACGGTGCACCGCTAACGCATATTATCCCCAACAGCAATGGCGAGTTTTCGTTCAAAGCCCCGGCCGGTGACTATACGCTGACGGCGCTGGGTTTTGGTGGTCGCTCGGTTAACACATCATTTAAGGTAGATAAAAAAGACCTAAGCTTGGAGCCGATAAAACTTCCAGTGGCCGCTAAATTGACGCTCCCAAGAGGTCACGCCATGCGACTACTTTTTGTGGGGCTTGATGGGCATCCAGACCCCGACTTTTCCGGCGAGCTAACAAATGCCTCAGTGGCGTTTGATGATCATGTACAAAAAGTTGACCCGATATCGACCATCTTTCTGGCGGGCGTTGACAGCGATAGAGCCGAAGTTGATATCGCTGCGGGCAAGTATTTAGTCTACGCCATTAAGGGCCCTGAGTTCTCCTTAGAGAAAGTCGAAATAGATTTAAAAAAGGGCGAACAAAAAGAGCTGATCATCAATCCGCCACGACGAATTATTGATACACCTAATCACATCGCCAGTGACTTACATGTACACTCGGGTATCAGTTTTGACAATGCTTTTTCAGAGTCTGAGCGCGTGCGAACCTTCGCGGCCGAGCACGGTGAGGTGATGGTCGCCAGTGAGCATGATGTGCCAACAGACTATGCACCTTATATTGAAGCGCTGGGGGTCAATGATCGGATCGTGGCGATTCCGGCGGTTGAAATAACCAGCATTCTACCCACTGAAACCAATCGCTATACCGGTGGACACGTCAATGTATTTCCATTTCAGCCACAACACACACATTATCGAAATGGTTTGTTTAATCATGAAAATAATCGGCTCAGAGATACAATTTACAGTGTAAGGCAACGCAGTGCGGAATCAATAGTTCAGCTCAACCACCCTCGTCACGATATGACGCTTGCGGGCGAAGACCTGCCAAACGATTGGGCCGAGTTAATTCACGATGGCAATTATTTAGAACACTTGGGCAGCGCTGGCCACCCTTACAATGCGCACCACCCACTTTCAGATTTCCCAAACAGCACTTTGATTGAGAAGCACGCTGAGACCGGTGTACGAGATTTGGATTTTGATCTTGTCGAGCTAATCAATCCTGCCGGCAAAAATAATGACTCGAGAATCGCCGCTGTACGACAGGATTGGTTATCGTTTTTAAAACAAGGTGAGCGTATTGTTGGAACAGCCAACAGTGATTCGCATTCGGCATTCGAACAGGTTGCCTTACCGCGAACCATGGTGGCTATGACCGACGATTCGCTAGCAAAATTTAATTTGGACGAATTTGTTAAGAATCTGAAAAGCGGCAATGCTTACGGCACCACAGGCCCCATGCTTGAAATCTCCATGCTAGAAACCTCAACTCTCAGAACCTCTATGGGCGGGACTTTCGCAGGTGTGCGAGGCACACTCACTGTTACAGTAAGTCGTGTGCCGTGGATCAAAGTAGATCAACTTAATATTCAAATTAATGGTGATACTGTGGACACACATCGGCTATCGGATAGTCAACAACAAACGGTGAAGGTGCCGCTTGAATTCGACAAAGACTCATTCGTAACGGTGGAAGTATTTGGACCGGCCACAGAAGACTATTCAATGGTTTACCCAGACCTAAAACCCTACGCGTTTAGTAACCCGATCTATGTTGACTTTGATCAAGATGGGATATGGAGCGCGCCCGGCTTAACAAGCGAATCAAGTCACAGCCACTAACTTAATTGACCTAGTAAAACTCAAGGCAAAAGCTTTGAACTAAATAACTTATCTCTTGAAAACTACTTAGGTTTGCTAAATCGTTTGCTAAACGTCTGACGCATCGAAGCCAACTCACTATTAAATGGATCAATATCATCAATCACCTTGAGTATGGATTTTGATCGCCCATACTTTGCCAATTGCATTGCCAGGTCTAGCTCTTCTTTAAGTTCATCCACTAAGGTTTGTTTTCGTACATCAGCCAACTCATGATACGGGTCGATCGCCAGAGCTTCATTATAGTAATGCAAAGCGCTGGCGTTTTCGGGCCCCACTATAAAGCCACGCTTTAAGGCTGAACGAGCTTTACTTAATAAATTTTCTGCAGTTTCATTAAACAGCTGAGTGGGCTGCTCTAACTCAGTTGCGGTTGACACCGCAGAATCTGAATTTACTGAGTTTAGAGGGTTGGTGGTGCCGCTGGCACTATCAAATTGCTGGCCTGCATTCTCTTCAACCCTAAGGCTACTTGCTGAGTCACCTAGGTTTGTCGACTCTAAGCTCTCTAGCTCAGGGCTGTTAACTTTAGGCTCAAGGCTGTTTTGCGGCTCTAGGCTGCTACTTTCTAGCGCCTTGCTATTTGGTTCCACACCGCTTTCAGGCTCAAGACGATCGACGTTGGCAATATCGGCTAAGTTGGTTTCAGCTGTTGAACTTGCTATGGAGTTTGACGCACGTTCTGCATCTTGCTTTTCGTTTAAATACCAGGCTAGACCGGCGGCGACAGCGAAAAATAAAGTAAGTGCAACGGCCATGCTTAACTTACTACGCTTGGCTGGCTCAGGTTTCACCTTGACTGACGAATTGAGTGTCAAATTTAACGCGGTTAATATTTTCGGGCCGAGCATTGGTTTGGCAAACGTACGTGTCACACACTTCTTTACGCCCGCATCTTGCATTACTTTAACCAACGGCGCTTTATCGCCTATCAAAAAGATAGGAGACCTTGGCTGTTTGGTCCTTATTTTCTCAACACCGTGTCGCACCTTCTCAATCGAGGCACCCACCATGTCGATATCAAACACCGACGCCTTACATACATCGTCCATACTGGACAATGATGTTTGATGTATAACCACATAATCAGCCGTCTGGTCCTTCCCTGACTGCTGTTTTAATGCACCGGCAATGGATTTAACCACAGCGGTATCACGACTATAAATAGCCACACCGATTACCGCCACGTCTTGATCACGCCACTCTCTTACTAAAGACATACCAACCCCGATTGTCTAATCTACTTTTACGTTCGATGACCAAACATCAAAACCAAAACAACCTTATACCCCAGACCCAATGAAAAAACGCTGTAAACCTTTGATTTTATCGTTTTTTCACAATTACATCCTTAGCACATTAATAGCATAAGTAAATGAAATAATCATCAATTTAGGCTCCAATCAGCAAGCCGCATGACTATTTAATAGGCTCTGTAAAACGTAACATCACCACCTTTTGCTATTTCGTTCCCTGTTTCTTGCTCCTTATTCTCTGATCAATTTAAACAAATGTGCGTCGCTCAAGTAAGTTTATCAACGCTCATGCGAGTAGATTTAGGCGCAGGGCATCTAACTGCTGATCATCGAGCCCCAGTACATCTCGTGCATAGTTTTGAAACTCACCATAAGTTGTCCGCACGTACTCTAAAAGCGTTGAAATATAGCTCATATCCGCATCAAAGACCGGCTGAACCACCTCTCTAGGGTATTGCGCCAATTGGCTTTGAAAATCATCGTAGTTTTGGTCGGTGGCCGCACCACCGCCCACCCAAGTATCTATAAGGTGAGCAACTTGGCCATTGGTTATCAAATAGTCTTCAACAATGTCGTCTTCAGATACACCAAGTAAGCCTAAGATCAGCGCCGCCGCAACGCCGGTGCGATCTTTGCCGGCGGCACAATGAAATACGATAGGCGACTGTTGCTTGGTTAAACGCATCAACATTTCACGATAAACACCACGATGAGAATACAGTTTGGCCGGGTAGTTCACACGCATTGCCTCTCGCACTTTCGCGGCGTCTCCGCTACTCAAACTGTCTTTCCAACTGCGCCTAATTTTGTTACCCGATTGCCGCTGTGTTTTATCGAGTTCGGACTCCCAAGAAATGAAGTCAGCCACAGGAAACGCCTGTCGCACGGTTGGATACCGTTCTGTTTCGTCACTGAATCGCAAATCGACTACAGTCTGGATATTCAGTGCCTGAGTCTGCTGTATGCCACTCTCTGTCAAGCGATCGAACTGCGCTGCACGATACAGCTTACGCCAAACCACTCGCTTATTACCGGCGCCAAGATACCCACCCAAGTCTCTAAAATTGATCACTCCATCAATATCTAATAACCGATTTTTCATGCGATAAAATACAACAAATTCCAAAGGGTCTGGCACAATAGCACAGTGTCAGCGAATCGCGTTGGCCTCGGTCTTAATATTCGACCAAATCAGATAATTTCAGTATCGATGAACATAGCGAACAAAACATATCTAAAAATTGTACTCGTAGCGCTCAGCTTGATGTTTTTTAGTGCCCATGCGCAATTTTGGAAGAAACAAAGCCAAGCCTTATTGCCAGATCACCAAGCATTCGTTGAAGACGCTCGTATCGAAGGCAGTGATTTGGTTGTTGGTTGGCAGATCGCTGAAGACTATTATATGTATCGTGACCAATTTGATGTGGTTGCATTGTCCCCAGGTTTTTCGTTTGGAAGCGCAGATTACCCAGAAGGCTTAGTAGAAGACGACCCTGAGTTTGGGGAAGTCGTGGTGTATTTTGATCGAGTTGAATATCGGCTTCCAATCACCGGATACCCTTCTCAAACAGGTGAAAAATCTAATGACGGATTTGGCCAATCATCGCAAACTATGGAATTGGAGCTCGAACTAAAAGGCCAAGGCTGTAACAAACCCGTTGGGGTGTGCTACGCACCACAAACGCGTACTGTTAAATTAGCGTTTCAACCCCCAAACGAGGCCGTTATCAATGACCAAAATCGAGCCAAGGTTGACGCAGTTGACGACACACAGTCGCCCAATCGAAATTCAAGCTCCACGGCTGACCCAAAGAGTTTTTGGAGTTATGTGGCCGCCGCTTTTGGCGCGGGAATACTGCTAAGTTTCACGCCCTGTGTGTTGCCAATGATTCCAATTTTGGCCGGCGTAATCGCTGGCCAAAATAACCCAAGCAAAATGCGCTCAGGCTGGTTAGCGATCTGCTATGTAGGCGGCACAACCATTACTTACGCAATTGCTGGTTGGGTAGCCGGTGCGTCAGGCACACAACTGCAGGCGTATTTTCAAAGCCCTTGGGTAATCGGAGTGATCTGCAGTTTTCTAATAGTTTTGGCCGCCTCGTTGTTTGGTGCTTTTAAAATACAATTACCCAGCAGTTTGCAGACCAAGCTCAATGGCACGTCAGTTAATAGCCGCTCGGCAAGCATTTCGAGCTTTGGCTTAGGCTTAATCTCGGCTCTGGTGGTGGGGGCCTGTGTGTCACCGATTTTGATCGTAACCTTGGGGGCAGCAATATCCAAAGGCGACCCTGTCTTAGGAATGGCCATCATGAGCGCAATGGCGCTTGGCATGGGCAGCTTGCTGATTTTGTTTGGCTTTGGCGCTGGGTGGTTACTACCAAGAACCGGGGCATGGATGGATAACATTCAAGTTCTATTTGGCTTTATGGTCTTGGGTGTGGCCATTTTTATTGCCAGTGCATTGCCATGGTTACCACAGCTGTACTTATGGGCGGCGCTGCTATTTTGGTCAGGCTGCTATCTGTTGCGCTTTGCCGCGCAACTTAATGCCGATTTGGTATCGTCATTAGTTAAAGCTTCGGGCATCGCCGCATTAATATGGGCGGGCATGGCGCTGGTAGGAGGTTCTACCGGTGGCAGCGATATTTTGAAGCCGCTGCACTCAGCCACGTTTTTTAATGGAAATTCAAATAACAATGTGGGCAACAAAAAACTGCCTTTTGAAGTGGTCACCACGGCAAGCCAAGCCGATAGTTTGCTCGATAAGGCCAGATTGACTGGGCAGCCGGTGCTGATTGATTTCTATGCGGACTGGTGTTTGGATTGTAAACGCATGGACAGGACTACTTTTCTTGAGCCATCGGTACACGAGGCAACCAAAGGGTGGACCTTAATAAAAATAGACGTCACTAAGACTAATAACGACAGTGAAACGGTTAAAAAGCGCTTTCAGGTATTTGGGCCGCCGGCTACATTGTTTGTAGGAGCAAACGGCGTGGAGCGGCAAGATTTACGTCAATACGGTTACCTCGACGAATCCGAGTTTTTATCTCTCATTAGTTTGGCCAATCGTTAAGACCCTTTGTTAAGCCAACCGTCAAAAATCTCAATATTGTTTTCTAATTTAAGCTCACGGCAACATTATTAGCCCCGCAAACCATATCAAACTATGTCAAACCATAACAAAGCCCTTTTAATTGCCGTGGCGCTGCTCGCGTTTATTATTGGCGCAGCGATCAACGCCGCTAAGGTAAGCAGAGTGTTAAATGTTTCGGACTTATTAAACGCCGAGTTGCTCACCAACGATCAGCAAGTGCAAACCGCTAAACAACATCTCAACAAAATCACTTTAATAAATTTTTGGGCAAGTTGGTGCGCCCCCTGTCGACAAGAAATGCCGCTGTTTCAATCGGTGTATGAAGCTGAGAATAAAAATGGTTTTAATATTGTCGGCATTGCGATCGACGACCCGACGAATGCTGAACCTATGCTCGATTCAATGGGCATCACCTACCCAAACTTATACGCAGAACAAACTGGACACAAACTTATGGAACTCTCGGGCAACGAATATGGGGCAATGCCCTATTCAATACTGCTTGATCAAGACGGTGTGGTAATCGACCAAAAGCTCGGTGAGATAAAAGAACACGAACTGCGCTTATGGACCAAAGGCAAACCTATTGAAGGTGAAAAATGACTTGGTCGCAAGCTACCTTTGTGGTTGATGCGAGCCAGGTAGATCAACTCACGGCCTTACTCGAAGCGTTTCTTGCCGCAGCCGTAACCACCGAAAACGCTGGGGACGATGAATTTTATGAAGTTGCGTTTCCAGGCACACCGGATTGGGAAAAAGTAAAAGTCACCGGCTTATTTGACGAACGAGTTGAGTTAGCGCCTATTATTGAGTTCGTCCAAAAACAATACCCTAACCAAGAAATACCGGTCGGTGTTAATAAGCTGGTTGACCAGGATTGGGAGCGTGTTTGGTTAGATTCTTTTAAACCCATTGAGGTCGGTAAAAACCTTTGGGTCTGCCCAACATGGTGTGAGCCCAGCGCGCCCCAAGCACGTAATATATACCTAGATCCGGGTCTGGCGTTTGGCACCGGCACGCACGCCACTACCTACATGTGCCTTGCTTGGTTAGCCGAACACTCATTAGATGGTTGTCGCACACTGGACTACGGCAGCGGCTCGGGCATTTTGGCCATTGCCGCATTGATGAGTGGAGCAACGCACGCTGATGCGGTCGACATAGACCCTTTGGCCGTGGACGCCTGCGTCGAGAACGCGCGCCGCAATAATGTAAGCAACAGTATGTCAGCCTACCTACCGAGTGGCTTACCCAATAAGCCATCCCACAGTTATGATCTGGTGATCGCTAATATTCTGGCCGAAGTAATTATTGAACTGCGCGACACCTTGCTGTTACATTTAAAGCCTGGCGGCACTTTGTTACTTACCGGCATACTTGATTCGCAGGCTGAACGAGTAAAACGCTCGTTTGGAAGTGAGTTTACTTTCACGCAAACACAACGAGATCAATGGACGCTGCTTGTCGCCTCACGAAGTTAGTGACAAGATTACTCTGATAAACCTAACTAACTGGAAAACGGCAATCATCGTTCACGAACATGGTATTTCATCAAGTCCAATGTCCAAGTTGCTTCACCGAGTATGCAATCAGTGACAATCAGTATCAGGCATCGGGTGGCCTTATACGTTGTGGAACTTGCCGTGGCCAATATAAAGCCATACTGCTTGGCGAGAGTGAAGAGAAGGCGGAATTTGACCCGCGCAAGGTATTTATAGAACCTTTTTCCGGCCCACTGCGACCAGCCGATGGGGGCAGCACCGACATTGATATTAATTCTGAGGAACCTGAACCGTCTTACCTAGACTACGCCAAGTCGGTTGACCCTGATGAGGAACCCATTGAGTTATTGAGCTCACATCAGTTCGAGCATCAGTCTTCTGAAGAACCAACGGAAGCACTAACGAAAGAATCACCTCACAGCTCAACTAAAGAGTCTACTCAAGAACCACTTATCGAACCATCTGAAGAGTCGAACGCCTTAGACTCAAATAGTGAACCCTACGCAAACAGCGATGAGCTTTCAACCTCTGAAATTTTGCGTAATTTGCGTGGCAAATCATCGGCTAATTCAGGCTCGCGGACAAGCTCTACAGCAAGCCCCGAGACACCGCCAAACCAAGACCTAAAACCACCCGAAGAACCCACTCCTTATACGATAGATCTTTTCGCAGATACCGAAGATGCTGGGGAGGAAAAACCTCAGAAAATTGACGATGATTTAATCTCGAAACCAGAGCTACTGGAAACCAATGAGGATTCAAGATCAGCCGCAGATGAAAAGTTAACGGAAACGCCTTTTGTAGAACCGCTGAGCACAGAGGCTCCTGAGAAGAGCACCTTAATTGACCAAGTAGACCAGCTGGTCGATGAAAAATTAATAGGTTCTTCCGCCATCGATTTATCGAGTGAAAGCAAAAATGACATCGATCTTAAGATTCATGCAAAGAACGCTAATTCTTCAAATCAAGCAAAGAGTGAAAAGGCTGACCAAAATAAAAAACCTGATGATATTAAAAGAAAGAAGTCAGACAGCACCAAACGGCAACAGACTAAGGGGCTAAAGAAAACACCCGCCGCTGACATTATTGTGGATGATTTTTTCCTCGATTCACGTCAACCAAAAGTCGCGAAAAAGAACATCGTCATTCGATTCATTCAGTTTGTTTTAGGGTTCACAGTTCTGCTTGTGCTGGCTGTCGTTTTAGCCTATCAACTGTGGTTAAAACAGTTTATTGAGTTACCTCGAGATATCACTTGGTTAGAACACCCACAAGTTCAAAAGCTTCAAGATATGATGGGCCCGTACTTCGAACTTACTAAACAACAATTGGCCAATCATGACATTACACTTCCAAAACGTCGTAACCTAAGTCAACTCGATTTGGTATCCGCGCAAACCGAGCCACACCCCAGCCGGCCAACAACTGTTTTATTGAGAGTCAGTTTGATCAACCGCGCCAAAATTGCACAATCTTTACCTTGGCTAGAAATGTCATTAACCGACTCCGATGGCAGGCTGGTTGCGCGCCGAAACTTGTCGCCAGGTGACTATATTTACAAAAATCGAACCAACGATAAAATTGGCTCTAATGAGCTAAAGAAAATAACCATCGAGCTGTTGTCATTTCCAAAGTCGGCGACGGGTTATGAAATTAAACTTCTCAATAATTAAAAGATTTAGCCTTGCCAACGCTATCGGAAAATTTACAAAACCGCTTTTCGCTTAAAAAATACACAGTTTCTTAAGCATATATCTTTACGGGTTTTCAGTGCGTCGGTATCATCACACGCCCTCATTAAAATTAACCATGTGTTCGACATACATTCGATAGCTACGCAATGCAGATTGGTCCATACAAACTAGCTAACAGAGTTATCGCTGCGCCCATGGCGGGCGTTACCGACAAGCCATATCGTAAAGTTTGTCGTGATCATGGGGCCGGGCTAGTAGTTTCAGAAATGATTACCAGCCAGGTAGGATTACGCCATACATCGAAAACAAAATTCAGATCAGATCTGAGCGGTGAGCCCGAGCCGGTAGCGGTTCAAATTGTGGGTACCGACCCGTCACAATTAGCCGAAGCAGCGCAATACAATGTTGCGAATGGGGCTCAGATTATTGACATCAACATGGGTTGCCCTGCAAAAAAAGTCTGTAAACGAGCGGCCGGATCAGCCTTGTTGGGTGATGAGCCATTAGTAGAACAAATTCTCAAAACCGTGGTTGCGTCAGTCGATGTGCCGGTCACAGTCAAGATTCGCACTGGCACCACGCTGGAATCTAGAAACGCCGTGCGCATTGCTGAGATTGCACAACAAGCCGGTGTGCAGGCGATTACCGTACACGGGCGAACACGCGAATGTAAATTCGTTGGTGCGGTTGAATACGATACCATTGCAAATGTTAAAACCTCGGTTGATATTCCGGTTGTCGCTAACGGCGACATTTGCACGCCTGAGCAAGCGCAATCTGTTTTGCAACATACCAAGGCTGATGCCGTTATGATTGGCCGTGCTGCACAAGGCCAACCCTGGTTGTTGCAACAAGTGGCTGAGTTTTTAGAAACGGGTTTGTACCAACCCACGCCATTACTTGAAGATCGCTATCTCACTATCACCAATCATATTGCCTCAATTCATGATTTCTATGGAGAGGCCTTAGGCGTCAGATTGGCGCGTAAACATATTAAATGGTACTTATCGCATTGGGATCATCCGATCAACGACGCGCAGCGACATGCAATTTGCACCACCGATAAAGTTCTTGAACAGGCCTCATTGCTCGATCAATTTTTGAGTTCGTGTATCAGCAAGGCAGCCTAGTACCCATAATAATAATAAAACTAACGTTAAAATCGATGACCAAAACCGACCCACTTTCTGTTTGTATTACCGAGTCAATAGAAACCTACTTTGATGACCTTAACGGTCAAGAGCCAAGCAATTTACATAACTTCTTTATTAATGAGGTAGAGAAACCGTTTCTACAAGTGGTAATGAAACGTGTTAACGGTAATCAAACCAAAGCGGCTGAAATATTAGGTATCAACCGCAACACTCTACGCAAAAAACTAAAAGCCTATAGTTTGTGTTAAAGCTGTTACTGGCTAGAGCATGTTGTATAAGTAGAGGCAATGACTGGTCAAACTAACGAGAGCAATTCAAACGACAAACCCTGCGATTAACCCAACGACGCAAACGCGTTATAACCTTTATTACTGGCTATCACGATGACTGATTTTTCTTCAGATTCACGCATTAAACCCGTCCGCGCTTTAATCAGCGTTTCCGACAAAACCGGCGTACTAGAGTTCTCTAAAGAACTGCATGCGGCTGGTGTTGAAATTCTTTCCACCGGCGGCACAGCAAAGTTGCTGGCCGATAATGACGTGCCCGTCACTGAAGTCTCGTCGTACACAGAGTTTCCTGAAATGATGGATGGCCGAGTTAAAACCTTGCACCCCAAGGTGCATGGCGGAATATTAGGTCGCCGCGGCACCGACGACGCAATCATGAGCGAACACGGCATCAATCAAATCGATATCGTGGTGGTTAACCTTTACCCCTTTCAAGAAACCGTCGCTGACCCAAGTTGTGATTTGCCCACAGCCATTGAAAACATTGATATTGGTGGCCCGACTATGGTGCGCTCGGCGGCAAAAAATCATAAAGACGTCGCCATCGTTGTGGATGCCAGTGATTACGCCCATTTAGCCTCTGAAATCAAAGAGGGTGGCTTAACTTATGCTACGCGCTTTAAACTCGCTACCAAAGCCTTTGAGCACACAGCGCAATACGACGGCGCCATAGCCAACCACCTTGGCCGAATTCAACAAGATGGCAGCAAGGTCGATTTTGCCAGCACCTTCAATGTTCAATTCAAACATCAACAAACTATGCGTTATGGTGAAAACCCACACCAGAAAGCCGCATTTTATGTAGAAGAAAATGCCCCCGTCGGAATTTCAAGCGCCAGACAACTGCAAGGCAAAGAGCTTTCCTACAATAATATTGCCGATACTGACGCCGCATTGGAGTGTGTAAAACAGTTTGATGGAGCGCCGGCATGCGTAATTGTAAAACACGCAAACCCGTGTGGCGTAGCAGTAGCACCCACCGTTCTTGAAGCCTACCAAAAGGCCTTTTCAACCGACCCCGAGTCGGCGTTTGGCGGTATTATCGCGTTTAATCAAGAACTCGATGCCGAAACCGCTGCACTCATTGTCGACAAACAATTCGTCGAAGTAATCATTGCACCCAGTATTTCAGAAAGCGCCAAAGCGGCGGTGGCAAGCAAAAAAAATGTGCGCCTGCTAGAGTGCGGTGAATGGAATGAGTCTTCACATAATGAGATCGAGTATAAACGTGTAAACGGTGGCCTATTGGTTCAAGACAACGATCTTGCGTTGACCGACAAACTAGAAGTCGTCACCAAAGTGGCGCCAAGTGAACAGCAAATGAAGGATCTTCAGTTCGCTTGGAAAGTTGCTAAATTTGTTAAATCCAACGCCATTGTCTACGCCAATGAAAGTATGACCATCGGAGTAGGCGCTGGCCAGATGAGCCGTGTTAACTCGGCCCGTATCGCGGCCATAAAAGCCGAGCACGCTGGCTTAGAAGTTAAGAACTCGGTCATGGCTTCTGATGCATTTTTCCCGTTTAGAGACGGAATTGATAACGCCGCCGCCGCAGGAATTAGTGCGGTAATACAACCCGGTGGTTCAATGCGCGACGCAGAAGTAATCGCCGCCGCCGATGAAGCCGGCATGGCCATGGTAATGACGGGCATGCGACACTTCAGACATTAGTACTCGAGATATTAGCAGCCAAAAAGCCTGATCAGAATTGACTAAGATTCAGCTGGTCGGGCTTTTTTATAGCTTGCCAAATTAGCTCTTCAATTCACCAACAATTCAAAGAAGAGCTTAGAGCTCAATAATAAAAGCAAACCCGCGGCGAATCGATCAAAGTACACTTTTGTGCGTTGATAAAAGTCGCGGCTTCTTGATTCTGAAAGGCTGAACGCCACAATAGCGTACCAACCAAAGTCAACCACAAAGGCTATCAATGCGACGTATACCGCCGTGTTGACCGGTGGCTGAGCTGGCATAAGGGCGCTGAAAATACTGGCAATAATAAAAATTGTCTTAGGGTTGCTGATTTGCACCACAAAGCCTTTTACTAAACTGCCAAATAACCCACTGTAACCGGCCGACTGTTGATCGTTATGCAATAAGGGCTGAGTGGCACCGCGCCATATTAGATACGCCAACCACAATAGATACAAACCGCCAATAACTCGAAAAGCAAAATAGGCCGCCGGCGTTTGGTCAAGCAAGGCTGTGACACCCAGAGCCGCCAATAGCGCAAAAACCGCCGCCCCTAAGCCCGTACCCACGGACGATAACAAGCCATGCAAGCGGGATTTAGACAATGAGTTTTGCGCTACTACCAGGAAGCTCGGCCCAGGGCTCATTGCACCACCCAATAACGCCGCGGCAATGGCAATCAAAAAAGCGTACTCGCTCATCTAAGACGCGCTCTTGATCTCTTGATAAGCGCCATTAAACATTTCGCAAGGGAATGCCTGCGGCTTCGGCGACGCTATCGAGAACCTCAATCGCATGCTCGGGCTTAATGCTGCGATAGAGTTGCCAATATTGCTCGCTGTCTATTTTCAACGCCTGGTTCACCGCTAATTGCTCAGCACCGCTTAGCGTAGACACATCGTCCCACTCCACGCCCTGATGAAGCGCGCTATCGCTGGTCAGCCATTCAGGTTTCTTAGCTCTAGGAGAAATCACCACGGCGCTTGGTAAGCCGCAGGCCTGAGCTAAATGTCTTGGGCCGCCTTCATTGCCGAAAAACAAATCGCAATGAGACATTAAGGCTGTCAATTTCGGTAAGCTGTCAGAATTTATCTGGGCATAAATATCAGGGTGCTCACCCATCGCTGTATAAAACGACTCAACTTCTGTGCGCTCGTCTGGTGAGCCGGAAAACAACACAAGTTGAGCATTGTAGGCATCCATGGCGTACTGTGCCCAGGCTTGCATCTTAGCCATACCCCAGCGCATGTTGGTATCTTTGGCTGTGACAGACATTAAAAACACCGGACGATTTAAATTAACGCCAGCGGCCAACATATTAGCGCGAGCTTCGTTTTTAAGCGCTACCGTGGTATTTACTACGAACTGGTCATCGCGTTTTACATCAAAACCCATGGCGTCTAAAGGCTCAAGTAGGCGCATGCGCTCCGCGATTTTGTTATCACTACCTGCCTTTGCATCCACCTTGTTGGTATAGAAAAAACCTCGGCCTTTTTCGACCCGACCTATACAAATAGCGCGTTTACGCGCGAAAAGAGCGATAAGTTGGCTTTTATTGGCCGATTGAGCGTCGACCACTAGATCGTAACCAGCCGAAGTAATTTGACGTATTCGTCGCAAGTACTTAAACGGGTTTCGGCTCTCTTCTTTGTTAAGACCAATGACGTTATCAATATAGGGATGGCTTTCAAACAAACCAGCACTGACATCATCTACTAAATAGTCTATCTGAGCTTTTGGAAAGGTCTTTTTTAATGAGTTACACAGCACCGATGAGAGTACGATGTCGCCAATCGCGGCAAATCTAACAACCAATATTTTTGCGGTCTCAGCAGTGGGGGTATTTAATGGTGAGGTTTGATGATTATATGCGTTCATTCTTGTTCTTTTGTACAAAGCGCTGCAGTGCGCATTCCGATTTCCGACAAAACTAGCCGGCCCTCGATTCCGCAGTCAAGCCTCCAAATATACGCCCTTTTTTAAAAAAAAGCTTCACAAAACTGCGGCCAAATAAGTGCTTGTTTTGCAGGCCGTGAAGTGGACAAATGCATGCCTTATGATAAGATGCGCTTGCTTTTAGAAAAGCACCCAGGGGGTGGCTAGCAATAGCCTGAGAGACGTTTTACGGAAACCCCATGAACCTGATCCGGCTAGCACCGGCGTAGGGATGGGAATTACTGACCACCTTCGTTTGCCTACCGGGTCTCATTTCGTATTTACCGAAGAGACCAACATGAAACTATTATTAAGCGACCTTTCACAGCGCCTTTGTGCAGTGACGCTGACTGCTTTAATTATTCCAACGCAACTTAACGCACAGCCAATCAGCGCACAACAAACCTCACTCGAGGAGGTCGTTGTCACGGCTGAATTTATCCAAGAAAGTGTATTAGATTTACCGAACAGCGTTACCGTCATTAACAATAGCGCGATTGAAAAGCGCGGCGCACAACATCTTGAAGACCTGCTCAATTTAGCACCCAATGTTAATTTCGCTACCGGCGCATCACGCGGCCGGTTTATTCAAATACGCGGTATCGGAGAGCGCAGTGAATTTCAAGACCCAATTATTAGCTCAGTTGGCATTGTCATTGACGGCATCGACTTTACCGGCATAGCCACCGGCGCCAGCACTCTCGACGTTCAACAAGTTGAGGTATTACGTGGCCCTCAAGGTACTCTATTCGGCGCTAATGCTTTAGCGGGCTTAATCAACATTGTGTCGAATGCGCCCAGTTCAGAACCCACCGCCCGCGTCAGTTCAGCTATAGAAAGCTACGATGGCAGAGAATTGAGTGCCTCGATTTCAGGCCCAACTTCAGACAGCTCAGCTTATCGTTTAGCGTTTAAACACTATCAAAACGATGGTTTTACCAATGATATTTTTCTAGGCCGAGACGACACCAATAACCTGGATGAAACCACCGCTCGCGCTCGCTACTCAGCCGACATCGGTGACAAAGCCAATGTCGACGTCACGTTATTTATGGCCGACATTGATAATGGCTACGATGCTTTTAGCCTAGACAATACTCGCGAAACGTATTCCGACCAACCAGGCTTTGACCGACAGGAAACCGTCGCCGGTTCTATCAAAACCAGCTACCAATTTAGCGACTCCTTAAGCTTAGAAGGCTTGTTGAGTGCGGCCGATTCTGACCTTGACTACGCCTTTGATGAAGATTGGAGCAACGTAAATATTTGTGATGGTACTCCTTGCGATAGCGCGCTATTTGGCTTCGACTGGTTCTACTCAAGCTTTGATCGCTATCAACGAAACAACAAAAATGTAACGATCGACACACGCTTAAAAGGCGACAACTGGGTAGTCGGACTTTATCATCGCGATCAGAGCGTTAACTTAACCCGAATATACACATTTAACGAAAGCGACTTTCAAAGTGATTTAGAAACCCAAAACACCGCTATCTATGGGCAAGCGCAATTTGATCTACAAAATAATTGGGTACTCACGGGCGGTCTGCGTTTAGAACGGCGCGATACCGATTATCAAGACAATAATGGTAATGTTGCCTCGCCTGACGAAAACTTATGGGGTGGGCGTATTGCTCTGGAGTATAACGCTGATAATGGCGCACTCTACTACGGGCTAATTTCACGTGGCTATAAAGCGGGCGGCTTTAATCTCAATAACGAGCTAGATAATCGGCAGCGCGAATTCGATACAGAGACCATGATCAATTACGAACTAGGCCTTAAACAAACGTATCTTGATGGCGATTTACAATTGCAGGTAGCACTGTTTTATCAAGACCGAGACGACATCCAAAGCCGGCAATCGATTGTTCGTTCTATTGCCACTAACGATATCGGTTTTGATAATTGCCCCTGTAGCTTTACAGAGTTTATCGGTAATGCCGCAAGTGGCTCAAACAAAGGCCTGGAATTAGAAGCTTTATGGTTAGTCAACGATCGCCTTGAGGTGACCACGACGGTAGGTTTGTTAGACACGGCCTTCGACGAGTTCTTGTCCTTTGATCATGTTGATGCTGACCAAGATGCTGGAACGCCATTCAACCTTGAGGGCCGCTCTCAAGCGCATGCTCCGGATTATCAGTGGGTAATTGGTGCGGCATATGCACTGACCGATAAGCTAATTTTAAGTGGTTCAATTGAAGCAAAAGACAGTTTCTTTTTCTCTGAGCGCCATGAAGAAAAATCAGATGCTTACGAGCTTCTTAATCTAGAATTAACCTATCAGGCCGATAATTGGAGTGTCGCTGTTTACGGCAAAAACTTAAGCGATGAGTTGGTAAAAACACGTGGGTTTGGTAGTTTTGGTAATGACCCACGCGACTTTTACACAACTCGGCCATTTAATCAGTTTGGTACACCGCGTATCTTAGGTATACGTGGCACCATGGACTTCTAATACTTGCCTTGTCATAACGGCCATTACTTCAATAACCGAGTATTTATCATATGAAACTGTCAGTCGAAATAAGCATGTACCCTCTGCAAGACGGCTATAGACCCAAAATCAAGGCGTTTTTAAATGATATAAACTCAGAGAAAAGCCAAACTGACGATATTGAAATTCGGTCATCAAACATGAGTACACGCGTGTTTGGTGACTTCGATGCTGTGAACAGTTTGCTCAATAAAGCGATGAAAAAGTCGATGCGCGAATATGGCAAAATCGTCTTTGTTTGCAAGTATTTAGAAGGCGATGCCCGAGAACTAAAGAGTTATGACTGAGCAATGCAATTAACATGCTAGATAAAATCGTAAGCGCCTGGCAAGTTACCAGCCAACTCGAAGTTGTGTCGGTGGCATTTGGGCTGACCTACGTTATTCTGGCCGCGCGCGAAAACAGTTGGTGCTGGCCTTGCGCGTTTATCGGCACAGGTACTGCCATTGTGTTATTTGCCGACGGCTTACTACCGATGGAAGCCGCACTCAATGTCTATTATTTAGTGATGGCCATTTACGGTTGGTCGCAATGGAACAAAGGCACCCCGGCAGAAGGCCCGACTCTGGCAATCAGCTCTTGGGGCTTTCAACAACACCTTATCTGTATCGGCGTGGTTAGTTTTCTCAGTCTTGTCAGTGGTTATTATTTAAGTAAGTATAGTAATGCCGCTTTGCCGTATTTAGATTCGCTTACCACATGGTCGGCAGTTATCACGACCTGGATGGTGACACGCAAAATCTTAGAGAACTGGTTATATTGGGTGGTTATTAATTCCGCTTCAATCTATTTGTATCTAGAGCGCGAATTCTATCTTTATGCGGCGCTATTTGTAATCTACATTATCATAGCAGTGTACGGTTACTATGAGTGGCGAAAGCATTTTCAGCGCCCCACGACGACTGTTTAGTGGCTCTTTAATCGCTATTTGATTCGACCTATCTCTATGCTAACTGACTCGCAATGCTAACTGACGAAAGTTTTGAAGGTTGGCAATCGTGGGGCTTAACCGAAAAGCCATCGATGATAAGGCCTTTTACAGAAGGTAAAAATCATCAAACGTTTTTAATCGCGTACCAAGGTAAGAAGTACGTGTTAAAACGATTTAGTCGTTCTTGCGAGAACGCAATAGTGGCGCAACGTTGTGCAGCCGAACACGGTATTGCACCAGCGGTAATCTATCACAATGAAAAAGTCGCCATCATGGATTACATCAGTGGCGGCCTACCCAATTTAAACGCAACTGCCCATGCACTGAAAGTGCTTCATCAAAAGATGACACCAAAATATGCACCCACAGCAATGAACCTAATGGCGTCTTACGATGAATACTTGTTTAACGGGTCAAAAACCTTACAACAACAACATGCCGCCCTGCTTCCCAAGCTACGGGAGTTTATCGAGGACCTAACACCGCAAGTCTTCTGCCACGGAGATCTAGTAAACGAAAATTGCCTAAGCACTGATAACGGTAAAATCGCACAATTTGTAGATTGGGAATACGCCGCGCGTTACAACCCTTGGTTCGATCTGGCCGCCGTTATTCTGTATCGTGAATTAGACACAAACCAAGCGAAAGAGTTTCTAAGGCAATACAATAATTGGCAAGTTAAGATCAATGATCGTATTTTTATTACGTCACAGATTGCCGTACTTTGGTGTGATCTACTTTGGCATATAAACCATTATGGCGCAGATTATGAACAGCAATACTCACACCGTTTTGAGCAGCTGAACCAATTAAACCGCCTGCTTTGATCATGTCTTTATCTTAAATTTTATTTATAGTGTCGCGACAGCTTATGTGCCCTATAAAATAAACATTGCGTCATGATATCGAGGAAAACTCACAAACCACTTTCCCGTCAAAATAAACTAAACACTTTTACTTATTCGGGTATCTGTTTAAAAGTCGCTTGTTTTACCCAGCATATTTATTGCTTCATTAGGGATGCTGTAATTTTCCCTGACCCACCTCAAATTTCCATCGATGAAACCAATAAACTCTCTCTGCAGCATAAGCTCCTAAACATTGTTAGAAATTTGCTCTAAAAGTTTATTGTTTTGCTCTAAGCTTAAACCTTCATGCTGTTTGCTCTGGTAGTTTTCAAGAGAGAGACGAAGCTTCTTTCCTGTACGCCCCAAAGAAGAAGCTTGCTCCTTAGTAAGCTCTAATTCTAAGGCAGTATGCCGGCCAGCATTAGTAGTTTTTAGTCCGAATTTTTGCACAGAACTCTTAAGTGACGGTAACCGTTGAAGTCACCGATATGAGCCGATATGTCGTATTCATTTAACTAGCTGGTTTTGATGGTACAACACAAGGCCCTTAAGTAGATTAAACGCTTCATTCAACTGATAATCTTTCGCTAGGCGCTGCTGAGTTTCTTCAGACTCCGATTTAACTTTAACGCTTTCTTCATTGTCCAGGTGGCCCGGTAGGTTGGTTTCTTTTATTTGACTAAAACCTTGAGTTTGTTTTTTGAACTGTCGCTGTTTTACCAATACATCAGGCACCACGCCCGCCGCCTGAATTGATCGCCCGCTCGGCGTATAGTATCGAGCGGTGGTTAGCTTGATTGCGTCGGCTTCATTTATATTTAAAACGGTTTGCACTGACCCTTTACCAAAGGTTTCGGTACCGAGAATAATGGCGCGCTTATGATCTTGCAGCGCACCGGCGACGATCTCGGAAGCACTGGCTGAACCAGCATTCACCAATACCACAATTGGCTTACCGTCGATCAAATCAACCGCCGTGGCGTTAAACTTCTTTTCGCTACTTAAGTCGCGCCCCTTGGTGCTGACAATCACACCATCTTTAATAAACGAGTCAGCAATTGATACAGCACTGGTTAGTAAGCCACCAGGGTTGTTTCGTAAATCAATTATCAAGCCAGAGAACCCGTCGATCCCGCGTAACTTTTTAAGCTCTTTTCGAAAGCTATCACCGGTATTTAATTGAAACTGAGTAACCCGCAAATAACCTATCTCATCACTTAACCTTGATCGCTTAACGGAACTCAGTTTAACGATGGCGCGTTTAAGTTCGATATCAAACGGGTCGGGTTCAGACTCTCTAAGAATAGTTAAGATGATTTTTGTGCCAATTTCACCGCGCATTTTCTCAGTGGCCTCGTTTAAGGTTAGGCCTGATATTACCTCGCCGTTGATTCGAATAATCAAATCGCCAGACTGAATACCCGCGTTCGCGGCCGGTGTATCATCAATAGGTGCAATCACTTTTACAAAACCGCCTTCCATAACCACTTCAATACCAAGTCCAGTGAATTGACCGCGCGTGTCTTGATTTAGGTCATCGTATTTATCACCCTTTAAGTAAACCGAATGAGGATCTAAGCCCGCTAACATGCCGTCTACTGCGTATTCGAGCAATTGCTCATCCGTTACTGGCTCAACGTAACTTTGCTTGATACGAGTGAATATATCGGCGAAGGTTTTGATTTGCTCTAGTGGCAATGGAGTCTCTGCTTGGGAAGTTGCTTGTTGCTCAGCCTGCACCAATGCTTGATCAGTTGTCGACTCCTGCTCTTGAGAAAATACATCAGCCGATGTACATGACGACACCAAAAAACCCAACAAAAAAGAGCGCTTAAACGCTTTACGAGTTTTTTTCACGGAAAAAGTTCTTGCTACTGACATAATTGATCACTGACACCAGGTCATTGGGTTTATTGGAGTTGCGCTCTTTCGTAGTTCAAAATACAAACCGTAGGACTTCAAACCGCCTGTGGTACCGGTTTTAGAAATAATTTCATTTGTATCTACCGAATCGCCAACTTTTTTATAGAGTAACTCATTGTGGCCATACAAACTAATATGGTCGTCGCCGTGATCTACAATAATTAATAGACCAAAACCTTTCAGAAAGTCAGCGAACAATACTTGCCCACGAAATATCGATTTCACGTCTATAGACCGCTTGGTATCAAAAAACATGCCTTCAGACCGCATACCTGAACTCACTATTCTTTCACCAAATTTAATGCTTGGCGTTTGATCCAGCGGGCAAGTTAAACGGCCTTTCTGCTTTGAAAACCCGCCTCTTACCGGCTTTCTGACTGTTTTTTTGACTGGCTTCTTACCCTGCTTTTTGGCTTTCTCAGCCGCCAAGCGCTCGGCTTCTAGACGCTGTTTTTCAATTCTTGCCAGCTCAAGCTTTTGCTTTTCTAACTTCTCTAGCAAAGTATTTAAGCGCTGACGATCGGTTTTTAATTTCTTTAGTTTATTTTCAGCAACCGCGACCTTATTGTTCAGTCTAGTTAGGGTTGCACGCCTTTGCTCGTTCTTCTTTAATTTGTTTTGTTTTAAGAATTCTTGCTCTTGTTCTAGGTTTTGTAATTCAGCTACTTTTATTTTCTGAATACTGCGGAGGGTTCTTCCCTCGGCCAGCTCATTTTCAAGTTGTGTAAATTTCTTTGTTATGGCCGCAGAAAAATAGGTTTGATAATTACTTAAACGTCCAATCGCATAGGGGTTTTCTTGATTTAGCAACATTTTTAATTGGTTGGGCACACCGTTTTTATAGTTACTGGTGATCAACGCCGCTAAGGCTTGTCGGCTTTTGGTTTGTTGTACTACTAATGCCTGTTGCTCAAGGTTCAATTCTTCAAGCAATGCCATAGACTGTTTAATTTCGGCCTGTGCAGCGGTAAGCTTTTTGTTAATCTCCACCAATTCACGTTCGTCTTTCATGAGCTTGGTTTGTTCGACCTCAAACTTAGACTTATTAGCATTGATATTTCGGCTTAACAGCTTGATTTCTTTACTTATATTTTCTAATGATTGCTGATACGCGGTTTCTGTTTGTGCGTAACTGAGACTGCTCATCAGAATAGTAATAAGCAAAAGCGTTATCTGTCGTAGATAACAAAGGAATTTAGGTTTATAGAATTGCATCAAAGGGGTTTATTAATCGGGCTTTTTAACGTTCAAATCCGCCAGCTCTTATGTATAATTCGCGCTTTGAATTATAGCTTGGGCTTTGTGGTCCGACATATCTTATGTTCATTGATTTCATCAATCAAAATTTTTACTGGGTTATAGCCTGGGCCATTCTTTTTAACCTATTGGTTATGAGTTACCTACGTGGCAGCGTAGCCGGTGCAAACCAGGTCTCAGCCTTAGAAATGCCAGCTTTGCAACGTGGCGGCAAATCAATTGTTATTGATGTTAACAAGGCGGAACTGTTTTCTACTTCACACATACCTAATGCGGTAAACATACCACTAGAAGACATCAATGACAGCAATAAAGAGTTGCTTAAGAATAAAGATAAAACCGTTATCTTAAGTTGCCAATCAGGCGGACGAAGCCAAACAGCCGCTAAGCAATTGGTCAATCTAGGCTTTAGCAATGTGCACGTTTTAAAAGGCGGCTTAATTGCGTGGGCCAAGGAAAACCTACCAACCACAAGTTCCAAGAAGACTTAGAAGAGTTTAATTTAGAACCCCTTAAAACTGTATTTAGGAAGCACTATTATGGCTGAAGAAACGGCACAAGTATTTGATATTCGTAAGATTTACCTTAAAGATTCATCATTGGAATCGCCTAATGCTCCTGGCATCTTTTTGGATAACCCGGCGCAACCGGACGTGGCCATAGAAGCATCTATAAAGACCGATTCCTTAGAACAAGAACAATTCTATGAAGTAGTTTTAGGCTTAACAGTAACTTCAAAAATCGGTGATAAAACGGGCTTTTTGGTTGAAGTTTTACAAGCAGGTGTGTTTCAAATATCTGGCTTAGCCAAAGCTGAATTACCTCTAGCTTTGGAAATTGCGTGCCCGAATATATTGTTGCCATTCGCTCGAGAAGCCATTTCAGATCTGGTTGGAAAAGCTGGCTTTCCGCAATTACTATTATCGCCAATTAATTTTGAATCGCTGTATCAGCAAAAACAAACGCAAATAAAGGCAGCGGCTGACCAAGCCGCTCAACAAGAAACACCGCCACAATAGAATCAAATTTGTGCGTTTCTAACTGAAAAGTAGTAAATGAGCGGGCTAGTTGCCCGCTTTTTTATTAACCACAGTTGTATATTCTTTGCTTAGTTGAATTGTTTGCTAGTCTGCTAGACCCAGCCATCTTATAATGACTTTTTGAATCGTAAGGAATTAGCTTCTTTTGAACCCTTAATAAATTACAGATATGAAATTTACACGCCTTTTATTTGTTCTCTTGTTTTGTTCACTACTGCAAGCTTGTGGAACCAGCGGAAAAGCAGTTAGTTACGACTGGAACACCAGTACCGATCCTCTTGAAGGCCTGAATCGTTCGGTTTACGCGTTCAATGATACTGCCGACAAATTAGTACTCCGACCCGTCGCGAGCGGTTACGATAAGGTGTTACCAGCCCCAGCTAAAAAGGGCGTTAGCAATTTTTTTTCAAACTTAAATGAGCCATTAAGCGCGTTAAATAACGTTTTACAAGGCAAGTTTGATCGAGCGCTTGGCAGTACCTACCGATTTGCAGTTAACAGCACGGTCGGTCTATTAGGCTTAATTGATGTCGCTAAGTACCAAGGTGTCGACAGAGCCCCTGAAGACCTAGGTCAAACGCTAGCCACATGGGGTGTCAAACCCGGCGCATATCTCATGCTACCAATATTGGGCCCTACCAATGTTAGAGACGGCTTTGGAGATGTAGTATCGCGCATACTATTTCGTCCTCTTGGCGAAATAACAGACTCAGGCGCTACAGAGTTGGCACTAACAACAACCAGCGCAATCAGTGACAGGGCAGGTTTACTTGGTGTTGATTCTGTTCTAGACAATCAGTTAGACCCATACTTGTTTATCAAAACAACCGTCGAGAATTCCAGAACCGATGCTATTAATGACGGAAATGGTAACCTTGAGGATGAGTTTAATTTCTAATAAATATTACCTGCTCTAAAAATATTTTTAGCTGCTTAGAGGCTCGTCAATGGCGTATTACGCAGTCGGAGATATACAAGGATGTTATGAGCCCCTAGCCCGCCTATTAGATAAGGTTAATTTTGATACAAATAAGGACACCCTACTTTGCGTAGGCGATTTGGTTAACCGTGGGCCTAAAAGTTTAGAGACGCTACGATTATTAAAATCATTTAAAAATCAATGTGTTAGTGTACTTGGAAATCACGATATACACCTTCTAGCGATGATGTATGGCATACGGAATCCGCGCTCTAGTGATACTGTCAATGACGTCTTAAACGCGCATGATGCTCCTGAGATATCCAAATGGTTACGAAATATGCCTCTGATTGTGAGTCATAAAAAACGTAAGTTTTCTCTGGTTCATGCCGGTATTTACCCTTGGTGGACATTGTCGGAAGCCCACCAATACGCGGATGAAATATCAAGCATATTCAAAAATGATAAGCAGTGTGAAAATTTACTTAGTAAAATATACAGCAACCAACCCAGTCGCTGGAAACAAGACCTTGGCAAGACCCAGCGACATAGATTTATTATAAACGCATTCACTCGAATGCGGTTTTGCAGCCCAAAGGGTCACTTAAACCTGACAGAAAGCGGCTTTAACGGAAAATCAAGAAAGAACCGCTTACCTTGGTTCAACTATCCCAATTCATCTTTAAACGATCATCGGGTTATTTTTGGCCATTGGTCGGCGCTTGGCTTAATGAATACACCACAGTATTTAGCATTAGATACCGGCTGTGTCTGGGGCAGAGAAATGACTATGGCTCGAATACCAAAGTCGCTCACTAAGCCTGTGGTGTTGTATACTCAAAAGTCCTAGATATTTATTAACCCTTTTTCCGAGGGTAGGTTGCCCCCACCTAAATGAGCTCCAAAAAATTAGTTAATCCAAATATTGCCATTCCTAATATCGTTATAAAAGTTGTAAGCCATTTCGTACCACAACAGTCTGATGAGGTCAGTTCTCGTTTTGTATTTTCCTATACAGTAACCATTGAAAACCATTCAGACACCGCTTTTCAATTATTGTCTCGTCACTGGGTAATTCAAGACGGTAATATGAAAGTTGAGGAAGTTTATGGTGATGGAGTGGTGGGAGAGCAGCCAATCATTCAAGCTGGAGATCAGTATGAGTATTCCAGCGGTGCGGTATTGGAAACCGATATTGGTACGATGGAAGGTCGTTACTTTTTTATTGATAAAGGTGCGGCTATTGACTCCGGATCTGCCGAATCAGATAAAATCGAAATACCGATACCTAAATTCTTACTTACTGTCCCACGAACTGTACACTAATTACAAAAAGTGGCGTCTGTATTGGCCTGTTCTCGCGCATTAAACAGGCCTGTGACCTTAGTTGCTTAGAAAGATTCGCGAGACAGGCCTAAAATACCATGTAAGTTTAAAGCTTTTAACTATTAAGTTTTTGATTTTAATGGATTTTATTAGACATCTAGGTTTGCCACTGTGAAGGCGTTTTTTTCAATAAATTCGCGCCTCGGCTCTACTTGATCGCCCATCAAAATGGTAAATGTATCATCAGAAGACACTTCATCTTCAATCACTACTTTTAGTAAACGACGTACATCTGGGTCCATGGTAGTTTCCCAAAGTTGGTCTGGGTTCATCTCACCCAGACCTTTATACCGCTGAACATTCAATCCTTTCTTTGCGCTGGACATTAAAAATGACAACGCTTCTGAAAATTCCACGCATTCCAGTTCACGCTCGCCTCGACGAACGACCATATTGTCACCTAGGGTATTTTCGAGTTTTTCTGCCAAACCTTTAATTGAGGTGTACTCAGGTGACGACCAAAAATCACTACCAAACTCACTTTCAGAGCTCATGCCGTGCAAAATGCGTTTGATCTTTAAACTTACGCTGCCATTTTTAACCAAGCTAAGTTCATAACGTGGTGTTTCGTAACCTTCACCATTCAAGGATTCTTGAATGTTCTGGATGACTTCTTCCGTTAGTTTTTCTTGATCAACAGAGTTATCAATCAATGCTTTAAGAACGATGGGGTCATAATCTTGAGACAGACGATCAATGGTCTTTTCTACTGATAAATACTCTCTACACAGGCTCTTAAGCTCATCGCCGGCTACTTCAGAGCTCGTCGCGCTGTTGGTTAACACGGCTTTCTGCAACGCTAATTCCAACAAATACGCTTCAAACTCTATATCGTCTTTAACGTAGCGTTGTGATTTACCGGTACCAATCTTATATAGCGGTGGCTGAGCGATATAAATATAACCTCTCTCAATCAGTTCCGGCATTTGTCGATAGAAAAACGTCAATAGAAGTGTACGAATGTGTGATCCGTCCACGTCGGCATCGGTCATGATGATGATGCGGTGATATCGAAGTTTCTCAACGTCGAAATCATCGGTACCAATACCGGCGCCCAAAGCAGTAATCAGAATAGTGATCTCGTCGGAGGTGAGCATCTTGTCAAAGCGCGCCTTCTCAACGTTTAAAATCTTACCTTTGAGTGGCAAGATTGCTTGAAACGAACGATCACGGGCTTGTTTTGCTGAACCGCCCGCTGAATCACCCTCCACTAAGTATATTTCAGATAGCGCTGGGTCTTTATTCTGACAATCAGCCAGCTTGCCTGGCAAACCACCCAGATCCAACGCTCCTTTGCGGCGAGTCATTTCTCGTGCTTTTCTAGCAGCATCGCGAGCCCTGGCCGCATCTACAATCTTTTCAGCAATACGTTTGGCTTCGGCAGGATTTTCTAACAAAAAGTCTGACAACTTTTCATTCATTACCGATTCAACCACACCCTTAACTTCAGAAGAAACCAGTTTATCTTTGGTTTGAGATGAAAACTTCGGATCAGGTACTTTTACTGACAACACAGCCGTTAAACCTTCGCGCGAGTCATCACCACTAACACTGACCTTTTCTTTCTTGGCAAGTCCGGACTCTTCAATATATTGATTCAAAGTACGTGTCAGTGCCCCTTTGAATCCTGATAAGTGAGTTCCGCCATCACGCTGAGGAATATTATTGGTATAACAAAACACATTCTCTTTATATGAATCATTCCACTGCAACGCTACTTCAACTACCACACCGTCTTTTTCGCCGGTAACATGAATAATGTCTTTATTTAACGGCGTCTTCATCTTATTAAGATGTTCAACAAACGCCGCTATACCACCTTCGTATTGAAATACTTCATGTTTCTTACTGCGCTCATCGCTCAATTCAATGCGCACACCAGAATTAAGAAATGATAGCTCTCGTAAACGTTTAGCTAAAATATCATAACTATATTCAGTAATAGCAAAGATCTCTGAACTTGGCTTGAACGTTACCTTAGTGCCAGTTTTATCGGTATCTCCGACAACTTTCAAATCTTCTTGAGGATCGCCTAAATGATATTCTTGAAAGTGTTCTTTACCGTCTCGATAGATCTCTAATTTCAACCAATCCGACAATGCGTTAACAACCGACACACCCACACCGTGCAAACCACCAGATACTTTATAGGAGTTCGAGTCGAACTTACCACCGGCGTGCAGCACAGTCATAATAATTTCAGCGGCTGATTTGCCCTCTTCTTCTAATATACCAACCGGTATGCCGCGACCATCGTCCCACACTGATATCGAGTTATCTTGATTAATAACAACATTAACACCGGTACAGTGTCCTGCTAAGGCTTCATCGATTGAGTTATCAACCACCTCGAAAACCATGTGGTGTAATCCGGTGCCGTCATCCGTATCACCAATATACATCCCTGGACGCTTTCTGACTGCGTCTAAGCCTTTTAAAACCTTAATACTACTGGAATCGTAACTCATTATTTTTATCGTCTGAGAGCGTAATTTTAACGCTTTTATTGTATCAAATTATTGACTGCTTCACAGGTATACCTGAGGTATTAATCAGACGTTTATGTCACTGAATCCAAAAGTTTTTATTTAACTAAACCCTCGCTGGTTTTTCGAGAGACTCTCGGCTCAATGAAGTCATAATTGTGGTGTTAGCCCATTCAATAAAAAACATGTTTCACGTGAAACATTGATCATACTTTTTCCAGTATTGTTCCACGTGGAACAAAAATCACTTGTACATAGAGCCGCTGGCCCAATAACAAAAAAAGCCGCCCTAACGGCGGCTTTTTAGCTGGATTTAAATAAGTCTAAAGTCTCATCGGCATAATTAAATACAAGGTGTCGTCAGACCCTTCAGCATGAAATGTACAACTGGTATTTGGATCAAGCAAACCCAGATCGATATTTTCAGAATCACAGGCACGTAAGGCCTCCAAAAGATAGCTAACATTAAAGCCAATTTCTATTTGAGTGTCTGTGTAGTTAACTTCCATCTCATCTTTAGCGTGCTCTTGATCTGGGTTATGTGATCTCACTTGCAGCAATCCATTATCCAGTGCTAAGGACACACCTCTAAACTTCTCATTACTCAAAATCGCTGCTCGATTTAAAATTTCTATTAAGTTAGCCCGATTAATAATAATGTGTTTATCAAGATTCGCAGGAATCACTTTTTCATAATCAGGAAAACGACCATCTATTAATTTAGAGATAAACATAAAGTTGCCAGACTTTATGGAAATATGGCTAGCATTCAATTTAACATCAACTAAATCCTCTCTACCGCCATCTAAGAATTTTCCGATTTCCAAAACGGCTTTTCTTGGAACAATACTTTGTACGAATTCAACAGAAGTGCTGTCTACGTGAACCTGGGTCTTTGCTAGTCGATGTCCGTCTGTTGCTACGGATAAAATATGGTCATCGTGAATTTCCAAAAGCAGGCCATTTAAAAAGTAACGAACATCTTGTTGTGCCATCGAAAACGAGGTTTTAGTTAACAAAGTGTTTAACTGCTTTTGTTGCAATGCGAATTCATGTTTCCAATGCGTTTCTTCTAATCTAGGATAATCATCTGCCGAAAGCGTTTGTAATGTAAAACGACTTTTCCCTGCAGACACAATCATTTTGTTATCAGATTCTGTTGTTAATGTTAACAGCGCTTCGTTTTTTAGTGATCTACATATATCGAATAACTTTCGTGCCGAAACTGTTGTTTTGCCATCTTGTCCACTGACGTTGTCTACTCTTGTGGTTATTTCTGTTTCTAAATCGGATCCTACAAGAGTTAATGTTCCTTCATTTAATTCAATATAAACGTTTCCTAGAATAGGTAATGTTTGTCTTTTTTCTACAACACCAATCACTTGCGAAAGCGGTTTTTCAAGTATTTCTTTTTGTATATTAATATTCATATTGTTTGCTTATAGATTGTTGTTGTTATTACTGGTCTTGTAGATAACTAGTAAAAACATTAAATTCTTTTATTTTTCAATAACTTATTGAATTTTTAGCGTGTGGATAACTCTATGTCTTATCCAATAACAAGCTGTTGATGAATTGTGGATAAAACTTACTAATTAATAATACCGTATTTATACAGAAGTTATCCACAGGCACTTACATCTGTATAGAATTATTGGCTAATGACAGCTCAGACATTTTCAAACCGACAGTATTTTTGACAGGCTTTTATAATCTTCGTTGATTTTTGGCTCGGTTTTGGTCAATTCATCGACCTTCTTGCATGCATGAATAACGGTCGTATGATCGCGCCCACCAAATGCATCACCAATGTCGGGCAAACTTAAACTGGTGAGCTCTTTTGATAATGCCATGGCTATTTGGCGAGGTCGTGCGATTTGCCGGTTACGGCGTTTAGACTTTAAGTCCGACACACGAATGCTGTAAAAATCAGCCACCGTTTTCTGAATGTTATCAATGGATATTTTTCGTTCTTGAAATAAGGTTAAATCTTGCAGCGTGTCTTTTGCTAGATCTAGGTCGATTTCCCTATGTGTGAAACGAGAACTAGCAACCAAGCGATGTAACGCTCCCTCTAACTCACGCACATTAGAACGAATCTTTTTGGCGACTAAAAAAGCCACTTCGTCGTTTAACTCAATCTGATTTTTACGAGCCTTATTCTTTAAAATTGCCACACGGGTTTCCAATTCAGGGGGGTCAATTCGCACAGTAAGACCGCTTTCAAAGCGAGATATAAGCCTTTCTTGTAAGTTATTGATTTCTTTTGGAAATTTATCGCTAGTTAGAATTATCTGCGCACCAGTTTCAAGCAGTGTATTAAAGGTATGAAAAAACTCTTCTTGGGATTGATTTTTGCCCGCAAAAAATTGAATATCATCAATCAATAAGGCATCCAATGAGCGATAGTAACGTTTAAATTTCGCCATTGAGTTTTTTTCAATAGACTTAACCATGTCTGATACAAAACGTTCAGAGTGCACGTAAGCCACATTGGCGTTTTTCTTATTCAGGCGAATTAAGTTGCCTGCGGCATGCATTAGGTGGGTTTTACCCAAACCAACACCGCCGTAAATAAAAAGAGGGTTATACGCTGTCCCTGGATTTTCACTCACCTGCTTGGTGGCAGCTCTCGCTATTTGGTTTGATTTGCCTTCGATGTGGTTTTCAAAACTAAAAGCCGCGTTTAATACATTGGTACCAAATTCACTACTGAAGTCTTCGGGCTCAGCGACTAATGAGTCATTTTTATTATTAGCGGGCGTAGCTGCTTCTTGATCGCGTTTAGCTTCAATCATTTTGATGGCGACTTTTATCTCATTGCCTGCAAAATGTTGAGCGGTAGATAAAAGTGATTCCACTAAGTTTTCATTAATCCAATCAACAACAAATCGATTCGGAGCATAAAGAATTAAGTCTCTATCGTCATTACTCGCTGTTAGTGGTCTAACCCAAGTATGAAAATCTCGTTCTTCAATGTCGTCTTCAAGCTTTTGAAGGCATTTATTCCAAAGGACAGTGTTTTCCATTATCTATTTTTCTGTAACTGTATTTTATCGTTGCGATGGTAATTGACAGTGGTAACTGTCTTCGGGCTAATTGTTGTTCTTTTGATGTCTGCCCCATTTTTAGACTTGGCCAAAATATAAATCTAGTAGTGATTTAAAGACACGGACCATGGCTAATGAAAACTATAAGCGGTCGCATAATATAACGTTCTGGACGAGAATTTAAAAATGAAATGCGACTTTAATTTTGTTTAAATATGGCTTAGCGTTCAAACAACGATATATGTAAAAAAACATCAAAGAATGTTCATATCTTATTGACTCTAGTAAACAAAATCAGTACCTTTGCAGCCCGTTTAGTGGTGGTCGACTAACAGCCTAATTAACTGTTATAAATTTGTGGCGTTTTTAGCCTGTTGTTTATTGTGACACGGCATTCAAACGACAACGACGATACCAAACGACAAACTAGTTTAGTAACACTCGGTAAAGCTACTTTTTTGCATAATGCAGATTTGTAGTATCAAGAGTATAAAAAAGGTTCCTTATAATGAAACGTACTTTCCAACCAAGCCAAATAAAGCGTAAACGCACTCACGGTTTTCGCGCACGTATGGCGACTAAAAATGGCCGCGCTATCATCAACGCACGTCGCGCTAAAGGCCGTGCTGCTTTAACTGTATAATATATATACGCAGCAACGATAGGCAGCAATGACAAATATAATAGCTTTGTTTGCTATTAAGTGATGTCAAAAAATAGAAGCCGTTTGTGTAACAACAAGCGGCTTTTTGCTATCTAGGTGTCTATGCGTGTTTGCTACTTAATGTCGTTTTAGCAACCTCGTTTAATACTATGGTTAAAAGATAGTTAAACAGTGTCATTTAAACTCAGAAAAAAACAGCGACTAAAATCACCCGATGATTTTAAGCGTGTTTACAATAATAAACAGTGGGGTAACACTCGCCTACTGACTTTCAATGTCTTGTCGAACAACGCCTTACCTGATGAACTGAGTCAACTCGGTGTGACCGTTTCAAAAAAGGTATCTAAGCTTGCAGTCCGACGTAACCAATTAAAACGCATTGTTAAAGAGTTTTATAGGCACCATCAACAAGAGCTTAAACACGCCAGCTTGGTAATTACCGTTAAACCGGCCGCGCGTCATGCGGATAATGATGAGCTGAGATCTGAATTGGCTGAATTGTGGGTTAAAGTACTGAAATGGCAGCGCTGGAACTACCATCAAACTAAAAAGAGCTTAGTAGCAGAAGCGGCTAAGGACCCGGTTTGATGAAACTTATATTTAATAGTTTAATCGGCTTTTATCAAACCGTGATTAGCCCCTTAATAGGGCAAAATTGCCGCTACGCGCCAAGTTGTTCTGAATACGCAAAACAAGCGATAGAACTACACGGCAGTTTAAAAGGCGGTTATTTGGCATGCAAACGTATAGCCCGTTGTCACCCATGGGGTGGCTATGGTTTTGACCCAGTACCAGGCAGCTCGAGAGACAGTCTCGATGCATCAACAAATAATTATTCAAACGAAAACGGTGGCGCACCAGATAAGTGTTGTTCAGAAAAGCACTAATCAGACAGATTCGTGTTTTTTGGCTTTAGTTAAGCCTGTAAAAAGGTAGAATACGCCCCCATATAAGAAGCACTTCTTGCTAAGAAAAAATCAATTATGGAAAACCAACGTAATTTGTTGTTTATCGGTCTGCTGACTATTTCAGTGGTGCTGTATTTAAGATGGCTGGAATTCAGCAAACGGCCAGTTGAGCCGACACCCGTGGTACAAGAGCAAACTATGCCGTCGGTTCCGGTTGAGTCCGTTGATTCGGGCCTGCCATCGGTGCCGAGTGATATCAATAGCTTGCCTAAACTTCAAGGTGTTGATGCCACTGAAGCAAGCAGTGTGTCTACGGGAACCCTGGTTCGTGTAGAAACCGACTTGGTAATAGCGTTTATAAATACCCTAGGTGGTACCATAGAGCGTTTAGAACTTAAGCAAGAACCGGCGTCGCGTGAAACACCTGATAAAGGCTTTATATTATTACAGAATGAGATTGATCAAAAATTCGTAATAGAAGATGGGTTGCAAACCGCCACAGGTGATGCACCCACTCATCGAGACACTTATCAATACGCTAAAACCACCTATCAGCTTGACGGGGCAGACAGCGTTACCGTGCCATTGTCATTCACCAGTGCTTCTGGTGTGGTTTTTACCAAGAACATTACTTTCTCGCGAGACAGTTACGTAGTCAATATCGATTATCAAGTGGATAATCGGTCTGCTGTTCCATGGAAAGGCTATATCTATGGTCAGTTTAAACGCACGCAACCTATAAGTAGTGGCGGTGGCTTTGGTCAATTGCCAAGCTACACTGGCGGCGTTTATTACACCGATGAAGATAAATACACCAAGTATGACTTTGGTGATATGCAAGACGAAGCCTTGTCTAAGCCTGCTAGCAAATCATGGGTAGCCATGCTTCAACACTATTTTGTAGGCGCATTTTTACCGGCGGACAATGCTAAACAGCTTTACTCAATAGCCGGTCGTGAAGCCAACCCTGTTTATAGAATTGGTTACATCGATACCCAAGCTACGTCGGTTGCGTCGGGGTCAACGGGTCAAGTATCGACGCGCGTTTTTATTGGCCCGAAAACACAAAGCCGATTAAAAGCCCTACAGTCCGAAGGTTTCACTGGCTTAGCACGTACCGTTGACTATGGTTGGTTGACGTTTATCGCCGACCCATTGTTTTGGTTGCTGGATAAAATTCACAGCTTGGTTGGAAATTGGGGTTGGGCGATTATTCTGTTAACTGTGTTGATCAAAGCCGCGTTTTTCAAGCTTTCGGATAAGGCTGGTAAATCATCTGCCGCGATGAAGCGTTTGCAACCGCGCTTACAAACTTTAAAAGAGCGCTATAAAGACGATAATCAAAAATTCCAAATGGAAATGATGGCGCTTTATAAAGAAGAGAAGATCAACCCAGCTGGTGGTTGTTTACCTATCTTGGTGCAAATGCCGGTGTTCTTAGCCTTGTATTGGGTATTGCTAGAAAGCGTTGAGCTACGCCAAGCGCCGTTTGCTTTATGGTTGCAAGACTTATCTGCGCCGGACCCATATTATATCTTGCCGGTATTAATGGGGGTAACGCAGTTCATCATGTTTCGCTTGAACCCAATGCCGATGGATGACATTCAAAAGAAAGTATTTATGATCATGCCAATCGTGTTCATTTTTATCTTCGCAGGTTTTCCACAAGGCTTAGTGCTTTATTGGGTTGTGAACAATATTTTATCGATGGCGCAACAGTACTACATCAATAAGAAGTACGCTGTTTAAGCACGGTATACCGTCGAGTTGTAATGCAAGACACCATCGTTGCAATCGCTACCCCCGCTGGCAAAGGCGGGGTTGGTGTTATTAGAGTTTCCGGTGTTAAGGCAAGACAAATTGGTGAGCAAATCACCGGCAAAAGTCTGTTGCCACGTTATGCCACTTACGCGCGTTTTAATGATGACGACGGTGACGTGATTGATAGTGGGTTGGCCTTGTATTTTGCCGGCCCTAACTCATTTACTGGTGAAGATGTTGTAGAGCTACAAGGCCATGGTGGGCCAATTATTCTCGATTTACTTTTAAAACAAGTAATATCACTTGGGGCGCGTCAAGCTCGCGCCGGTGAGTTTTCAGAGCGCGCGTTTTTGAATGATAAAATTGATCTCGCACAGGCCGAAGCCATAGCTGACTTGATCGACAGCAGTACCGAGCAAGCAGCCAAAGGGGCAATCCGCTCATTGCAAGGAGAGTTTTCGGCTAAAGTGTCTGCCCTGCTTCAAGAGTTAATTTATTTGCGAATGTACGTAGAAGCGGCGATCGACTTTCCCGACGAAGAAATAGACTTTCTAGCCGATGATAAAATTCGCAACAGTATAGAGGCCTTACAGCAAAGTTTGGCCGATACCATTAAACAAGCCGGCCAGGGTGCTATTTTACGAAACGGATTACGTTTAGTGATTGCCGGCAAACCCAATGCTGGTAAATCGAGTTTATTGAATGCACTGGCTGGGCAAGAAACCGCCATTGTGACCGATATTGCGGGCACCACTCGCGACGTGGTGTCTGAAACCATAGATATAGACGGCTTGCCGGTGCATATTTTGGACACGGCAGGTTTACGAGACAGTGATGATACGGTTGAAAAAATAGGCATACAGCGCGCACGCCAAGCGATTGCCGACGCTGACCATGTTTTGCTTTTAGTTGATGCGTCGCAGACTAAACAGGTAAGTTTTGATGACTACCCTGATTTACCGCCTGAGGCTTCAACCGTGGTTTTTAATAAGGTTGACCTGATAACACCGCCCGATCAAAGTTTAGACGTAACAAGTTTTGATGGTGTACCGGTATCGGCTAAAACTGGTGAGGGTTTGGATTCACTTAGACAAGCGATAAAGGATGCCGCCGGTTATGCGCAGGAGAATGAAACGGTTTTTACCGCTCGGCGACGACATATAACCGCCCTAACTCAGGCTCGTGACGCTGTGGAGCAAGGTTTGCATCAGTTAAAAACCTACAACGCTGGCGAGCTGTTGGCCGACGAATTACTGCAAGCGCAAAATGCCCTAAACGAAATTACCGGAGAATTCAGTGCAGATGATTTACTTGGTGAAATCTTCAGTGGCTTTTGTATTGGTAAGTAATGAGTTTAACTTAAGTACTGACATTATTAATAATTCACCATTAATGTTGAGTTAACCGGCCCCACATCTAAGATACCTTTCATGCAAGGTATTGGAAAAACTCAACCTTTGAACGATAAACAGGCTTGGAGCGCCATGAACGTGGCGTTTGCCGCCGCACTGACCCTGCACCTATTCTTGCTACTGATTAAAATTGATATCTCACAATTCGATTTACCAGTGAGATCGGAGCGTGCGCTCATAGTAGAACTTCAACAAACAAGGGAGCTCCAACAAACAATAGAATCCGATCAAAAATTTGAAGAACAACCAACGGCTGACACGAGCACCTTCGAAGCCAAGCAGCAAACTGCAGAACCTGTATCTGAATTGGTGGAAGAGGCTCTCATAGAAAAGCCGGCAGTAGAAAAGCTTAGAGTAGAAGCGGCGCCATTATCTGAGTCAAGGGCAATAGAAAATGACTTAATGAGTGTTTCTTCTAATGACGCAGTTACTAACCTGGTTATTCCTTCTATAGATAGCCGCGAGTTTCGCCAATTTATAGAAACAGAAGTACAAAGAAATCGTCAACTTAACTCTGAAGCGGTCGACGATTTTTCTGAAACATTTCAGCCCCCAGTGGAACCAAAACTTAAGGATATAAAACAAGAAACAGGTTCACTTGGGGGTGGTAACTATAAAGTTCGAAGAAATGGGGTTGTATGTGAAACGTTAACCATGGTTCCGCAAACTTTCGATCAAATAAACGGCGCTAATATAAGGACATCGGGAAACTGCAAAGAAGTGAAGAAGAAATTTAACCTAGTTGATGAAAATGGAAAAATACGCAACTCTGATCACCAAGATTGGTAAGCAATACCGCGCCCTACTTGCTTGATAAAAACAAGGACAGTTGTCAGTTAACACCTTCAGGCATGCCTTATATTAGTATTATTTATATTATTTTTAACTTACTGGACACTTGGTCTGGTATGTTGTGTGCCTTTTTGGTACAAAGTGGTTCAGGGTTATTGGGTCAATGAAGAATTACGCCGTTTTGGTTAATTGAAATAGTAACAGCGCGCTGTTACTTAGCCAACAATCGACCACCCTGATTGCCACCAATGCGAGTGTTAACTGATTTCAAATTGGTTGGTAATTAAAAAATAAGTAGGCATAGACCTATCTCACTAATCTTAATAGATGGCCCCTAAGGTCAATTAGTCTATTAACGTTTATAAGCCGTCATTTAGCGCTGTCGGCATCATCATATGAGGATACAAAAATGAAACTAAGACTTCTTTTAATATTGGCAGTGTTTGCTGTTAGTGCCAGTGGTCATGCCAAGTTAGCGGGCAAAAACGTGGTGTTGGTGCATGGGTTTCAGGCAACTGACCTCACAAGCTTGCCTAATACTTCTCAACAAATTCAAAATGCCGATAGTTATTGGAGTGACTATTGGGGTGCGCGCGCCGAAGCAACACTCTATTGGTCGTCAGCTGATCGTGTAAACGGCCAGACTAAAGATTCAATTCGAACACAAGTCGAGCAATTGGAATCTCAGAGAACATGTGCAGCGGGTTGTGTTTTTGTAACTCATTCTACCGGCGACTTGGTTACTCGTAACCTTCTTACACGGCTTGGCCAGTGGGGTATAAACAGTGCCAATTTTAAAGTGTTGGCTGTCTTAGACATCGCCGGCGCTGGCGGTGGTACTGAATTGGCTGACGTAGCGTATAATGTTGCGGTAGGCAGTGGTGTTGTCAACTCGGTTCAAAAAAGTGCGATTAATCTAGTTTTGGGTTTCACACCCACTGTTTCTACGATTGGCGTATTGAACGATTTGCGTCCAGCCAACGCCCGTTCAATTGGGCTTAACGCGAATTCAACTCCTCGCTTACGCTTTGTTGGAGCAGGTGATCAATATTTGCGTGTAACCAAAGGCTTTATCAAAGGCTACGATGACAGTGTTGTGCCTTTTCACAGTGCTTGTGGGTCGCGAACCACCGGTGACTACGAGTCTTGCAGTAACAGCATTCGTACTAACGGTCAGTTGAGAAGTTCTCGAGGGCCTTCATCATTATACCCTTACCACTTCCCTATTCTCATGGGCGACGACACTAACCACAGCGATGTGATCAGTACAAAACGCAGTGGTGATTTTGCAACTGTTTTGAATGATCGCACATACGGTGGGGTGCGCGTTGATTTCAATGACTACACTGAGCGTAAGTGGTGGAGTTGGAGTCGCAAAGTTCGACTGGTACGGAATGGCAGCAGTAAAAGTATGTCAGCTAATATCTTTGACACGCTTAATAATTAAGAAGCTCAAATGCGTTTAGTTTTTCGATATTAGAACCATTAGAGCTTCTCAAGCATCTAATGGTTCTAATAAGATCAAAGCTCAGCATGCATATGTTGGGCTTTTTTCATTTTAACTAAGCGGAATCATGAACAAAAACGAATACTTTTTTAAAGAAGGTTGTTTTATCGAAGAGTGGCACAACTCTCCAAACGATGAATCTATGTCCGTCGCTCGAGTTCGTGTTGAGTTTGGCAAAACGACCAAGCTTCATTCACTCAAGGGTACTTACGAACGTAACGTGATCTTAGAGGGTGTGGCTAACGTCACCGTGGCGAATAAAACTCGCCAGGTTCAAGCCAGTGATGTTGTGGTGATATGCCCTGATGAACCACAGAAAATCACTAATACTGGTTCAAATGACCTGATCTTTTTGGCTATTTGTACACCACGCTTCGAAGAAAAAAACTACATCGAATTGGGTGATATATAAAATTAAACAATTGTCCAACAAGCATACTATTCATACTAGATATAGAGAGAATTCATAATAGATTGTCAATACTGGACAGTTGACTTGGCATAGAGCCTCTTGATTTGGTACAAAGTGTCTGTTAACTGGCTGCTCCGTTACTGCTGTAGCCAAACCCGAACTGTTTAAATGAAAACTTATCACTTAATACACAGCATCAATCTTAACAATGAACTCATCAATGAGTTTGTTCTGCGTGGGTCAGTATTGTGAAGCGGTCTGTTTGGCTGTCGCTGGGTATCATGGTCGTGGTGGTGGCTTTGGTGTTGTGGTTGCGCCCAGGTGATGAAGCATCGCGGGAGGTTGCAGTGATAGTCGAAAACGAGCCTGAGGTGGTTGCCAAACCAGCAACGGAACCAAAGCCACGGGCTGCTGTGATTATTGAAGAAGAGCCCGAAGAAGAATTTAACCCATACGAATCCGAAGCTTTTAAAGCACAACTACAACAAGTGGCCGATCTATACGAGGAAACCAGTAAGTACCCCGTGGGCTCACGACCAATCATCAACCCAGACTCGGTAAGGGAACCAGAACCATTTGAGTTCAACGAAGTTGATCTGCCGTTTACCGAGCCAGATAAAGATGGTAATGCCATACGGATCTCAGCCGCGACTAATACTTATCAGTACTACTACGGCGATGTAATAGAGGTGCAGGTGCGGGTCAGTGGCGCACCCGAAGACACGTTTATTGGCGTTACGGGTAATCTATCGAGCGCTAGAGGTGACCTACCCATAGCCATAGATTTTCAACCAAATGGCCCATCATTGACCCAGTTTCGGGCGCAAATTGATTCTAAAGTATTTCCGGCAACCTTGGTTAGCCCAGAAATGAACGCCATCATCAATATTGAGGTTGATGGGAAAGACTTACTCACCACTGTTTCATTTCGTTACGACCAACCGTCCGCACAAGTTGTCGGTACTCAGCCTTCACGAGTAGAGGGGCCAAACTTAGTCATACCTATGCAGGTTAACGTTACACAACCGGGTTACTATTTCTTACGAGCTGTTCTAGAAGAAGCGGCCACGAATAAGCCGTTAATAGAATTACAAAACGAAGCTCGCCTGAATGCTGGAAATGCACTGATAAATTTAAACGCGCATATATCGGCCCTTCAATACCATCAATCAGAAGGCCCATATCGATTACGCAGTGTGAAATTGCATAGAGGTGCTGAGCGTGGCGAGTCATTTGATGTGCCTGCGTCAAACTTACAACCTGAATTTCTAGTTCAAGGTTTTCCTCTTAATAATTATGAGAATGAACAACACGTAGATGAGCTATCGCAAGAGCGTTTGGCATTTTTACGTGAATTGGGTGGTTTGGATACAGAGCAAGACGAAGACATAAACGCCGGCACTGAACAAGTGACTGAAGATCAACAAACTACTAACTAGGCGATCGTAATATCGGTGGTCTATTAAAAAATTATAAAACCGATGTATAAAAAAGAGTTGAAGTCGACTTTCTTTGGTTTCGAAAAGTAATTGAGCCAGATCAAGCCGCTAATCAACCGGTTCACTGAGGAACTGTTGTACCCGTTCCTAAACGTACTAATTATGGGTAGCGCTTAAAAATAGTACGTATACGCAGTAAAAAGCAGTACCTAGAAAATGCCTCCAAAATAAGCGTTACGACTTATTGAGAGGTTTTAGAAGTACAAACCAAATGAGGATAATACAATGAAGACAAAAGTCTTTTTACTCTTAGCGACTTTGCTATTTAGTGTTAGTGGCCACGCAAAGCTAGCTGGAAAAAACGTTGTTTTAGTGCAAGGTTTTAATGCTGGTGACCTGCTTAGCATTCCAGATGTAAATCAGCAAAAACAAAATGCCGATAAATACTGGGAAAAGTTTTGGGGCGCGAAAGCCGATGTGAAATTACATTGGTCTTCAGCCGATCGATTGGCTGGCAATATTAAAGATTCGATGAGTAGTCAAATTAAAGCACTGGAATTAGCGGGTACATGTAGCGCTGGTTGCGTGTTCGTCACTCACTCAACCGGTGATTTGGTGGTGCGTGATGCACTTTCCAGGCTTGGTCAATGGGGTATTGATCGAAGTAGATTTAAAGTACTAGCGGTATTGGATTTTGCCGGTGCTGGCGGTGGTACTGGTCTTGCTGACCTTGCGTATAATGTGGCAAAGGGTGCTCGCAATGCGTTTCAATTGGATGTGATCGGGGCGTTTCTTGGTTTTAGACCGACACTTTCATATTTAGGCGTTTTAAATGATATTCGAACTTCAACGGCTCGCAGTGTTGCGTTGGGTGCCTATGGTGCGCCGCGTTTGCGTTTTGTTGGTGCTGGCGATGACTTTCTGCGTCTAACGAAAGGCATATTGCTTGGCTATGATGACAGTGTAGTGGCATTTCACAGTGCTTGTGGTTCAAGGTTTAAAAGTGACTATGAGTCTTGTAGCAAAAGTATTCGTGTAAACGGTCAAGTTCGAAGTTCACGCGGGCCCTCTTCTCTATTGCCTGATCATTACGTTGTTTTGATGGCCGATAAGGCGAATCACAGCGGCACTATCGGCAGTAGCCGAACAGGAGACATCGTGCCAGTGGTGAATGATGTGACTCGAGGTTTGAAATTGGATTTCAACGACTACACTCAAAGGAAGTGGTGGTGGATATATAAAGTTCGATTAGTACGTGATGGTGACAAAAAGAGCTTGTCGGCCAACGTGTTTGATACTTTAAATAGGTAGTATCGCCAAGTAGTAAAAACAGAAGTGCAGTGCTTGTAAGGGCTGCGCTTTTGTGTGAACGCTGCATTAGTTTGTAAGCGTATCACTCTTAAGTAGACAATAAGCAATTCAAACGGTAGCTAACGGCACCAGACCGTTTCGTAGAAATCGGCGGTGTTGTTTGACTACGCTTGTGTAGGTTTTGCGCTTCTTCTAATAAAAATAATTTAAAGCGGATCATTAATAATGAAAAAAATACTCATACTTGCTGGCCTTATTTTAATTGGCTGTACATTCGGTTCAGCTCACGCGTCTTATACAAAAACCAAATACCCAATCGTGCTGGTGCATGGTATTTCGGGTTTTGATGATATCGGCGGCCTTATAAACTATTTTCACACTGTGCCTTATAACTTGCGTCGTTCGGGTGCTAAAGTTTATATCGCATCGGTATCGGCGTTTAATTCTTCAGAAGTACGAGGTCAACAGCTGGCTGATTACCTGATGACACTACCGGAAAGTAAATTTAACATTATTGGACACAGTCAAGGCTCGCCAACTTCCAGAGTTGCGGCTGCATTGGTTCCTCAAAAAGTGGCTTCGGTGACTTCGGTTAATGGCGTAAACCTAGGGTCGAAAGTCGCTGATGTCGCGCTGGGTATCCTGCCTAACGGTACTATTACGCAAAGTGTGGCGGTGCAAATTGCTAATAGCTTGGGTTCGGTTATTAACTTTTTGTCCGGCAACTTTAATGACCAAGCCGCCTTAGACAGCGCAACTACTTTAAGTACTCAAGGCACAGCAGCTTTGAATAACGCGCTTTCAAATAAGGGTATTAGTAGTAATTGTGGGTCGGTGAATGAGAACGTAAATATTAACGGTAACAATATCAAAATGTTTTCGTGGAGCGGTACTTCGCCGTTTACCAACGTTTTTGATGTGACCGATTATGCATTAAGCACCACTGCTTTAGCGTTTGGATCTGAGCGCAACGACGGCTTAGTAAGCGAGTGTTCTTCTAAGCTTGGTAATGTTATTTACAGTCGATATCGAATGAATCACATTGATGCTGTTAACCACTTGTTTGGTGCGCGTGGTTGGACTAACCCGGTGACCTTGTATCGTAGTCACGCTAACCGCCTTAAAAATCGCGGCCTTTAAGAGGTCACAATTCTTAAATAGTCAGTGTATATCTAGCTAATAGAAACCGACATTAATGAAAAAGGTCGTATTACTCATACCGTTGTCAGTGCTGCTTATTTTTGCGCTGATAATGGTATGGCCAGGCGGTGATCACAAACCTAGTCAGCAAAAAGGTAAACCATTGCTTGCTTCGCGGGGCTCTAACGCTTCTCCGCCAATCATTGATAAGACAGCATTAGGAGATTCAACGTCTGTGGCCCTGCCGGCACCTAAACTAGGAACGCCGTCATCGCATGACCAAATGACGTTCTCACCATCGTTGCGTGGCACAGATATTGATGGGCGCTTGAAGGTGGGTGCCGATAACAAACTGGTTCTAGATCAAGGTGTGCGTGATTTCTTTGACTATTTTTTAAGTGCCTCAGATGAACTGGGGCCTGAAGCCGCGATCGGTGAAATACAGCGCTACATTGACACTTACTTGCCTAGCGAGGCTGGCCAACACGCGCATCAGTTATTAGCCAACTATTTACGCTATAAGCAGTTTGAATTTGGCTTACAGAGTCAATCTTTGGTGGGTAAATCGGGAATTGATATCGATGCGCTTGACGTTTTACGAAGCAGCTTTCAGTCACTGAAACAGAAAAAATCGGAGTTGTTTAGTGAGTCTGAAAGCCAGGCATTGTTTGGTCTTGAAGAAGCGTATCAAGACTATACCTTGGCGACTTTAGAGCTGTTTTCCGACGACGCTTTGAGTGATGAACAAAGACAAGCCAAGATTGATCAACTAGAACGAGACTTACCCCCGAAACTTCAATCCAGCCGAAGCGACGATGCGCGGCATCGTCAAGAGCAAGCAAGCATTGTAAGCCTGAGCCAGAACCTTAAAGACGATGCTGAATATCATCAGGCTCTAAGGTCACGAGGCTTAAGCCAACACAAGGCGGACGAATTAGTAAGCCATCGTCAACAACAGCAGCAGTTCGAAGATATTTATCAAAGGTATCGAAGGTCAGCGGCGCAATTGGATGTTGAAGAGGATGGTTATACACAGAGTCTTAAGGATTTACGACGCTCGTTTTTTACTAACCCAGAGCAACATACGCGCGCACGGTTACGAGATCTAAGTGTGAAAAATTAGACCTAAGTTGAGTTTAGCGAACCATCGAAACCCAAAGGATGGGTGTTTTTGCCTAATTTTCGAGCTCTTTTAAATAGTTCTTTGTCTTTTAAAGCGTTAAAATCGCCGCGACTGAATAGCGATAGAGCGGCAAAACTAACTGCACATGTTTCATACTGAATCGTACGATGTAATTGTGATTGGCGGGGGCCATGCTGGCACCGAAGCGGCCCTAGCGGCGGCTCGCACCGGCGCTAATACCCTGCTGTTGACTCACAATATCGAAACCATCGGCCAAATGTCATGTAATCCGGCGATTGGGGGCATAGGCAAAGGCCATATTGTGCGTGAAATAGACGCGCTAGGCGGTGCTATGGCTGAGGCTGCAGATCGTGGCGGCATTCAATTTCGCACGTTAAATGCACGTAAGGGGCCAGCGGTGCGTGCCACGCGTGCTCAAGCCGATCGCGCGCTGTATAAGGCTGCAATTAGGGCCACGGTTGAAAATCAAGAAAACTTATCTCTGTTCCAACAATCCTGTGATGATTTAATTATTGAAAACGGTCGCGTAAGCGGCGTCGTCACGCAAATGGGCTTGAAATTTCGAGCCAAAACAGTGGTGTTAACTACCGGCACCTTTTTGGGCGGTATTTTGCACATTGGCATGGAAAACTTTCAAGGTGGACGAGCCGGTGACCCGCCATCAAACGCCTTGGCTAAGCGCTTGAGGGAAATGCCGTTTACCGTTGATCGTTTGAAAACCGGTACGCCGGCAAGACTTGATGCCCGATCGTTGGATTTTTCCAAGATGCAGGCGCAGCCGGGTGATCAGCCAGAGCCGGTATTCTCATTTTTAGGCGATGTGTCGCACCACCCTCGCCAAGTAAACTGCTACATCACGCATACCAATAAACGAACTCACGACATTATTCACGGCGGGCTTGATCGATCGCCGTTGTATGGCGGTGTGATCGAAGGCGTTGGGCCACGCTATTGCCCGTCAATTGAAGATAAAATCGTGCGCTTTGCTGACAAAGATTCGCATCAGATTTTCGTTGAGCCTGAAGGCCTCACTACGCACGAGGTTTATCCAAATGGTATTTCAACCTCATTACCTTACGACGTGCAAATTGATTTTATACGGTCGATTGTGGGCTTTGAGAATGCGCGCATTACTCGCCCAGGTTATGCCATTGAGTATGATTTTTTTGATCCGCGCGGTTTAAAGCCAAGTTTAGAGACCAAGCACGTTGAAGGCCTGTTTTTTGCCGGTCAAATTAATGGCACCACGGGTTACGAAGAAGCCGGTGGTCAGGGCTTATTAGCTGGCTTAAATGCGGCGCGCCAATCGCGCGATCAAGAAGCGTGGTTTCCAACTCGTGACCAAGCTTATATTGGTGTGTTGGTGGACGATCTTATTACCATGGGCACCAAAGAGCCGTATCGTATGTTTACCTCGCGTGCTGAGTATCGGTTATTGTTGCGCGAAGACAACGCCGACTTAAGGCTCACCGAAGTTGGTCGCGAACTGGGTTTAGTTAATGATGAACGCTGGAGTGCCTTTAATAAGAAGCGCGATTCTATTGATCAAGAACATCAGCGGCTTAAAAGTACTTGGTTGCAGCCAGGTACCGTGCCAGATGATATTGCGAATGAAGTTGTGGGTAATGTTTTAAAAAAGGAAGCGAACTTGCTCGAACTATTGCGTAGGCCAGAGGTAACTTACCAAACTCTACTGACTTTGCCGGGTGCGGGTCAGCCGGTAGATGATTTAAAGGTGGCTGAACAGCTTGAAATTCAGGCAAAGTACCAAGGCTATATTGACCGCCAACAAGGCGAAATTGAAAAGCAAAAACGTCATGAATCTACTAAGCTCAGTATCGACATGGATTACAGTTTGGTGACGGGCTTATCAAACGAAGTCGCACAAAAACTTAACGATCATAAGCCGGTCAGCATCGGCCAAGCGTCGAGGATTTCAGGTGTTACCCCAGCGGCCATCTCTTTATTGTTGGTTTACATTAAAAAGCAAGGCCGAGCGGCCTAGATTTTCCTCAGATAGAGTTTTCGTTTAATAGCGAGTGTTAATCACCGATCACTTAAAAGTGACACGGTGTCTGGAAAAACGCATTCTAAAAGTGGCAAACTTATGGCCTTTTGCTTAATCTTCTCAGAATGTGGTTTCTTCTTCGCCCCCTTTTCATATAATCACTGGCCGAGTTCGATTTTAAGCGCGTAATGCGTGATGGAGAATGAAACTCATGAATGCAGAACAAGAACTAGAAGCTTCATTAGAAAGTAAAGTCATGCATGGCCTTGATGCCCTAGATGTCTCTTATGGTGATCAGGCCGTAAGTAATTTGGTCACATACATGAACTTGTTGGCCGAATGGAATAAGACACATAATTTGACCGCGGTTGATGACATTGACGAAATGCTCAGTGTGCATATATTCGATTGCGCCAGTATCATGCCTTATATAAGAGGCGCTTCTTTGCTAGACGTTGGCAGTGGGGCTGGATTACCAGGCATGGTGTTAGCCATACTCTCCCCGGCACTCGACGTTACTAGTGTGGAAACGCGCGGTAAAAAAGCGCAATTTCAAATGTTTGCCGCAAACAAGTTAAATTTGAAGAATTTCACGGTTGAAAATTCGCGCATAGAAGACTTCAAACCCAAAGATAAATTCGCCATGGTTACCTCGCGCGCGTTCTCTAGTTTAGAGAATTTCGTGACAGGCTCTATGGATGCGATTGATAAAAATGGCCGCTGGCTGGCCATGAAAGGACTAGTCCCCAAGGAAGAATTGAAAGTTATTAAGAAGATGGGCTTAAAATTTGATACCTTTGCACTTAAAGTACCAGAGCTAGATGCGCAGCGTAACTTAATTGTGATCGACGCACCCAAGTAGTGCTGATCTGTCACTGCTGTTATTGACGTATTAAGTTGATAGAGTGTGTTGATTCCTGCAGCGCGCAAAATTAGCCCCACTCTAATTAACTGAGTGGCTCCTTTAATTAGAGAACGCAAAGTCATGGCAAAAGTAATTTCCATCACCAATCAAAAAGGCGGTGTCGGCAAAACAACCACCAGCATTAACCTGGCGGCGTCATTGGTCAAACGTGGCCAGCGAATTTTGTTGATTGATATGGACCCGCAAGGCAATGCAACGGTGGGCTGTGGCGTGGAGCCTGACGATATAGAAAACACTATATACGATGTGCTGCTTGGCGAGTCTACGGCCGCCGAAGCGATTGTTAAAAGTGCTTGCGGTGTAGACGTGATGTCTGCCAATGGAGAATTGGCCGGTGCGCAAGTTGAATTGCTCAATGAAATTGGTCGTGAATTAAGGCTGCAAAAGGCGCTCGCTAAGCAACTTAATAATTACGACTATATATTTATAGACTGCCCTCCTGCACTTAATGTGTTGACGATCAATGCTTTGGTTGCTTCAGATTCTGTTTTAATACCCATGCAGTGCGAGTACTTTGCGTTGGAAGGTTTGAGTGCGCTGATTTCTACCGTAAGAAAAATTCGTGAAACATTAAATCCTAAGTTATCAGTAGAAGGCTTACTGCGCACCATGTTTGATAAACGTAATTCTTTGTCCGGTGAAGTAAGTCGACAATTAGAGTCACACTTTGGTGATAAGGTTTATGAAACGGTGGTGCCACGTAATGTGCGATTGGCCGAGGCCCCAAGTTATGGCGAACCAGCACTTGAGTACGCTCCGACCTCCAAAGGCGCAAGAGCGTACTTGTGGTTAGCGGATGAAATACTTCAAAAGGCTCAAACAGCAAAGTCTAAACAAGCATAGAGACAGCGCAATACTATGAATGCAAAAAAGAAAAAAAGGTTGGGTCGTGGTTTAGATGCACTGCTAGGTGGCAGTGAGACAGTCGATACGGCAAGCAGTGATTCGTCGCCGACGGTTAAAAATGATACACCAAGCTCTTTACCCATCGAAAAGCTGCAGCGTGGCGAGTATCAGCCAAGAACCAATATGGATCAGGCTTCGTTAGAGGATCTTGCCGCTTCTATTAAAGCGCAAGGTATTATTCAGCCGATCTTAGTGCGACCAATTGCCGATGATCAATATGAAATTATAGCGGGTGAACGTCGGTGGCGAGCGGCGCAGATAGCGCAGCTTGAAGAAGTGCCGGTATTGGTTAGAAACATTCCCGACGAGGCTACGTTAGCCGTTGCACTGATTGAAAACATCCAACGCGAAAACCTTAACCCCGTCGAGGAGGCGGTTGGCTTAAAACGCTTGATGGATGAGTTTGATTTAACTCATGAAGAGATGGCGCGCAGCGTTGGCCGGTCACGCACCGCCGTAACCAATCTTTTGCGCTTGCTGGGTCTTAACCCGGCCGCAAAAAAGCTCCTTGAAGAAGGCAAGATCGAAATGGGCCATGCACGAGCTTTACTTGGTTTGCCAATAGAAATGCAAGATGCCGCGGCCACTGAAGTTTACGCAAAAAAGCTATCAGTGCGACAAACCGAAGCATTGGTACGTAATTATCTAAACCCCGCTAAAAAAGCGACTAAGGTTGCTAAGAGTTCTGACATACGATCACTTGAAGAGTCGCTTTCCGAAAAGTTGGGTACCACTGTGTTGGTAGATGATAAAGACGGTAAGGGAAAGTTGGTGATTGAATATAAAAACTTAGACGTGCTTGATGGCATATTGGCGCACATAAAGTAATCTAATCGAGCTGCTTTTGAATGGCTTTGCAATCATATTCAGGCTTTGGATTGCCAAGTTATAGCGCGTAATTTTCTTAAGTTTGGCGTTGAATGTGCTGTTAGCGAATAAAATAAGCGAAATTTTTACGGCATAAGGCTTTAATTAACGCTTATCTAGCATTGCGGTCGTGCTTTCTAGCCATTATAATCGCGCACGAAATCTAAAGGCGGAAACATGACCCAAGCACCGCGCAGGTTTGACCAGTTGAATAAGTTTGAGCATTTGAATAAAAGCTCTAACGCCAGCGAAATGCTTAAGCTCGCATTGTTACAACTTACGAGCACAATCGCTTTCAGTGTGGTTATGTATTTTTGCTATGGCGTCGGTCAAAGTCTGTCGGCGTTTTATGGTGGTTTGATTGCAGCTTTAATGAGCGCATTCATGGCCACAAGAATGTTCACCACGCATCGTCTGGCTACAATCCACGATATGCCAGCTGCGGAACGTTTAGCCCGCTTCTATGTAAGCGTTATTTTGAAAGTACTATTTACTTTGATGATGATGGCGATATTCATTGTCGTCATCAAAGTATCGGTTTTGCCGTTTATAATCGCGTATCTGATCGCGGCGGTAATCGTAAATTTGTTAATGTTGTTGGTTCCGTCTCGATCTCATGAGGTCGACGTCACTCAAAGGGTTGTTAACCCGAATGAGTAGGCTACGGAAGACCATGGCATTAATGGCGAAAGAATTTAAAATTTAAGTTTGAGATTTATTCTCTCAGGAATCGAAGATGGCATCTGAAAATGGTGAACTAACAGGCGCTGGTTACATTAACCACCACCTTACGAATCTTACATACGGTCAATTCCCAGACGGTCATTGGGGCTTTGCGCATGGCGCGGAAGAAGCCGCAAGCATGGGCTTTATGGCTATTCATGTTGATTCTATGCTTTGGTCTTTGGGCCTCGGCATTATTATGTTTTGGATTTTGCGCAGCGTTGCTAAGGGATTTAGTGCTGACAAGCCTTCGAAAGTACAATGTTTTGTTGAGTCTTTGTTTGATATGGCTCAAGACTCCAAAGACAGTACCTTTACTAAGCAAGCCAAGAATGAGTGGATAGCGCCGATGGCGTTAACTATCTTTATCTGGGTGTTTTTCATGAACCTTATGGATTTAGTACCCGTTGACTGGATCCCTGAACTGGCCAAATTGGCTGGCGTAGGCTATATGAAAATTGTGCCATCTACGGATGTAAACGTTGCGCTTGGCATGGCATTGGCTGTATTTATCATGATTCTTTATTACAGCATAAAGATCAAAGGCCCAGTGGGCTTTACCAAAGAATTATCCTTACAGCCTTTCGGCAAGTACTTAATACCATTTAACCTTGTTCTAGAATTAGTTGGCTTGCTTGCAAAGCCGCTTTCTCTGGGTCTTCGTTTGTTTGGAAACATGTACGCCGGCGAGCTTATTTTTATCTTGATTGCGATGATGTACAGCGCTGGCCTGGGCTTAGGTGTTTTGGGCGGCTTTGCGCAGCTTGGTTGGGCTATCTTCCATATCCTAGTCATCACGCTTCAAGCATACATATTCATGATGTTAACGATAGTGTATTTGAGCCAAGCTCATGAGCATCACTAATCGTTAGCCTCGTATAACTATTTCAATTTTAATTTTTTATATTTTTTAATATCAGGAGCTCCAAATGGGAACTATCGTAGGTATGACCGCAATTGCCGTAGGCATCATGTTAGGTTTAGCAGCTGTTGGCGCAGCAATTGGCATCGGCCTTATGGGCGGTCGCTTTCTTGAAGGTGTTGCTCGTCAACCAGAAATGGCGAACACACTGCAAACTAAAATGTTCTTACTTGCTGGTCTGATCGACGCGATTCCAATTATCGCTGTTGCGATCGCTCTATACTTCTTGTTCGCATCAGGTTTGATCGACGCAAGCGTACTAGAAACTTTGAAAGCAGCTTAATTACCTAACTTTCTGAAACGAGGAACGATAGATGAATATTAATGCGACTCTTATTGGTCAAACCATCTCGTTCTTGCTGTTTGTTTGGTTTTGCAAAAAATACGTATGGCCACCTATGGTGAATGCTATGCAAGAACGTCAAAACCAAATTGCAGACGGTTTAGCCGCGGCTGAGAAAGGCCAAGAAGCACAAGAAGTGGCGGAGAAAGAAGCAGCCGAGGTGATTAGCAATGCTAAATCACAAGCCGCCGAAATCATCGCCAGTGCTGAAAAACGTGGTAATGCCGTTGTTGATGAAGCGAAAACCACCGCTACCTCTGAGAAAGAACGCATTGTTGCGTCGGCTCTTACTGAGGTTGAACAAGAAGTTCACACAGCGCGCGAAGAACTGCGTACTCAAGTGTCTTCTATTGCGGTGGCTGCGGCCAGTAAGATTGCCAACAAAGAAATTGATGAATCGGCTCATGCCGGATTGATCGATGATCTCGTTAAGCAATTGAAAGCTAGCTAACGCTTGCAACCAAACAGGTAAGAAGAATGGCAGACAATGCATCCATTGCCCGACCTTACGCCAAAGCGGTGTTTGATCTAGCGCAAGAAAGTAACGCGTTTGACGCGTGGGCTTCTGCGATAGATCAACTCTGTGTAGTAAGTAACGACGCTGATTTCAGCGCCTTGGTTTCTGACCCCCGTGTCGAAGCCGCTAAAGTTACTGAGCTATTAACTGATCTAGCCAAAGACAGCTTGCCAGAAGGCGGAGCGAACTTTGTTAATTTGTTAGTGCAAAACGATCGCCTAGGCTCATTGAATGATATCAATGAGCAGTACGCCGGTCTGGTTGCTAAAGCAAAAGCGTTAGTGAGTGCGGAAGTTATCACCGCGATGGCACTAACAGCTGATCAAAAATCATCATTGGCCGCTGCGCTTGAAACGCGTTTAGGCTTAAAAGTTGAGCTGCAAGAAACTGTTGACCCCGAACTTATCGGTGGCGCAGTAATCAGAGCTGGCGACTTGGTGATTGATGGCTCTGCTAAAGGCCGAGTAGAAAAGCTTACTAGCGCACTTTTAAGATAAACGTATCGCATTTATGGTTGAAGGCTTTTGCGCCTGAGACTCAGCGACCGTTTTCAAGCGTATTAGTAAATTAAAGTACGTGGCTTTTCAGCCCATACCGGCAAGCCGGTGGTGTTGGAGACACGTAGCGAACAAAAGTAACCGTTGAGGACTTGCAGTCATGACAACGCAATTGAACCCATCTGAAATCAGTAATCTGATTAAAGATCGGATTAAAAATTTTGAAGCATCCGCTGAATCACGTACCGAAGGTACTGTGGTCAGCCTGACCGACGGCATCGCCCGTATTCACGGTCTTACCGAAGCGATGCAAGGTGAGATGTTGGAATTTCCAGGCGACATCTATGGTCTGGCACTGAACCTTGAGCAAGACTCAGTGGGTGCGGTGATCATGGGTAACTACAAAAACATTTCTGAAGGCGACACTGTAAAGTGTACTGGCCGAATTTTGGAAGTGCCGGTTGGCCCAGCTTTGCTAGGCCGCGTAGTGGATACGCTGGGTAACCCAATTGATGGCAAAGGCGTTATCGAAACAACTGAAACTTCGCCGATTGAAAAAGTCGCACCGGGTGTAATCGAACGTCAAGGTGTGGATCAACCGCTAGAGACTGGTTTTAAATCAATCGATGCCATGGTGCCGATTGGTCGTGGTCAGCGTGAGTTGATTATTGGTGACCGTCAAACTGGTAAAACGGCGGTAGCAATTGATGCCATCATTAACCAAAAGAACAGCGGCGTTAAATGTATTTACGTTGCCGTCGGCCAAAAAGCATCGTCGGTTGCGTCTGTAGTACGTAAATTAGAAGAGCATGGCGCTCTAGAGTACACAACAGTGGTTGCAGCAAACGCGTCTGATTCGGCCGCTTTGCAATACCTTGCACCTTACGCTGGTTGCTCAATGGGCGAGTACTTTCGTGATAACGGTGAAGATGCTTTGATCGTTTATGATGATTTGTCTAAGCAGGCTGTTGCGTATCGTGAGGTCTCTTTGTTGCTTCGTCGTCCTCCAGGTCGTGAGGCATACCCTGGTGACGTTTTCTATCTACATTCTCGTTTGTTGGAACGTTCTTCGCGTATCAATGAAGATGAAGTTGAACGTTTGACTGGCGTTAAAGGTAAAACAGGCTCTTTAACTGCGTTACCGATTATTGAAACGCAAGCCGGTGACGTATCGGCGTTCGTACCGACTAACGTGATCTCTATTACAGACGGCCAGATTTTCATGGAATCTGACTTGTTCAACTCTGGTATTCGACCACCAGTAGACCCAGGTCTATCAGTGTCTCGAGTGGGTGGTGCAGCACAAACCAACATCATTAAAAAGTTGGGTGGTGGTATTCGATTGGCACTTGCTCAATATCGTGAATTGGCGGCGTTCTCGCAGTTCGCATCAGACTTAGATGAAGCAACTCAAGCACAACTTGCCCGTGGTGAGCGTGTAACTGAATTGATGAAGCAAGCGCAATACGCGCCAATGTCAACGGCACAAGTAGCCTTGTCATTGTTTGCGGCGAATGAAGGCTATTTCGATGACGTTGAAAAAGAGCAAGTAGGCGCCTGTGAAGCAGCAATGCAAGCACACGTTAGCGCTAACTTTGCGTCTTTGATTGATGGCATCAACAAAACGCCTAAGCTGACTGACGAAGTGACTGCTGGCATGCACGAAGCTCTTAAAGACTTCAAAGCAAACGGCAGCTTCTGATTTTCGCGAGTTGCTAAAGCCTCGGTAGCATAAGCGCCGTTAGCTGAAGGCTCTTGAAAGCTGAGGGCTCTCGAAAGCTGAAGGCTCTCGAAAGCTGAAGGCTCTCGAAACTGTAATCATTAATTAGAGAATATTATGGCAGTCGGTAAAGAAATTCGCGATCAGATTGGAAGCGTTAAAAGCACGCAGAAGATCACCAAAGCCATGGAAATGGTGGCCGCAAGCAAAATGCGCAAAGCGCAGGACCGCATGTTGGCCGCTAGACCTTATGCACAAAAAATTCGTTCAGTAGTTGCACACATTGCAAAAGCGAATTTGGAGTACAAGCACCCTTTCACTATTGAACGTGACGTAAAGCGTGTTGGCTATATTGTGGTGAGTTCAGACCGTGGCCTTTGTGGTGGTCTGAACATGAATGTGTTCCGTAAAGCTATGTCAGGCATGGCTGACTGGGATGCTAAAGGCGTGGAAATTGACGTCGCTACGATTGGTTCTAAAGCGTTAGCATTTTTTAGACGAACGGGTGGCAACGTTGTTTCGGAAGCATCGCATTATGGCGATAAGCCAAATCTTGCTGATTTGTTGGGTGCCATCACGAGCATGCTTAAGGCGTATGAAGACGGTAAAATTGATCGTTTGTACTTAGTTTCAAATGATTTTGTTAACACCATGACGCAAGCACCAACATCAACGCAATTGTTGCCGGTTGATGCGGATGAACAAGCCAGTGCTGAAGTACCGGCGTTGTTTGATTACATCTATGAGCCTGAAGCCAAGCCGATATTAGATACGGTGTTTAAACGCTATGTAGAATCTCAAATCTATCAAGCGGTTGTTGAAAACGTGGCGTGTGAACAGTCTGCTCGAATGGTGGCTATGAAGGCCGCCAGTGACAATGCAGGTGATTTAATTGGTGAGCTAGAGTTGGTTTACAACAAGGCACGTCAAGCGGCTATTACTCAGGAGATTTCTGAGATCGTATCGGGTGCGTCAGCGGTTTAGTTATCGACGACATATAAACCATAGCGGGCGGTTAGGTTTAACGCTTCGAGTTAAACGCTCAATTATTGGCTTAGTAGTAGAAGACTGGGCAGAAAGAATTTAAATTTAAGGTATAGAGGAAACTATTATGAGTTCCGGAAATATTGTAGAAATCATTGGCGCAGTTGTAGACGTTCAGTTTGCAGCGGATGCAGTGCCTAACGTATATGACGCATTGGTTGTACCAAGTGCCGATTTAACCATGGAAGTTCAAGCACAATTAGGTGATGGCATTGTTCGTGCTATTGCCATGGGCGTGACTGAAGGGTTAAAACGTGGTGCGGACGTAAACAACACCGGCGCTCCAATTTCGGTTCCTGTTGGCCAAGGCACACTGGGTCGAATCATGGACGTGCTAGGTCGTCCTGTTGATAATGCAGGTGACGTTGAAGAGGTTCGTCGTGACCCGATTCACCGTGAGCCACCTGCCTACGCTGACCAAGCGGCTGATACAGCGATCTTAGAAACTGGCATTAAAGTAATCGACTTGATTATGCCTATCGCTAAGGGTGGTAAAGTTGGTCTATTCGGTGGTGCGGGTGTAGGTAAAACCGTAACCTTGATGGAATTGATTAATAACATCGCGGTAGCTCAAGAAGGCTTATCAGTATTTGCGGGCGTTGGTGAACGTACTCGTGAAGGTAATGACTTCTACTACGAAATGAAAGAAGCTGGCGTACTTGATAAAGTTGCCATGGTATACGGCCAAATGAATGAGCCTCCGGGTAACCGTTTACGTGTTGCTTTGTCTGGTTTGACAATGGCCGAGTATTTCCGTGACGAAGGTCGTGACGTATTGATGTTTATTGATAACATTTATCGTTACACGCTAGCCGGGGTAGAAGTATCAGCCCTTCTAGGTCGTATGCCTTCAGCGGTAGGTTACCAGCCAACTCTAGCGAGTGAGATGGGTGCCCTACAAGAGCGAATCACATCGACTAAAAATGGTTCTATTACTTCGTTCCAAGCGGTATACGTACCGGCGGATGACTTGACTGACCCATCACCGGCAACTACGTTTGCTCACTTAGACGCAACATTGGTATTGTCTCGTCAAATTGCCGAGTTGGGTATTTACCCTGCGGTAGATCCGCTAGACAGTTCTTCGCGCCAACTTGATCCATTAGTGATTGGTGACGATCATTATCAAGTAGCACGTGGCGTACAAAATACGCTACAGCGTTATAAAGAATTACGCGACATCATTGCGATTCTTGGTATGGATGAGTTGTCTGAAGAAGACAAACAAGCCGTAGCACGAGCTCGTAAGATTCAACGTTTCTTGTCGCAACCATTCTTCGTTGCACAAGTATTTACGGGCGCTGACGGTAAGTACGTTTCTTTGAAAGATACCATTGCTGGCTTTAAAGCTATTCTTAGTGGTGAACTTGATGAGTATCCAGAGCAAGCGTTCTACATGGTTGGTGGTATTGACGAGGTCATCGAAAAAGCCAAAGGCATGTCTTAACAGACACTGTTAAACCCTTAGGTTACGTTGTCGGTGTACTGGGGTAATTTACTTTAGTAATAAATTACTCTTTGTACACTGAGCGGCACATTGGGAACTAAATCAGCCTCGCTAGCAGCACAAGTTTTATTACCGATTGTTTCCGTGTTTACGGAGAGTTCTTAAGTAGACGAATCGGTCGGTGTTGAGCGTGAGATTGTAAGCAACCAAACTGTTACAAGCAGTTTTAGCGGATAGAAAGATATGAGTACAATGCAAGTTGAAGTAGTCAGCGCTGAAAATGAGATCTTCTCAGGCCAAGCAGCGATGCTTATCGCAACGGCAATCAACGGTGAATTGGGTATTTACCCTAATCACACGCCATTATTAACTAACTTGAAGCCTGGTGATGTTCGAATACAAACCGCAGATGGCGAAGAGCAAGTTATTTATGTATCAGGCGGGATTTTGGAAGTAACGCCAAAGAAGATCACCGTTTTGTCTGACTCGGCGATTCGTGCTGATGACATTGATGAAGCCGCCGCTTTAGAAGCTCAACGCAAAGCTGAGCAAGCTTTGAAAGACAGCAAAGCGGATATAGACTATGCGAGAGCCAAAGCTGAGTTAGCGCAAGCCGCAGCCCAGTTACAAGCACTTAAAAAGATGGTTAAGACTGGCCGTTAAACTGGCCTTTTTATTGTTCGGTCGTTGTTTGACCGAAACTTGATAGCATCTTAAGCTCGATGGCCATACGGTCATCGAGCTTTTTTAATTTATGGGCAGTGGAGTTCAGTTAATTCTGCAGGCATATTCTTTGCAAATTTTGGAATGTATCTGTTATAACTAATGCCATCACACGTACTTTGGAGAACATAATGGGAACTGGAACTGTACTTTTGCTGATTTTTGTCGGTGTTATATTTTATGGCATCTCGCTTTATAACCGCCTAATAGCTTCACGTAATGGTTATAAAAATGCCTTTGCGCAAATTGATGTTCAGCTAACTCGCCGGCATGATTTAATACCCAATCTAATTGAAACCGCAAAGGGCTATATGGCTCACGAAAAGGAAACTTTGCAGGCCGTTATTGAAGCCCGTAACTCGGCTGTTTCTGGTTTAGGTGACGTAAAAGTTGACCCATCAAACCCTGATGCCTTACAGAAACTGGGTGAAGCCGAACGAGGTCTCTCTGGTGCATTGGGGCGACTATTCGCGCTTTCTGAATCCTACCCTGATCTAAAAGCCAACGAAAATATGATGCAGCTTTCGGAAGAGCTAACCACCACAGAGAATAAATTGTCTTTTGCACGCCAAGCTTTTAACGACGGCGTGATGTTATACAATAATCTGCGTGAACAATTTCCCAGTAACTTGATTTCCGATTGGTTTAATTTCCAGCCGGCGCAGATGCTTGAGCTAGAAGATGTATCGATGAAACAAGTACCTAAGGTTGAATTTTAAATATAGAGCTACACGTCTTAAATCTAAATCGTGATTTTCTAAACCAGAAAGGCAATTTTTGAATTTTTTCGAACAGCAAGAGAAAGCTCGAAAACAATCGCTGTGGCTGTTGGTTTCGTTTGGCTTAGTCACCTTAGTCATTGTACTGGTGATAGACATTCTCGTGTTATTGGTGGCCGGTTCCCAAATACCATTATCTGATACGTATAGATCCTCGAGTGGCCCATCCGTTGCGTCAATATTCAGTTGGCACATGATTGTTCAAAACTCCAGTTTGTTGTTAGCCAGCAGCGCGATAACAGCGGCGGTGATTGGTATAGCTAGTTTGGGGAAAATAGCCACCTTGAAGTCTGGCGGCGCACAAGTTGCGGCCGATTTAGGTGGGCGCTTGGTCACTGCGGATACACGAGACCCATTGAGACGGCGTCTTTATAATGTTGTGGAGGAAATATCAATTGCCTCTGGCACTCCGGTGCCAGATGTATTTGTTCTTGAAGGGGAACCAGCCATTAACGCATTCGCTGCGGGTTATACGCCTGCCGATGCGGCGGTAGCGGTAACTCAGGGCACCTTAGAACGGCTTGATCGAGCTGAACTCCAGGGTGTGATTGCGCATGAGTTCAGTCATATTTTTAATGGCGATATGCGTATAAATATTCGTCTCATGGGCGTGTTGTTTGGAATCATGGTATTGGCCATGATTGGCCGCAAGTTCCTACACACCAGCCGCTATCGGCGTAGCTCTAAAAACAATGGTATTGGTGGAGTCGTAATGATTGGCTTGGCGTTAATGACGGTGGGCTATATCGGTTTGTTTTTTGCACGTTGGATGAAATCTGCCTTATCGAGACAACGTGAATACTTGGCTGATGCGTCAGCCGTACAGTTTACCCGAGACCCCAGTGGTATTGCCGGAGCGCTTAAGAAAATAGCGGCATACAATCACTCTTCTTACTTGCACGCTGATTCTGAAGAAGTCAGCCACATGTTATTTGGCAGCGGAACTCGTTCGCTGATGTTTGCAACACATCCGCCCTTAGAGCAGCGCATAAAGCGGATCGAAAAAGGCTTTCGTGGCACCGAAATAAAAGATTTAGCAAAGAAACTAAAGAGGCACGAGAAACGAGAACATTTGCAAGCGACCAAGGCGGCCGAAGAGCAAAGCGCTAAAGTTAAGTCTAAAAAACACGGTGGGTTTTTGGATATCGGTGAAGTGATCAGCAATATCGGTAATCCGTCTACTGATAGAATAGCGGCCGCCGTAATGCTGACCGAATCATTGACTGATGGGCTTAAGCAGGCTGCTCACAGTACAGAATGGTCTCCAGAAGTACTTCTATTTTGTATGCTAGATGCCGACGCAGGTTTGCGCGATAAGCAGCTCATGATTGTTTTGCAAGAAATGGGTGATATCAGTGAGAGTAAGATCCGACACCTGATTAGCACTAATGGCCAGATAGAAATTGATCAGCGCCTACCGCTAATGGAGATCGCCTTTCCTTCATTGAAGAGAAGGCCCGTGTCGGATATCGAAAATCTGTTAACAACGGTAGATAAAATATCTAAGGTTGATAGTGATGTTGATTCTTTCGAATACTTATTATCGCGGTTAATTAGGCAATACATGTTTGAGTCACATACGCCCAATCGAACGCGTCTACATGGCAGAGATAAGCTTGTAAATTGCATAGATGAATTAACCCTAGTAGTGAGTATCTTGGCTGCACATGGGCAAAATTCAGCTAGTTCTCAAGGTTTACAATATGCTCAACGAGCCTTTAAAGCCGGTATGCATTCTGCAGGAATTGACCACAAGAATCTAAGTTTCACCGAAGGGTGGCAAGAACAACTCGATCAAGCATTAACGAAGTTGGATCGTCTCACGGCAACTGAGAAAGCCAAGGTGGTTCGAGCCCTAGCCACTACCGTGCTTGATGATAAGAAACTAATCACCGAAGAACAAGAGATGATGCGCGTTATCTGCGCGCTAATACACATTCCATTACCGATCTTGCAAACCGCCCACTATCTTGACTCGTAGTCTGTAGCTCTATGTCTGAACCTTTCTTAAGCGACATCAATCGTGCTTTGATGAACCCTCATTGGCGGCCTGATAATCGTTTATCGCAGTCGCTTTTGCCAACTCACTTGGAGCCATGGCTAAGTCATCGAGGTTCTCTCACCGCTGCGCTTAAAGCGATAGCCGATGGGACTTTTGAAGTAGAAGTGATACGGCAAACGATTCAACAACCATTTTGGCATGAGCAAAAAGTGAACGGTGGCATGTCTGGTTATGCTGCGATGGTGCGCGAAGTCAGGTTGCGAATTTACCGAGAACCCGTGGTCTATGCGCGAAGCATAATTCCGCTCTCGTTATCTGGTCGCGGTGGCGGCGGACTGGCTAGTTTGGGTAAAAGCCCATTGGGGCATTTACTGTTTAAGTCTGGCCAGATCCACGTCGCAAGTCGCGAATTTGCGCAATTGCTAATAGCTAACGAAGCGGTTTACGCGAGGCGAACTCCATACGATTACCTTGATCAATCAATTCTGGTCAGCGAAGTTTTTTTACCTAGATTTTTAAACTATCTTTGATGACATGTGATTCAAAACTAATTTTTGGTGTCACTGGGTGTTAAAGGCAAACGAGATTCCTATTCTGACTATGTTGATTGCGAGAGTTAGAGAGTGCCGAATTAGTTGAACATGTTTGCTGGCAAACTTCGATATCAACAAATGAAACGTGGTCGGGATTGATACCACCTTTTTCTAAAAAGCTCTCTAAAAAGTAACTTGCGGTATGCCAGACTGAATAATTTTTAGCGCCGGTTCGATTGTAGGAGACTAGAATTCCGGTATTCAAGCCAGCGTCATCTTCCTGGGGCTTACAGACTTCGACCGGGGTTTGCATCTGCTGAGATCTACCTACTACTGCTCGATTAGCGAGATCCCTTTTCCATATTTGTGCTCGTAATTCTATGTCTTCTAGGGAAACTAACAAAGATACAGCACTGCAAATCGAGATCAGTGCTATCGCTGTAAAGTTAAACATATTAGATACACAATAGTAACTAATAATGGACGCAAAGCCGGTTGCGAACAGAATAAGCGAAAATAGGCTAATCCTGTAACCGCTAGGAATCGCTGAGGTTCCGAGAAGTGGTGCTAGTGAGATAAAAAAAAGCATGTAAAGAATGGTCACCTGAAGCACACCATAAGCCGATTTTCTATGAAGTGATAAGGATAAAACGATAAGGGTGATCAAAAATAGAACCGATTTTAATGCGCCCACAGTCACATCATAGCCAGCTACGTAATCCAATTGTGCTTGGTAGTAATTAGCAAATGCATTGGTAAGTACGTAGTAACGCGATTCTAAAAACTCTGCAAAGGAGGTTGAACTGTTTGCAACCCCTCGACTCGCAAAATCATAATAGCCTAAGCCCTTTTGCATTATTAGTAGTGCGACTAGAGAAACTATTATTGGAAGTGTGGCGGCTGATAGGCGAATTATTAATGCGGCCCTAGGTAATCTGAATAGACTCGGTAACCCTTTTGCAAGTGTTTCTACTAACAACGCGCAAGCGGCTATTGTTGCGAGCATTTGGTAGCCTAAAGCGGCTACGCACAATAGAAACAGACCGATAACCCCACTTCGATTTGAGATTGCGTTAAAAACTAGATGAATACCGATACAAGATATGAAAAAAGATAATGCGTATGTATATGTGACGCCCCACAGAATCATTTCGTTTAGCGCTGGGTGTACGCATAGAAAGATAAAGATGCTAATTAGCATCGATATTTTAACGCCTATTTTGGTAAAACTAATCGTTAAAACCGTAAACGCCGCGGCGTAGGAAAGCGTTGATAGTAGACGCGGTAATACCGTGATGAGTTGATCGTTACCAAACACTTGGTTCGATAGCCATAGAATGAATGCTGAAAAGGGTCGGTAAGAGTCGAGGTGCGCAGGATGTGGGTGATTCCAATCCTCGGCATACGCTACGCCATCTAATATCAAGCCCAGCCGAGGTAGAAGAAGAAAAACAAGGAAAACAGCAAAGAGAAGTGATATTTGCTTGGTCGTTAACGAACGTTGATCGGTCATCGTTTATAGGATGGCTATCGGCCTAGCTTATTGAGATGGGTATAAACAACTGTACATTAAATCTCTCAGTCTGACCAAGCAAATGGTTTTGTCGGTAGTGAATTAGCATAGGTGTGGTTTGCATTACATAACCAGAATTAGGTAACCAGTTATTCTGTATCTTGCCAATTAATGGCAATAAGTCGCCGTATTGTCCTGCCAGCTCAAACACCGCGTGCAGCCCTCCGGGAATGGTGAGCGTATTGATCAAAGAGCGCTGTAGTATTGGTCTATCAATGGTCAGACAGGCCACGTACTGACAGTCATTTAACGGTACCCATTCAGGGTTTGAGTGATGCAAACCTATTTGTTGCCCTGGTAACTTTAGATCATCCGAACCCGGCTTGCCAAATGCGCGTTGTTGAGCGGCAGCCCATAAGCGTAAGATCTGCCATGCTTGGCCGATATCTCTACCATAGCCTTTGTGGCGCACATACGCGACATGAAGCTCGTCAAGCGTTTGCAGGGTCGGTGATGCGATAATGTTATTGGCAACACGTTGATAACCGGCGCTGATCTCGGGGTCTTGAAGATACGGTGGCCTGGCTTGAGTGCGCCGCACCAGACGCCATTGGGCAGGAGTAGTACCGAACTTGCTTTTAAAAATTCGAGTGAATGAAGACAGAGAACTAAAGCCACACTTCTCAGCAATCTCGACCACCCGAGAGTTTTGATCGAACATCAGTTGATTTGCGGCGTGTTCCAACCTTATTCGGCGGATATAAACGTTAACGGTTTCACCAACCACTCGTTTAAATACACGATGAAAATGTTGTTCAGAATAAGCAGCTATATCGGCTAAATGCCTTGCTGTGAGGTCTGCCGCAATATTTTTGTGAATCACATGTAAGGCATCATTGATTCTTGAAGCCTGTTGTTGGTATGCCGTATTCAATGGGCGTTCTCACCTATCAAGGAGTCTAGATCTTTGTGCAGTCGAGGTTTATCAATTATTGCGGCAATAATCGCATAAACCAACAAATTTTAGAGCATATATGGACAATTAAATTATAGCGAGTATCGTTATCATCCGCCTCATAATCTATAAAACTAAAAAATTGTCTCCAAAATGCAAATCAGTAAGCAACTTAGCAACATCAAACCATCTTACATTCGAGAAATTTTGGCGGCAACGCAGACCCCTGGCATGTTGTCGTTAGCCGGAGGCTTGCCGGCATCAGAGCTGTTACCGGTAGAAGATTTGATTGCGTCGATGCAGTCACTATCATTGAGCCCTGAAGTATTTCAGTACGGTGAAACATTAGGCTACAAACCACTACTGCATTTTTTAAAGGATAAATATGAGTTGCCGAGTGAAAATGAGGCAATGATATGCACTGGTTCTCAGCAAGCTATCGATTTGATAGCACGCGGATTTCTGAACCCTGGCGACACCGTCGCAATGGAAGCGCCTAGTTATTTGGGTGCATTGCAGGTGTTCGGCTTGGCGCAGGCTAATATTTGTACCATCGAACAACGCAAAGACGGGCCCGATCTAGAGCAATTAGAAGCGGAGTTTGCGAAGGGCAAAATTAAACTCTTTTACGGTGTGCCTGATTTTCATAACCCGACTGGAGTATGTTGGTCATTAGAGGTGCGAAAAGCGGTTGCACGATTATGTTCACAATACGGTGTCGCTTTTATTGAAGACGTGCCCTATCGTGAGTTACGTTTCACCGGTTCTGAACAGCCATTGGTTTCATCCTTTTGCCAAGATAACGCATTTGTGTTGCGTTCATTTTCAAAGATATCATCACCTGGATTGCGTTTAGGCATGGTCTCTGCACCAAAGGAATGGGTGTCTTCTTTAGTTAAAATAAAGCAGGCTTCTGATCTCCACACTGGATTGCCTATGCAAGCGGTATTGCTGACACTGTTACAGTCGCCAAATTTTAATAAGCATTTAGACAATATACGAAGTAACTATAAACAGCGCTATCACGTTTTATATGACTCCTTAGCACCGTTGATTGGCGAGCATTGTGATTGCAATCAGGTTGAAGGCGGTATGTTTGTTTGGCTAAAGTTGCGAAACGCCAATGCCATGGAGCTGACACAAACTCTGTTAAAAAAGAACGTTGCGGTAGTGCCGGGTGATGTGTTCTACAGTTGTGAAAATCTAGCGAAACCAGCATTGAGGTTGAATTTTACGCACAGTACCTTGGAGCAATTAGAAACCGCGGTTGCTCGTATAGGCGAGGTGCTGCGTGCTTAATTAAACAATAAAAAGGGCCGGCGAATGCCGACCCCTTTTTGCCTTAAGCGTTAACTGCGCAAATCGCGATTAACTTAACAGTGGCGCTATGACCAAACTCACGATAGCCATGACATTGATGAGAATGTTCATTGATGGGCCAGACGTGTCTTTGAATGGGTCACCAACGGTGTCGCCGACAACGACCGCCGCATGAGCGTCAGAACCCTTGCCGCCATGATTTCCGCGCTCTACGTATTTCTTGGCGTTATCCCAAGCGCCACCGGCATTTGCCATGGTAATCGCGAGCAATACGCAACCCAATAGTGCGCCACCCAACATACCACCTAAGGCTTGCGCGCCGATGCCAAAGCCAACCACCGCTGGCGCCGATACCGCGAGAACGCCAGGTAAGATCATGCGTTTTAACGCCGCGGTCGTGGCAATGTCCACACAGCGTTCGGTATCAGGCTCTGCCGTGCCCTCCAATAAACCAGGGATCTCTTTAAACTGACGACGAACCTCTTTGATCATGTCGAAGGCAGCATCGCCGACCGCCGTCATTGTTAGACTCGAGACCAGGAATGGAAAAATACCGCCAATAAACATACCTACTAATACCTCAGGATCATTTATTTGGAGACTAAAGTCAGTGATTCGAGCTGATACCGTTTCGATAAACGCCGATATGATGGCGAGTGCCGCGAGTGCCGCCGCGCCGATTGCAAACCCTTTACCGATCGCAGCTGTGGTATTTCCAACCTCGTCTAGCGAGTCGGTGATCTTGCGCGTCTCTTCACCCAGCCCGGCCATTTCGGCGATGCCACCGGCATTGTCCGCCACGGGTCCATAAGCGTCGATAGCCATGGTAATGCCGACCGTCGCTAACATGCCAACGGCCGCTATGGCGACTCCGTATAGCCCTGCGAATTCACTTGAGAAATAGATAATGCCACACAGTGTTAGAACCGGTACAACCACGGACTGCATGCCGATGGCTAAGCCGGAAATCATCACTGTGGCGGCACCGGTTTCGCCAGCTGCTGCAATCGTGCGTATAGGTTGGCCTGCGGTGTAGTACTCGGTTACCAGGCCGATGATGATCCCGCCCACTGATCCAATGACCACCGAGTACCAAACACTACTCGCGATGCCAAACTTATCGATCAGAAAATACGAGGCAACGATAAACAGTAAGGACGAACCCATGGTGCCGGCGCGTAACGCTTTCTCAGCAGAGCTGCTGCTCATTATGGCGACTAGCCCAATACCCAGTACTGAGCATATTAACCCAATCGACGACAATGCGAGAGGCAGACCCATCAACGCTTCTTGTTTACCACCTAACGCGGCCAGCGCTGTGATACTTAAGGTTGACGCTATCGCGATAGTCGCAATCATTGATCCGCAATACGACTCAAAAATATCAGAGCCCATGCCCGCTACATCACCCACGTTGTCACCAACATTATCGGCAATCACGGCGGGGTTGCGAGGGTCGTCTTCTGGAATGCCGGCCTCAACTTTACCTACTAAGTCGGCGCCAACGTCAGCACTCTTGGTGAAGATACCGCCACCAACTCGTGAAAACAGAGCAACCACAGAAGCGCCCATTCCAAAACCGTGGATAGTGTGCGCGCTCTCGGCATTTGCACCGTAGGCATAATAGAGAATTCCCAACCCTAATAAACCCATTGAAGCAACCGTTAAGCCCATTACCGAGCCACCATTAAATGCCGTAATTAACGCGGCTGCCGCGCCCTTCTCGTGGGCGGCTGAGGTGGTTCGAGTATTGGCCTTGGTTGCGGTGAACATTCCTATGTAGCCGGCAAATGCTGAACAAACAGCGCCTAGCAAAAAGGCGTAAGTGGTGTGTATGCCTAGATCGGTAATTGCGATAAGTACCGCTAGCACGGCAACGAAAGCAAAAAGAATGGTGTATTCGCGGCGCATAAACGCCATGGCACCGATGTGAATTTGATGCCCGATTTTGGCAACCTTGCCATCGGATACTGACGTGCGTGCGATGCTCAAATAGATAAAAAAAGCGAAAATTAATCCGACGATCCCAAATAACGCTGGTACAACTTGTAAAGCCATAGTATGTCCTCCTATGTAACCCGATAATAAGGCGAAAGGAAAAAGACAAACAAACTTATAATCTTGCGGTTCCCCACAATGACCGGCTCAAGTTAGCAAGCGCTGTTACACCTATGTAGCAGTGAAAACTTAACGTTAAGACAAGTGTGATTAATTTAATACTTACTTCTTAAGTTGGTTCGCCCTCGTATACCAAAAGTCACCCTTATAACGGTGTAACAAAATGTTATTGTTTTTTTTGTATGGTGCGGCTGTTAAAAGCCACCAAATCAGTATAATACAGCCAAATTTTCAAGACCAATCTTTCGGAGTAGTCGAAATGTCTTTAAACGAAGTAGGGCCAGGAAAATCATTACCTGATGATGTGAATGTTGTTATCGAGATCCCTCGCTATGGCGACCCAATTAAGTACGAAGTAGATAAAGACACTGGCGCTATGTTCGTAGACCGCTTTATGTCTACTGCTATGCATTACCCATGTAACTATGGCTATGTACCGCAAACTCTGTCCGACGATGGCGACCCTGTTGATGTGTTAGTGTTGGCGCCGTTTCCATTGGTGACGGGTTCTGTTGTAAGAGTACGACCAATAGGCGTACTACAAATGGAAGACGAAGCCGGTGAAGACGCTAAAATTCTAGCCGTTCCAGTAGAAAAACTGACTAAGTTCTATAACAATGTCGCTACGTTTCGCGATGTTCAGCAAGAAATGCTGGATAAAATTGCGCACTTCTTTGAGCACTATAAAGATCTTGAGCAGGGTAAGTGGGTTAAAGTACGTGGTTGGGCTGGTAAAGACGAAGCTCGTCAAGAGATCATTGACTCGGCTGAGCGTTATAATAACGCTGAGAGTTAATTGTTAGCGCTTATTTTTACTAGTTTAGTTTATGAATAAAAAAGCCTCGCAGGGTAACTCTCTGCGGGGCTTTTTTGTGAGCGATCAACGTAAATGTTTGTGGTAGACCAATTTCGAAAAGACCTCGTTTGATATCGTTTGATCTGGTTTAAAATTTGAAATCGGATGTTTAGCTGCTCTTGTAAAAGTGAACTTTTTGCTCACACGCCAATAGGCTTACCGTCTTTTCTATAGATGGCCACCACTGATGGCCTTGGTGGCATGGTAGCTTGGTTATCTGGCCAATGGCAAAGAGGGTTTTCGTAGTCTGTATCATCCGTCACACCCGGATGTTGTACTGATAAGAAAAGGGTTGTTCCATCGTTCGAAAAACAGGGGCCGCACACCTCTGCTCCGATAGGTGCGCGAAAAAATGCTCGGCCTGTTCCGCGTCTTTCGCCCGCCGTTTCCATCGCCCAAAGCCCATCAGCTGCACCTGATTTTGGGTTGCCATCGGTTCCAACCCATAGGCCGCCGGTTGGATCAATGGCAGAGCTATCCGGTGCACTGAACCAACCTTCATTACTGGTTAAAGGGTTCCATACGGCACCAAAATTTGGGTCTTTAGGGTCGCCACATTTAACAAGAAAGTCCCAGCGCGAGACAGTCGACGCAAAGTTACCGTTGGGCTCGGTGATTTCTATAATGTGCCCGAAGGTATTTTTTGCTCTAGGGTTTGCGGCATTTACCGCGGTTCGCAAAGGGGCATCGATTGCATCGCTACGCTTTTTATTATTGGTTAGCATCACATAAACTTGTCCGCTGTGTGGATTTGGCTGCACGTCTTCTGGTCGGTCCATAGAGGTGGCACCAAGTGCATCAGCGGCCAGCCGAGTGTCGATAAGAATATCGGCTTGCGAGGCAAAACCATTGTCCTTAGTGAGTGGACCGTGGCCAAAGGTCAGCGGCAACCATTTGATTTCTGTGTCGCTAAACTTGGCGACATAAAGTGTGCCTTCATCCAATAGGTTGGGATTGGGTTGGTTGACGTCATAAGTATCATGGCTAATATATTTATACAGATAATCGCCACGTTGGTCATCGCCCATATAGATCACAACACGGCCATCGGGCGCCAGCACCGTCTCGGCACCTTCGTGTTTAAATCGGCCCAGTGCGGTGCGTTTCTTTGGCGTTGAATTTGGGTTTAGAGGGTCGATTTCTACGATCCAGCCAAAACGATTTGGTTCATGATTGGCTTTGCTAATATCAAATCGCGGATCAATGTTATGCCAGTCTAAAAAGTTGCTAGGCACTTTCATTCGTTTGTGATTTTCATATTCTGGATTGTCGGTGTTTAACTGGCCGCTAAAAAAGTCATCAATGTTTTCTTCTGCAGTCAAGTAAGTACCCCAAGGAGTGATGCCACCGGCGCAGTTACCAAGAGTGCCGAAGACTTTACGTCCGCTTTGGTCGGCGGCTGTTTTCATCCGTCTATGACCAGCTGCCGGGCCGGTAATGTCAATCTCAGTGTTGGCTGTAATTCGTCGCGTCAGGGTCGAGGTTTCGTCAATTAACCAACGTCCTTTATGGCGCTTTAATGCAACTAGGCTATTACCTTGGCTAGCCATCTCTGTTTTGATTCGAGCGCCATCGCCTTTGATACGTTGAGCTTTTGGGAACATATCTTTGGTTGAGGAATATTCATGATTGACACAAAGCACAGCGTGCTCATCATCAATTTCTACGAAACCAACGAAGTCGTTGTTGTAACCAAACTGTTGGGCTTGTGCTTCAGCGGTTTGTGATGTCGGTTTGAATTTAGGTGCTCCAGAAAATAAGGGGTCGCCCCAACGAAGCAGCACATCAGCTTGGTAACCGGTGGGTACATGGTGGGCACCGTCCGATCCGCGTGTAATTTCTGCAAAGGTAAACTGTGGAGTGTTTTTTGCTTTAACGCTGTCTTTACTGGTGTTAATTTGCGCATCTGAGCAGCCGGAAATACTTGCAGCTCCAATTCCCGCGCCAACTCCCGTTCCAACATAACCAAGCCCGGTAAGAAAAGCCCGCCGAGAAAGTCTTTTTTCGATTAAGCCCGAAAGCTCAACTTTATCATCAACTACGTGCGGGTTAGAAGTAATGTCATCACTGTCCAATATATTCATTACGGTGTCTCAAAAACTAAAATGCCGAAATTAGCATCGCTTCATTACAACTCGAAGACAGCTTGGTTAAGTTCAGGTCTTGAGATTTGTGTGTAATACAACTGACATCAATATTAAACAGTTCTGTCATTTGCCGGTAAATTATCTGTCATAAAGCCCACTGATAATAACTTTCTATCAAAATCCATAGGTTGAAATTATCATGAACAAGTCTGCTGTATATCGAAAAACCATTCTTTCGATATCTCTCACTGCATCAATTGCTATTAACTCTACAGCAACGTTGGCTGAGTCTTTAACCGGCACAGTAAAAGACGCGTCAGGTCAAAAAGGTTTTGAGGGTGCGATTATAAGCATTGAAAATCTGCAGCGTAAAGTAACCACGAATCGGTTTGGCCAGTACTATTTTAACAACCTTCCGGTTGGCCAGCATGATGTAACCGTCAGTTACATCGGTGCCGATGCCGTGACAAAGACGGTCTATGTGACTGAAGATGGCCTCAACTATGATTTCATCTTAGGCGATGATGTTGGCTACGTAGAAAACATCATTGTGGTTGGCACGCGAGCTGCTCAAGCCAGTGCGTTGAACCAACAACGTGCGGCGGATTCAGTTAAGTCGGTAATTGACTCTGATGGCTTGGGCAATTTTCCCGATACTACTGTGGCTGATTCTTTACAGCGCGCGGTTGGTTTATCGATTGAAACCGATCAAGGCGAGGGTCGCTATGTGTCAATTCGAGGCATTAATACCGATCTTATTTCGTCTTCAATTAACGGTGTGCGAACGCCCTCGCCGGAAGACCGTCGTGGTGTTCTACTCGATGGTATACCTTCTGATTTACTAGATGGCATCGAGATTCAAAAATCACTCACACCGGACATCGACGCCGACAGTCTAGGCGGGGTTATCAATCTTAAGACCATCTCAGCTTTTGATCGAAACAGTGAATCCATTCGGATAAAAACTGAGGGTAGACTGAATGACATTGCCGACGGAATCTCTCCTAAAACCGCACTCACTTATTCGAATACGTTTAATGATCGGTTTGGCGCGGCCTTCTCCTTGAATTATCAAGATCTTCGTATTGAGTCTCACAATAATGAAATTGGCGAGTGGGCATTAGATGATGATTCGGGGCTGTATTTTGTGGCAGATGATTATGAACAGCGTTGGTACGATCTCACTCGAAAACGCATTGGTCTTGTGGCCAATTTTGACTGGCGCATTTCAGACAGCACAGAGCTCTATTTTCGTACCCTTTACAATCGTTATGAAGATGATGAAGTGCGTAATAAGCTTGAGTTTCGAGAATTCGACGAAGAGATTGCGGACATCACACAAACCAGCACCACGGCGGTGCGTGGAGAAGTAGACGCGGAAGTTCGTCAAAGAGCAGAGTTACGCAATATAGAAACGTACTCATTGGGTGGTAAAACACTGTTCAACGATTGGAAGATAGATTACCAGGTCGCCTATGCCTATGCCGATGAAGACGACACGGATAATCATGATGTGAATTTTCGTTCGTCTCCTGAACAAAGTAACGACACCGGCTCTTTAACTCTGGACTACTCGAACCCTGAGCAGCCAATTGTTAGCGGTTCAGCACTGGCGTTTTTGCTTGATCCAAGTAACTACACGCTCGACACTTATGAACAAGAGTTCACCGTTAATGAAGACACCGAAGTGTCAGCACAGTTTAATATTGAGCTAGATAGCTTTTGGGGCGATACCGAAATTGTTTGGAAAGCTGGAGCAAAGCTGCGCGACAGAGAGAAAATACGTGATCAGAACCTTACCTTTCACGAGCGCGAGCTAAATCTTGCTGATTTTATTCGCGATGACTCAGAGATCCTCGATTGGCGACTCGCAAACCGGATGTTCGAATGGAGTGACGCGGACTTAACTGCTGCGTTAAGAGGCACTTTTACAGCTGAAGAATTGCAGGCCGCCGATTCATTCTTGGAGTCAACAATCGGTGATTTTCAAATTGATGAAAGCATCTTGGCCGCATATGGAATGGGGACCTTTCGGTTTGGAAAAGCCACCATCGTAGCCGGTGTGCGTATAGAAAAAACCGATGTTGAACTGTTGGGCAGTTTTGTCGAAGAGGGTATCAGTGAAGTGACGTCACGTGAGCTTTCTTTAGATTACACCGATGTCTTACCGAGTATCAATGTTAAATATGACCTCTCTGAAAAGCTTATCGGAAGAGCCGCCTATTACACTTCGGTTCTGCGCCCTTCTTTTGCTGAGGTCGCTCCTAATGCATTGTTAAATGACGATAGGGACGAAATTGAATTGGGTAACCCGAATTTGAAAGCGTATGGCGCTGATAGTTTTGATCTGAGCTTGGAGTACTATCCAACCAATCTATCGGTGATCTCAGTGGGTGCTTTCTACAAAACGATCGACAACGCTATATTTCCTATTACGTTTGATATTGATGATGTATCTAACGGCGTCGATTTGAGCTTTTTACCAGCAGACACACTGGCATCCATTGCCGAAGTCAGTACTTTTGTGAATGCCGGTGAGAGCAAAGTATATGGTGTGGAAATCAATTACGTTCAAAATTTAGGCGACTTATCAGGCTCCCTTGACGGCTTTCTGTTCTCTGCCAACCTAACTTTGACGGACAGTGAGTCTGTATTGCCCGATGGGCGCAAGGTGCCGTTTTTGAAGCAGGCCAGCACCGTTGGGAATGTGGCGCTCGGTTATGATAATGATTCATGGGACTTGCGTATTTCAGCTAACTATCGGGGTGACAACCTTGATTCTATAGAGAGTGAAAATCTGGACAGAATTATCGATAGTCGAGTATTGGTTGAGGCTTCGGTGAAGTATAACTTCAGCGAAAAGTTGCAAGTCTATATAGAAGGGAAAAACCTTACCGATGCGCCGGAATATTACTATTTTGGGGATAGCTCTCGCCTCTCGCAATACGATGAGTTTGGGCGATCACTGATTATTGGCGCTCGCTACTCATACTAGGAGTATGACTATGAAACATTATCTACTATTAGCTTTCATTGGTTTAGTGCTAGCTTCCTGCGCTACGCCTTCAAACTCTAACTATTCTGCAAAAACAGTCACGGCAACGTTTGAAACGCCAATCATGCAAAGCGAAGGCGATTCGGCTGATGACCCGGCAATTTATATCGGTGCAGATGGCAATGGTTTTATTGCTGGCACGGATAAAAAAGCCGGTTTGTATATCTATAATCTCGATGGAACGCAGCGCGATTTCATGCCCATAGGCATGATAAATAACGTCGATCTGCGCGATGGTTTCACCTATCAAGGTAAGGACTATGTTCTTTTGGTAGCCAGTGATGATGAAACTAACGCAATTGTGACACTGCTCTACAATCCTGACACTGATCTGTTTGTGACGCCTGACAATGCGCGCCTGTCAACCGGCACAGTGTCGCCTTACGGTATTTGTTTGGGGCTAATGCAAGACGGGAGCTTTCACGCAGGAGTGACGACTAAAGATGGCCGTTTTATTCAGTATGATGTGTCGGCCAATCAGTCTATGCGGATAGAGAAACTGAGGGAAATTTCAGTTGGCGGGCAGACCGAAGGCTGTGAATTTGATGAAAGACGAAGTGTGGTCTATTTGAATGTTGAAAGTGGCCCCTTGATGCATTTTTCGTCTTCGCCCGACGACATCAAACTGCCGGTGGAGATTGCCAGAGTCGGCCAATTCGGTTTAAAAAGCGATTTAGAAGGAGTGACAAGCTATCGTATTGGTCAAAACTCCGGCTATATTATTGTATCGTCACAGGGGAATAACAGCTTCGGTGTTTTTTCTCTGCCGAGTTACTCCTTTGTAGGCCTATTTAGTGTTGTTAACGGAGTTGTAGATGGAGTGTCATCAACTGATGGCATTGCCGTAACATCGAAACCAACAAACAGGTTCCCAAAAGGGTTTCTGGTTGTTCAGGACGATATGGATAATACATCGTTCTCGCAGCGAAGAAAAAAGCAGAACTTTAAGGTAATTGATTGGCGCGATATTGAGCGTCAGCTGATTAGATAGCCATATTTTGTCGTGAGGAAAACCATTCTGGGCGCGACATGTTAATGGTAAATCTGAAGCTCTAGCAAGAACGATTTGTTAAGGGTGGCATTGAATGAGAGCCCTTGTTTAAGGGCTCATATTTAAGTGCTTATATGTTTTTGCTAACCCGAAAAGTATTAAGTCACTGCGTTAACCATAAGAATCCTTAAGGTTAGTCGTCAAACTTTTCTCTTAATAAATACATAGGTAAATCGCCGTAATCCTTGGCCATTGGCATGTATCCCACGTACTCAGTTTTATAGTGGGCACCCTGCGTGAGAGCCAGTTGCGCGGCGAATGATTCAGTGACGTACACTTGCCTTGGTGGCGTTATCGGTTCAATTCTTGCGGCTCGGTTGACATGTTCTCCAAAGAAATTTTCTCGTTTTGTGACGGGGTCTTTGATTGTGTATACCGGCCCAAAATGAATACCCAGACGCAGTTCGGCTTTCTCTTTTAGCTCATCATCGTCCAGCTCTAATTTTTTTAGAGCTTTTTGCATTTTGATTGAACAGCGAGCGGCAACTTCGACATCTTTAAGCACTATAAATAGGCCGTCACCCCAGGTATTGGCCATCAGTACGTCATCGCCCATGGAGTCTAATACGTCGGCCAGGCAGCCCATTATTTCGTTAACAAAAATTGGCAGTTTCGCGTCCGGTAGCGAGCTAAAACCCTTGATGTCACCAAACACAATAGCGTGCAGCCGTTTTTCATTTTTTGGCTTTGGATATACTTTTCTATTGGCTTGTTCGCTTTGTTCTTCAGGCTTGGCTAAAGAAATAATATGGCTTTTAAAGCCAAGCTCAGTCCAGGTCTTATGATCCTTGTAGGTGCCGGCAACCGCGGATGATACTTTCTCGTCCCAGACTAAGACTTGAGATAAGGGTGCTGCTAGGTGTTGTTGCCGTAAACATGCCCTGCCCATTGAGTAAAGACTGCAGTAGTCGAACAAAGTGTCGTCGTCTTGATATGCGCCGGTTGATGTAAAACTTTGGCTAGAGGCATTTTCCCAACAGTAATCGAATCTTTCTACCCACTGCTGACCTGAGTTAACGACTGATATTTTTTTAAACTCTTCCAAGTCAAAGGGCAGTGTAATATGTACCTCGCCTCCTCGTTTAAGGACTTCTTCGGCAAATATTATATCTGCGCCGGAGGCCAGAGAACCGTAGGCAATACCGATTTCTAGCTCATCAATAATCGAGGAAATTTTTTCAGTTATTTCGGCTTCCCTGTTTGCTGGAAACCGCCCTTCGGTGTCATTCGGGCTTATGATATGGCCTGCATAATGCATAACCTGCGGTATTTTTAGCGTGTTTAGAACATCACTGTCATTATGAATAAGCGCTAGCTGTTTTTTAGTCGCCCCTATTTCAGCAAAATTATCATTGGCATAATCGCTGGCCATTGATAGCGCTTGTTTTGCTGGTTCTATGTCATTGTTGAGTAGGTGTGCTTCTGCTTCTGAAGCATAGCGCCAATAGCTCGGAGAAGTGGCAGCGCACAAGTCAAGAACCTGGTTTGCCAGTATGTGTGCCCGTTCATGCTCGCCGGCTAAAAAATAGGTGGTCGCGGCGTTGATCGCGGGGTAATAATCTTTGTTTTCGGACTTATTGAATAAATCTTCGTAAAGCTTTGCTGCCTCAATGAAGTGTGCGGGCTTTTTACTAGGGTGGCTTATCAGCGCCTTATCCTTGACTAAGCGTGCGGCTAAGGCCGCGGCATTTACATTGCTTACCGTATCAAGTTTGAACTCGGTGTAGCGCGAACGAGCTTGATCGGTCGCGCCGGTGCGTGCCAAAGCCAGTACCGCGTAGTAACGCAACTCTTCATCTTCGAGATAGTCCTCTAAACCCAATAAAGCCCAGTCATAGGCGTGTAAGTATTCACCAACGCGCATCGACTCTTTGACACGCGCTAAAATTTGATCCTGTGTTACGCTCATAAGTGTCTAGTTTGGAAATTGAATAGTCATCAAATAGACGGCGTTTCGATTGTCTCAGTGTTTGAACCGTTAGAGCCAGAGACAGTGCTTTGGGTCTGCGCCGAGGTATTCAGTGATGTGCTGCTTTGAATATTGGCGCTGTCAGTCTGCTGATTAAGAGCGGGAGCTTTTTCAAGTAGCTTTTCTACGTATAAGCGAGAACTCATATCGCCCTGTGCCGCCGCAGCTCTATACCATTTGAGGGCTGCGCGCAGGTCTTTATTGGTGCCGATACCGAATTCAAACAGTGTCGCCAAATTCTTTTGCGCTTCAATGTCTCCAAGCTCCGCCGCACGTTGATACCATTGAATTGCCAAGCGATCATTTTGCGCCACGCCTGAGCCACTTGAGTAACTTTCGGCAAGTTTAGTTTGTGCCGCAATATTGCCTTGCTCTGCGGCCTTAATTAACCATGACACAGACGCCTCGCTTTGATTGGAGCGCATTAGTGTTAAGCTCAATGCGAACTGTGCGTCAGAGTTGCCTGCTTCGGCAGCCCTGGCAAGCCAAGTGTTTGCTATTTGATTACTTTGCTTGACCCCGTCACCGTCTTGATACTTTTGCGCGAGCGACATTTGCGAATTAACATCGCCTGCTTCGGCTTTTGCAACTAGCTCGCTAAATGCTTTTTCCGCGGCGGCTCGTTTAGCGGCTAAACGTTTGGCCTCATCAGCGGCGGCTTTTTTACGCGCTATTTCATCTAACTCGGCCTGGCTCAAGGTTGGCGCGACCTTTTTATCTTGGATCGGCGTTTCTGCTTTTACTTTAGGAGTCGACTTATTAGGCGTGTTCTTCTTGGCAACGGTTGTGGGCTTTTTCTTCGTGGCTTTATTAGTATTTTTATCTACTGATTTTTTACTCACGGAACTTTTGTTTGCTGTATTTTTTTTAGTGGACGCTGCTTTTTTGGTCGTTTCTTTGTTAGTCGCTTTAGACTTTGATATTTCGCTTGGCGGCTGCTCTGTCTTACTTACGTCTTTAATCGCCGCTATTGGTTCAGCGCTGTTAGAGGATGGCTGATTGCTATTGATAAAAAACCAAGCGCCAACCGCGATCACTGGAATGATGCCAGCTGCCATGAGCATCCATTTTTTAGGTGCGGTAGCCATCGCTTTGGGCTCGTGGTCATTTCGGCGCTTTTGACCTCTGTCGATCATTAATTCGGGCGCTAAGCGTGGATCACGATCTGTTGGTGTTCCCGAATAATCATCAAATTCAGTATTGGTATCCGGGGCTGCACTTGCCTTTGATTGAGGGGCTTCAAAATCCGCTGGCAGAACCTCAGCGCCAATATTGGATGGCTCAGCTGGAGTATTAGGTATTGGGCTATGTGGTTTTGTAGGCGGCTTAGGTATGTCAGCCTCGGCATTCGTTACTACTTTGCTATCACTTTCAGCTGGGCTATCTTGAGATTCCTCAATAGCTTCATCAAGCTGTTTCGCCAACTCCATTTCAGATGGTCGTTCTAACTCTTGAAATTCTATTTTTTCAGGGCTTTCGTCAAACGTGGGTTCAGCTTTTGCACGCCGTGCAACGCGTGGCTCGGGAGCTGGTTCAGGATCTGGTGTTGGAATAACTTGAGGTTGGTTTTCCAGAGCCTCTCGTTCGAGAATAGACAGCGTTGTTTGCAATAAGTGTTGATAGTGCGTTTCCATGTCGCCGTTAAGTGCGTCCAACCAATGCGTTGCGCTGAGGAAATACTCCATATCTCCAGTCGGCTCTTGTTCATCAATTCGAAACGGCAGTGCCACGACGTTTTTTTGAATGGCGCGCTCAACTTCACGCAAAACCTGACGAGATTTATTAGAGTTTGTGGAAAACACGATCACCATAATTGAGCAATTTTCGATGGCTTTCACGATCGATCCGCCCCAGGTATCTCCTGGGCGAATGTCTCTTGGCGCTACCCAACAGCGCACGCCGCCTTTTTCAAGCGAAGAGGTGATTTCGCCAGCGATGATTTTATCAGTCGCCGCGTGTGATATGAAAACGTCGTGCCCCATTACTCTATTACCTTGACGCATCTAAGATTCTGAGCAGCTATTGCGTGAATCTAAATGAGTTATTTTTATAATCCCTACCATAGTTTACCATGTGTAATTTAACGGTTGGTGATAAAAATGCTAGGGTCTATTGTGATGTTTTAGCTTATTTTAATAATATATGTGTCGTTTATTTAGATAAACACTCATCTTTTGCACAATATCTATGATCTTAAGCATTGGCTTTTGCTAGTGGCGCGATGGGTTTGTAGTGGCTGAGTGATAGTTGTTTTATGTGTTTTCGATATAGCTAGCAGGACCAAAGGATTGTTTATCGTGCTGTCTTTAACTGTGATCATGTAAGTCTTGCAATCATTTGCTTTGATGCGCAAATGATTGCCTATACTGATTGATACACCTTTATCAAAACATCACAAAACCTTAGGAACTCAGATGAAAAAATTGGCGTTAAATAAGAGGTCTAGCTCAATTTGTTTGGCAGCTCTACTTGCCAGTTATGCAACGCTGGCCAATGTTGCGCATGCGGGAGAATTTTTTGTTGGTTTAAATGCCGGTACCGCGACTTTTGATCGTTTGAACGATGCTTGCGATGATTTGCTTGATAGCAATAGTTTAATCGGAGGATTGCCAATAGGGTGTAGCGTAAGGTCTGATTCGGATGCTGCATTGGGTATTAACGCAGGCTATAACTTTAATCGAATTTTCGGCCTAGAGGCCGGTTATGTTGATCTGGGGAATTATTCGGCCGATTTAACGGCTTCTCGTGTCACGGTAAGTGCGTCCGCAGAAGTCGATTATATTTACGCGGCGCTTGTATTGACTGCCCCGATCACGGATAGATTTTCAGCATCGGCGAGACTTGGCGGAGTGAATGCTGATATCTCTCTTTCCGCTGATTTGGGTTTCGCCGCCGAATTCGAAGATGAAACGGCTGGCTTTGCCGGCATTTCTTTAGATTATCGATTTGCGGATAAGTTCAGTTTACAGGTTCGTTATGACAGTCTAAGTGAGGCGGAAATCACCACGGCTGGAATTCGTTACCATTTCTAAGTGCTCATAACAGGATATTTCAGCGTAGCCGTGCGCAATTATTGACTAATAAGCCAAACTTTTCGGTTTGATCGTCTAAAGATGATTGGCGATTGCGCATTAATCTATTAAAGTACTGTGCTTGATTTTTTGGCGGCTGTTCGCCAACCACGTTACGCAACTCAAGCAGGTATTAATATGTCAACGCTACCGTCAACTCCTTTGGTCGGCATCATTATGGGCTCTAAGTCAGATTGGAGTACTCTTGAGCATTGCGTCGAAACCTTAGAAAAACTTGGGGTGCCTCATGAAGTTGAGGTGGTTTCTGCGCATCGTACGCCGGACAAGTTATATCGTTATGCTGAGCAAGCCGAAGGGCGCGGCATTCAGGTTATCATTGCAGGTGCGGGTGGTGCAGCGCATTTGCCGGGTATGGTAGCGGCTAAAACCAGCTTGCCGATTTTGGGTGTGCCAGTAAAATCTTCCACACTTAATGGCATAGATTCTTTGTTGTCTATTGTGCAAATGCCGGCTGGAATACCGGTGGGCACCTTGGCAATTGGCAAGGCCGGAGCGACTAATGCGGCACTGATGGCTGCCAGCATTTTGGGAAATCAATACGCTGAGATTAAAAGTGCGCTAAACGAATGGCGTCACCAACAAACTGAACGTGTGTTAGCCGACCCTGACCCGCGAGGCTAAATGGTTGGTATTTTGTTCTGTGGCTGGTTCGGCGCCAGCCGCAACACAGAGCTAAACGAATACTCTAAGCGATAAAACTAGATACCTTAAATTAGGTGCGAGAAAAACCATGATAAACGTCGGTATTTTAGGTGGTGGTCAATTAGCCCAAATGCTGGCTCAAGCTGGCGAGCCATTGGGCATGAAGTTTAAGTTTATTTGCCCTGATGAGAGTGCTTGCGCGGCTCAATATGGTGAACAAATTTGTAAAGCCTATGACGATGAATCAGCTCATAAAGAGCTAATGGATTGGGCTGACGTAATCACTTACGAATTTGAGAACATTCCAACTCAGATGGTGGCTAAATTAGAGCAAACCAGTACTTTGTATCCTCCGTCGTCAGCTTTAGCAACAGCGGGTGATCGAATTAATGAAAAAACCATGTTCAACTCCTTGGGCATTCAAACCGCTCGTTATGCCGCAATCGACAATTTATCAGACCTTCAAAGAGCCGTTGTAGAGATTGGAGTGCCATCGATCCTAAAGACCCGCTCTGACGGATACGATGGCAAAGGCCAAGTTGTTATTCGCGACGATACCGATTTAGACTCCGCTTGGAATCATTTGCTGGGTGTGCCGTGTATTCTTGAATCAATGGTTAACTTTGATCGTGAGGTTTCAATCATTGCGGCTCGCAAGCCCAATGGTGAGATTGCCTTCTACCCTCTGACAGAGAACCATCATCGTGAAGGCATTTTGCGTTTGTCCTTGTGTTTAGATCAGGAGCCGCTTCAGGCTAAAGCGCAAAGTATGGTGCAAAAAATTGCGGAGCATTTAGATTACGTTGGCGTGATCGCCTTAGAACTATTTCAAGCCGGTGACGAGTTGTTAGCAAACGAAATAGCGCCAAGGGTTCATAATAGCGGTCACTGGACTCAAGATGGAACGCAATGCAGTCAGTTTGAAAATCATTTGCGGGCCATAAGTGACATGCCTTTGTTACAGCCAGAGTTACTTGCACCTACGGCTATGGTCAACTTAATCGCCACCTTGCCAGAGGCTGAAGACATTAATCGTCACTCGACTGCGCGGCCGCATATCTACGGAAAGAGCGAACGACCTGGCCGAAAAATTGGTCACGTTAATATGCTGGCTAAGCCTGATGCCGTGCCAGAGTTCAATGCCGAACTTGTCTCGCTATTAACCGTGGTTGGCGAACACGCGCTTGCCGAGCATGTCAAAGATTAGCCGTATCCATTCATAGAGGATACGGTTCTCAATCGAGCTAGTCTTTTTCGGGTGGCACTTGCTGTGCGTAGTTTTCCCAGGTTCCTACCGGCCGTTTGAATGTCCATTGATCTGGAACCTCGAGTGATTCAGGGTGATGTTTTTCGAGATACGCGAGTAATTTTTTTGGTAAATCTTGGTATCCAGGCAGACCTTTGTGGCTAAACATTCGGCCAAATAAAACTCCGTCTTGAAATTGGTTGCCCCCCATTCTCATCCATGGCCACCACTCTGACACTCTTGAAAAGCCGGCCACGAAGCGACTGGACGGCACACTGCGATCTTCCATTTCAGCTTTGGAAAGTCTGAAAGTAAAATGTTCCGATGGGCTTATTTTTTCACCGGTGTGCGCTTTAGGCCATTTATCTTTGGTAACAGGGTTGGTATACCCATGTGCGTAATCCCACGCTAACAGTAAATCATCGCCATAGCTTTCAAACGGCAGAATAAATGGAACCTTCCCGTTGTCGGTGATATGTGTGCCCTTATTCATCAACGTCGGTTTGTCGTTTGCATTGCCGAACACATGCCGTGGCATTTCAGTGGTCAGCTTAGCGCCCACATCGTTGAGGAAATTAAATGGTTTTACCACTTCGTTGGTATAGGGGTTCAACCACTCTTCTAAAATTTCACCGCTGGCTAAATCGGTAAAAAACCCAGTTTCTTTACCTCTTATAAGTAAGTTGCGGTCATCATCAAACTTGGCTTGCATAACTCCACTGCCGGTATAGCCAAACAGTGGTTCATGGCGTTTATTGCCTGCACGTCCGTACATGATGCCGTGATAGGCCCCATGCTGAGGCTCTTCAAAACCGGCCCATATTTTTCCGAACGCGTAAAGATTGTCATAGGGGTCATCAAAATTCAGCGCCTGGCCTTTCTGTTGTTGGCTAGCTTGTAAGGCTTGGCTATGCTTTGACTCTTGAGCAATGCTATTTCCTGTTATTGCCGCCGCTGATAATCCACCTAAAGTTTTTAACGCACTGCGTCTGTTTAGAAACAGATCGTTTATAAAGTCAGAATTCATAGCATCGCCTCATTTTATTGTTCGTCGTCGTCCGCCCACCGTCTATCAAATTCCCAGATATCATCGAACCCAATTAAGTGGTTGAACTGTTTGAAGTCGAACAGTTCAACGTCTTTTGATTGACTGGTTCCATGCTCTTTTAGGTGGCCCAAAGCCTTATACATAGCAGTAGTTGCGGCCAATGTCGATGTGCCCGGAAATATGGCGATGGAAAAGCCAATGTCCTTTAGAGTTTTAGAATCCAAAATAGGCGTGTCAGTACCATCGGCCATATTAACCATTACGGGCCGATCAATGGCTGCGCATATATCGCGCATTTCTTGTTCGGTGGTTAAGCCTTCCGGGAATACAATGTCAGCGCCAGCTTCTGAAAATGCTTTTATGCGTTCTAGTGCTCCATCATAGCCTTCGGATTGATATACATCAGTGCGTGCGCAAATCAGCGTATTGGGCTTTCTACACGCCTCTTTTGCGACCTTTATTTTTGCGACCATTTCTTTGGTGGACACAACGCGTTTATTGGGTGTGTGGCCGCACTTTTTTGGAAATTGCTGATCTTCCATTTGGATTACTTGTACGCCGGCTGCTTCGTATCCTCGAACTGTTTCGCGAACATTCAATAGACCGCCATAGCCGGTGTCGGCGTCGGCAATGATGGTAATGTTGTCTCCAAGCGTTACTGAAAGAGTCTTCATGCGATCCAACATTTGCGTATAGGTGGCAATGCCGGCGTCCGGTAATCCTAGAGCCGACGCTACCATCCAGTAACCGGAGGCATAAACTGTTTCAAAGCCCAAGTCTTTGGCTATTAATGCGGAAACCATGTCTTGCGTACCCGGTGCGCAAATAAATTCCCCAGCTTCTAGCCTCGATTTAATGTCCATTATAGATCCCACCCAACGGTAGGCCTGCATCAGGAATGAAACCGTATAACTCTTCGTCCGGCAAAGCGGCGGCTAATATTTGTCTTGCTGTGGCGAGTTTTTCAAAATCAACACCGGTTTGTAAGCCCATTGATTCAAGCATAAATACCAAATCTTCCGTCACAATGTTTCCGCTCGCGCCCGGGGCAAATGGGCAGCCACCCAAGCCCGCCATAGAACTGTCGACTGTGGTGATGCCGGTTTCAAGAGCCGCCAGCACATTGGCCAAACCAAGTCCGCGCGTATTATGTAAATGAACTCCGGTAAGATTTTCGTCGCCAACAGCCGACCGAACCTTTTTAATCAGTTGCTTAATGTGATTTGGTGTTGCGTAACCCGTGGTGTCAGATAGGCCTACTTCGTCGGCCCCGTTCGCCATTAACTTTTCGGCCGATGAAACGACTTTGGATTCGCTGACTGAGCCTTCAAGTGTGCAACCAAATGCGGTCGACAAGCTGACTTCAAAGTGAGGCCTTTGTTCGCTGGGTAGATCATCCAAATGAGCTCTGATTAAACTGACCTCATTAAAAAGCTGCTCGTGAGAACGTTTTAGATTGGCGTGGCTGTGTGTCTCGCTGACCGAAAACGGTAAGGTGATTTTATCGGCACCGGCTTTGGCAGCGGCGATTGCGCCGTATAAGTTAGGTACTAAGGCCGCCACCACTAGATTATCAATCGCTGCGCAATAGCCAACAATTTCTGCGGTGTCGGCTAACTGCGGTAGCAGTTTGGCTGGTACAAAAGAGCCAACTTCAATCTCGGTTAACCCGGAGTCAGCAAGCGCCTTAATCCATGCTTTTTTGTCATTGGTTTGCATCACTGGCTTGATGCTTTGAAGTCCGTCTCGCGGGCCTACTTCGCTAATAAGGATGTCAGGTGTATTCATATTGTCTTTAGGAGTCTGTTTGCAAATCATAGATATATTGTTATGATAATATATCATTTAGGCTTTACGTGGTAGTTAACCATGGCTATTAACTGTAGCTATTAACCGCGAAGAAGCCATCAAGACTGAGGAGTCTGACAGTGCAATGCGCAACATGCGTTGTGTCTGTCATTATTAAAAAGCTGCAGGAGCTATTGTCGTTTTATGAACAATCTACCATTAGAAAATATTAAAGTTATTGAGTTCTCCCATATGGTGATGGGGCCGTCGGCGGGCATGTTGTTGGCTGACTTAGGGGCTGAAGTTATCAAAATTGAGCCGATTGGCGGGGATAAGACGCGTAATCTCAAGGGCTCGGGCGCGGGCTATTTTGCGATGTACAACCGCAATAAAAAAAGCGTATGTATCGATATGAAGTCGGAACAAGGACATGCCATTATTGCTGACTTGGTAAAAGACGCCGACGTGGTTATCGAGAACTTTCGAGGTGGGGCCTTAGAAGCCATCGGCTATGGCTACGACGAGTTGAGCAAAATCAACAAAGGTTTGATTTACATGAGCGCTCGCGGGTTTCTCAAAGGCCCTTATGAAAACCGTACCGCGCTTGATGAAGTGGCGCAAATGATGGGTGGCTTAGCGTATATGACGGGCCCCAGCAATCGACCGTTGCGAGCGGGTGCCTCGGTGATTGATGTGATGGGTGGCATGTTTGGTGTGATTGGCATTTTGGCGGCACTGCAACAGCGACATACCAGCGAAGTAGGTCAGCAAATAAAAAGCTCTTTGTTTGAAAGTACGGTATTTTTGATGGGTCAACATATGGCTCAACATGAGGTAACGGGTACGCCCGCTGCTCCGATGCCAGAACGTGTTTCTGCTTGGGCTATTTATGATGTATTTGAAGTAAAAGACAATGAGAAGCTGTTTGTTGCTGTGGTCAGTGATTCTCAGTGGGTGAAATTTTGCGAAGAATTTAGTTTCGACGAGTTCATTAATGACCCCTCGTTCGCAACCAATGGGCAAAGAGTTGCGAAACGTGATTTGATCATGTCAATTGTAGCGCAGCGATTTAAGCAAATTAGCTTAACTGATCTGAGTAGCCGTCTTAACAACTTAGGTTTGCCTTATGCGCCGATTAATCGTCCACAAGATTTAAAAGATGATCCGCATTTGCGTAATTCTGGCGGATTGATTCCGGTGCAAATTGGCGACGGCAAACAAGCTGAATTGCCCGCTTTGCCGTTGGAGTTCTCAAATGAGCGCTTAGGGCTGCGATTGGATATTCCCGAGATCGGCGAACATACGTCAGACGTGATAAAAGGCTTAGGCTTTAGTGAGAACGAGTTGGCAGAATTGGTGGATCGTAAGATCGTCGGTTAATGTTCTGGTGGACACTATACTTGCGCGCAACTAAGCGTTATTAGATTAAACCTTATCAATTGACAAGTAATATGAGCTGTCAATTTTGATAGAAGGATTTTCTTGCAGTGCCTCTCTTTTGGCTTATCAAAGAGCGCTGAGCCTAGGTTTTATGCGGTCTTAGCCAGAACCTCGGGCTGTATTTTATGTGCTTCCTAGCATTCGAACTATTCTGGCAAAGTAGAGTTGCTTATTGTAATGACTTAATGTAATGTCAATATAATATTATTTTATAGCAGCGTTAATTTTTCTTATACGTTGACGTAATTAAAAGAAGTTCATCATACGAAGAGAGTTTTTAATAATGAAGAAAACAACAATGAAGTTAACTAAGGTCGCGTCGCTTATCGGCATGACTTTAGCAGTCGGTGGCACAGCCGTTGGCAATCTAAGCGCGCAAGAATCCGCTGACGTATTAGTGTTAGAAGAGTTAGTTGTAACGGCACGGAAAGTTGAGGAATCAATCCAAGACATTCCAGTCGCTATATCGGCATTTTCTGCGGAACAGTTGCGCAAGCGTAATGTTGAACAATTAGAGGACATTGCACTTCAAACACCGGGTTTAACTTTTGAAGATTTCTCAAACGGTGGTTTTGGTGCCCCTGTTGTGCGTGGTGCAAGTCAATTCTCATTAACTGCACTTGAGCAGAACGTATCTACATTTTTTGATGGTGTTTATATTCCACGAAACTACGCGTTGGATCTTGGTGTAGGTTCTTTAGAGCGTGTAGAGGTTGTTAAAGGCCCACAGAGTGCTCTATACGGTGCTAACTCATTTCTAGGTGCAATCAACTATGTTAGTGCTAAACCTGATTTAGAAGCATTCGGCGGCAATATACAAGTAACTGTTGGTGATGACGGTCGACAAGATGTCTCTGCTGAGGTAAGCATTCCGTTAGTTGCAGATAGGTTGGCCGTTAAGATCGGGGCAGCTACTAGCGAATATGATGGTGACATTTTAAATTCACACCCAGCTGCTAACGATGGGCCAAGCTTTGGTACTGATGACTCTCTCAGTGGTTGGGATAAAGACACTGTTAGTGTGAGTTTTTTAGCGAAACCGACTGACAATTTGAACATTGAGTTGGCGTATCACAACTTTGACGTGTTCACTGAGAGCCGAGCACAAACTAGGTTAGAGGTAGGCGATCTCAATTGCGGTGGTACTTTGTTTTTCGGCCCAGTTCGTGGTTTTTGTGGTGAGCTTCCAAGCACGCCTTTGGCACCAGGATCAAGCACACCTACGGGTTTCCTTGTTGACCCACGAAGCATTGGCTTAGATGCTGAAACAGAAATTACGCGCGCGGCTATTTCTGGAAACATTACAGAGAACTTAACTGTTTCTTATCAATTCGCAAACATTGAAGGCGATGTTTTCAGTGCTGGTATCTCAGATCGTAATCCTCTTACTGGGCAAGATCTTACGTTTTTCGGCTTCCCTGGATTCTTCAATGCTTTCACTGTACTTCCAGTGGGCGGGTTTGATTATGATTCGCATGAATTAAAAGTTGAATTTAATGGTGACAATGGTTTTTACGGAATGATCGGTGTCTTTGATTCTGATGGAATCGACGCAGATACTGGCCAAGGTGGGTTTTTTGCTCCGCTATTTACGCAAAGTTTGGCTCCGATTACAGAAGCTAATATTGAAGGTTCGTTTACTCGAAATAACAATATTCTCGAAACTGAAACGACTGCGATATTCGCTCGAATACAAACACCGATTTTCAATGAAAATCTGACTTTGTCTGTTGAAGGCCGTTATACCGATGAAACTAAATCATCCAATATTGTTTATAACGATGGAAGTACAGCGCAGGATAGAGAAGAAGATTATTTTACACCTAGAGTTTCTCTTGACTATAAGCTAAGTGATGACACGCTTTTATATGCTTCATATGCTGAAGGTGTTAAAGCGGGTGGTTTTAATCCTGAATTCGCTGGTGGTGGTTTGGCTGTAGATGAGCGAACGTTCGATGAAGATGAAAACGACACAATTGAGCTTGGCTTAAAAACCACATTGTTAGGTGGTGCTATGCAATTAAATGCGACGGCTTATTACATCGATTGGACTAATTTACAGATCACTCAAGCAGCCCAGAATGGTGGTTTTTTCACTAACTCTATTACAGGTAACTTGGGTGAAGCAACTTCGAAAGGTGTTGAAGCCGATTTGACGTATGCCATGACTTCTAGCCTAACGTTGAATGCTGGTTTAGCGCTCAATGATGCGACTTACAATAGTGGAACTATCTCTCAACGTCTTGATAGAGCTAATATATGTGATGACATAGTTTGTCGCGCTGACGGTAATGTCGGTGGTAATGAATTGCCTAGAAGTTCTGATACCCAGTGGAATATTGGTCTTCAATATGACGGCAACTTAACCTCTAATTTAGAGTATTTTCTTCGCGCAGACTATGTTGGTCAGTCTGAGCAATTTGTCTCAGAAGCGAATATTGGCACCATCCCTTCTCGAGAACTGTTAAACCTACGTGGTGGCGTGAGTAATGAAAATTGGTCTGCTGAAGTTTGGGTTACTAATGCAACGGATGAGTCGTATGTGTCGAATGCATTTTATATTCCAAGTCCATTTTTCATAGCACTTGTACCAACGTTTGGTAATCAACGTCGAATTGGTTTGAATGTTAGCTATAAATTCTAGTTTGTAGTGTTTTAAACGCTCATGTTCTCTTGAGTGAGCAAAATTTGACCTCCTAGTGACCTAGCGCTCCTAGGAGGTCTTTTTATTGATACATCTTTTCTTGCATGCCTCTCTCTATAACTGTGGATCGGTCATGTTTTGTACAATTAAAGCTTAGTGAATTAATTCCCTCTATGTTTCGAACTCGATTATTGAACAACTCAGCTAATATAGCCAAGCATGTCTTGATTCTATTCAGCCTTGTCGCGTTTTTGCCTCTGACTGCAACAGAAAGCGCAGCGGAAAATGAAAGCTTGGCAGTGATATCGACTGAGCCTGTTTATGAAATAAAGCACGAACAAACTCAGATAGATGTTGGCTCACTGGCGGAAAATAGACGTGGTGTTAATTTATTGGTGTCGTATCCGGTCGGGTCTAATACTGCTGATCAAACATTTCCCTTGATTGTTTTCTCCCATGGACATGCCTTAGATAATGTGTCATACCAAAATTTGACTGATCATTGGGTTGCGCAGGGCTTTATTGTGGTCGCACCATTGCATCTTGATAGTGGTGGTGATTTACAAGCGGTTTCTGTGATTTCGAAGAAATATGGTAACGATTGGATTGCGGCTTCTCGCTTATTGGATCTCAAAGCCTCAATTGATCAAATGGGTATCATTGCTGCAAAATTACCTGGTTTTGTTGGCACCGTGTCGACGGATAAAATAATAGCAGCAGGCCACTCTTACGGAGCCTTGTCTGCCCAACAACTTAGTGGCGCAAAGCTGGAAGAGCATGGGGATTCACTCTATCCAATTCCAGAGTCTTTGACCGAGCCTAGAGTCGTTTCTGTTGTGGCTATTTCGCCGCCCGGTTTAATGAAAGATCATTTAACTGAGGCAACCTGGACAGATTATTCAACACCTCAGCTGGTGGTAACTGGCCCAAATGATTTTTTTCCTTTCATTTGGCCTAATTATGAAGATCATTTTATTTCGTATCTCACAGCTCAGCCGGGGCACAACTATTTATTGGTGCTTGACCAAATGGATCATTATTTGGGAAATCTAATTGGAAGGCTCGAGCGGGACGGCCCGTCTCAAGACCAGGCATTAGAAAACCTCCGCGACATATCTTTGCAGTTCATTGAATATTACTTGAGTCCTGAATTCGATAATGATGACCATGGTTCAAAAAAGCCTTTGAGCAAAAAGGTCATGGGTATGAAAAGAGACGGCGTTCTACGGTTTGATCATCGTTAGAGACCAACTCATTAAAACTAATCTTACTAGAATACAACAATGACAATGAAAGAGAAAATTAGCAGTTTCCTGGAACAAGCACAGTTATTTTTGTTCATGATGTTTTTTGTGTTGTTTGCTTGGACACAATGGTGGGCAGGCGTTGCACCCCGATTAATCCGAGGCAGTGAACTAAGAGAGTCGATACATCACGCACATCTAAATTTAGGCGCGACGTTATTTTTTCTGTTAGTGCTTTTTCTAATTGTTTGGTTGTTTAAACCTGGGGCTCGCGTTGGCGCGAAGTTTCAAAGTGCCTTTAGAGATGCTTCCGCGACAGCACTATCGTTGTTTATTATCACTGTTTTCTTCGCGATGTTGTATGGCTTAGGCCAGGCATGGGCTAAAGATGAACATACGGCGGTGTTTGGCGTGTTTAATCTGCCGCATTTTGTTGATTATTCGTGGGAAACGTCTGGTTACTTGCACTCCGCCTTCTCAACAATTGCAACCTTCCTTTTCATGGGTATTGTGTTTGTTTATTTGTACCGACGACTAAGCGAGCATGTGCCGCCGGGTATGGCAGTGGCATTGTTGATGGTGTTGCATTTGTTGATCGCACTGCCTAAGCCGCCATCACTTCATCCCATAGCTGCGTTTGGTACTTATGTACTGACTCCATCTATATATTTGATTGCCATGGCGATCTATACCTGGGCGAAGGACCGTAAATTAGTCTACTGGCCGGTTTACCTCTCAATGATTTTGTTTTTTCTTTACCTGCCCTACTTTGCATTTAAAGTGTTACCACCTTGGCATGCGCCTAAAGCAAAAGAGGTTGTTTTAGTTGAACCTAAACAAGAATTTGCACCATTGCGCAAGGCTGAGGACATATTTCCAGACGAACAGAGTTTAGCAATCGCAACAGACACAACAGCTTGGTGTCGCCAATGCCACAGTGTGACTAAAGGTGCCCCGCATTTATTAGGGCCGAACCTAACTGGCGTATTTAACCAACAGTTGGCGAGTAAACCGGATTATGGAAGGTATTCGAGTGCGTTGATTGCTAAAGGCGAAGCGGGTACTTTTTGGACAAGAGAAAATCTTACGAAATTTCTTACCGATGGCCAAAAATTTGTGCCGGGGAATTTAATGAATCAGCAAACGGATTTTTCCGACCCTGAAAAGCTGAATCAAGCATTGGATTATTTAGAATACATTTCAACACAATAGCGTTTTGGGCCACTTAGAATGAAAATTATATTAAAGCTGTTAATCGGTCTTGTTGTTATAGCCGCGGTTGTTTGTGGTGGTGTGTATTTACAAGACCCGGTGTTTTGGAAGCGTTATCAATTATTGAAAGCGCATAAAGGTGTGTTGCCTCAATCTGGTTGGGAAGGCTCAGAGTTCGTTGTGAAAGGCGCGGATGATCATCGTTTGTTTGATCTGGTTGCAGAGCAAGAACGTACGATTCCTCAAGGTGCTTTGCAGCAAGTGAGTGAATTTGCAGAGCAGCGTAATAGCAATTCTTTACTAGTCTGGCACAAAGGTAAGTTACAGTCTCGAGAGCACTTTCAAGGTTATGATGCGCAAACCAATATTGTTGGTAAGAGTATGGCCAAAATGGTGGTTAGCTTGGTTGTGGCTCGTGCAATCGAGCAAGGTTTTATAGCTGGGTTGGATCAATCGGCCGCAACCTTTTTGACCGAGTGGAAGGGCACTCCGAAGGAAGAAATAACGGTTCGAAACTTGTTACACATGGCCGCTGGCTTTGAAAAATACTATACCTTGGATTTTAGCCCCTTCGGCAAGTTCATGCGTTCTTACATAGGCAGCAAGAACGAAAGTATCATGCTCAATGACTATGAGCTTGTTGATCAACCTGGCAGTAAATATGACTATAGCCAAGTCAGCTCAGACCTTATCGGTTTGTTGCTTGAGCGAGCGACGGGTAAACCTTATGGGCAATATTTATCCGAGTCTTTAATTCAACCGATTGGTGCACAAGGTGGTGAGGTGATGATGAATCGCCCCAATGGCCTAGCGCATACTGGTTGTTGTTTATTATTGCCATCTGAAAGTTGGTTGCGAATGGGGGTTTTACTGGCTAATTCTGGTGAGGTAAATGGCGAACAATTGTTTCCGCAAGGTTGGATGCAAGACTACTTGATGCCGTCACCCACAAACCCAGCTTTTGGTCTTCATATCTGGTTGGGGAAACCTTATTTTGAGCGCCGTTCATGGGCAAATGTCGGGCCAGCCAAAGGCTTTGGTGTGTTGCACAGCGAGCCATACCTTGCTGACGATTTGTTTTTGTTTGACGGCAATAGTCATCAAGTTGTTTATATCGTGCCATCCGAACAATTAGTGATTGTCAGAACTGGCGGTTGGTCACGTGCAGAAGGCTTTGAATGGGATAACGCTTATATTCCAAATACGATTATTCGAGCTATCAGAGAAAGCGAAGGCCGGTAAACGGCCTTTCATTCATTGGCATACATTAAGCCAAGTTTGGTTTACTGGTTTCTTGTGGATTAGATCCGATTAGCGCCAGTTAGCGGTCTTTATTTAATATATTAAGCACCATATTGGGCAGCTCGCTGTCGTCCCAATCTAACCGCGTGTTGCCGGTTCGAACAATAACTAAATCTTCGCTTTTGCTGATGTAGACACGTTGCCCGCCGAAGCCGTCAAAATAAATCATATCGTTCACACTAAAAGATTCCTTGGCGGGTATCGCTATCCCAACTTTTAGATCGTTATAGTAACGTTTGGTTTCATGCGTGTTACCAAGCCAAACTTGCCAGCCGTAGTTTGGGTTGTTAGCCGACGAGCTCGTCATGGCATCTATTAGATCGGCCGCGATCACTTGTTTGTTGTTGGCAACACCCTTTTCTTTTATCAGTAAGCCGACCTTAAGCCAGTCGCGCGCGCGCGCTAATAAGCTAGCATAGGTGCGTGGGAAACCGTCTTCTTCATAATACCAAACGGCGGCATCATCAGCCCCGATGGGCTGCCAAACGCGTTTGCTTAAATATTCCGCATAAGCTTGGCCTGTGGCAGCTTCGATCAATAGACCTAGAAGTTGGCTATTAGTGTTAGCGTAGTAGAAATTTGCACCGGGTTCGTTTTGTAAGCGCAGCCCAAGAACAGTCGCTCGAGCATCGAGTTGACCGGTATAAAACTGCAATCTCGCTGAGTTGGATCCACCTTCTCCACTTAGCCGCTCTAGTCCACTCGACATAGTCAGCAATTGCTCTACTGTGATATCTCCTTCAGGTAGATCTTTCCACGCATCGATGTAGTTTCCAATACGCGCGTTCGCATTGCTGATAAAGCCGTCTTCGATCGCGGCGGCAACCACTAAAGCCAGCACGCTTTTATGCATGGATGCTGTTTCGGGCTTGAGGCTGGCGTCGTAACCATCGTAGTACTGTTCCAAACGCAGCGCGCCTTGGTGCCAAATTAGCAAAGAATAACTGTCTAAAGAGTCCGCATATTCGATGGCGTTAGTGAAAGTGTCTGCGGGTGTAAAATTCTCAACCAGTGGTATTAAATTACCTTTAACCGTGCCAAGTGGCTTAGAGGTTTGCATGGCATCCGCGTTGGATGGCGGTTGAAAGGCCGGTGATGCCTTTTCCTGCTTAGCGACAGTAGGCTCTTGTGCCTGAGCAGCACTTTGCTGAGTAGAATCTGGGTAAGTAGTACAGGCTGCTAAAAATAGAAAAGGCAATAAAAGATACGGTTGTTCACTCATAAGTAGGCCCATTGCCGCTTACGTTTGTCTTTTTCAATAAAGGCGTCAATCTGTTTTTGCCGCTTTAGCGTCAATGAAATGAAGTCTAATCCACCGATCAACATTTCTTGAAAGTGAGATTCCAGTTCAAAGCTAAATTGCTTTGCGCTGGGCGAATGAACCGTCAAAGCATCAATGTCGACACTGATTTTATTAGCAACTGGGTCTTGCATGACTTCGTTGTTTAACAAACTAATGTTCTCAGCCGATAGAATTACTGGCAATATGCCATTGCGTAGACAGTTAATCCTGAAAATACTACCAAAGCTCTCGGCGATAATGACTTTAAAACCGAATTCATGGATTGCCCATGCCGCATGCTCGCGCGACGAACCACAACCAAAATTCTTGCCGCTTAACAGTATAGTAGCTTGGTTGAACGGTTCAATATTAAGGATAAACTCAGGGTTTAACGTTCGATCTTTCGGGTCGGCCGTCTGATACCGTTGACCAGCAAACAAGCCTTCTGATAAGCCCCGCTTCGAGACTTTTTTCATCTCGCGCGAAGGTATTATTTGGTCTGTATCAATGTTATTGCTTAGCATCGGCACGGCTATACCACTGTGCTTCGATAAGGGCTTTATGACCGAGGCTTTTTCAGTTAATTTGATGTTCATAAATATTTCCTGCAATCACTGATTTGGCCTTCCACAGCGGCCGCAGCGGCCATGTAAGGGCTGGTGATATGAGTGCGCACGCCCGGGCCTTGACGGCCTCTGAAGTTTCGGTTGGTTGTGCTGACAACCCTTTGACCTGGTTCAAACCCTTCGCCGCCAGCGTAAAAACACAATGAGCAGCCAGGCTCGCGCCATTCGAAGCCGGCCGATTTGAATATTTTATCTAAACCCATTGCCTCCGCTGATTTCTTAACCTTGGCGGAGCCAGGAGTGCAAATGGCACGCAGACCCTTCTTTATTTGGCGGCCTTTGAGTACTTCACTTGCGGCGATTAAGTCACTGAGTCGGCCATTAGTACAAGAGCCAATAAAAACGCCGTCTATCGGTAAGCCAAGTAACGACTGGTCTGGTTCTAAATCGATGTAAGCCAATGCGGTGTCAACCGAGTCAGTCTGTTGGTTTGCATCTATCGTGATGTTTTGATCAACGGCTATTGAATGTTCCGGGCTAGTACCCCACGAAATCATGGGATGTACGTCATCACATAAAATAGTTATTTCTTGATCAAAGGTCGCATCTTGATCGGAGCGCAGGTCTGACCAATCTTGCATGGCCTGCTCGAGCAGCTCGCCTTTCGGTGCGTATTTTCGCTCCGCAATATAGTCAAATGTCGTTTGGTCCGGCGCGATCATAGCGGTAAACGCTGAAAACTCCGTTGCCATATTGCACAGCGTAAAGCGACTGTCCATGCTCATGTTTTCGACCACAGAGCCTGCGAACTCTATCGCCATGCCTTTGGCGCCAGCACTCGTGTATCGGCTGATTAAGGTTAGAATCAGATCTTTGGCGGTAACACCTTTATTGAGGGTTCCTTCAAAGCGCACGCGCAATTGAGAAGGCTTTGAAACGTGTAAGGTTTGAGTTGACAGTGCATGTTCGCATTCTGATGAACCAATACCCCAGGCCATCGCGCCAAGCGCGCCTAATGTACAAGTATGACTATCGGGGCAGACGACACTTAAACCGGGCAGTGTGATGCCCTGCTCAGCCGACACTAAATGTGAGATACCTTGATCATCATCATTGATATCGAATAAACGGATGTTGGCTTTCTTGGCGGCGTCTCGAGTACTCACAATGAACTCTTTGCCGCTGGGCATTAGCGTCTCATCGCCTCGACCAGGGAAGGTATCAATAATGTGATCCATCGTGCAAAACGCATGCGATGGGTTAGCGACGGGACGATCTTTGTCTTCTAAGCTTACTAAAGCAATGCTGCCAGTACGCTCATGCATGAATACGCGGTCAATGTATAACAGCGTTGAATTGTCACTAAGGTCGGTGACGGTGTGCTGTTGCCATAATTTATCAAATAAAGTTAAAGCCATAGGTGCTTGGCCACCGGCGTTGGCGGCGTATATATTATTGCTATGAATTGCTATATTAGTATAATATTATAGCATTTAAACAACGCAGTGAATATGTCTTAAAAGACACTTAATGTTGTAATACAAGATTTTCTAATCTTGTTTGTACATTGAGCGTCAGGTTTACAGATAACTTTGCGCAAAATCGGCTTACAATGGCCTAAAACTATGGACAAAATCGATAATTATCAAAAAGCATACGATCAAGAGCTGGGCTTCGGTAAAAGACCCGCTCTAATTTTGGTTGATTTTGTTGAAGCTTATTTCGATGAAAGTTGCGAACTTTACGCAGATGTCGAGGCCGAGCTCGCCAGCGCATTGCGAATCCGTGCCCGCGCTCATGAACAAAATATACCGGTCATATTAACCAATGTGGTTTACCAAGAAGGCGGTGCGGACGGTGGCATATTTTACAAAAAGGTAAAGCCACTAAGACACTTTCAAAAAGGCCAAGCTATGAGCAATTGGCCCCAAGGCTTAGAGCCGCAGGACAATGAGTTGGTTATTTCAAAGCAATACCCCAGTGCATTTTTCGGCACCTCGTTGTCGTCTACCTTAAATGCCATGAATATAGACAGCCTTATCATTACTGGGCTCACGACAAGTGGCTGCATCAGAGCGACTTGTATTGACTGTATTTCAAGCGGTTTCATACCAATTGTGGTGGCCGACGCTTGTGGTGATCGACATCCTGATCCGCATGCCGCTAATTTATTCGATATGAATGCAAAATACGCGGATGTGATTAGTGAAGCCGAGACCTTGGCGTATTTAGATGAGCTATAAAAACACCGTGTGTTTAAGCGCTGAGCGCTGCTCAGCTTGTCATGATTTTGTTTCGTCCAAGATTCTTAATTTTAGTTCTTGATCTAAAATATGAGCGATGCCGATGACACGTTTGCTCGTTTACTTGAACATCTGGCTAATCTCACCGACCCTCATCGTGTACTAGTTAACCAAGAAGCCTGTTCGCTGTATGCGCAGGATATTTTTACTAAAGCCTTACCCGCAAAAGCAGTCGTACAGCCAGCAAATATTGATGAGTTGAGCTCGGTGGTGAAAGCCGTAACGGCAAGTGGGTACGAGGTCATTGCGCGTGGTGCCGGCACCTCGTATAGCGAGAGCTTTGTGCCTCGTTCAGCAAACGCGGTGATAGTAGACATGCGATTTATGAATCGTGTGTTGGAGGTCAACACCGATGATATGTATGTCACGGTCGAATGCGGATGCACTTGGAGCGAGTTGCATGAGGCTCTAAAGCATTCGGGCTATCGAACCCCTTACTGGGGAACCCTTTCGGGGCGCACCGCCAGCATTGGTGGCGGGCTATCACAAAATTCCATCTTTTGGGGGTCCGGCATTTATGGTACGGCGGCGGATAATGTAATTGGCATGCAGGTGGTACTAGCCGATGGTTCGGTGCTTACTACCGGTTCGAACGCGCAACTTAATAGCCGACCATTCTTTCGCCACTTTGGGCCTGATTTAACGGGGCTATTTACCGGAGACTCGGGCGCGCTTGGTTTTAAAGCAACCGCAAGCTTTAGACTCATCAAACAATTTGAAGGCCGACAATACTGTGCATTTAGCTTCGAGTCCGCTGAGGCGGCGATCAATACCATGTCAGAAGTTTCGCGCCGTGGCTTGGCTACAGAATGTTTTGGCTTCGACCCTTTTTTGCAGTCACAACGCCTTAAAAGAGATTCCGTAGGTAAAGATATAAAAACATTGACCTCGGTGATGACATCAGCGGGGTCAATTGCCGGCGCGCTAAAAGATGGCGCATCGGTGGCGCTTGCCGGCCGACGATATATGGACGGGGTAGACTACTCGGTACAAATGATCATTGAGGATTATCATCAGTTGAGTGCCGACGCTAAAGCCAAAGAAATCGTGGCCATCGCTGAGCGCCACAAGGGCCAAGAAATAGCAAACAGTATTCCAAAAATCACGCGTGCAAATCCATTCGGGCCATTAAACAATGTGCTTGGTCCAAATGGTGAACGATGGGTGCCACTGCACGGTTTAGTGCCACACTCGCAGGCTAAATCTACTCATCAAGCCATTCTTGACATATTTAAGGCTCGCTCAGAGGACCTGGAAAAGTACAGTATTGAAGTCGGTTTTTTGTTTACCACGGTTGCGAGCAATTGTTTTGTGATTGAGCCGGTTTTTTTCTGGCCCGATGCGACCACTCAAATTCACGAGGAAATAGTTGAAAGCGCGCACTTTGAAAAATTAAATCGATACCCAGAAGATTTGAGTGCTCGACAATGCGTGGCTTCAATACGCGAGGAATTAGCTTGTATGTTTAGAGATCAAGGCGCGGTACATTTTCAAATCGGCAAAACATTTCACTATGCTAATGCGATTGCCAAAGAGTCGCTGGAATTAGTAAACGCAATTAAAAAGGCGACTGATCCACACGGCTTGGTTAATCCCGGCGCCCTAGGTTTGAGCTAATCATAGAACGTGCATTTAAATGAAGCGTGCATTGAAATGAAGAGAGAAACCAGCGTTTCAACTTGGCTTGCTGAAAACAGCGCGCACAGCTCTCACAGATAAACCCACAGATCGATAATCAGAGAATATGCAGAGAAACCTACAAATACAGTTAGCCTCAATTCCGGATGGAATCCCCGAGCCACACCATTTTCAAACGGCAGCAGTTCCCGTGCCTGAAGTGAGTGATGGCCAAGTGCTCTGTCAAACGCTGTATCTTTCACTTGACCCGTATATGCGCAGCCAGATCGCAGGCAGATACATCACCGAGCCCATTCGGCCAGGCGATCTAATGCAGGGTGAGACTATCTCGCAAGTGGTGACGTCTGCGAGCCCTAACTATGCCGCTGGTGATATTGTGCGGTGTCAGGGCAACTGGCAACAATACTCAATTCATCAAGCAGCTCAATTAGCGCCTCTGCCGAAGACAATTGAACGGGTTTCTCTAGGCTTGTCGGCCTTAGGCATGCCAGGCTTAACGGCGTATGCCGGTTTAAACTGGCTGACAAATTTAAAACCGGATGACGTGGTGGTGATTCCGGCGGCCACCGGTGCCGTAGGCTCAGTGGTTGGTCAATTAGCCAAGCTTCATGGATGCACTGTCGTGGGTATTGCTGGGTCTGATGAGAAGTGTCGATACGCTATTGAAAAATTAGGCTATGACGCCTGCATTAATCGTAAAACCGAAGATCTAGCGACTAAACTAGATGAGCATTGTCCAAACCGAGTGGATGTCTATTTTGATCTGGTTGGCGGTGAAACACTTAATCTTGTGTGTACGAAATTAGCCATTGGTGCACGGGTTATTTTGTGTGGCCTAATGGCGGACTACAACGGCAAAACTCCAACTCCAGGCCCGCTACCGGGCCCACTGATAAGTGCTCGGGCAACCGTGCACGGCTTGATCGTGTATGACTTTGAAGATCGTCGAGACGAATTCATAGATGCCGTTTTGCCATACATCAAGGATGGTAGATTGATTGTTCAAGAAGACATGACTCAAGGCATTGAGTCAGCGCCCAAGGCATTTTGCAAACTCATGCGTGGTGACAATAAGGGTAAGACCATCGTCAAAGTGCACGAATGAGTGACAGGTCGGTGATTTAGGAAAGGCCTGCTCCTTCTATCACCAGTACGTCTCAAACTGGTACCACTCTTACTAGTGCCACTTAGAACAGTACTGATCAGAATAGCGGCTAAGACGGCAGTAGTCTGGTTTGCTCACATATGTGATTTCTGTATGGTCGTCGTGCTAATATCGATTGCCAATTCGCGTTATAGCGGGCGGAACGATCGGCGATAATTTATTCGCTTAGGATTCTCTTGAAAACTAAATCCGCACCTCAATATACCCACAATAGAATTTAGCAAAGGTGTAATCATGCCAGAAATTAGAGGAACCACCATTCTGTCGGTTAGGCGAGAAGGCCAAGTGGTCATTGGTGGCGACGGACAAGTATCAATGGGTAATACCGTCATGAAAGGCAATGCGCGCAAGGTTCGGCGCTTGCATAAAGGCCAGGTGATAGCCGGTTTTGCCGGCAGTACCGCTGACGCATTTACCTTGTTTGAATTGTTTGATGCCAAGCTCGCCAAACATCAGGGTATCTTAACCAAGGCCGCTGTCGAGCTGGCCAAAGAATGGCGTACCGATCGCATGCTGCGCAAGCTTGAAGCACTGCTGTGTGTGGCCGATAAAGAATCCTCCTACGTTATCACCGGTAATGGCGATGTTATTGAACCGCAAGGCGGTGTCATGGCGATCGGCTCCGGTGGTTCGTTTGCCGAGTCAGCGGCTCGAGCGCTGGTGCAAAATACCGATATGTCGGCCAGCGAGATCGTCAAAGCATCGTTGAATATCGCCGCTGATATTTGCATCTACACCAATCATAATTTAACGCTCGAAGAGCTTGATATTCCGGTTAACAAAGAATCATGAGTGAAATGACCCCACGCGAGATCGTTCAAGAACTCGACAAACATATTATTGGTCAGTCTGGCGCGAAACGTGCCGTTGCCATCGCGTTACGAAATCGCTGGCGGCGCACCCAAGTGAGCGATGAACAGCTTCGAGCAGAAATCACCCCCAAAAATATATTGATGATCGGCCCTACTGGCGTGGGTAAGACAGAAATTGCCCGTCGTTTAGCGAATTTAGCGGATGCACCATTTATTAAGGTTGAAGCAACCAAGTTCACGGAAGTTGGATACGTGGGTCGCGAGGTCGACTCAATCATTCGTGACCTCGCTGATATCGCGATCAAAGGTCAGCGCGAAACCGAAATGCGAAAAATGCAACGCCGTGCCGAAGATGCAGCCGAAGAGCGCGTGCTCGACATTCTGTTGCCACCGGCCAGAGATGTAGGTTTTACTTCAGATAGCACCGATAAAGCCGAAGGCCCAGCCCGTCAAAAGTTTCGCAAGAAGCTACGCGAAGGCGATCTAGACGACAAAGAAATTGAAGTTGAAATGTCAGCCAACCCAGCGGGCGTTGAAATCTTTGGCCCGCAAGGCATGGAAGAGCTTACCAGTCAGTTGCAAGGCATGATGAAAAACATGGGCACCGACAAAAAGCAAAGTCGTAAGATGCCAATTAGCGAAGCGCTTAAAGTGTTGGTTGAGGAAGAAGCAGCCAAACTGGTGAATGAAGAAGACATTAAGGTGAACGCAATAAGCCGATTGGAAAACAACGGCATTGTTTTTATTGATGAAATAGACAAAATCATAGGGCGATCAGAAGGCGGAAAAAGCGCCGACGTTTCCCGCGAAGGCGTGCAACGTGATTTATTGCCCTTGGTCGAAGGCAGCACTGTCTCAACCAAACACGGCATGGTAAAAACCGATCATATTCTGTTTATTGGCTCTGGCGCGTTTCAGCTTTCCAAACCATCGGATTTGATACCCGAGTTGCAAGGTCGTATGCCGATTCGTGTGGAACTGGCAGCGCTCACCGTGGATGACTTTACCCGAATATTGACCGAGCCCGACGCGTCACTCACTGAACAATATGAGGCCTTATTAAAGACCGAAAATGTCAGCTTAGAGTTTACCGACAACGGTATTCGTCGAATTGCCGAATTGGCATGGCAAGTTAATGAAAGCACTGAAAATATAGGCGCACGGCGCCTACACACCATGTTAGAGCGTCTGCTGGAAACGATCTCGTTTGAGGCCAGTGATAAGTCAGGCAGTCACGTCGTGATTGATCAAGCCTACGTAAACGAACACCTGGACGAATTGGCCGAAGACGAAGATTATGCGCGCTATATTCTGTAAGCTGATTGTTGCAAATAAGCTAGCGACCTAAACCGCGTATGATCTTTGCCCTACTCTTTTTTGTGTCGTTTGTGATTGGTGTGGTGGTTTATGTCACCAGCGACCGTTGGTGGCTGGCTGGCACATTATGCAGTTTGATTCTTTTACTGGTTTCAGCGGTTGGCTTAAATGGTTCACCGTTTCAGAGCATGGCATTGTATTTTGGCGTGCCTATTGTATTTTTAGGCAGCCTATTTGGCGCGTATATTGTGCAACTGCGCCGTGCCCCTGAGCTAGACGATTCCATCGAAGATGCACCCGATGCGCCTGCCGAGACCGAAGTTTTTGCGGAAGAAAACGCTACGGAGACGCGAAAATAGCACGCTATATCTGCTACGCTATTAAGATAGCTCCCAAACTTAGAGACCCTTTATGCTCAATACCTCCTACCCGCTGAATGTCGATGTCCAGTAAGTCCGTCGCCTCAGTCACTCAAAAATTAATCGACCAATCTTGGCAAGGGAAGACTGTTTGGATTACTGGCGCGTCTTCCGGTATTGGTGAAGCCTTGGCATTAGGCTTCGCAAAACGTGGCGCGAATTTGGTTTTGTCGGCGCGTCGAGAAGAAGTACTGCAACAGGTGGCCGATAACTGTATTGCAGATAACCAAAGTGGCATCACACCACTGGTATTACCGCTTGATGTGACCGATGAGTCAGCGTTACCAGCGGCGGTTGCGAAGGCGCGCGCGCACTTTGGTGGCATTGACTTATTGATAAACAATGCGGGAATCTCACAACGATCCACTGCATTGGAAACCGATATGCAAACCTACAGATTACTTTTTGAAGTGGATGTATTTGGGCAAATTGCACTAACCAAGCAAGTGTTACCAATTATGGTCGAACAAGGTTCGGGTCATATCGCGGTAACCGCATCCGTAGCCGGTAAAATGGGCGTGCCTTTTCGAACTGGCTATTGTGCCGCTAAGCACGCGGTTATGGGGTTTTTCGATGCACTTCGCGCTGAAGTAGCGCACAACAATATTACCGTGAGCACCATAGTGCCGGGTTTTATTCATACCAATGTTTCAGCCAATGCGGTGGCCGGTGACGGTAGTAAATTTAACGGTGCAGATCGCGATATAACCGAAGGTATGAGTGCCGACGCTTGTGCTGAGGTGGTAATTGCTGGCTTAAGCAAGAAAAAAGCAGAGATACCGGTCGGCACAGGCATGGAAATGCACGCCTTGTGGATCAAGCGTTTGTTTCCTAACGTACTTAATAAACTAATGCTTAAGCAATATAAAAAACGGGTTAGTGCAATCGCAAAATCGGTTGATTAGTTTTGCTTGTTATTTCATCAAATTCATTAATTGAGCGCTAGTTTCTGGTAGGATTCACCAAGCAAATTTGACATAAAGCGGTGTCTGAATAGCAGCCACCAGATAAACCGCCGTCCTTGTACTTCAGGCTATTAGATTTACATATATTAATAGCGCACACGGTAACGCGACGGCCGAGATTTTTTAATCATGCTCCATTCAGAATGTACGTCTAGCTTATCCCTGATTAGCGATGAACTTATACCCCTGTTACGTGAAATCGGTCGAGGCGTCGAAAAGGAAGGCCTGCGCGTAAAACCCTGTTCAGGAATTGCGCAAGACGAACACCCGCAAGCATTGGGCCGCACACTCACGCACGACAGCATCACCACCGATTACTCTGAGGCCTTGCTTGAGTTCATTACGCCTAAGCAAACCAATATTGACGAAACGGTTCAATACTTACAGGGCTTGCATCAGTTCACGCTTAAAAACATGGATGATCAGCTGGTCTGGCCGACCAGTATGCCGTGTCGAATTGACGGTGAAAAAAGTATACCGATTGCGCGATATGGTGAGTCAAATATCGGCACGCTTAAGCATGTTTATAGGCAAGGTCTGGGGGTGAGATATGGTCGCGTGATGCAAGCCATTGCCGGTATTCACTATAATTTTTCATTGCCAGATGATTTCTGGCAAGCTTATAGAACTAAGTTTGTGGCAGAACATGGTGAAGGTAAAAAAGGCGACGGTACGGGTTTGCAAGAGTTTAAGTCGGCGCACTACTTTTCTTTGATTCGAAACTTTCGGCGCTATTCATGGATCTTGCATTATTTATTCGGCGCATCGCCGGTCTTAGATGCAAGCTTTCTTGAAGGGCACCCGGGCCACAGCCTCGAAAAATTTTCAGATAAAACCTATGGTCTACCTTACGCAACATCCTTGCGAATGAGTGATTTGGGCTATCAGAACAGCGCGCAAGAAGCCCTAGATATTTCATATAACTCGCTTAATGATTACGTTACGACCTTGGCTAAAGCCATGCAACAAACGTATCCACCGTATGAAGAGATCGGCACCAAGCAGGGTGACAAGTACATTCAACTCAATACCAATGTACTGCAGATTGAAAATGAGTATTACAGCGATATTCGCCCTAAACGCGTCACTAAGTCAGGGGAAAAGCCCATTGCCGCTTTGAACGAGCGCGGAGTTGAATACATAGAGGTGCGAATTTTAGACATCAATCCATTCATTGCCGAAGGCATCAGTGCACAGCAAATGCGCTTTATGGATGCGTTTTTACTGCATTGTTTGTTTTCACAATGCCCGCAAAGCAGCAATACCCGTTGCCAAGAAATTCGTAGTAATCAAACCAACGTTATTCTGCGTGGCCGAGACCCAAGCCTAACGCTGGAGCAAGATGGCGAGCAGGTACTGTTTAGTAAAGCCGCTGAAGACCTCTTAGGCGACATTATGAAAACGGCTAAATTGCTAGATCAGGCGCACGACAGCTTTGAATACACATCGGCCGTTCACGCACAGCAAGCCAAAGTTGAAGACCCATCATTGACTCCGTCTGGCCAAGTTATGCAAGCCATTAATGCCGGCCAAGACTTTATCGATTTGGCGCACCGACAAGCCGAGATTCACAAAAAGCATTTTGCCAGCGTGGCTGTCGATACTGATTTTGAGAAAGAGCTAGAGAAACAGTCGGCAGCATCGGTGGCCGCACAAACGGCACTTGAACAGGCCGACACACAGAGCTTTTCTGAATTTTTAGCGGCTTATAACGCCAGTTAGTGTTTCAGAAAAAGACCCATGAGCGATGGCTATTTAAAATTTTCAAATACAAAATTCGGCGGTAAGCTAACGTCCATGCTCGGTTTACCGCAGCCGCAAAAGCTACGTCGCCACGGTCACTCCGTTAATACACAAGTGGCGATTGGCTCGGCCGGTAAGGCGGGTGGTCTTATGTCAACGGCGCTAACAGCCATGCTGAAGCAAATGGACGTTACCGTTCTAGCGCAAGCCACTGAAGTAGCGCAAGCCATAGAATCTAAGCAAGTCAATGCATTGGTTTTCGATGCAACGCAACTAACGCTAGACAATACCGCAGAGTTGTATGAATTTTTCAACTCAATGGTTCGGTCGGTGTTACCTCATGGGCGGATAATCATCATAGCCAGGACTCCAAAGCTATGTGCCGACCCACAGCAGGCGGTCGCGCAACGAGCGCTTGAGGGCTTTGTGCGTTCCTTGGCTAAAGAGCTTAGAAAGGGCATAACCGCGCAATTGGTTTACGTAGATGAAGGGGCTGAGCCTAATATGGAGTCAACCCTGCGCTTTTTACTGTCGGCTCAATCAGCCTACGTTTCTGCGCAGGTTGTTCGAGTGTCTGTTACGGATCAACCCTATGAAGACGTGGATTGGTCTTTACCTTTTTCAGCAAAAGGCGATCGTAAAAGAGTGCTGGTGACCGGCGCTTCGCAGGGCATTGGTTTGGCAATAGCACAGGTTATGGCAAGAGATGGCGCGCATGTGGTCTGCTTAGATATACCCCAAGCGCAAGCTGCGTTGGAAGTGCTCGCCAAGCAACTGAACGGCAGTGCGATCTGCTTAGATCTCAGCGACGACCAAGCCGCGCAACGTTTGGTTGATCACGCGGCTCAAGATGGTGGCTGGGACATTGTCATTCACAATGCGGGAATCACCAAAGACAAAACCATCGCGAAAATGACCCCTGAGGCATGGTCGAAGGTGGTCACGGTTAATCTTGTTTGTCAGCAAAATATAAATCAAGCACTGGTCACATCAGGTGGCATAAAGCCCGGCGGGCGGATTGTATGTGTGTCTTCTATTTCAGGCATTGCCGGTAATCGTGGTCAAACCAATTACGCCTATTCAAAGGCCGGCGTAATTGGCATGGTCGAAGCCTATCGTGAAGTTTATGCATCCAAAGACATCACCATTAACGCCGTAGCACCCGGCTTTATCGAAACGGAAATGACCGCCAAAATGCCCTTCGCGGTTCGAGAAGCAGGCCGTCGATTAAACTCATTAAGCCAAGGTGGCTTGCCAGTGGATGTGGCTGAAACAATTAGCTGGTTAGCAAGCCCGGCTTCTTCCGGCTTATCAGGAAACGTAATCAGAGTGTGTGGGCAGAGTTTGCTTGGCGCGTAGACTTATGTGTTTGGACGGCCATAGATAAATCAGAGCGGTCGTTTTACATTGGATAAAGGTCCGGTGACAAAGAAAGAAAATTAGGCCAGTTGTGTTGCTTAACTTCGCCGCGGTGTGTCCGAGAAAGCAAGTATTGCAATGATGAGGCGATTTTGTGAACTACTGGTTTTTATCCGTGAGCCACCTGATACTGGGTTTGAACCTCTCTGAATACGATTATTCAATTCTTCGTATTTTCCTTTCTCCCTTTTCTTTCGAGTGACGAAATCAGTAGTAAAAATTGAGTTACCTGATCCGATAAACATCTCTCTTTTCAGTAATTAAACTTTTAATAATTAGAAAGTATCCATGTTATCAGTATCGGCACTGAGCTAGAAATTAATATGTTCGCTAGGCTTGAAACACCTACGCGTAAAGTACGCGACCAAGTTTTATAGTTCGCGTAGACGGATAATTTCCAATAAAAGCGCAGAGTAAGGATAGCGGCTAACATTGCGAGAACGGGCGAAACGGCTTGATAAAGCTCGGTGCTCAGTGGTAAAGCCCCCATAATTCTAACGAGGATCGATACTAGTGCGCCAGTTGCGAGATAGAACCAAGCTATAACAACGTGCTCGGAATAAAAGTAGCCGAGATTTCGAAGTAATAGGTATGGAATCAAGGCGAGAATTGGTGTCATTAAAGCAAGTATGAATTTATAAAAACTATACATACGCTCATACCCAGTTAGGCTGATTGAGTCGTCGGAACTGGAATCTAGTTCTTGGGCAATCAAAGTGAACTCTGAGTTGACTGCAATGCCCAAAAGCAATGCGTCGAGTGTCAGCAAAATGAGCAGTAAGCCAGCAAAATGAAAATAGGATTTTCGTTGGCCAGCGAGATAATTTTTAACTAACTCGCCCGGTCGAACAATTAGATCAATACATGATCGAAAAAAGCCGCGATCCAAGTTGAATATGTTTGAAAGAAAGTCCTGGGTAAAAAGGCGACTGAACAACATACGTCCCGTGACGGAGGCTTGGCCGCATTCTGCACAATACTTACCTAATAGACTCGCTCCACAGTTAAGACATAATATGTTGATCTTCGACTCTTTCATAATTACAGGCAACTACTGTATTGGCCGGGATGTTGATTTTTAATTGAACAAAGCATAACTCAGACGTTTTATGGTAGTCAAAACCGACGAACGGTCTCTTTACACCCCAAGTTACGGTGCCTTCAGTTCCCGATGGTAGGGAACTTCCAATTACCATCAAGGATATTGGCTCTTGGGCGATACAGTCTCACAACGTAGTTCCACCCTTCGGTAATTGGAAGGAAATTTTCTTTGCTTGAATCGCCGCCAAAGTGGATTCGGTAAGTTCCATCCTTGTTCTTTACTGCCGTCAGGTTATTGACGCTGTAAGAATCATATTCGTTCTCCTCAAAGAACCCGTCTTTGTTATAGACACTGATCGACCAGAACCCATCGACGGGCACATCCGTTACTGAAAGCGAATAGGCCCCGACTGGCAAATCTGGCTCCACGTTGATGTACATAACTTCGCTCTCTGGCAAGCCTCCCCAACCATACGCCGTTGCCAGTAGATGGCGGACTTTATCGACTTGGTGCTTTTTGCCGAATGTGTTCTTTACGTCAGGTAGCCCGGCGGCCAACTTGATTAATGATTTGGTCGTTGACTGTAGGCTTTCAGAGTCATAATTTAGCTGCTCATACGGCTCATCAGAGGCACTTTCAATACGAAGTTGATCTTGTAGCGCGTTGGCGTTTTGTATGTCTTGCGGATCGGAGGCATCCACAAGTATTCGCACGGTCAGGAGTACATACGAAGTATCAAACTGTTTGGTTGTCAAATCATGCCTACCAGGGCGGTGGAACATTCCGTTAATGTAGTGATCCTGATTCACTGCCGTCGCCGACATATACCTATCTCCGGCATCTGGTAACCAAACCGTCGCGCCCTTACTGATGTTGACCACCGCCGAGCTGTAAAGTGTATCCCGGTTCATTCGCCTCACTCGTTGCTGGTTCAGCGGGAGCGGTTCACGTGTGTGACTCCATTTGTTGACGCCGCCGCTGCGTGATAAAACCCGGTCGAAGTGAATGGCGGTCTTAGCACGCACATAGTTTAAAACATTTACCTCCACAGAAGCTTCTGAGGCTATCGCTACAGTAGACAAAAAATGAAGCGTCAATAAAGATAGCAAGCCAATGAGCTTTGAGAATACAAATGCTTTCATTTCAATTTTTCCTCGTTGCAACGAACCAAAGGAGTTCTGGTATCAATTGAAAATAGCAATAAACCGAGTCATTAACAATTAACGAGCATAATTCCGTTTAAGTATTCTAAGTGTATGTGAAACTTGAAAGGCTTCATTATCGACTCTTTAATTCGGAATACTTGGGCGAGAGCACAACCAACTTGAAAGGTTGTTTCGAGCAAGGCTGAGCCTTTGACCAATTGTAGTTTGAATTAGACAATTGTCTCTGAGATACTCAAAGCCGACATACCTACGACTTGATTATCTAGGACTTATATCAATATGTTTACGATCAAAATTCGCTGCTACCTTTATTGAGAATACAGTTTGTTAACCGGGCTAAATCACATAACACTTTCAGTACGTGACCTTGAAGAGTCTATCAATTTTTATACAAGACTAGGATTCGTCGCTAAAGTTAAGTGGGACACTGGTGCTTATCTATCATTAAGTGAGTTATGGTTGTGTTTGGCTTTGGGTAATGTAGATAGGAGTCGAGACTATTCACATATTGCTCTGAGCGTAGAAAAAGCTTACTTTTTGGATATGAGTAATTTAGTGTCAAAATTAAGGCTTATTCAGTGGCAAGAGAATTCAAGTGAAGGGGATTCTGTCTATATACTTGACCCGAATGGACATAAATTAGAAATCCATGCAGGTGATTTAGAGAGTCGCCTTTTATCGTTAAAAGAGAAACCCTATAAAGGCCTGGTCTGGTTATGAGGGAAAAATAATGGGGCTATCTGCTGCGTTTAGTTGGTGTGCTTTTAAGGCACGAACTTGCTTCGCAGATAGATATTTGAGACCTTGAATGGAACATGTTTTCTGGCTTAAAGAAAGTGTTATTGCTGGCCGTTCAGGTCCAAATTTGGATCCGTGGGATTTACAAACAATTGAACTTCATGGGTTTTCAGCAGTTTTATCGGTAAATGATGGAGAAGCCGTGCATGAGGATGTAATTTCTAGTTTAGGAATGCAATACGCCAACAGACCGATGTCGCCTAACGCGCCGCCTAGAAACGGCGATAAGGAATATTGCTTAGAAAATCTCCCGAAAGCAATGAAGTTTATTCGAATGAACTTACAAAACGGTCCAGTGCTAGTTCATTGTCGCTCAGGCAAAGATAGAACAGGCATGGTGTTGGCCGCTTACCTCATTGAGTTTGAAGGCTACGATGTAAAAGGCGCTATGGATAAAGTGTTTTCAGTTCGCCCAATAGCCTTTAGTGCTTTAGGCTGGGTTGATTTTGGGCATGAGATACTGGCTGAGTATCAAAGATATATAGATCAAACTTAAGGGTGTTTAGTCTTGAATCTTTTAGTAATAATGTTAAGCCGAATTAATTAGAACGGCTGTTTAGGACAAATATCAGTCGTTAGGTGCAGAGGCCGACATTAGTTTTGTTGTGATAAATACACGTCTCGTTTTGGGTAAGGGATTTCCAGATCGAGTTCTTTAAATGTGCTGTGTATGTTTTTATAGAGTAAGTGGGTGATGCGCCCTCGGTCTTTGGGTTCTTCAATCCAGCCCATTAGTTGAAGATTTATGCCGCTGTCACCGAAGCTTCGTACACGTACTCGTGGCGCTGGGTAGGAACAAATCTCTGGATGCTCTAATGCGAGCTTAGCCAGCACTTCTTCAACGCAGTCTAGATCAGCGTCATACGCGCATTGAACGTTCAGTCGAATGCGCATTTTGTGATGTGAGCCACCACTCTCGTTAACCACTTTGCCATTACCGATCACGCCATTGGGAATGGTTACTTCGATATCGTCGTTGGTTAGAATACGTGTGCTGCGAATGCCAATGTGCGTGACTTTGCCACGTTCACCGCCGTCTAGATTGACGTAATCACCGAGTTTGTAGGGCCGGTCGGCCAGAATGAATACGCCGGAAAACAGATTGGCCAAGGTGTCTTTAGCGGCAAAACCCACCGCGATACCGACTATGCCCGCTGAGGCTAATAAGCCAACTGGATTAATACCCCAGATAAGCAGGGTTATATAAGCACCAATTACCAGCAGTATGATTTTGCTGCTAATCACGATCAAAGGTTCGGTGCGCACATCGAAGGCTTTAAAATGCGCTTCGTCATGCGACAAGGCGGAGATTATCAGCCCGCTGATTTTCAAGGATGCCCGTAATAGACTAAGCACAATCATGCTAGAGGCAAACGGCGCGATATATTGCAGAGCTCCTTCAATAAAACCAGCTGATTTGGTTGCCACAATCACACCGAACCAGATAACCACGGAGAACACCATCGGGCGTAACGCGGAGATTATCTCATCGTCTAAGTCGCTCTTAGTATGTCGGGTGAGGCGATGAAATAGCGAGATTGCGTAGTGCTTTAATAAATAAGCCGCTGTCCAAAACAGTGTAAAAATAATCGCCGCTTCGGCCAATGGATATTGCTGTACGAATTCCCAATAGGGTTGGGCTTGCTCTGGCAGTAGATCAGCAAACGTCGGGATTTGTTGGTTCAAATCCGTGGCTTCATTCAGTATTACGGGTTCGGCGTTTTCAGCATCTTCGGCAGTGGTAGGGATCAGTTTACTCATGCGTGTGGCTCGTGCTTATGAAAAAGGTTGGCTATTGCGTTAGAAGATTACCGCTTTTATAACACGAGTTTTGCAGCAAGAGGGCCATAACCGCAAAAGTTAATGCCACTTAGCGAGCTATTTTTCGTCGAATTCTTGCGCAAGAATCCATTGTCGAATTTGGCGTGTTAACTCTGTGTCGGTTTTGCCTTCCACCGATATTGGTTCGCCGAACACACAACGAATTTGACCTGGCTTGATCCAAAAGCTGTCTCTAGACCAAAATGCCCCGGCGTTGTGGGCTACTGGCACAATCTGTTTGTTGGCGGCAATGGCGAGCTTTGCGGCGCCTTTTTTATAGTGGCTGGGTTTGCCCCAGGGCGCACGAGTACCTTCTGGGAAGATGAGCACGTAGCGATTTTCTTTAAACTTCTCGATGCCTTGATCGATGACTTGATCTAAGGCGTTTTTACTGTCGCTACGATCAATGGCAATTGGCCCAGTGGCGCGTAGGCCAAGCCCAAACAGCGGAATGTTTAATAACTCTTTTTTGAGCACCCAAGCCAATGGTGGTAAAAAGGTTTGAGTGGCGATGGTCTCCCAAGTGGAAGAGTGAGCGCAGGCAAAAATACAGGGCTCATCTGGTATGTGCTCCATGCCTTCGGTGACATGGCTTAAACCGCATACCCATCTTAGCCAAACCGTTACAAACCTAGCCCAGCCGGCGATAATTTTAGATCGCGTGGTTGGTTTAAACGCGAGTGCAAAAATTGAGATCACGAAAAACGGAATTACCGATAAGGCTTGGCCGAGATAGAACAAAATTGAGCGCAGATAAATCATACTTAGGAAGGTGGCTTGCTAGGGTATCTGGCTAAATGTCGTTGGCCAATAAGGCGTCGACAAAGCTGGAGAGATTATCAAATACCGGTGTGCTATCCAGTTCAAGTTCGGGTTGTTGGCCGATTTTCTTGAGAGACTTTTTGCCATTGCCGGTTTTTACTAATACCGGCTTGGCGCCTGCCGCTTTGGCCGCCTGCAGGTCACGAATTGAATCGCCCACTGAAAACACCCCATTGAAGCTGCTGCTGAAATGCGAACCCAATTCAGTATAGAGGCCGGGCAATGGTTTACGACACAGACAGTTGTCGTCGGGGTGGTGTGGACAAAATAAAATGGTTTGAATGTAACCACCCAGTTGCCGTAGGTGCTCGATCATTTTGCCGTGAATTTTGCCCAGCTTATCGGCGCTTAATAAACCGCGCCCAATGCCAGACTGGTTGGTGAGTACCACTACTTCATAGCCGGCTTGGCTGAGTCGTGCGATGGCCTCAAGGCTGCCCTTAATGGGAATCCATTCCTCAGGTGACTTGATAAACTCGTCAGAATCACGATTGATAACACCGTCGCGATCTAATATGACTAATTGTTTAGGCATGGTGGGCTCTAAGGCTGGTGGCTAGCCTAGCAGGGCTATATCGGCCACTCGTAAAAATAAGCCTTGCATGCGTTTTAGTAGCGCGAGACGATTGTTTTTTTCAGCCTCGTTATCGGACATAACCATGACATCTTCAAAAAATTGATCGACCGGTGTACGCAAAGTGGCAAGCTTAGCCAAGCCTTGTTGATAGTCGCCGGTTTCGAATAATGCGATGCAATCAGTTTCGATACTGGTAATGGCGGTAAACAACGCTCGCTCGGCCTCTTCACTAAATGTCTCTTGATTAACTTGTAAAGAGCCTTCAGCTTGTGAGGAGCCTTCAGCCAGCAAAGAGCCCTCAGATTGCTGCTTTTTAAGAATGTTGCTGATTCTCTTATTGGCCGCCGCCAGGTCTGCGGCTTCGGGGGTGCTGCTGAAAGCGTGCACGGCTTTTACGCGTTGATCGAAATCCAACGGGCTGTCAGGTTCGCATGCCATGACGGCGTTGATCGTCTTAGTGGCGATTTCTTGAACTTGATAAAATGCAGTGAGGCGACCACGAATGAAGGCCACAATATCTTGCTGTTGTTGCGCATCGACTTCAAAGCTTTGTGCATCAGAGTAAACCTTAGCGCTCATTGAAACTAATTCAGCCAAAGAGAAACCATGATTGCGCTCGATTAAAATTCTTAAAATGCTAAGTGCCGCGCGTCGTAAGGCATAAGGGTCTTTGTCTCCGGTGGGGATTTCACCGGCACCGAATAAACCAACGAAGCTGTCTACTTTATCGGCCAATGCGACGGCTTGTGCTTCGTTTGAAACCGGTAAATTGTCACCCGCAAATTTGGGCCAGTAATGTTGCTCAATGCATTCGCCGACGATGGCGTCTTCGCCCTCACGGTCTGCATAATAGTGCCCCATTACACCTTGTAGGTAATCGAATTCGCCAACCATGTCTGATACAAGGTCGGCTTTAGCTAGTAAAGCGCCTCTTTGTGCAATCTTCACATCGGCCTGCATCATTTCTGCGAACTGACCCGCTAAGGTTTCGATGCGCTTAGTGCGATCCAGCAAGCTACCCAGCTTGGCGTGGAAAAGGACATTGCCAAGGCGATCTATGCGCGACTCTAGCGTGCTTTTTTGATCGGTTTCCCAAAAGAATTGCGCATCCGAAAGCCGAGCCCGTAGTACTTTTTCGTTACCCGATTGAACTTGTGCCGGATTCTTACTTTCTATATTGCTTAGTGTAATAAAGTGCGGCAGCAGGTTATTTTCAGCATCAACAATATGAAAGTATTTCTGATGATCTCGCATCGAAGACACCAAGCACTCTTGAGGAACCTCTAGAAAGCTCTTATCAAAATTGCCAACAATCGGGCTTGGGTATTCAACCAAACCGGTTACTTCATCCAGTAAGGCTTGATCTGTTTCTATTGTGCCGCCGAGTTCTTTTGCACTGGCATTAACCTGCTCTAATATCATCGCCTGGCGCTTACTAAAGTCTGCAATGACATGGCCTTCTTCTAATAATTGCTGCTCATAGCTGTCAGCACTATTAATGGTTATTTCGCCATCGCTGTGAAAGCGGTGTCCACGTGATGTGGTCGACGAAGCTACATCCAGAGCAGTGGCCGGCACCGGTGTACTACCATGCAGCACTATTAGCCATTTTACGGGTCTAACAAATTCAGCGTCGCCGGCCCCCCAACGCATGCGTTTAGGAATAGGCAAGCGTTTAGTGGCCAGGTCGATGATGCCCTGTATTAATGTTTCTAGGCTCTTGCCTTGCTCTTCAAGTGTAAAGCTGAGCCATTCACCTTTGTCGGTTTTAAGGCGTTGTAGGTCAGCCACTTCAACACCACAAGACTTAGCAAAGCCCATGGCTGCTGGCGTGGCTTCGCCATCTTCTTTAAAGGCGGCTTGCACGGCTGGGCCGCGACGCTCAACGGTTTGGTCAGCTTGTGCGGAGGCAACGTTCGGCACCGTAATAGCCAAGCGCCGCGGAGATGCATAGGGTTGTGCTAGTTCAGCATTGGTTTTATCCACCAAGCCGGCTTCTAATAAACCAGACACAAGCTCTTTGGTGAACGCATTACTCAGGTTCTTAAGCGCCTTAGGCGGCAGTTCTTCAGTACCAAGTTCGATCAGTAAGGTATTTGTAGTCATGCGTTCGCTCCTTAAACCGACGACTTGTCTTGATCGACAAGGTCTTTACCGCGCGGGAAACCAAGAGCTTCTCGAGTTTCGTAATAAGACTGCGCTACGCCCTTCGCCAATGTCCGAATGCGCCCAATATATCGGGCACGTTCAGTTACGCTAATGGCGTGCCGAGCATCAAGCATATTGAAGCTGTGTGACGCTTTCACCATTTTTTCGTAGGCCGGTAAGGGCAGATTTTGTTCTAGACAATGCTTGGCTTCAGCTTCGCAGGCATTGAACGAATGAAATAACTCTTCGACATTCGCGTGTTCGAAATTATAAGCTGACTGCTCTACTTCGTTTTGATGATAAATATCGCCATAAGTAAAACCATCCGTCCATTTAAGGTCATAGATACTGTCCACACCTTGCAGGTACATGGCGATTCGTTCAAGCCCGTAGGTTATTTCACCGGTCACAGGCCGGCAGTCAAGGCCGCCGACTTGCTGAAAATAGGTGAATTGGGTTACTTCCATGCCGTTTAGCCAAACTTCCCAACCCAAGCCCCAAGCGCCAATGGTTGGAGATTCCCAGTTATCTTCAACGAATCGGATATCATCACTCAACATGTCGATGCCCAATTGTTTTAATGATTCAAGATACAGTTCTTGAATATTGTCGGGCGAGGGTTTTAATACTACTTGGTATTGAAAGTAGTGTTGTAAGCGATTCGGGTTCTCACCGTAGCGGCCGTCGGTGGGGCGTCTGCATGGCTGCACGTAGGCGGCACTCAAAGGTTCTGGGCCGATGGCACCGAGAAAGGTTGGAGTATGGAAAGTACCCGCGCCCACTTCGGTGTCTAGCGGTTGCATGATTAGGCAACCATTGTCGGCCCAAAATTGCTGCAGGCGTAATATTATGTCTTGAAAGCTAAGAATGTCGCTCATGATAAATCTATTAGCGGTTCGGGTGATTTATGGCTGAGCATTTAGCGTAGAAAGAGGCACAGTTCACCCAATAAAAAAGCGGACCAATTCGACCGCCCAAATGAAGCACGTATTATAGCCGCACAGCCCAATTTTGCGAGTGCTTCAGGGCTTAAACTGAGTTGAGTACAAAAAGGCAAGTCGCGCTGGGTTATTACCACTAATACTGGTCATTTTGTCTATGATAAAACTTTCGTTCATAGGTAATCTAACCAAAAGTTATAAAACCATAGACAGATTGACATTAATGCAGTAAATTTCTTTTTGACTGAGGCAAAGCCCAAGTCGCCTAGGAGTGAGGACAGTGCATTAAAAGCACTACTCAAGAGAATAAAAAGGCTCGCAAACAAAATAAAAACAAGTGAGCCTTTTTATTTTCGAGACAGCCACAGCGTTTTATTTTCGAGACAGCCACAGCGTTTTATTTTCGAGACAGCCACAGCGTTTTATTTTCGAAATCGCCACGGCGTTTTATTTTCGAAACAGCCGCAGCGCATGATGTTCGAATCCGCAGTAGCGAATGGCTAAGGATGCAGATGCTCTTATTCCAGAGCCTGTCACCCCAAAATTCAATACAAAATCCTTTCCGATTATCCGAATGATTGCCGTTTATCTGATTGCTTTTTTCTAAAAAGCATCAGGCGTTAACGGTGTTTACTGCGCTATGAGTATTTTAATCGTTAACTTTTACGCTTTGCCTTATCGCGTTTGAGTCGTAGTAACCCTTCTTGGGTGGTAGAGGCGACTAGGCAACCTTGTTGATCGTAAATACGGCCGGTGGCGTAGCCACGCCCATTGCCGGTGGATTGCACACGACATTCATAAAACAGCCAATCATCGGCTCTAAACGGGCGGTGAAACCAAATGGCGTGATCAATGGTGGCCAAAAGCACTTGCTGAGCTTGCTTTCTTGGTTCGGTTGCCTGCTCCAACCCATGAGGAACTAAGGTGGCTAACAATAGACCCATATCAGAAATGTAGGCGAGCACGGAGTTATGGCAAGCCTTGTTGTCAGGCAAGGCGTGTTTCGCTTTCATCCAATACTGCACGCAATCATCGCGGGTGAGCCTATCTTTGGGTAAATAGTGTACGTCGAAGTATTCACTCTGAAAGTTGTGTCTTTCTGGTATCATCTTTTCTACGGCATCGTGCAAGGCGTCGATGGGTGGCACCCATTTCCGATAAAAGTCTAAGCCTTCTTCGGGTTTTTGAAATGACGCAGACAAATGAAAAATTTGTCGCCCGTGTTGAATTGCCACAACGCGTCTGGAAGAAAAACTGCCGCCGTCTAAGCTGCGATCCACTTCATAAATGATGGGTGCGCCGACGTCACCGCGAGTCAGAAAGTAAGCATGCGCAGAATGAATATGACGATTATCATCTATGGTGTTATACGCGGCTTTGATTGCTTGCCCTAGAACTTGGCCGCCGTACACTTGCCCCGTTTTAAGATCACGGCTTTGGCCACGATACAAATTCAGATCCAGAGCTTCACAGTCGAGAAATTCTAGTAAAGGGCTTTTTGTCGGATGTGTTTTATCAGTCATGTGATTATTCGGCTCTATTTCGAAAAACTAGCCTAGTTTTAAAGCATAGCTATATTTGAAAACCATCAAGCAACATTAATCTTCGATGCCGGCTTTTACTGATGCTTCGCGGTAAGTTTTGCAGGCTCGCGAGTTATTGGCTGCATTTGGCGTCATCAGTTGTGTGCAGGGCATATCAATCATTTCATCAGCGCACGCATTAGCCTCATCGACTAAATCAGCTTTGATTATTGCTTGTTCTTTTTGATCATAGGATGTCGCACATTGATCAAGCTTCACAATGATGGCTTGTTTTGTTCTTTCAGGAAACTCATGTTGTTCGAGTGTTTTTAAGGTACAGCTTTTGAGTTTTTCACAAACCTGCTTGCCACGGCTTTCTTCGGCGAATATCTGGCTACTGGCCACAATGCACGCTGCTAGTACAAGTATTAGTACAGGACTTGTGCTTAAACGACGGTTACTCATAACTTCTCCGAATTTGGGCATGGTTTATTTACGACTTCAGGTTTTGATTTTACCAGTTTGGCCTACTGCTTGGGTTAAATCACTAATAATTTTTCAGTAAACCGCATGTTCTTGGGAGCTAGCCTCTTAATCAGCATTTAAAAAACAAATGGCGTGTTGGTAAAAATGCCAACACGCCACCTGCGTACCCTCTTTTGTGTTGGTTGCGCCCATTGCTTTGATCAATCCATGTGCTTGCTGACGAACTGTTCTCGACCTGACTCTAGCTCTCCATGAGCAATAACGAGCCAAAAAACCTTAGGGTCTAAAACGAACACTACCCGCTAATAGTGTGTCGTTTTGAACCATCTCCGCCCTAAGTAATCGAAGTGCCGTAACAAAATGTTAGTCACTCCACGTTTTTACAGTAACGTCAGTAAGCAGTAAAACACTGAACTTGCGTCTTCACGCAACATCCGTGCTACCAACAATTAGAATTATAGAGAGGTGTGTGATTAACGGAATACCCCAAAGAGGGGAAATATCAAAAAGACTTGCTTAATGCACTATATTGATAGCCTAAACGTCGTATCCGAGAATCGGCGCTAACCAGCGTTCGGTACTCATCATGTCCATGCCTTTACGTTCGGCATAGTCGATGACTTGGTCTTGTTGAATACGGGTCACCGAGAAGTATCGCGCATCAGGGTGGCCAAAATACCAGCCGCTGACAGCCGCGGTGGGCAACATCGCGTAACTTTCGGTGATCGTCATGCCGGCATTTTCTTCTGGTTTCAGCATGTCCCATAGCGTGCTTTTTTCGGTGTGATCTGGGCAAGCTGGATAACCGGGCGCTGGACGAATGCCGCGATACTTTTCTTTAATCAACTCTTCGTTGCTTAAATTTTCATTTACTTCGTATGCCCAAAACTCGGTACGTACGCGTTCATGCATATGTTCGGCAAATGCTTCGGCTAAACGGTCGGCCAATACCTTAAGCATGATTGATTGGTAGTCGTCATTGTCGGCCTCGAACTCAGCAATCTTGGCTTCAATTTTATGGCCGGTTGTTACTGCAAAGCCGCCCATAAAGTCGGCGACATTAGATTCTTTAGGAGCGATATAGTCCGATAAACAATAGTTGGGTTGCGTATTTTTCTTTTTGTCTTGCTGGCGCAAGTTGTGCAAGACGTGGCTTACTTGGGTGCGGGATTCGTCGTGATAGATTTCGATATCATCACCAATGCTATTGGCAGGGAAAAAGCCAATCACACCGCGCGCTTCTAACCATTTTTCGTCGATTATAGTTTTGAGCATCGCCTGGCCGTCAGCTAAGAGCTTTTTAGCTTCTTCGCCAATAACCTTGTCTTCTAAAATACGCGGGTACTTTCCGGCAAGCTCCCAAGCGCTAAAGAAAGGTGTCCAGTCAATTCGTTCGACAAGCGCACTTAAGTCGTAATCATCAAAGGTTTTCAAGCCTATAAACGTTGGCTTCTCGGGACTATAGTTGCTCCAATCGATATCAACCTTATTGTCACGCGCCTCTTTGATTTCTAATGTTCGGTGAACTTTAGTGTGTTTTGACCGCTCAATTCTAATTCGATCGTATTCATCTTTAACCTCGTCGACAAAACCCGATTTATTATCTTGCGACATCAAATTTTGCGCGACGCCTACCGCTCTTGAGGCATCGGCAACGTGTACTACTTGGTCTTGTAAGAAATTCGGTTCGATCTTTAATGCCGTGTGTACCTTAGAAGTTGTCGCGCCGCCAATCATCAATGGCATTGACACATCTTGGCGTTCCATCTCTTTGGAGACATGCACCATTTCATCTAAAGATGGCGTAATCAAACCGGATAAGCCGATAATGTCGCAATCATTTGCAATGGCTTCTTTTAGAATTTTTTCGGCGGGTACCATCACACCCAGATCAATGACTTCGAAGTTATTGCATTGCAGTACCACTCCGACGATGTTCTTGCCGATGTCGTGAACGTCGCCTTTCACCGTTGCCATCAAAATTCGACCGTTGCTATCGTTCGCGCCGGCCTCTTTTTCGTCTTCAATAAAAGGCATTAAGTAAGCGACCGCTTTCTTCATGACGCGAGCTGATTTCACCACCTGAGGTAGGAACATTTTGCCTGAACCAAACAGGTCGCCAACGATGTTCATACCATCCATTAAGGGGCCTTCAATTACGTGCAGTGGTTTGTCTGCGGCTAGGCGCGCCTGTTCGGTATCTTCTTCGATAAATTCGGTGATGCCTTTTACCAATGCATGCGCTAATCGCTTATTAACTTCCCAGCTTCGCCATTCCTGATCCTGCTTGTTGTCGACGGCTTTGCCATCGCCTCGATAGTTTTCGGCAATCGCCAGCAAGTCTTCGGTGGCGGTATCGGTGGTATTCAGAACCACCGCTTCAACTTTGTCTCGTAACTCTTTCGGTAAATCCTCATAGATCGCCAATTGGCCGGCATTAACAATGCCCATGTCCATGCCGGCTTGAATGGCGTAATACAAAAATACTGAGTGAATTGCTTCGCGCACAGGGTTGTTGCCACGAAATGAAAAAGACACATTGGACACGCCACCCGAGACCTTAGCGTGGGGTAGCGTGCGCTTTATCTCGCGAGTGGCTTCAATAAAATCCACAGCATAGTTGTTGTGTTCATCAATACCCGTGGCAATCGCAAAAATATTGGGGTCAAAAATAATATCTTCAGGTGCGAACCCAACTTGCTTGGTAAGAATATTGTAGGCGCGTGTACATATCTCTACTTTGCGTTCTTTGGTGTCAGCCTGGCCGACTTCATCAAACGCCATCACGATCACGGCTGCGCCATAGCGTTGTACTAATTTGGCTTGTTCAATGAACTTTTCTTCGCCCTCTTTCAGCGAAATTGAATTCACTATGCCCTTGCCTTGCAGGCATTTTAATCCGGCTTCGATGACCTCCCACTTTGAAGAATCAATCATTACCGGCACACGAGAAATATCCGGTTCAGATGCCATTAGATTGAGGAAGGTGACCATGACTTTTTCAGCGTCGATCAAGCCTTCATCCATGTTCACATCAATGATTTGTGCGCCCGCTTCGACCTGCTGCCTTGCAACCTCAAGTGCGGCCTCGTAATCTTCTTCTTTGATCAGTTTTTTGAATTTCGCCGAACCCGTAACATTGGTGCGTTCGCCCACGTTCACGAACAGCGTTTCATCACTAATATTAAATGGCTCTAAGCCAGAAAGACGCATAGAAACTTGGTTTGTCATGCTTATTCTCGTATTGCTTGGCAGGAATAGTTAGCCTGCGGTATTGCTTATCAGCTCTAAATGGCTCAATTTTCGTACTTGCTTAGTGCGCTCTGGGTGCTTTGTCTTCGACACCCTTGGCTATGGCTTTAATATGATCCGGCGATGAACCACAACATCCACCTACGATATTAAGAAAGCCGCTGTCAGCCCACTCGATAATATGGCTTGCCATATCTTCTGGGTCTAAATCATACTCGCCTAGTTCGTTGGGTAAGCCAGCATTTGGGTGCGCGGACACACAGACTTCTGACACGCGTGATAACTCGGCCACGTACTGTCGTAAATCATCCGGCCCTAAGGCACAGTTCAATCCAATGGTTAACGGCTTGGCGTGGCGCAGACTGTTGTAAAACGCTTCGGTCACTTGGCCTGTTAAGGTTCGGCCTGAGGCATCTGTGATGGTGCCAGAAATCATAATAGGCAGTTCGATATCGTCTTCATCAAAGACGGTTTTAACCGCAAAAACCGCTGCCTTTGCGTTTAAGGTATCGAACACCGTTTCAATCAGAATAATATCCACGCCGCCTTCAATAAGCCCGCGAGTTGCAATCACATAATCGGCGACTAACTCATCAAAGGTTATGGCACGCGCACCAGGGTCGTTTACGTCTACCGAAACAGACGCTGTTTTCTGGTTTGGCCCGAGTACACCCGCGACAAAACGCGGCTTGTCTGGGGTCGACAATTCTTGCGCGCTTTGCTTGGCCAGTTTCGCTGCGGCGACGTTTATCTCGTGAGCGTAGTCTTGCAAGCCATAGCGTACTAAGTCACTGGGCGTGGCGTTAAAATTATTCGTCTCAATAATGTCGGCGCCGGCTTCAAGGTACTCTCTATGTATGCCCGCAATAAGTTCTGGCTGTGTCAACACGAGCAGATCATTCATGCCTTTGAGCGGCGACTCCCAATCAGCAAAGCGCTCGCCACGGTAATCTTCTTCCTCTAACTGATGGCGTTGAATCATGGTGCCCATTGCGCCATCGAGAATTAGAATTCGCTCAGCCATCAAAGTTTGCAAAGTATTGCGCACGCTCATGCTACTGCTCCTGTATGCCTAAGTTTTTGCAAATTTGCGAAACCGGCTCGACCTTATTCAAGGCGTAAAAGTGTATGCCAGGCACTTGGTTATCTAAAAGATCAAGGCATAAATGTGTTACCACATCGATACCGAAAGCCTTAAGTGAGGCTTCGTCGTTCTGATATTGTTCTAAACGAGCGCGAATCCAACGTGGCAACTCTGCTCCGCAGGCATCTGAAAAGCGCACTAGGGTTGCATAATTGGTGATCGGCATAATGCCAGGCACGATGGGTTGATTAATGCCCATGCGTTGCGCTTCGTCGACAAAGGCAAAATAACTATCGGCATTATAAAAATATTGGGTAATACCAGAATTGGCACCGGCATCAAACTTGCGCTTTAAATATTGCAAGTCAGTGAGGGGGCTAGCCGACTCTGGATGAAAATCTGGGTATGCAGCGACCTCTAAATGCAAATCATCACCGTACTCTTCACGAATGAATCTTACTAGGTCTTCTGCGTATTTAAAGTAGCCGCGTTCAACCATACCACTGGGAAGGTCGCCGCGAAGTACCACAATACGCTCTACGCCGATGTCTAGGTACGATGCTATGGTGTCGCGAATCAATTCACGCGAGGCACCCACGCAGGTTAAGTGTGGTGCCGCATTCGACCCCGCATCGATAATCGATTTAACGGCGTCATAGGTGCCATCTTGGGTGCTGCCGCCAGCGCCGTAGGTCACGGAGAAAAACGTCGGGCCAAACTTGGCTAAGTTAGCGTGTACATCCATTAAATTTTCGAATCCTTGCGGCGTACGCGGCGGAAAGAACTCAAAACTCAATTCAGGGTTACTACTACTCATGATTACTTCCTAATAGTTATTAGGGTTGTTGATACAACATTTAGAACGGTCAAGCACCGGCATTATTACGATCGCAAAAGCAAATGTTGCGAAGATCATAGTGATCAATATCGATAGCGGGTCAAGATCAATGTCTCACGCTTTTTGCACGATTGGTCGCTGTACATGACTGATACAACATCTCCCCAGGTTTAATTAAAACCTAGGAAGATATTGTCTAAAGCGAAGTATCATTAGCCTATTAGCGCTGTACTATACGGGTGCGAATTTACTAACGATAACTTAATAGCGCGAACTTAATAACGCCTATTTAATAGCGCCAACGTTAATAGCGATAGTGCTCTTGCTTATAAGGGCCTTCTACTGCGACGTTGATGTAGTCTGCTTGCTCTTTCGTTAAGGTCGTTAACTTGGCACCAATCTTTTCAAGGTGTAAGCGAGCGACTTTTTCGTCTAAGTGCTTGGGCAAAATGTAAACATCGTTTTGATAGTTGTCACCTTTGCTCCAAAGCTCAATTTGCGCCAAAGTCTGGTTAGTAAACGAGTTAGACATCACAAAGCTTGGGTGCCCTGTGGCGCAACCTAAGTTAACCAAACGACCGCGCGCTAGCAAAATAATGCGTTTGCCATCGGGGAAGATTACATGATCTACTTGGTCTTTGATGTTTTCCCATTGCAGGTCTTCTAAACCTGCAACGTCAATTTCATTGTCAAAGTGGCCGATATTACAAACAATGGCTTGGTCTTTCATGGCCGCCATGTGTTCACGACGAATGATGTCGTAGTTGCCGGTCGTGGTGACGAAAATGTCAGCATCCGCCACGGCGTCTTCTAGCGTAACCACCTCATAACCTTCCATAGCCGCTTGCAATGCGCAGATAGGGTCGATTTCGGTGATTTTTACGATGGCGCCTAGGCCACGTAAAGAAGCCGCTGAGCCTTTGCCAACGTCGCCGTAGCCACAAACCACGGCGGTCTTGCCAGCGATCATTACATCGGTGGCGCGCTTAATGGAATCAACTAACGATTCACGGCAGCCGTACAAATTATCGAACTTAGATTTAGTAACCGAATCGTTGACGTTAATGGCTGGGAATGGCAATTCACCGTCTTCCACCATTTTATACAAACGCGCTACGCCGGTGGTGGTCTCTTCGGTCACCCCTTGCACGCCCGCTAAACGACGAGAATACCAAGTATTATCGGTGGCCAGAGTTTTCTTGATCGAGTTGAACAAGCAAATTTCTTCTTCACTGCCCGGGTTGTCCAATAAAGAAATGTCTTTTTCGGCTTTTGACCCAAGAATCAATAACATGGTGGCATCGCCACCATCATCCAGAATCATGTTAGGACCAGTGTCGCCTTCCCAGCTCATGATTTGATGTGTGTATTCCCAATACTCATCCAGGTTTTCACCTTTGAAAGCAAACACAGGAATGTTCTGCGCAGCGATGGCCGACGCCGCGTGATCTTGCGTTGAGTAGATATTACAAGATGCCCAACGTACTTCGGCACCTAAGGCGACCAAGGTTTCGATTAAAACCGCCGTTTGAATTGTCATGTGCAGCGAGCCGGCAATTTTGGCGCCTTTTAATGGCTGCTCAGCACGATATTCTTCTCGGATCGAGATCAATCCAGGCATTTCCGTCTCGGCAATTGCAATTTCTTTGCGACCGAAATCAGCCAGGTTGATGTCTTTGACTAGGTAGTCAGTGAATTCAGGAATAGATGGATTTGCACTCATCTTTCATCTCCGCTTAGTAAAAAGTTAATGAAAAATGAGCGTCGTTGATCGAATCTTTACGCTTGAGCCTGACGGGGAAACCCCTCGTTGCAACGCTCCTCAAACGAAATGTCGGCGGATTATACTGCTTAGAAGCACCTAATTCCAGTATTTAGAACGTCATTAAGTTTGTTAATCATATTGGGCGCAGGTCTGAAAAGTATCAATCAGCATGGATAACCGCTGCGCGACGCTAGGCTGATTGTTCTCGATGTTTTACTGCATTTTTAAAAAATATCGAAAAAACGAGTAATGATGTGGTTAAATGTACTTATGCAAACTGTTCAAAATGGGATGTATTATAAAGTAGTAACTCGGCGACTATTACTTGCCCTGCTGTGTGTAGCGACCATCAGTGGGTGCGCGACACAACCGCGTCAGGTAACCGCGAGTGCGGGCTCAGAGGTTGAATCCATTCTCAACTACGAAGCTTCGCTCAGTGCCGACCATCCAGATCAAGTTGATCGTATACTGGAAATTGACCCTGCCATCATTGCCGCAGCGCGTCGTAAATTTACTGACCAAAATAGACACAATCGAGCGAAACATCTAGCTCAATGGTTAGTGGATGAAAATGCACACAATATGCGCTATGACATTACGGCAAACTTAACGCCAATTCAGGCGTATAGGGAAAAACGTGGTAACTGCTTGAGTTTTACGATTCTGTTGGTTCGTTTGGCTAACGAATTGGGCGTGGAATTAAAATACAACGACGTAGATTTGCCTGATATATGGGATCAAGATCAGCAATCTAATTTGATCTTCTATCGTCATATCAATGCAGTCTATAAGTCTATTAATGTATCGCAGGTATTTGACTTGGCGATGGAAAACTACGACGGGGGTTTTCCGCAACGTATTGTTTCGCAACGTACTGCCGTGGCCATGTTGCACAGTAATTTGGGAGTAGACGCGTTAAAAGAAAAAAAGTTTGATGACGCGCTTCATCACTTAACTTTAAGTGTGTCCATTGATCCAAACCGGTCTTTTTTCTGGATTAATCTGGCTGTTGCTCACAAGCGAAACGGCAATTTTGATTTGGCCGAGAAACTTTTACTCATAGCATTTGAGATGGATGATAAAAACGGTTTGGCCTCGAGCAATCTTGAGCGCTTATATCGATCTCAGGGCAAACAGCGACTTGCTGACCGATTTCAAAAGCGCGCTGCGCGATCACGTGCGCAAAACCCATACATACATTTTGATACAGCTAAAAAACACTATGACAATCGCAAGATTAAGTTGGCGAAAAAATCGGTTAGCCGCGCGATCAAATTGCACGATACTGATCCTAAATTTTTCGAGCTCCGCAGTAGAATAAATCAACGCTTACAAAACTATAAGTTGGCATTGGCCGACCTAGAAACAGCATTTAAGTTGTCTAACTCGCAGGATGAACGAACGCGTTATTTTCACAAGGTAAAGCGCGTGGCAAAACACGTTGAAGAAGTTAAACGAAATCGCAGCGCTCGGGCAAAAAGGTTTACCGAGTTGCCTCAATTGCGAGGTCATCCGGATCGGTTTTGAAATTGATCATTTGAAACCAGGCAACGCTATTTTGGTCTAAGGTTTCAGAGACTTCAGCACGTTCAGTAAGGTAGCGTAGGTGTGCCATGGTTTCTCCTGTCGCCAGCACTTTTTGAGTTTGGTCCAGCTCACGATCAAACATGATTCTACGCACACCGGCGGCGTTAAGAGGTTTTTGGAGAGATGCTCTTAATAGATTCAATTGCTCGTGGTGATCGTCAATCATTTGCTGCATCCGAGCGGGGTTTCTGCGGAACGGTTCCTGGTGCGAGGGAAGTACTAAGGTGTTGCTCGGAATCAAGTCCCTTAGCATTTCACAAGAGCTTAGCCAGTCGCCAAGTGGGTCTTGCACGTCGTTGCCAGGATAAAGGCTGACGTTTGAAGAAATTCGTGGCAGGGATTGATCGCCCGATATCAAGACTTTGTCTGATTCGTTGTACAGACAAGCGTGCTCAGGCGAGTGGCCATTACCGCAAACGATTTTCCAATGTTTGCTGTTAATCTCTAATACATCATCTGGCTTTATATACGTGACCTGTTCGGGCTGTACTCGAGCTTCTTTAGGTTTGTCGTCGGCTTTAAAGAAACGCAAAATTGCTTCACAGGTTTTTTCATCAAACCCCAATGATCTATAGTATGGCAGCGCGGTTTCTCTACTTTCCGCTTCGGTGCGGGTTGTTACTCTGTGATAGTGTTCGAACTCGCCGCGCGTCATGTAAATAGGGCAATCGCATTTCAAAGCAAGCCAAGAAGCTAGGCCAATGTGGTCCATATGAAAATGCGTAATGACGATTCGCTTAATTTGGTCGGGCGAACAAAATTCGTCGAATACGATGTCCCAAACGGCTTTGCAAGACTCTTGATCCACGCCGGAGTCGACAATTGTCCAGCCGTCGCCGTCACGAAGTAACCACAGATTAATATGATCTAAAGAAAATGGGATTGGCATGCGTAACCAAAAAACGCCCTCACTTACTTCGAAAGGTTTTCCGTGTTCAGGCGCCCAGCCTCGTTTGAACGGGTATTCTAGTTCAGGTTTGGCCGAAAATTCGATGTCATGAAAAGTCATTTAGGTACAATTTGGTGTGCCATATAAACAATTCATAGATCAATAACCCATATCTTAATCATCATGACCACCTTAGCCTCTACAGCATTAGCGTTGGTGCCGATTATACGTCACTGACTGGCTTCATTCGCTGACAATACAGCTAGTGAAATATACATTCGTTATTAAGTTACGCATAAGCTGTATAATGACGGGGTATTCAAAACCATTTTATATCCATATAAGTGCTTATTACTTTGAATACGAGGTCGTTGGCGGTATAGTCGCGACCAATTATTAGGACAATTCCTATTTTTCTGAAATAAGGGTTAGAGTACAGGCCATGTATAAATATGACTCGGTCGATAAGACCATTGTAAAAGAACGCGTCGCACAATTTCGCGATCAAGTTACTCGACATTTAAACGGTGAGCTCAGTGCTGCAGACTTGCAGCCGTTGCGTTTGCGTAATGGTTTATACATGCAAATACACGCACATATGCTGCGAGTATCCATACCGTACGGTCTGATTAATTCGGCTCAAATGCGCACACTGGCGCACATTGCACGAAAGTATGATAAAGGCTATGGGCATTTCACGACGCGTCAAAACATACAATATAACTGGCCTGAGTTGGCTGATGTGCCCGATATATTAGATGAATTGGCCGATGTGGAAATGCACGCCATTCAAACCAGCGGCAACTGTATTCGCAATATCTCGTCTGACCAATACGCCGGTGTGGCCAATGATGAAATTGTTGACCCTAGGCCTTATTGCGAAATTATTCGTCAGTGGTCAACTTTACATCCAGAGTTCTATTGGTTGCCGCGTAAGTTTAAGTTTGCGGTTACCGGCGCTACTGAAGATAGAGCGGCTGTGCAGTTTCACGATATTGGTCTTGAAGTGGTTAAAAACGATGCTGACGAGATCGGTTTTAAAGTTTACGTTGGCGGCGGTTTAGGCCGCACACCGGTGATTGGTAAAGTCATCAAGGAATTTTTGCCGCGTGAAGACATCCTATCGTATTGCGATGCCATGTTGCGGGTTTATAACATTCACGGTCGGCGTGATAATAAATATAAAGCACGCATCAAAATCTTGGTCAATTCCATGGGTATCGATGCGTATCGAGAAGAGGTCGAAGCCGAATGGGAATTTCAAAAAGACGGCGATCTAAAGTTGCATGACGCCGACTTTGACGCCATGACGGCCTTCTTCCCGCAACCGAATTACGAAGAATTAGCATCAGGTGATGATCGAATTGCGAAATGGCGCAGCCTAGACAGTCGTTTTAAAAATTGGTACGACAACAACACGGTTGAGCACAAGCAAGCGGGTTACCGTATTGTGAATATCTCGCTAAAAGAACACGCCATCGCTCCTGGGGATATTACCGATGAGCAAATGGATTCCGTGGCTGATATCGCCGAGCAGTATTCGTTTGGAGAAATCAGATCAACGCATGAGCAAAATTTAGTGTTGGCTGACGTTCGAGAACAAGATTTGCTGGAAGTATGGAAGGCCTTAGATGCGCAACGACTAGCAACCGCTAACATTGGCTCAGTCAATGATATGATTTGTTGCCCAGGCTTGGATTTCTGTTCGTTGGCGAATGCCAGCTCTATTTCAATTGCCAAGCAGATCAACGAAAAGTTCGCTGACTTTGAAGAACTTTATGATATTGGCGAAGTGAAGCTGAAAATGTCCGGCTGTATGAATGCCTGCGGTCATCACCATGTCGGTCATATAGGGATACTCGGCGTTGATAAGAAAGGCGTTGAGTGGTACCAGCTTACCGTCGGTGGCGATGCCAGTAATAATGCGGAGTTGGGCTCGCGTTTAGGTCCAGCCATAGCTAAAGATAAGGTCGGCGACGCTGTTTCAGACATACTGCATGTGTATCGAGAACAACGAGACAATGACGAACGTCTGCTCGACACTTTTCGTCGTATTGGTGTGGAACCATTTAAAGAGCGCGTATACGCAGAGGCAAAATAATGGCTATTGAGAAAACAATAGCGAACCGCAGCAAAAAGGTTCGCCCTAAAGCAACACCCTCGCGCATTCAAAACGATATTGAGTCTAGCCAAGCTATTGTTGACGGCTCGATCGTTGACAATGACGTTATGCATATTGCTGAGACCGAAGCCTTGACGGCCGACAGTTTGCCGAATACTCAGGTCAGTGTGCCGCTTAATCTTTGGCTTGAAGAGCAAGACGCTATTGTGGCCCGAGATGGCAAGGTAGCCGTGCAAATTGCGGTGGATGAGCACCCCGAAGATATTGTCGAAAGTTTAAGCGCTGTCGATATGATTGTCTTGCCGTTCGTTAATCACGTTGATGGACAAGCCTATTCACATGCGTACAAACTACGTACGCGCTTTGGCTTTAAAGGTGAGATTCGCGCAGTCGGTGACGTGAAATTTGATCAGTTAGGGTTTTTAACTCGAGTAGGCTGTAACGCGTTTGAGTTACCGGATACTGAAAACTTGCAAACCGCCTTGCGCGCGTTTAATGAGTTCAGTGAAGTCTATCAGCCGTCTGGTGATCATGGTCGTTCAATATTTTCACGCCGTCGAAGCGTTCACTAGAGTTTTAAAATGACAAGCCAAGCAATGCCGCACATCACTTTCGTTAAAAAGATTCTTTCTAATGGTGAAATGTGTAAAAAATGTCAAGAAGTGACCGATCGGCTGAGTAACGAAGGGCTAATCGAACACATAAATCACATTGCTGTTGCTGATGAGCGCGATGCAGAGTCAGAGGGCATGCGCTTAGCCAAGCAATACGAAGTGGAGCGAGCACCGTTCTTCTTGGTTGAGCAAGATCAGCAGGTAACCGTGTTTGATATTTATTTTAAGTTTAAAAAACACATGGCTGGTTTAGGTGTTGCTGTTAAAGCTTCATCTTTATAGAAAATAGATGGACTGGTATTTAGTTCTAAAAATAGCGGTGGTGATCTTCGTGTTTGCTCTGCCAGCCTATTTGGTTTATTTTTTGATTAAGTCCAATAAGGACAATTAGTCTATACTGATTACTCAGTGTGGGCCAAATTTTAGCCCAACGACGTATCTAGTTAATAATCAGCATCTTTTCAGTACCTATTCAGCATCTATCAGCAGTGACGCTAAACTATGAACACTAAGCAAAACTCAAGATTTTTGATTGTGGAAGACGATCCAGATCAAATGCGTTTGCTTACCAGTTTGGCTCTCGCTGAAATCAAAAGCCTCGTTCATGAAAACGCAGAAAATGATGTGCAACGCCAAATTCTTAGCAATTTACAGATTGTAAAAGTCAGTAATATTAGCTCGCTAAAAAAGGCAGTATCGAGTTATAAGGAGATATTTTTTGTATTACTGGACTGCAATATACCCGACACCAAGGACAGCGCAGCTCACGACCAACTGCTAAAAACCGATTACAGAATTACTGGGCAACATAAATCGGTTGATATCATTACTGAGAATTTGCCTGGCGTGCCGATCACAATGGTCTCTTCGCTGAACCGGTTTCAAAAAATTGTCGGCCGCTATTATAAGAATACCTTTGATTTAAGGGTTAATTTTATTCGTAAGAATGATCAAGCCGCTATCAGTAAAAATATCCGTGATCAGTTGGTTCGCTTTATTGGGCGTGCAGTTTAATAAGCGATAAAAATTAAGTGATGGCCATTTCTCTGTCGGTTTAGGCAGCGCGTCTAAATCAGTTTTTATGCACGGCCAACCCATTCGGCGCTTGGCAAACTGGCATCATTTCTATTCGATTCACATTCACGTGCGCCGGCTGTTGAACCAACCAGCCAATGGTATCTGCAATGTCCTCGGGCAACATGGGTTGACAGTCTTGATAGGTAGCGTCCACTTTATTTGCGTCGCCTTCGAAGCGAACGCTTGAAAATTCAGTGCCACTGATTAGGCCAGGTTCCATATTGGTTACTTTGATCGCTGTGCCCAGTAAGTCAGCGCGTAGCCCTAAGGAAAATTGCTCGACGAACGCTTTCGATGCACCGTAAACATTGCCGCCTTTGTACGCGTAAGTTCCAGCAATGGAACCCATATTAATAATGTGACCACAGTTTCTCTCTACCATGCCGGGTAACACCTGCCGGGTTAAGAAAGCCAATGATGTGCAGTTGGTTTGAATCATGGTTTCCCAATGTGCCCAGTTGGTCGAATCTGCCGATTCTAAGCCCAATGCCAAGCCGGCGTTATTGATTAACACATCGACCTTAGGTATGGCTTTGACGACATCAACAACTTGTTCATGATCATTAACATCGCATTCGAGGATTGTTACTTTGTTGTTCAGTTCAGAGGCCAGCGTTTCTAGTTTTTCACGCCGTCGTGCCATCAATATTAAGCTAAAGCCAAGGTCGTCTAGTACCCGTGCCGTAGCCGCGCCAATACCAACTGACGCACCGGTAATTAATGCTATTCGAGACATAAATAGAAATCCTTCGATTAGATTCTGGTGACCACGGTTTAAAAGTTTAGATAGGTATACAAGGTATCCGTGGGCGATGACAATGGCGTTATTCTAAGACTAAATGGGTTATGTATGGGTAATATATTTAGTAAATTTTACGCGCATTGCTCTATAAGCAAACAAGTGCGATGGCTTCTATTGTGGTCTTTACAGGGAAGCACAGCTCTTCACTTACTGGCACTAGCTTTTGTAAGGAGCCCTGACCATGATCTAAAACTCTGAACCCAGTGCTGCCTACAATGTACAGTTCGCCGGCCGTATCTCGACCAAAGCCAGTCACGTGTACGTTTGGCGGCCTTATGGTATTCAATTCTCTTAGTTGTGATTGTGCATTCAAGAAGAATAATCGACCATCGGGGTTTGAGAAGCTGCGCCCCCAGTCCCCGAAAACGTAGTGGCCTGTCAGTTCGGGAATGCTGTTTGCTTGGTAAACAAAACCAGCGATGATTGAGATTCCCTCATTATGATCGTATTCGATAATCGGGTCGACCAAGTCCGGGATTGGTCCCTCTCCAGGCAATAATGGGGGTGGAGTGGCGCTGATGAAAGTAGTGCCACCAATCACTGAAAAGTAAAAGCTACCTTCCTTATAATTCCAACCAAAATTACTACCGGATTCGGATAGTGGTATTCGGTTTAATTCTTCGATGGCGTCTTGACCCACATCGCCAATATACAAATGATGCTCATTAGTTGAAGTGTTGTTTTCAATACTGAATCGATACGGGTTTCGTAAGCCGTAAACAAATATTTCATCAAGACCGGCTTGGCCAACAAAAGGATTGTCGTTTGGTATCGCATAGCGTCCATTTGCCGGGGCAACGGCATCGACGTCAATACGCAAAATTGCGCCCAATGGGTTAGTGTTATCACGGCCGTTGCCGCGGTCTCCGTGACCATTGCCCTCATCATTTCGGTTGCCGCCATCCCCTAATGCAATAAACAGCTTACCTGTTGGCCCAAACTGAAGCATGCCGCCATTATGATTAAACTGCGGTTGGGCAACGCTTAGTAATTTGCGTTTGGCGGTTGCTAGGCTATTATCAGTCAACGGGTTTGTGACAACCCACTCTGATACTTCGCTAGCGTGATTAGCCGATTGTCCGGGCGATAAGGTCGTGAAGTCCAGGTCGAACATGTTGGCGTCGGTGGAAATGTAGGTGTAGACTTTTTGATTGCTGGTGTAGGCGGGGTGAAATGCGAACCCCAGTAAACCGCGCTCATCATATCCGCCATTACCTTGGCCATAATCGCTCACCAACTCATCACTGAAATCTAAAAACGGCGTTTTATCACCCGACGCTAAATTGACTTTCCAAATAGCACCACCTTGCTCCAACACGTATATTACATCGTCTTGGCCTGGTGCTGACACGGCAGCAACTGGCGCAGTAAAGCCGTCCGCAACGATGGATAAACCGAGTTGCGGCCCGGCTTTTTCAATGCTCGTGGTTATTGGGTTGGTGGTCGAGCAGGTTTGTACCCTACGAATTTCGGCTGCTTGCTCAGCTGGGCTTTCATTGCCAGTTAGTACCGGTGGGTCGATGAGTACACCGCAGGGCATGACGGCCTGTGCCGAGATGAATGTTTCTTGAATTTGAGGTTGGCCGTTTGGCCCAATTACAATTGATCGAATGCGGTTTTCATCACTTGCTAGCCACCCAGGCTGTGCATTATTGTCGATTTGTTGTTGGTATGATGAAATGCCCCCATCCGATACATTAGCGACGTCATCCAATGCGGCTATCAATGCCGATTCCGACGCACTTTGCACTCCTAATGCACTTCTCAGTGACCAACCGTAGCGATTCCAACCATTACCACCACCCGCGCGCTCATGACACAATTGGCAGGCCGTCGCATTGGCATTGCTAGTGGGATAAACCTCGCTCCACCAATCTAGGTATTCATTGCGTGCCTGCGCATTCCATGAGCTTAACCAAAACAATGTCAAAAATAATAGCCATGAGCTATTGATGATTTGCATTGATTTTGAATAATTCACACGCAGTTATTAAGGGGCTGGATGAGCAGGTTTATGTCATTAGGTTGGCAAACATATTAGGCACTTCTATATTCGGCGCTTCACCGCTATAGTTCGAAGCAGTACGCGGAAATACCTGAGCGCCAGAGCTTGGCGACGCCCAATCGCAGACTCGTGCGAACAATGGGTCTAGATCCGTTTTTGGGTCGATATCCGGTGTCTGTAGTTCAAGGTCATCGTATTTGTCTACTTCATCATCTTGAAACATTTCACCGTAAACTCCGCCGTTCACATCATCGCCAATTACAAACATAATATTACCTTGCCCGTGATCGGTTCCGCCATCACCATTGGCGCGGATTTGGCGACCGAATTCGCCTGCTATAGTGATAACTAATTTTTGACGATCGATCGTATTTAAGCTCTCCCATAAAGCAGAAAAACCATGATGTAAGGCATTAGGGTCACTCGGGTCGACACCGAACCGACCGCCGAATATATCTTTGAACCCACTCTCTATGCCTCGGTTAATATTAGGGTCATTGAGGTCAAGGTTCGCTGCGTTTTGGCGTTGATCGCCATGGCTGTCCCAGCCACGATATTCCATTGAAGCAGTACGTACATTCAATAGGTCATTCGACGCTAGCACATCGTATAGGTTTCGAATTTGGGCGCCGAAGTTCCAGCCATTACGCAAAATATGGCGCGACTCACCATCGCCACCTGGGTTAGCGATCTGGCCATCGATTAGGATAATTTGGTTGTCTTCATTTCGAGGGGATCTAAGCAAGCGAATTAAATCTGGCTCTGGTAAATCTGATAATCGCTCTCGAATCAGTTTACCGAATAGGCGCACTTTTTGTTCGTGATCACGAAACTTTTGGTAAGCCTCTCCTATTTGTTCATTTTGAATGGCTTGATAATAATTTTTCAAGGCTCTGGCCATTCGATCTTGAGGACGATAAAGCTGTTCGTCTTCCATCGTGGTCTCATTAAGGCCGATTTCGCGCGAGTTCTGTACGGCGACTAAAAACTGATTATCAATGGCATTTGCGTTGTAATTGGGCGCTGAGCCTACCGGCCCAAAATTGAATGGCAGTGGTGAATTCGTAATGGAAACGGCATTGCCACCGGCAGAACGAGCTAGACGACCTCCCCAGCCTGATCGATTTGCATCGTTCAATCCAGACTCTAAATTGCCTTGATGCATTTGCAAGCTAGATAGGTCATGCGCGCGATTACGCCCGCCAACGGCGTTACAAACTAAGGCGACGTTACCAGCGCGAAACATATCAATTAGCCAGCCGGCTTGTCGCCAAATGCCAAACGTAACCCCATTATTACGGTTATTATCAACAACGTTTGCTAAACCATTGCTCCAATTATCTCCGCCGATGGTAATGGGGTAGTAGTCGTTCTCCCAGCGTTGTTGCCAAGTCGATGGCTCATCGCTTAGATCGTGCGCACGCCAACGGTGTTTCCAGTATTTATAACCAAAACTGTCGGGTTGGCTGTCAAAGGCTGGCACGATTAAGTGGCGAATATCGGGGCCGCCGTCTAAAAACAGATTGACCAGCGTCTTTTCTTGAAGCGGCTCAAAACCGGCCATCGATTCACGGATTACACCTGGTATGCCACCAACGCCGTAGATTAACGAGCTGCAAAACGTGGAGTATAAAAATTGTCTTCTATTCATTTTGAGTGACTCCTATCGACCTTCAGCAAACGCAAATGGAGTGGCGAAAATAAAGGCTAAGGCCGCTTGAACACGTTCGTTAGCTCTGCGTCTTTGTATTGGGTCGGTATTCGTTAGACCCACATCAACTTGAGCTAACTCGCTTATCAAATTGCGCAGATATGGAAACGGGTCAGCAGCACTGTTTGCCAGTTGATCGCCGCTGAAGCTCAAGTTAAATGCTGCGAGCTCGGTCGGTGAATAAGCGCCACTATCGCGACGGCAATAGTCGTCCCAAGCATCGTAACTCATTAAATCGGCCGCTGTATTGTTGGTTTGGCCGTCGTCTAGCCGGTCGGCGCGTATGCAAAGCAAATAGTTTAGATCAAAGAACGTATATTCATTATTAATCTGCCAATTTGGTTCTTGCTCTCCTACCGGAGGTTGCCGAACCGCACCTAAGATGGCGACAAGCTGACCGCGCTCAAGGTCGGTGAAATTGTCCATATTGCCAATCGCGTGCATCCACAGCCATTCCGCCACGTACTCAGCTGGATAACCGCCTTCGCTTAGGGGTATGACTTTAGACCAATCTTTGCTCCACGGTAAGCCCTGATCGCAGCCTTCACATTGCGATGGTAACTCTCTGTTGAATTGCCAAGATTCTCGAGTGGCGCTGCGATTGTAATTTCGTTCGAAAGCCAATGCAGAGTCTGATGCTTCGCGTGACGTTTGACCACCAAATACATTGTGTAATGGTCGAAACACCTCGCTTGCGTTATCTCCTTCAATTACATCGTCAATTTCGCGACCGGCTCGGCCCTGCTCATTGTCGTTGCTTAAAAACGCTTCGATATTATCGATATTAAATTTGTTGGCTTGATAGTACGCGCGTTCAAAGCTACTCAGGTATTTGATGTGTTCTGTACTGTGAAACATTTGTGAGGTAGCGTAGGCGTGGATAAAACTTAAGAAGTCTTTGTTCTCGCCAAGCAGGCCCCAGGCCGTGCGTAGTTGTGCTCGCTTGGCGTCGGTCAGACTGTCGTCAGCCAAAGTGCCAATAATATAGACAGGCAGATTGAATAGGCTTTCTTCATGTTGAATAGAGATGGGCATAAGCTGATCAATTTTAGCCGCTGCGTCCACGCCACTTATGTCTTGGCCCAATATGTTCAGCGGCCCAAACGTATCCTTATGATGTTCGCATGAATTAAATCGTACTTCCGTATCAAAACCAAAATCTTCAATGTAGTCCACTTGCATGCCGGTCAACATGCGGGCGCTGTTTTCAATGGTCACGTTTTCGTGATTCGGGTCATTGACCCCAAATATACCGAAAAATAGTTGATGAATTTCTCTGGCAAAATCGGCATTTCCTTCGAATTCACAGGCCGTTGGGTCATCCACTCGGCGCTCACGACAAAACCCGTCACTGTCTAAATGAAAATTCCGACAACTGTTACGACGATGCCCGTATTGCATTGCTACAGCAGCCGACTTTGCTGCGACTCCGATTACCTCATGGTAGGGTACCCGAGCTTCATGCGCGCCCATGATCGCATCGTAGTAAGTCAAAACCTGACGCCTTTCGACATTCGCGTTGCGATTCACCGCTAAATGATAATTGGTTTCGAAGAAGCCAATACGTTGACGAAATGGGTTGAGACCGCGCATCGCGATCATTCGACCAAATGTTGAAGAAAATCGATAACCATTTACACCTAGAAACTCGCGTTCGTCAGTGGGTATTGGTGTGTCAGACGATGGTGAGCTTATGAACTCATAAAACTCACTAAGTGTGCCGTGTTGTGACGCCGTTTCAGTGTATTTTTCGCCCGGCGTGAGCGGTGACAATTTTTGATTATGTTGATCAAAGTTCAACATTTCTTGAATCGCAAGTTGCGGTCGCATATTCGCCCAGGTTTGGATTTGCGCATGACTAGCATGCCCTCCAAAAGCAAATATTTTGAGTACTTTTCGAACCGCTCGTTCATCCCAACCACTGCGTGTTAAGCTGGGTAGGCTCAACTGGCTTTGAGCGAGGGGTTCAACACCAAGAGCACTTAAGGTTATCAGTAGGCCGTTAGAAACACTAAATTCTATTATGTTGTTCGAGGTCTGCAGGGCGAGGGGTATTGAATAGCAGTTCTCGCCAATCACCGGCTGGTTGTCACCATTGAGAGCCACGCCATTAATCAAGACGGAAAGATTGGCTGGCGATAAATTTAGGCTGGTGTTTAAAGCGCTTAGATAGAAGCAGAACTCGACATCCTGAGATTGGGTGTCGAGATAAACGCTGAAGTCTCGATTCACGGTTTTTGGGCTATCGTCAAAATCGTTCAGTTCTAAACGAGCAACCGTTTGTTCGTCCAGTAGAAGCGAATTAACCACAACCATCACCGCGGCTAATTTTTGTTGTTCAGTTCTTGTTTGTGCCTGCGCTGTGATACTCCACAAACAGCTGAATAGTACAATAAGGGCTTTGGCTAACCTCGGGATTTTAACGTGGGTCTGTGCGATGGCCGTAAAGCCATTAACCAAGAACTCGGTAACGCAACGGATAATACCTAGATTAGACATAGCTCATGTTGTTAAAAGTTAAGTGTAATATGGGTCAATCAAACGTTAATGAATTACGTTTGACTTGAACGATTACTAGCCAGTTATTTTCACTGGCTGTATTTTGCACGTAAATTTAATAATTGCGGCAACGGCTCAAAGCAAAATTAACCGTCACAGAATCTAATGCCCAATACTCAACAATGCTTAAAAAAGCGAAGCTCCTATTTATCCCGCAATTATCATAAGCTAATGCTAGATAGGTTTCTACGTGCTGAGAACCCATTACTAAATTTTAACAACGCCATGACCAAAGCTTAAAACCGCGAAAGCTTATTAATTGTTGATTGCCTTGCCAACAATTTCGGTAAGGTCCTTTGCCAAATTTTCGGTTTGGTTGATACGTTCCAGTTGCGCCAACATTAACCCTTTATAAGGCTCGTCATGTGCGCGCCAATTGTTGAAACAACCCGCCAACCTGGCGGCAATTTGTGGGTTTATCGCATTAAGTTCGATAATCTTGTCGGCAATAAAAGCGTATCCAGCACCGCTGGGTTGATGAAAGCTACTCATATTTGCGGTAAACGCACCGATCAGCGAACGAACCTTATTAGGATTATTAATCGAAAAGGCCGGGTGGTCGCTCAGCACTATAACGTTATCCAATGCCTGCTCGTGTGGCTGTGTCGCCTGTATCGATAACCACTTGTCTAACACCAATGCTTGGTCTTGCCAGCGATGATAAAAGCCATCAATTAAAAATTGTCGTTCAGGGTAGTTTGAGTGCACCAGTGCTGTGAATGCCGCTAACCTGTCGGTCATGTTATCCGCCATATGATATTGATGGCTAGCAAGGGCATGATAAGCCGCTTGATCGGTGGCAACCAAATAGGACAAGGCTCGATTTTTAAGCGAGCGCTCGGCCATTGCTTGTGCTGATAAGGAAAAGTCTGTTTGTTGGTTAGCGTTAGCGTAAATCGCGTGAAATTGAGATTCGAGATCTCTGGCAAGGCGTGTTACGCATTGGCGGCGTACCTGAGCCACTTTCAATGGGTTAATCGGCTGTACCAAGCCGACCATGTAGCTTGCCGAAGGTAAGGTTAACATCTCTGCAAAAATTGCTTTGTCTTCAGGGTGATTGGCGATCAAATCTTTGAATGCGGACAATAAAACTGAATAATCGTCATCATTTAGTTTGCCGTCTTTGATCGCAGGCAACATAAGATTTAGGCTCAGTTCCTGCATGGCCTCCCAACGTGCAAAGCCGTTATCGTCTACTTTAATCAAGCTTGCAAGATCGTTGATATCTCGTTCAATGTTGAGTTTTATAGGCGCTGAGAAATCTCTTAAAATTGAGAGTATTGGGCGTTCATCCAAGTTGTCGAATTCAAACGTTTGCGAGACTTGCGTAAGCGATAAGGTTTGTTCGGCAGCTTTCTCGCCATTTTCATAAAAAAGAGCGACTTTGATTGGTATTTCGAAAGGCTGTTTTGTTTCTTGACCGGGAGTTGCTGGGCAAGATTGTTCTAGTTCGATGCTGAATGTACCATCTGTATAGCTTGTTTTTGCAGTGACAATAGGCGTGCCTGATTGGGTATACCAATGTCGAAATTGCGCGAGCTCTACCGCGTTGGCTTGCTCCATGCATTGCACAAAATCTTCGGTGGTGACGGCTTGACCATCGAAGCGGTCGAAATACAAATCCGTGCCTCGTCTGAATGCTTTTTCACCCAGTAGGCTGTGCAACATTCGAATAACTTCTGCGCCTTTATTGTAGATAGTTACAGTATAGAAATTATTAATTTCTTGATACGAATCCGGTCTGATGGGATGAGCCATCGGGCCGGCATCTTCTTTAAACTGGTAGGCGCGCAATACTTGTACGTCGCGTATGCGCTTTACCGCTCTTGAGCCCATATCGGCACTGAACTCTTGGTCTCGGAAAACCGTAAAGCCTTCTTTAAGGCTCAGCTGAAACCAGTCTCGACAGGTTACACGGTTGCCTGACCAGTTATGAAAGTACTCATGGCCTATGACACTCTCAATGCCTTCATAGTCGGTGTCGGTGGCCGTTTGTTGGTCGGCCAAAACGTATTTGGAATTGAAAATATTCAAGCCTTTGTTTTCCATGGCACCCATATTGAAATCATCCACGGCTACGATATTGTAGATGGATAAGTCGTATTCGCGGCCATAGATTTGCTCGTCCCAGGTCATGGAGTTTTTCAATGAGCTCATAGCGTGTTCGCACTTATCAATATTGTGCGATTGGGTGTAAATATTCAAGGTGACCGTATTGCCACTTAAGGTCTCGAAGGTATCGCTAATATTGTCTAGGTCACCGGCGACCAAGGCAAATAAATAACTCGGCTTTGGGTGTGGATCATGCCATTTTGCCCAATGGCGCCCGTTTTTATCGTCGCCGGTTTCAAGTAAATTGCCGTTCGACAGCACTACAGGGCAGGTGGCTTTATCAGCAACTACGGTAACCGTATACTCGCTCAATACATCTGGGCGGTCAGGAAAATAGGTAATTCGACGAAAACCCTCGGCCTCGCATTGTGTGCAAAAATTGCCACTTGATTGGTACAGCCCAGACAACTCAGTGTTCAGTCTGGGCTCGCTTTGAGTCACTATCTCTAATTCAAATTCGCTTAACTCGGTGGGTATGATTAAACGTTCGGTTTCCAGCTGATATTGATTGTTTTCTAAGAGTTCTCCGTTCAGTTTTACGCTGCAAAGCGTCATTTTCTCGCCGTCCAGTTCGACCGCATTGCTGTGTTCACCATTGCGAACCATGCTTAGCGTGGCTGTAATGGTTGCTAGCTTATCCTCCAGCTCAACGACTAAGTCAATCTTAGGCACCGAAAACTCTGGCGCTTGATAGTCTTTGAGATAAATGGTGGTTGGCTTTGCGGTAGGGGGTAAGTCGTTTTCAAGCATGATTAAAAAGTATCCCAAACGGGGGTCAAAGAACTGGGTAGTGGCTCGACTCGACCGAGTTGTGCCCAAGGTTGTGATGGTGAATGAAAGTCTGAGCCCATCGAGCTAAGTAGATTAAATTTTGTGGCCAGATCGCTCAACATCGCGACCTGTTGCTTGTCGGTTGAGGCCGTGCAGATTTCCATGCCGCGAATGCCCGCCGCAACCATATCTTTAATCAACCAGCTCAATTTAGTTCTGGTTAGCTTATAGCGCATCGGGTGGGCGAGTACGCCGACTCCGCCAGCAGATACAATGGCTTTACCTATATCGTTTAGGTCGGGCCAAAGCATGGGGATATAACCGGGTTTGCCGCGGACTAAAAAACGTTTAAAGGCTTGCTTCTTGTCTTTCGCAAAGCCCTGTTCGACCAGCGCTTGTGCAAAGTGAGGTCGTGTAGGAACCCCACGACCGCCTAAGGCATTGCGAACTCCATCTCGAACATTGATGTCATGTTGCTCTAGATCTTGAAACATGGACTCGGCACGGGCCAGTCGGCGTTGTTTATTATCTTTAATCAGCGCGATTAGGTTTTTGTCGGTCGGGTTCACATTCAGGCCAACGACATGAACAAGTCTGTTCTCCCAGGTGCAGCTTAGCTCGACACCATCAATTAAATTGATGCCACGCTTGTTGGCCGCTGCCTTGGCCTCGGGTAAACCATCCACGGTGTCGTGGTCGGTGAGAGCTAAGTGGGTAATCGCGCTATCGGCCGCTTTCTCAACGAGTTCTGACGGGCTTAAATCTCCATCAGAGTAATGAGAATGGCTATGCAAATCATACTTCAAAGTTTGAGTCATTTATGTTGAATCTGGGTGAGCTTAAATCAGTCGCCGATAACGTAAGTATCATCGTAATCCATTAAATCCAATGGGAAACGATAAATGGGCTCATACTCTGCGCCGCTTGGTGTTAGCACGCTTTCATACAGAACCACTTCATCGAAGAACAGGCCATAATCAATGTTGTTTGGAACAGTACCACTAAAGGGGTTACGACTGTGTCTATATCGAGCTAGCGTGATATGCGGAATAAACTTTCGTTTGTCGATTACCAAGCCAGTGGCATTCACGGCTGAAATAACTTGTCGATGCAATGTCCTGAGTTCATCATTCTTGTCAACTAAGGCCGCCATCAATTTTGGCTTGGTCTCAGGAAAAGGGCTAAGACGAGAAATCTTTGTGGAAAACTCGGTCTGGGTTACGGATTGATCTAAATTTTCCGCCAGTGACTCAAGGTCTTGCTGGTGTTGTTCGCCAAGAAATGCCAAGGTTAAGTGGTAATTTTCTTGATCTACCCAACGCAACGCCCCACTTTTATCTTGATACGACATTTTTGCCGCTAAGTCACCCAGTTGGTTGGCGGTTTCCTGTTGCACGCTAAGCGCAATAAAGCTTCTAATTGTCATGATTAAAATCGGTAAATACTATGAGATTAGAATACCATCGTCGGTGGAAAAACCTATCAAACTTTTGACCAATTGATTGGGCTACCGCTATAGTAGTCAAAGGCAACGCTATGACCATCACAGAAAATGATAAAAATGGGCTGATTAAAGAGCTCGCTCTTTTAAAGCAAGATCACCGTAACCTTGACATTGCGATAGACCAGATGGCTGAACAGTTGCAAGCAAATCAGTTCGAAATTAGCCGTCTAAAGAAGCAAAAGCTTAAGCTCAAAGATTCCATAGCGCGCCTTGAAAGTAAACTAATACCTGATCTCCACGCATAGAAAAACTCGGCATTGCTATTTTGATAAAAAGCCCAAGCTGCCGATTATTACTAGTGCGCCCAGTGCAAGTAATGAAATCCCGAAGATAACAGACCGCATTAGCCTCCAGTCCATGTAGTAACAAAGCGCGTAAAGCAGTCTGGCAATTACGTAGACCCAGGCGCAAATGCCTGTTGCAAATGGTGACGCACTGCATGCAACGCAAAATGCGCTGGCTAATATAAAGATGGCTATGCTTTCATTGGTGTTGGCCACGGTTCGGCCTACTCTGAACAACAAGCTCTTATGGTCATCGACCACAGAAGTACCCGGAATGTGTTTTGAACGAATGCCAACAATGTCCGCCACTAAAAGCTGTGCCAGCATAATGAAAGCCAGGCTTCCAAACGCAGCAACTAAATATGGGTATGAGCTTAGTAGATTCATAATTTTACATGCCGTCTATATGTGTTATTTGGTGTGCTATTAAATGTGTCTTGAAATGTGCTAGGTGTTTAGTGTTTGAGCTGTAGATAATGATCATATTATTTATCTATGACGGCCCAATTGCACGAAAAATAATAACGCGATTAAGTCTTTGTTGATGATATGCCATTCTTAACAAATTTTTTCGCTTTGAAAATCCGGGGGGTTTTGGTTTGTGTGCGCCTGAACTTTGAACAAAACAATACCCCATGCGTTTGAGGCATGCTTGTTTTAACTCGGCTGATGAACATGTTTTATTACAACGCTTAACGAGGTAAGCTCAGCGAATGACCGATAATCGAAAGCCAGTTTGGCATGGCATAGTATTGATCGCCGGTGGCTCCATAGGTGCGGGGGTGTTTGCTTTGCCCATGGTGGCTGCAGGAATGTGGTTTAGCTGGGCGGTGTTTGGCTTAATTTTTATATGGGCATTCACGTTCTGTGCCGCTAAGTTACTCGCTGAAGTGAACTTTGGTTTCCCCGTTGGAGCCAGCTTTCACACTATCGTGCGCAATGTGCTGGGCCCCACTTGGGCTTGGATAAACGATGTATCAATTGCCTTTATTATGGTCATATTGATGTACGCTTATATCACGGCCGGTGCCGGTATTATACAGTCGTCACTCAGTACTCTTTTGGGTGCTTCTGGCACCGCGCCACCTGCTTTCCTCAGCGTCGTATTTGCGGTATTGATTGGCGTGTTTGTATGGCTCGGAACCACTCTCGTTAGTCGTATTACCAGCGTATTTCTGCTGGGTTTAGCACTGACGTTTGTGTTAGCGATAGCAGAGATGATGGCGCATGCTGATTGGCAAGCGTTATTACCTTCGGATGAAGAATCAACCTATGTCCGCTTCCTGTGGTCGGCGATTCCTGTTTTCGTCACGGCCTTTGCCTGTGCTGGATTGGTACCCAGCTTAGTGCAGCATTATCAAGAAGAGCCACACAAAGTCACCATGAGTTTATTCTGCGGTACTTTGGCGGTACTGTTAATTTACGGTATTTGGTTGGCAACGAGTTTTTCATCTTTGGCTCGTGAAGAATTTGGCATTGTCATTGAGCAGGGCGGTAAAATAGAGCAGTTAGTTGGTGCGCTGCGGCAGACTTCGACTGATCAAACTTTGGCGTACTTATTAAAATGGTTTTCACACTTTGCCATCGTTACCTCCTTTTTAAGTATTGGCTTAGGTTTGTTTCATTTCCTGAGTGATGCTCTTAACCTACGCAGTGGCCGAATGGCGCGTGCCAAAGCGGCGGTTTTGACTTTTCTGCCACCTGCGCTAATGAGTGTATTTCTTCCTTATGGCTTTGTGAAGGCGATAGGCCTAGCTGGTTTACTGGTAGCCTTTAGTTTTTTTATTGTGCCGGCGTGGATGTATGTACGCCAGCGCGGCGTTCATACATCGGCCGTGCTGGTTATGTGTTTTGGCGTATTAATTGCCACTTTAAAAGTATTGTTGTTGTTAAAACTATTGCCCGAGTTTTGATATACAAGCCCAAGCATTTATCTAGATATGGCTGTTTTGAATGCTATATGGTCTCGGTAGATTGGCGTCGCGGAACACTCGGATGTGGGTTGGTCGGCCAAGTAGAATAAGTTTCCATTGTGAATATCCAAATTCGCTCCGTTTAAGCGAGACGCTTTTTTTGATAGTAAGAACTCTACAATTTTGGATACTTCAGGTGTGGTGATCTGTTCTATCGTGGGCTCTTTATCGGCTGTAGGCACTTTATTAGCTGCAGGCGCTTTATCAACAGTAGATACTGTATTGACGCCTCTGTTGTGTGGCTGGGGTGTGCTACAGGCCTGTTGGCGCGCGACGCTTATGGTGCCAGGGCAAAACGAATTAATCCGCACACCATATGATTGAACTTCTTTGGCTATTCTGCGTGTAAAGTTGATAATGGCTACCTTAGAGGCCGCGTAGGACGATGCGCTCCCGTCTTCATTGGCATAATCTGATTGAGACACAAAATTTACGATCGACGCTCCGTCTGTCATCAAGGGCAAAACCATTTGAGTGCAATAGAACGTCGGGTTTAGGTTTAGACGAACAAACTTATTATAGAAAGTTTCATTCTCTTCATTGCATATTTTACGATGTATCGGGCCATCAACAATATTAACCAAGCCGTCGATTCTCTCGCCAAACTCATCGATCGTTCTATGAATCAGTGCTTTCATGTCATCGGCGTCATTGACGTGCCCTTTTAGAGTAAAAGCCGCGGTATTTGAGATTGCAAGTTCCATTCTTAATTTTGCGGCTTGTTCATCATCATCGGAATAATTGATGGCCAATGACGCACCCTGTGAAGCGAGCATTTTCGAAACTGATCGACCAACACCACTCACCCCACCCGTGACGATGATCACTTTATTGTTAAATTGCATTTTGACCCCAGCTCATTTTCAAAGTGGTTCTATGGATCTTGTAGAAAATGCAATGACTTATGAAAAAGCCCCAGTTTTAGCTGGGGCTTTATGCATATTTCTAGATCAAACTAGAACAACTATCTTGAATATGCGTTTTACGCTAGAAGCGATAGGTAGCACCAAAGGTTACCCGGCGATCAGGAAACCCGACAAAACAAAGTGGCCCGTTGCTGGTAACGCAATTTTGATCTATGCGTTCTTCGGTAAGGTTTACGGCTTCAATACCAAGTGTTAAACGGTCATTGACGTCATAATTGATACTTGCATTCAATTGGCCTCGGTCGCCCGTTACCACAGGGAAACTGAAGGTACTGCTGCCGCTTGTGTTGGCTCCGCCGCCAAAGTCTTGGGTGCGGAATGCTTCACGCCACGTGTAGCGCATTCTGGCTGACCAATTATATTTCTCGTAGAACAGCGTAATGTTGTAAGCCGTTTCAGAGAAGTCCAGTAGTCCTCTTGGAATACTCACGTCACCAAGCACATTTAGACCTCGACCAGATGTTTCATCAATAATTGAGCCTCCTTCAAAGTCTTGTACTGTGAGGTTTGCCAAAATACCGAATCCTGATGCCCAGCCAAGCCGGTCTTCGAAGTTCGAGAGGTCGTATTGAAACGTTAATTCAACACCCGACTGTTTGGTGGTTGCTGGATCATTGTCTGGTGAGGTCGCATCAACACAGAGCCCTCTTGTATTGGGGTCTCCCAATATATTAGGAATGACTTCAGGGTTAAAAATACCACCACCAGGGCAAGACGGGTCCGTTTCACGCGACAAGCCGCCGGTAGTATTGGTGGGGTCAGGTATCAATGCTGCACCATCAAAGGTAGTACTAAAGATATTGGTTCGTTCTTTCTCGAAATAGCCAACGCTTAGTACAGCTGCAGGAGCAAAATACCACTCCGCTGAAAGATCAAACGAATCTACTTCTTCTGGTTCTAAACCCGGGTTGCCGCGTTCAACAACTGAATTTTCTTGTTGGTCAAACGACAGTGCGGTGGTCAATTGATCGAAATCAGGACGTCTGATATCCGAGGCATAGCCGAATCGCAAAATAAGATTTTCTGAAACATTTGCCACGATATTAAAACGAGGAAGAAGAAAGTCATACTCGCCGGTAGTCGCTTGAATTGATCGATTGCCATTGCCATCTTCCGGCCCAAAGCCTAAGGAGGTGATTTCAGTGTCTATGTAGCGTAAACCAAAGTTACCGCGAAATATGCCAGACTCGAAGTTGGTTTGTGCATAGAAAGCGTTTGTTTCTTCGCCAATGTCATAGAAAGCATCTTCTTCAGATTCCAGCGTCAATGTAAGGGCACCATCGGCTTGTGGCTCATTGGCGCGATGTACGGCAAGAGCGTTTTCAAGTATTCCAATAACGCCGTCGGCATCAGAGAACGATCGATCCGGGTCAAGTAGCAGAAAATCACTGATGAACAATGACCTGCCGTCGGCTGAATTAAAATTGCTTGGGCCTGCTACAAGAAGCTCTTGAAATAATAGACCGTTCGGGCTGTCTTCTAAGCGGCTGAAGCCACCAATACGACCATCTATATCTTCAAATCGACTCGATGATTCATTGTATCGATAACCGAAGTCGATGGCCGTTAAGCCTTTCCAATCAAGATCGTATGAAAAGTCTAATCGTAATGCGTCTTCAGAATTTTCGGTGGTATTACGGCCTTGTTGTACATCATCCAACACCACGTTTGCGGGATTAAGTAAGTCAGCAGCGCTTGGTGCGAAAGGTGAATTGAAATTGACTCCGAAGGCTAAGGAACCACCGCTTAGGTCATAGATAAATGGTACACAGTTATCGTTGCTGGTACTCGGGTCGCCAGTGGATCCACCATCAAGTGGACAGTTTGGGTTAATGAAGTTTAAAGTGGTGCCTAAGCTGGGGTTGACGGTGTCGGAGCTGGAACTCGACACTTCGGCACTTATCGTCCATTTATCGTTGGTCCATTCACCGCCCAATGAAAAGATCTCGCTATCAGTAACTCGACCACCGGTATCGCTTGAAAATCGTAAGTTTGGATCATCATCATCTCTGGCTAAGTTTGGCTCAAGCGTCCCTTGAAGTGCGGCGGGAAAGCGACCGGGCCCAACGCCAAAATCGACGGTTTCAAATGCCGTGGGTATGCTTTGTTGTCGTAAGGTACTTACCCCCGAGGCTTGCAGCCTATACGAATCTTGACTGCGCTCTTGCTCATTGATTATGGCGTCAAAATGTAACCTGAGATTATCATTGGGTGCCCACTCGAAAGTGGTGGCTAGATTTGTAGTTTCGTAGTCATTGTTTTCTTGTTCTTGTACTAAAAACTGTATCCCAAGAAACTCCGATGGATTGGCGCCAGGAGGCGAAGCAATATTGTCTCTATCCGCACGAGGCCTAAATGAAACTGACTCTTGTTCAGTATAACTACCACTGACAACTATGCCGAATTCCCCTGCGTCGGTTTCCCATTTGTCTCCGAATGCACCCGAAAACCTAGGCTGTAAACTCTCAGTAGACAGGCTGCTGTCTTCGGCTTGAACCCTGATAGAGCCGAGTTGTTCAGTTAGGTCAAGTGGGCGAATGGTGCGTAAATTAATTGTGCCGCCGACGGAACCTTCAATGGTTTTGGCCTCTGGCGATTTAATAACTTCGACCGCTGAAATAATTGATGCGTTTACGTCTTCAAAATCGATACCACTGCGGCCCGAACCTGACCCGACAGAAGACACTCCGTTGACTTCGATCCGGTTGGCATTGGTGCCGCGAATTTGAACGCCGGTACCGACGCCTGAAGTACGAGTAATTTGAATGCCGGTGATGTTCTCAAGGACTTCTGCTAAATTTTGATCAGGCAGTTTACCAATGTCTTCTGCGATAATGACTTCTTTTAAGTTGTCGGAAGATCGTTTTTCATTAAGCGCTGATTGCAGGGATTGTCTGATTCCGGTAACGACGATTTCTTCGAGAGCCAAATCTTCAGTTGACGCGGCTGGTGGGTTGGTTTGGCCTTGCGCAACGCCAGAAAGACCTATCGACGCGCACACCATTAAAGACACCGGTGTCATTTTTTTGCGTCGAAAAAGACCGTTAAGTGACCTTTTCTGATTTTTATTATGTCTACTCATATTTTACTCCTCGTTTTTTATAGATTTATTTTGAATACAAATTACCGCGCTAACCAGCCGCCATCTACTGGCAGCGTAATTCCGTTTACGTAGTCAGACGCCGCGGATGCTAAAAACACTGCTGCCCCACCCAAATCGGCAGGGTCGCCCCATCGACCAGAAGGGATGCGCGCTAAAATTTCTTTATTGCGTTGCTCATCTGAACGTAAGGCGGTAGTGTTATTTGTTGAGAAATAGCCGGGTGCGATTGCGTTTACATTGATGGACTTTCCTGACCATTCATTGGCTAAAATGCGGGTTAAGCCCATAACACCTGACTTCGATGCCGTATATGAGGCAACACGAATACCGCCCTGATAAGAAAGTAACGATGCGATGTTCACAATTTTTGCTGGGTATCCTTGGTCAACGGCCTTTTTGGCAAAAGCTTGCGATAGGAAGAACACACTTTTCAGGTTGATGTCCATAACATCGTCCCAATCAGACTCTTCGAATTCCAAAGCATCATTACGCCGAATGATACCGGCATTATTGACCAGAATATCAAGGCGCCCCGAATGCTGATGGGCATCATCAATGAGTGTTGCCCAACTATTTTTATCACCGAGATCAGTATTAATCTCATGAACTTCACGCCCGGTTCTAGCCACTTGCTCAGCTGTCTCCGAGCAACTTGAACGACCGGTCAAAATTATGTTTGCGCCGGCTTGTGCCAGCGAAATGGCCATTGCTTGGCCTAAGCCAGTATTAGCGCCTGTTACGATCGCCCATTTTGAAGCTAGACTAAAAGGGTTATTTTCCATGAACTCGTTTCCTTTACTGCAATTGACAAATGTCGAGAACTTCAAGATCGGTATAGTCTAAGTTTTCGCCGGCCATTGCCCATATAAAACTGTAATTTGATGTGCCTGCACCCATATGAATCGACCAAGGTGGAGAAATCACCGCTTCATTGTCTTTCATTACGAGATGACGCATAGAGTCAGGCTCGCCCATAAAGTGCATCACACGCTGTTGTTCGGTTAAGCCGTAATAGAAATAGATTTCAGAACGACGATCATGTAAATGCGGCGGCATCGTGTTCCAAACGCTGCCTGGGCTCAATACAGTTAAACCCACCAACAGAGAACACGATTCGCAAATACCCGGAATTATGTATTGATAAATGACCCGTTCGTTAGATTCTTCCAATGAGCCACGTTCGAGTGGGTTGGCCATTTCTGGAGTGATTTTTTTCATCGGTAGCGCTTTTTGTGCGTCAGCGCTTACTACGTAAAAACGCGCTGGGGCGTCCGCACTATCGCTGGAGAACGATATGTCTTTAGACCCCATAGGAATATACAAGGCTTCACTAGGTTTTAGCTCAATTTTCTCATCGCCGACAGTCACAACTCCAGAACCATCACCAACGTTGAACACCCCCATTTCGCGACGACTCAAGAACGGGTGCCCTTTAGCGGAAGGCGGCTCACTCAAGTTGGGAAGCTCGACAGCCTGATCAATCGGTGCACAGCCCCCAATAACTAGCCGCTCATTATGGGAGTAAAACAAATTAATCTTATTGTGCTCAAAGATATCTGTGACTTGATACCGTTCTTTCAAAGTTGAATTGTCAACATTTGACATCATGTCAGGGTGGGTTGCTTGGTAGGTCTTTTTATACATTGTCTTTAGTTTTCTATTAGCTTTCTATTAGTGAACTTGGTGATCGGGTATAAGCCGATCAGGGCCAAACTCCGTGACATAAGTGAACAAAACTCTTATTCGTAATTACCTGCTAAAAGAAACTGTTTAGATAGGTAACCGGTGTCATTATAGGGTTCAAGTGCTCAAAGTTCAAATCAAATTAGTTTTCTATCTCATCAAAGTTTAAGGTTTCGGTTTTTATTTAAACAAAACTATTCTGGCGGTGGCCCGGAAGATTCTCGCTCAACCAGCCAAGGCGTAGAGACGGGTGCGGCTTGATTGCTTTGATTCATAGCGAGGAGATGTTCGACGGACATGCGGCCGATGCTGGCCACCGGCGAATGCACAGTGGTAAGCCTAGGCCAAACAGTCAAAGCAATTTGAAAGTCGTCGTAGCCTGCAATGGATATATCGTTGGGTGCACGCAAGCCTTTTATTCTCATGGCTTGCATTATTCCGGCGGCCATTGCGTCATTAGCGGCAAAAATAGCCGTCGGTCTTGGTTCAATTGAGAATAATAAGTGCCCTGCGGCTATCCCTGACTCAAAGGTATATTCACCTTGCGCAATATACTTAGGATCAAGTTTCATGCCGAACTCTTTTAAACCTTCCTCGAAGCCTTCTTGTCTTTCTTCTGATGATCTAAACCCTTTTTTGCCAGCCACGAAGGCTATCCGACTATGGCCTAGAGCACATAAGTGTTTTGCAACTAAAAAGCCCCCTGTTCGGTCGTTAGAGACCAACATATGTTTATCATCGTCTAATTTGACGGAGGCAATTCGTACGTAGTCGCATTTAATGTCTTGCAACATCGATGCCATTCTTTCATCTTCGGAGACAGAAGGAGTCAGTATGACGCCGCGCAGTTTTTGTCGATCAATGAATCGTCTTGCTTCATCGACGAAGTCGGGCTGGTTGCGGTCACAAGGGTGAACAACAAGTTCGTAGCCTGTACCATTCAGACCATCGAGTACGCCCTGTTGGATATTTACTACGTAGTGAGCGTTTGGGTTGTCGTATATCAAGCCGACTAGAAATGAATGACGTGAAGCTAAGCCGCGGGCCTGAAGATCGGGCTGAAAATTAATAGCCTCTACGATGGTTTGTATTTGTTCGCGTGTCGATGCCTTTACCCGTGGGGCGTTATTGATAACGCGTGATACCGTTTTCTTCGAGACGCCTGCCAAATCAGCCACGTCGTTTATGGTTGGTTTGCGCTTTCCCTTATTTTCTTCAAGCCATTGTTCGGCAGCAGCGATTAGTCGTTTTTGGTCTGAGCTCGTCATTTACTATTCTTATCGAGTGTTATATCGAAAGCGTTTTAGCGATGTGTTTATGATGGTGTTGTGACCCCGAGCAGCAATTCTATGTGCCTAGGCATGGCTTTAAAAAGCAATGAATGGCTGAGCGTTTAAATATATACCTTATAGTTATACATTTCACCCTTAAGGTTATATCAGGAAGCTTATACCAGCTTTTAAAAAGACGCATATGTCGAAACAATTTCAGCTCTCTGCGCTCAATTTTTAGCACTCAGTTGTAACTCAATTTCACCTAAACCATCGAAGACCACCTTAGACCTAGCGCCAACATTGGAATCGTGAACGCCGGTAATCGCGCCAGTACAAACTAGGGTGCCTGGGGCTAATTTATGCCCTCGATCTGATAATCGTTCGACCAAGAATTGAATTGCGCCAGCTGGCCCGTTTAAACCTGCAGGAGCATGTGTGGGTCCATGAAGGTGGTGGTCTATCTCGACGGATACGGCGATGCTTGATAGATCTAGCTCCCGCCAATTAGGAACCACCTTTCCGACAATCATGCCAGAATTATTACCAAAATCACTGACTGGCCCAACGGGGCCAAGGTCATTAATCCTCTGAATGGGGCTGCTTGCTATTTCTACGCCGATATACATTTGGTTGATCACTGAATAAATATCTTGCTCAGTGATCGATGAGCTTGGCAAGCTAGAAACATCGCCTAATTCGGCTATGAACTCTGCTTCGATGGCTGCGAAACCATCTTCAAATACCGGCATATCCACTACTTCAGAAGAAATTGCATGCTTTACATTGCTGGCGTAGATTGGTCCACACAAGCGAGTGTCATCGAATTCGGCTTGTAGGTGCGGAGGAATCCCGCCAACTTTCCATCCTACTAAGCGATCACTCCACTTTGACATGCTTAAATCTTGTATACAGTAGGCGGTCTCTAGATTTCTTGGCAATAAGCCGGGGTATTCTGAGAGCCCTTTACATGACTCTCGGGCCTGGATAATGCGTTCAGAAATCGACGCGATATCTTGTAGTGAATGAGTGCCTGCATGCTTCATTTCAATAATCTCAATGTAAAAGAATAAATTCCAGTTGCGTATTCAACGACGTTTGCTATATTTAGGTAACCGGTGTCATTATATGATAATAAACGCGACTTTTCAAAAATATGTATTTGAGTATTTGAGTATTTGCGAATAGTCAGGTTTCGGTTACTTAGGTTGTTTGTATTTGGTCGCTGCTGGGCGGTTAGATATAAGCCAATCATCGCAACGTATTTTACTAAGGCTACATTTCAAAAATGACGAGCAGAAGAAGAGTACTTCAAACACTAGCGGCCACTGGATTGAGTGGCTTGAGTGCCTGTGGCGCGGATAGCTTATCGCGGCCCCTATATGCTACGGATCATCATCAAGAGGGCTATCCTACCGTTGAAGCCGTGAAGGCGATGAGCAAGAACTTAAGCCAGAAGACCGACGGACGACTTAGTGTAAAAGTGTACGCTGGTGGCCAATTGGGCTCGGAGAGAGACACGTTGGAAATCACGATTTTTGGGGGCATAGACATTAACCGAGTTAATGCAGCTCCGCTAAATTCAATCGCTCCGATGACGGTGGTTCCGTGTCTGCCATTTCTATTTGAAAACCAAGCACATTTGCATCGAGTGCTCGATGGCGCACCCGGCGAAACGATACTCAGTTCTTTAGAGGATCACGGTTTAATTGGCCTGTGTTTCTATGACTCAGGCATGCGTTCATTTTATAACACCAAAAAGCCAATTCGCTCACCGGACGATATGGGTGGAATGAAATTTCGCGTCCAAAACTCCGATGTTTATGTGTCAATGATTAACGCATTAGGCGCTGATGCTACCCCTATGTATTTAGGCGAGGTTTACCAAAGTTTGGTGCAGGGCGTGATTGATGGCGCGGAGAATAATTGGCCATCATACGAAGCGGGTCGGCATTTTGAAGTTGCAAAATACTACAGCATGACGCGGCATGTAATGGCTCCAGAAATTCTTGTGATGTCCTTGCACCGTTGGCGGTCGCTATCCGATGCAGACAAACTCGCCGTTCAGCAGAGCGCAAAAGAGTCGGTTTTAACCATGCGCACACTTTGGAATCAACGGGTAGAGCAAGCTCGTGAAACGGTGATCGCCAGCGGAGTTGAAATCAACGAAGTTGACAATATCGAAGAATTTTCCGGCCTCATGAAACCGTTATGGCAGCGTAAAACTCCACTCACTAAACAGCAGCAGCTTGTGGAAGAAATTATCAGTATGCGGGGTATGGGCTAATGAATCTGAAAACCGTAAATCGAGTATCTAAAGCGTTATCCAATGTTTTTATTGTGTTTGGCGCGATTGGCTTATTGGCCATGACGGTGATCGTCAGCTGGCAAGTTTTTGGGCGGTATGTGCTTAAAGAATCCCCAGATTGGTCAGAGCAAACTGCCCTAATTCTAATGATTTGGTATGTGCTGTTTGCCGCAGCAGCGGGGGTGCGTGAAGGGTTTCATATCCGCATCGAAGCGCTTGAGAAAGCCGTGCCAAAGAACGTGGCGTTTGTGATGCGGCTACTTTCAAACATCATCGTTTGTCTGTGCGGCCTCGCGCTTATGATTTGGGGCACACAATTGGTTATTGGTACCTGGTCACATCTGGTGCCGACCTTAGGAATTCCTCGCGGTGCGGTCTATTTGGCTTTACCCATAGGTGGCACATTGATCGTTCTCTTTTCTATTGAGCGATTAATCAACGATCTCATCAGTCGTAAAAATATCGGAGCGGGGAATAACTAATGGCCATGACAATATTACTTGGGTCGCTTTTTGCCCTGCTGCTCTTAGGTGTGCCGGTTGCTTTTGCGCTCTTAGCTTCTTCAATACTGACATTTATAGCTTTGGATTTTCATCTGATTGTGGTCTTTCAAAGAATGGCCTCAGGAATGAGTGTATTCACGCTAATGGCTATTCCATTTTTCGTGTTTGCCGGTGATTTGATGTACCGGTCAGGCATTGCTGATCGTCTAGTCAGGGTAGCTGAGGGCTTTTTTGGATTTGGGCGTGGTGGTTTAGGCCGAGTGAATATTGGCGCATCAATGTTGTTCGGTGCGGTCTCCGGCTCGGCTATTGCCAGCGCATCAGCAATGGGCTCGGCATTAACGCCACTGATGCGAGAAAAAGGTTATGACGGTGATTATGCCGTTAATGTTACCGTCACCGCTGCAATTGTCGGACTACTAATTCCGCCTTCGCATAATATGATTATCTATGCGGCATCAGCCGGTAAAGGCGTCTCGGTTGGAGAGCTTTTTTTGGCGGGTATTGTGCCTGGAATTCTGACCGGCGCATTGCTGATGGTGGTTGCGTGGTTGGTGGCTATTAAGCGTGATTACCCCAGTGGCAAGTTTCCGGGTTGGAAAAACTTGTTGGGCTCCTTTATTTGGGCAATACCGGGCTTGATGACCGCCATAATCATTATGGGCGGTATTCTATCCGGCATTTTCACGGCCACCGAATCGTCGGCCATTGCCGTGGTTTACACGATCTTGATTGGTTTATTTGTGTATCGAACGTTAGGCTGGTCGCGCTTGTTCGAATCCGCGAAAGAGTCAGTAAAGATTACGGCCATGGTGTTGCTTATTATCGGTGCCGCGACGTCGTTCGGCTATGCATTGGCTATTCTCGAAGCGCCAACCAAGCTCGCCACATTGATCACAACCATCACAGATAACCCGATTCTGATTCTGCTCATCATCAACGTGATCTTATTGTTTCTCGGAACCTTCATGGATATGTCGCCGTTGATTGTGATTACAACGCCGATATTTTTGCCGGTGGCCGTTCAAGCGGGCATTGATCCGGTTCACTTTGGAATCATTATGATGCTTAATCTGGGGATTGGGCTGGTTACACCGCCGGTCGGGGCGGTGCTATTTGTCGGTTCGGCCGTGGGTAAAGTGCCGATTGAACAAACCGTAAAAACCATAGCACCATTCTATGCCGCGCTGGTTGTTGCATTGCTGATCATAAGCTTCGTACCCAGCCTATCGTTGACCTTACCAAGCCTGATTAAGTGAGCACCGGTCTGGCGCCAACACAATATCGCGAATGAGGAACCACATGCACAACACTATTCTACGCAGCAAACTAATGGTGAAATTCTCCGGCGTATTTGCCCTTGCCTTTGCATTAGCCGGCCTCACAGCGGTGGCTGAGCCCGATATTCTTCGCTCGGTTGAGGATGGCGAGTTGCGGCTACCCGATTTTTCTTACGCAGGATACAAGCACAGCGTTGAGGAGATTCCAAATCCAAAAGGCAAACAGATAGACATCACCACGTTTGGTGCAATTGCGAATGATGGATTAGACGACTCTCAAGCGATATTGAAGGCGCTAGACAAAGCCCATGCAACTAAGGGCTCAGTGGTGGTTTTGTTTCCGCAAGGCAAGTTTATCGTATCTGAAGTTTTGAAAATAAAGCGCAGTAATATTGTGCTGCGAGGCACCGGTGCGGCTGAAGGCGGAACCACGTTGTTCTTTCCTCGACCGCTAAAAATGGTTGATAAAGGCGAATCACTGCAAAAACTCAATGAGTATTTAGTTGAGTACGATAAAAAGCAAAGAGAAAAGCAGCACAATATCGACGAACTGTTCTCTGAATATTCTTGGAGCGGTGGTTTTATATGGATCCAAAAAGAAGGCACTCAGGCCGCTGGGTATTTAGAAAAGTACGACCCTGAAATTAATATTCTCGCCAGCGCACTAGAAGGCGAAGCCGGCGCCATGACGGTAACCGTAGACAGTGCTCGATCACTCAAAAAAGGCGAAGTGCTTGAACTTTTGTGGTTCAATAGAAAGGGTGAAAATGGGCCCTTATTAAAAGAGATATACGGTGATACAAAACTAAAAATCGGGTCGCACCACTGGACCAGAGCAGAGCGACCGCTGGTTAGGCAAAAGACACAAATCTTGGCCATAGACGGTGATTTGATAACCATTAGTGACCCACTTCTTCACTCGATTTCGTCTGATATACCCGCTCAGTTTGCCGAGTGGAGCCACCTCGAAGAAGTTGGCGTAGAAGAAATGCACCTTCAATTTCCGGAAGCTCCCAGTTTTGGCCACCACCTTGAGCAAGGCTACAACGGTGTGTATTTGACCAGCGTTTACAACGGTTGGATCCGTAACGTAAACATCACAAATGCCGACAGCGGTGTTCTAAGCTACAACAGTGCAAATATCACCATAGGCAATATCCGTTCAGAGGGAATGCGCCGCGGCCACTATGCAATCCATGCCGGCAATGTGCATAACGTTTTGGTAGAGAATCTGTTTATCAATAACCCCTTGATACATTCTTTGAGTTTCAATACGCAATCCACAAAATCGGTATTCAAGAATGCCCACGTATTTAAAACCCCGGTGTTAGATCAGCATGCTGGCTCTAACCATCAGAACTTGTTCGACAATGTGCATCTGTACATCACGGCCTTAAGAGATTCTAAAGGCCGTGCTCACTACCCAATATGGAATGGCAGCGGCGCACCCTATTGGCAGCCGGGTCACGGGCGATATAACACCACTTGGAATCTACAGGTCACCGTCGAGGGTGGCGCCAGTCGTGACGAAAAAGTGCTTTTACACGGAAAAGAAGAAGGCCCACAAGCAAGAATCGTTGGTGTCTCCGGCAATCGACAATTCGATGTGAACTATCGCCCTACTCCATACCTAGAAGCAATCAACGAAACAATGAGAGATGTTCCCTCACTGTTCGATTGGCAGCTCAAGAAAAGACTCCAGTGATTTAACTGACCCACTGGTATCGATCAATGGGTTATGAGTCGGAGAAATAAACAATAAATTTAATATAATCAATGACTTATAATGCCAATCAGTTGTATCACTATTCTGAATGAAATCAGTAATTTAAGCCAATTTAGACTAATTAAGGGAAACTAAGCACTGTACTCGTCTAGAATTAAAACACCCTAAGCAGTAGGTTACTAACTAATTTTCTAAGGACTAGTTTTTCCTCAAGCATTGTTGTTGTATAAGCAAGCTTTCGGTCAAGCTCAATTTGTTTTACTGAGATTCCGGAGTTGAATCCGTGTTGCGCTTGATCGACTGCTCGAGCAACTAAACTATCAAGGACACTTGTATTATTTAGGGTATCGTCAGCAAAATCCCGCGGTCTAATTTGTCTTTGTAATGATACGAAACTAAATGCCTGAGTCATGAAAATCCTTTTTACTATTCTAGTTAAATTGTTATGCGGTCGCTTTCTGTTCCAAATCTTCAAACTGATTAATCACAACATCACCATCAGCAAAGTGCGCACGAATTTCCAACTGCCCGCCCATTGCTTCAATAAAACGACGCATAGACGATATATACATATCGGTGCGTTGTTCCATTTTGGCAACAGCGGGTTGCTGTATTTCCAAAAGCTCAGCGATTTGTACCTGAGAAAATTTTCTTGCCTGGCGTAGTTCTGCCAATGGCATTCCGGCCATCATAGTGAGTGCTTTTTCTGCGATCTCTTTCTGTGATGCTGGCGACATTTTGTCGACCAATGTTTTAAAGTTTTTAGCCATGATATCTACCTCAAAGTGTTTGATGGTTAGACTAGCCTCTCATGTTTGAGTAGGGCCAAATGATCGTCATAAAGGCGATCTGTAATGGGTATGTTTTTGTCATACCAATCATTGTCACCGGTCTTATCACCGCCCAACAAGAGTATTGCTGATCGGCGAGGGTCAAACGCATAAAGCGTTCGATACGGCCGCCCTTGGTGTTGGGTTCTTAACTCTCGCATGTGCGAATGCTTTGAGTTCGTAATTCCAGAACTGTATGGAAATGGTAACTGCGGCCCTTTGCGTTGTAATAGCTTTACCGTTGCCGCGAGATCAATTTGTTCTGCTTCGGTAAGCGTTACCCACCAATGCTCGAACTCATCTGTAAACTCCACATCCCATTCCATGAAGGGAATATAGCTCAAAAGGAATATTTAGTCTATTACAGATAGTTCAATAAAATTCCTATAGGCCACACTAAAAGGCAAGTAAGAAACGGAATAGTCCTAAGCTCAAAATAAATTCTAAGAGGCTAGAACAACGAGACTTCAATTTATTTTGAGCTTACCGCAGGCCTGGGGCTAGCAGTGAATGGGCTGTAAGGCCAATATTGTGGATCAGATATCTTAGAAGCTAACTGATTAAGAAATGGACATCACCGTAATACTTAGCCCACTGTTTAATGCACTTTGGTACCTCATACCTCTGGTATTAATCGCCACTGTTCTTACATCTCCTTGGTTTAAAGGTGTGTTTGGCGAAGTGGCCGTAAACGTTCTGCTTGAACGAAACTTGGATAAGCGTGTCTATCATTTGATCAGGAATGTGACGCTGCCCACTGACAATGGAACAACTCAAATAGATCATATTTTAGTTTCGAAATTCGGTGTGTTTGTAATCGAAACTAAAAATATAAAAGGTTGGATTTTTGGTTTGGCTAATCAAAAGCAATGGACACAACGAATTTTTAAACACTCAAACAAATTTCAAAATCCAATACACCAAAATTATAAGCATCTTAAGACACTTGAGGCTTGTTTAGATATTCCGAGTGAGAGCCTTTTTTCTGTTATCGTTTCTGTTGGTGGTAGCACTTTTAAAACTGAGATGCCAGATAACGTCGTTTTAAATATGTGCGTCCATTTTTAGTATATTCCCCTAAGGTAAAGTCAATGCTCTCTAATCAAACTCATCAATTCTGCACCGACAACAAGGTCTTCTTCATGCCCCATTTTGTGCTTACGAAGATTACCTTGTTTATCGATTAATAATAGAGTTGGGGTGCCGCCCAGACCATACAAAGACATCGTTTTGGGTATCGGTATATCTGGTGTATTTGAGGGCATGTCTATGCCCACTGGGAAGCTTATTCTGTATTCATGTAAGAAGGCCTTTAATGAGACCTCAGTCATTGCCATATGGTGCTCAAATACAGTATGTAAACCCAGTACGGTGACGCCCATACCTTTAAAAACCGCATTGACCTTACGCGCCTGAGGAATCGAATTCTCGACACACCCGGGGCACAACATTTGAAATGCATATACTACGACGACGTTTCCTCTCAACGATTCTAAGGAAATATCATCATTGGTATTAAGCCATTTTTCGACTATCAATTTAGGCGCCGGTGTCGACTTTGTTTGCATACAACCTTAGCTCCGATCAGAAACGTTTATATTCTTTCTTTAGACCCGACCTGGGCAGCCTTCCATTTGAAGAATAAAGTAACCCTGCTGGTCGATGGCTCGCTCAACTTCAGGGTTCGCGATCTCTGAGTGACAAAAATTACAACGAGATTGATCTAGGCCATCGGATGATTCTCTAATACTTTCTAGCCACTGCTTTCCGTATTCAAGAGCTTCTTGGGCGGATGTTCCTGATTTAACAAAAACATCAAAATGCATTATCCGGCCGTTCGATCTGGCGTAGGAATCATAAACGTCAATTTTCATTTTCATATTCTTTTTTCTGAGTCAAAACCTTTTATTGATAGGGCATCAATAAAAGGTTAGTTAATTGAAATAACTATGCTGCTGAACGTAAAGTGACTTTAGGAAAGTCTACTGGTACATCGAATGCGACATTAGTGTAATTGGTGAAAATATTAAGCGCGATGTGAGCCAATATCTCCGCCACACCTTCATTTGTAAAGCCTGCTTCTTTGAGCATTGCTATCTCTTCTTTGCTTACGCCTGCACGTTTGTTGACTACGGCAGAGGTGAAATCCAATGCCGCTTGGGTTTTGGCATCAGCCGCTTTACCTGACTGTGCGTTTGCCATTTCGTCTAGAGTTGCACCGGCTTTTTGGCCTAGTGCGGTATGCGCGGCTAAGCAATATTCACGGCGATTGATATCGGCCACTAAAACTGCAATCTGTTCACCAAGTTTGGCATCGAGGGAACCTTTACCTAAGGCGCCAAACGAAGTCCACATACTTTCTAATGCGGCTTCTGAATTGCCAATGGTTGTAAACATATTTGGAACTACACCGAACGCTCCTTTAATTTGATCAAATAAGGCTCTGTGACTACCTGTTATGTTTTCTATATTGATTTGAGGGATGTGCGACATTTTTTCTCCAAAAAAGAAAGTAAATTAAAATATAGTTTCGAGTGGCTACTATATATATTTTAGCAATATCCCTCTCGAAGTCAATATAGTATCGATACGAAACCATATAAAATGATGGTCATTCATGATCTTAGTGGGCGGGGTTGGGATAAAGGTTGGAGTGAGGATGAATTAGTGTCGTTTTGCTAGATCAAATTTACTAGCAAAGTAATCTAAAATAGAAAGTGTTCTATCGATGCGTTTTACCTTGCCGGTACCGGGAATGCTGTAATCGGAGGAAATGGCATCGTCTCCGTCAGGGAATATTAACTGAGGGCAAGACTGGTTGGCTTCGCCACAAAGCATGTCTAAATCACCTCTGGGTTTCTCGAAGCCAACATATCGAACTTCAATTTCTTGGCGAATCACAGGAAAGACGCTCATCATGCCTTCGACATGTGTACAAAAAGGGCAAAAAAAGCGCTCACCTTTATGCTGAGGGTCAGAAAAATTAGTTTTAAATAAATACAAAACAGGTTTGCTGTATGAATCGCTCATAGTTGTGATTACCTTAAGTGCTGATCAATAGTGTTGTCGTTAATCTTCCACAACTCCGTGCTTACGTTTGAAAGGCCGGGTGTTATCTAATGATCGTAAGAACGCGCTTATATCCGACACCTGTTGTGAGTCAAACTTTATGCCAATTTGGTGCCAGCCTGTGTCAAAGACCGCTTGTTCAAGGTCTGTTGCAGCGCCATCGTGAAAGAAAGGTGCTGTTTGAGCGATGTGCCTAAGAATGGGTACTTTGAAAAGAAAATCATCCTGTTTTCTTCCAGTGACTTCACCATGACCCTTATCTTCCGTATTGGGATAAGGATTAACTAAACCCATTTTTATAATGAATTGCCCACCCATTAAGGGGCCGCTGTGACAGATGCTACAACCCTTATTCAATACCAACGATAAACCACGTTTTTCTTGATCATTAAGTGCGGCCTCATCGCCATCCAAAAAAAGGTCAAAACGATCTTGTGTAATGAGTGTTCGCTGAAAAGCGGCTAATGCTCTGGTTGTGTTGGTGTAATTTAATGGCCGTGCCTCGCCAGGAAAGGCCAGCTTGAATGCTTTCTTATATCCTGCTCGTTTCAATTGCTTTACTGCCTTCTTTCCAGATGGCATTGCCATTTCAAGCGGGTCTAAAATAGGTAGTCTGGCCTGCTCAGCCAGCGTTTTAGCGCCGGCATCCCAATTCTGGGCAAACTGGAATCCTGCGTTCCACGTTGATGCTGCGTTGCGTCGACCAGACTCTCCAAGAGCGCCAATCGATGTTTTTAGATTATCAACACCCGCACCACCGTCGAGAATATTGTGACAACTGTTGCATGATTGCGTGTTGTTTATTGATAAAGCTTTTTCAAAATATAAGCGTTCACCAAGCGCTATCTGCTCAGGGCTATCATTATCAGCTCCCTTCATTTGAAGTGGAATTTTGCCGAAAATTGAGTTGGCGCGCTCACGTAAGTCTTGTTGACCATAGGCATGAGACCTGATGCCAGGAGCAATAAGTATCAACAAAAAAAAATAAATAACTCTGGTTTTACTTGAACCAAGCAAACTATAAAGAATCTTCATTGTATAACCTGGCATACAGTTTGTTCGCTCTTAGTTTCCATGACTTAGAGAGCGCCGCTATTTCTACTAGTTGCGTTAAGACCTCTCTATTCTTCCTTCTAGCAACCAATACATCGAAAGCTTGTTTTACGGATACCCTCGAATTAGATCGTTCTATCAATTCAATCTTATTACCTTGTTCAATTACACCTCGCTCTATTACTCGGTAATACCACCCTCCTTTTGCTGTATTAACAACGGATTTGACCATTGTCGAATCGTTAAAGAAATGTCCTAGCTTCCAACAAGGTTGGCGACCTTGGGTCACCTCGACTATGGCACTACCAATCTTGTATTTATCGCCGATAAATACATTGTCTTCATTTAAAACAGATGACGATATGTTTTCACCAAACGCACCAACCCTATCGAAATATGCTGATAATTCAGGACGCATTTGGCGCCAAGCTCTATAATGATCATTGCAATAGTGAAACAATGCTTTATCAGCACCTCCGTGGTGTTTTTTATCTGCTTGCTCGTCGCCACTTAAACCTTCCCAATCAAGTGATACAGCACCACTTGTAGCTTGTTTCACATAGCCGCTGACTTCGCCATTAACTCCGAACCCTCTGACTTTGCCAGTTAAAACATAGTCAATTGTTGCTACAAGTTTCATACTAAATTGAATCGCTTTTATTGGTTATATGATTAGGCATGACTCTTTAGCTTGATGCTTTGAAATCTTGCAGAACTACTTTTGGTTTCGATTTTGATAATTTCATTCAACGGAATATCAATGGTTGCGATGTTGGATTCCACAACCAGATACTCAACAGGAAAACCAAACTCATTCTTTCTGGTACTCGTAGTGATGGCCTTGGCATCGACTATCTCACCGCTGCCTAACACGAGTTTAAGATCGTAGCGATACATACAGGCTATTTCGATGTAGTCATGATCATTACAACTTATTGGTGTCGGTCGCTTTTGAGCAGTCGGTATTGTGCGATGCGCTTTCATATATAATTAGATTTTGGGATATTGTCTGTTCAGCTAACAACCGACAGAGTCTTAGATGACTCTGACGCGTGAGTGGGAAGCTACTAGAAATCGCCCTTATTAAAGTAAGGTTGAGCCCAAAGAATCGTCTGTATTAAGACTGATTTGAGCCACGCTTGTTGCATTGCATTAACTTCGTCTTCTGAATAGTCAGAACGTTCTAAGAACGGTTTTAAGGTTGCTGTCACAGGATAAGTTAATGCAATTACATAACGAGCTGGAATGTGGTTAACTGCTTTAGCATTGTCTGTCTTGTTCTTTTTTATACGGTGGTGCCGCAGACCAATTTCGTACTGATAGTCCAACCACTCTTGATCGTAATCTGCATCGGCAGTGTCATAAATCCATTGAATAAACCTTTGGCGCACACGTGCGAGGTATTGAGTGTCCGGTTTACCATCTTTGCTGGAAAAGTAGGCCAGCAAATGAGGCGTAGCCCCAACAAAGCCATACCATGTATCCAATATTTCTTCAGCATGTGGTTCTAGTACTTGACGGCTTTTGCGAAGCCACATGGCATCATCTTCGGTAAATAAGACGGTGGCTTTCAATGCTGCTAAATCTTCCAGTGTGAACGGGGCTTTGGTTAACTTTGCGTCGCCATAAGTGTAACCGGGAATATTAGATTCCCCTTTTTGCTTAGCGGCATAAGTGACAGGCGCGCTAACGCTGGCTGCGACTAATAATATTATTATTAAATTTTTCATAAGCTTATCCTCGATAAAATAATGACAACTTGGTGTTAATAGGTGCTAATTAACTTACTGTGACAAATGCATCAGTAATATAGTATTTACTAAATACTATAATTTAAGTTACCATCGTTTATCTGGGTTTGCAATAGTAGTTTCTACTCGATACTATATAGGCATGGAAAATAGTCAAACAGATAATGTGCTGAACTTGTTGGAACGCTTAGCGAGAGTTATTAACAACGATGCAAGCATGAGCGAGTTAAAGCCTGCTCAGTGGGAAGCACTACGTTTTTTTTCTCAAGCAAATCGGTTTTCGAGTAACCCTTCGGCATTAACTGCATATATGGGAGTTACTAAAGGCACCGTTTCGCAGACTATTAACGCCTTGGAGCGCAAAAGCCTACTCAAGAAAAAGAAAGGCAAAGGAGACGGGCGAGCGGTCAATATTGTTTTAACCAAGCGAGGCAACGACAAACTTAGCGAAGACCCATTACAAAAGTTAGTCCTTAACTTGTCAGATATATCGTCAGAAAAACTCGGAGTATTGTCATCTATTCTTGAAGAGCTACTGACTAAAGCGATTGAACAGAGGGCCGGTATACCCTTTGGTATTTGTAAAACCTGTCTGTATTTTGAGCGAGATTCAGCCCAAGGTGCTCCACATTTATGTGCATTACTGGAAGTACCATTGAGTGATGAAGATAGTAGTCTCATATGTCGTGAACATTCTTCAAGCGTTGCAAACTAGGCAACTACATGAATTCTAGGAATGAATATATTTTTAAATATCAGAGATAAGGCTAACCAAATCTTCATTGCGAAAATGTGTATAACGCCGCAGCATCTGCATTGATTTATGACCAGTAATCGAGGCCAATTGCTGATCTGAGAGCCCCGCTTCAACAAATTGGCTTGTCGCTTCATGTCGTAAATCGTGAAACCTAAACCCTTCTATTTCTGCTCGTTTTAAGGCTTCTCGCAAGCACTTCTGGATTACATAGGCGCGCCGAATGCCATCACGCCTACAAGGTTCACCGTAGAATAGTAAATCTGTGTCGGGCGACCGCATTGCCTTTTTCAATACCTTTTCAAATCCTGCCTGAGCTTTATTGGTCAGTGGGATGGTTCTGGAATCTTTATTCTTGGTGTCGTGAATAGTCACTAGTTTCTTATCAAGGTCTACTTTCGATTCAGTTTTGCATGGCTGTATAGAGAGCTATGCGGACTACTAAACCTAGGTTGGGATTCGAGTATTCATCGTAGCCGGCGATTTCTGCCACTGCCTCCGCTTGGTTTTCTTACGTTATGAACTGGGTTTACTTCGATACCAATTCGCCATTCCTTAATCGCGGTTATGTAACGATGCCCAATAAAGCTAGTTCTAATCGGGCTGTGTTGTTGCTTTTGCCGTTTATCACGGTAGTCACAAATGATGTCAGTGTTTAAAACAGCTAGACTGTACTTGTCGAAGAATCCTTTTAGGTGTCTGGCGCGTTGTATTTCGGAGGTTTGAGTAGTTGGCGATTTAGTGGGAGTGACTTCGCTGGTAAACCTTTCTAGGGCGTTGCTGACGGATAGTTTTTCGATATTGGCTCGAGGGGGCGTATGCGCCTCTAATCATTTCATCTTCCGTGACGCGCGCCCATGTCTCCGCATCGCGTTTGATGCGAAAGTTTTTGGAGGTAGCAGGCCAGCCGCTGATTCGTACTAAGGATCGCCGCTTACCATATTTGGTCTTGCTGATGGTTGCCATATTGAGCATCTAGCTACTCTTCATATAGAACAGTTACTACTGGGCAGTGTGCTTGTACCGTACACCTTTGGCAAATTCGGAGGCGACAGAAGCATAGTTAATCCATAAGTTATTGATATTTAACTATAAATATGGTGGGCTCGGAAGGACGCGAACCTGCGACCAATGGATTATGAGTCCATTGGTCGATGCTGCATGAGCTATGGCCTGTTAAAGCAAACTGGCCGGATTGGTGTATTCCAAGTTTTGTGCTTCTGCGACCGCTTTATAGGTCAATAACC
>CAZEXS010000002.1:0-45041 GCA_964516915.1 uncultured Gammaproteobacteria bacterium
CCAGTATAGTATTTATCTCGTTTTTACACAGCCTCTGCCCTATGCGGTCATTTTTCGCGAAATTAAAACCTTCACAACTAATTTTAGTCTTGCGGCTACTAATTTGAGTTGATGTTCTAAATTAGATTTCCCCTCGCCGGGCGGGCCTTCATTTCTTTGCTTGTCCAAAGAAACCGAAGCAAAGAAAGACCCCGCAAATGTTGGCCCCTCCGGGGTACCCGAATGTAGTTTTCTATAATTGGCGCTGCGCAAACTCGCTTTGCTCAGACACGTGCTCGCGACTACCCCAATGATAGAAAACTAAATTCGGCCAACCATTTTTAATGCGGACTCTTGAAGCGCCTGGCCTCCGGCATACGTCTGTAAGTTGGTCCTGCCTTTATGAAAAGTAAAGCCCAGTTGTCAGACTTCATCTAACCTTCATTTTTGAAGCGTCAGGTCGAGTTCAAGCTTTTACAACTTAAAGCTACCTAGAGCTTAGGGTTATCTAGAGATCAGGATTTTGCAGCGCAAGCACTGGATAAATCTAAAAGAAACTACAGCTCGTTAATCGAGACACTACCGCCACTTGTTCGCAACTTAAGTAGTGGCCCGCCGCCATTAATGGTGCCGACGATCTTTGTCTTTTTGACAGTTCCATCAACGTCAAACTCACTGCGCACCCTACCGCCACTGGTACTGGCTTCAATATCCACAGCCATCTTAGGAGTTAGAAAAACACTAACACTGCCGCCCGACGTAGTCAGCTTGCAATCATCGGTCAATTGTTTAGACAATTTGGCCCTCACACTGCCACCCGAGGTGTGAGCATTGATGTTACCGGCCACTTCCTCGACACGGATAGAGCCACCAGACGTTTTCACTTCGACATCACCATCAATGTCTCCTAAAGTAATAGAACCACCCGATGTTTTTGCATCCACATTTCCTTTTAAATCCTCGATATAAATAGAGCCACCGCCGGTTTTTAACTTGAGGTTATAGTCTTCTGGCACCTTGATTATATAAGTAACACTCAAACTAAAACCGCCAAATCCCCAACTCGAATCTTTATCGCCTTTGATCGTAAGATCTTCGTCATCATGATCAAAGTTCACCTCAAAATCAGCCGCGTTATTGCCTTTCTTAATAACTTCAACTTCCACAGTGTCGGCATTATGAGATTCAATTTCGACACGGCCAGTGTCAGAATCCAGATACAATGTGCCGCCAGCACTCACAGAAAAAGATCGATCTATTGAGGTGTCTTCAGCTTGAGACAGGCCAAACGCTAAAAGTACCGCAACGCTTATGCCCGCAATGAAAGTGGTTTTATTCATAATTTGATTCACAATTTGGTTGTCTAATACTATTTTGATGCACCAAACTGTTAAAAGGTTTACGTGAATCTAAAATTCGCTCTTTTAATCTATGGGACGAATCGTAAAACATCGCCGAGGCAATCAAAGCACTTCAACAATCACTCGATCAAGGATTTGTTTAGCCGTCGTTATACCATCAAGATCTGTGTATAGCTTACCGTCTTTACCCGAATAATGACCTCGCCCGACCAACTTCATGAAACTATACTTTGCGCCGTCAAGACTCACCTCTGCGGCATAAATCAGTGATGGCTGCGCGCTATTACCGGTACCGCTATAGACCGGGTCGTTTGGAAATGCGCCTTTGCTATAAACCTCATTAAAATCAAACGAGCGATTTACCTCTAACTTGACAATTAACTTAGTTTGCTCGGTCATGGTATTGGTTCTTAAGTCAAAGCTCGATACAGGTGTCGCACCCGTCAGTGCATCGGCAATCGGCGAATTTCTGCTTGGCGTCATCAAGCCATCTTCACTTGCAATGCCTCTGGCAAAAGACCAATGCGGCAAGGCTTCGGGTCTTCTAATTTCATTGTCGGAAAACAAGCTACCGAAATAGGAACCGTCTGCGGCTTTTTTAGTCACATAGAGTGTTTCAAGGTAATTACCCCGCGTATCCTCAACCCAAATCGCCATTTGAGGAATGCCGGTTGTAGTGACACCCAGTATTACTGCGCCAGGCCCTGAGTAATGCTTACCGGCTTTGACATCCACACTCAGTTTTCTTCCAGAATCACTGACATGTGTATAAAGCGTTTCGATACGCTGTCGATCAATGGGGCGGAGCTCTTTGAGCGCATAACCAGCGTCGATCACTGTTTGAAAAGGCGGCAAGCCAGCCGCCAGCCCGAGCACGCTAACTGGAATCAATAATAAGCTAAGCCATACCCACTTTTTAGCCTGCTTCTGTTTTACATATAACAACAACGGCCGCAAATTGTTCTTTAGATGAAAAATGCCATAAGCAACAAACAACAAGCCAAACACCGTATGCACGGCCGACAACAAACTGTTGTAACGCAACACAAACGACATCAGGCCTGTAATCAAGATTGTTAAAAAACCGAACAACATAAAAATGCTGATCATCGGACGACTATTTTTCATACCATTATTCATTTAACTGTCCTTGTTAGCTCTATCGTCCATGCCATGAACTAAGGTCTCCATACTGTCGATCAAGCGACCCCAACTTAGTTCATCGTTTAGATCCATGCCAGTGAATGTATCTATCTTGCGTGCCCTGATAGCCAAATAATGAATAGCACCAGAAAATATGTTTGCAATGGCTTGCCAATCAGCATTTGGCGCATTTACTTCGTTTAAGTGCGCCATAAGCTCTAGACCTGACCTTTCACGGGCCTTTTCTAAAGCGATTGTTAATGTATTTCTCTCAACCGTTTCCCATGCCATTATTTCCAGTGTCAAAGGCCTAGACCTAAGTGCCTTTGCGTATCGCCGAAACACCTCGCCAATAATTTTAGAAAAAGACAAAGCTCGCAAAGCTTCATAGGAAGCACCCTCGCCTAATATTTCACTTTTCGGCGGCCAAAATTCTTCAGACTGTGCATAAGCCGTCATTAAGCCGTCCAGCCCGTCGAAGTAACGGTATATCAATACTTTATCAACACCGGCTTGGCGGGCCACCGCATTCACGCCAACGCCACCAAACCCTTTTTCAGCCAGCACTTCGCCCATCGCTTTAATCAAGCGTGCTTCTGTAGCCTCTCTTTTTCTGATCATTTAATTAAAATACAAAGCAAAAGTCACCATTTGGTGACTTTATATCACCGGCTGGTGACATTTGTAAATAAAAATATGAAATTATCCGCGTGAGTTCGCGGATGACTGCTTAACTTAGTGAAATAATGAAACCTAATCTATGGCTGATCTTACGGCTTTATATGGACTTTGTTTTTCTCCTTTCGTAAAAACAATTTGCCAAAGGTGGTTGTTACAAGCTCTGAACGTTCCTGCGCATGCCATTAAATAGTAATGCCATTTCCTTTGAAACTCTTCATCGTAAGCGGGTAAGTCTGACCAAGCATTTCTAGCATTTTCATCCCATGCCATTAGAGTCTTCGTATAGTCGGGCCCGAAGTTATGCCAGTCCTCGATTTTAAAATACGGGCCGCTGTGTTTACCGATCAGCTCGGCTGACGGCAAAATGGAATTAGGAAAGATGTATCGTTCAATCCAAGGGTCTACTTTTTCAGACGTATACTGAAAACCAATGGTGTGCAAAAGAAATAGGCCACCATCATTAAGACAACGATTTGCGACTTGAAGAAAGGTTTCGTAATTTTTAAAACCAACATGCTCAAACATTCCGATGGAATATATACGATCAAATTGTTCGTTCAATTCGCGGTAGTCGGCAAATTCATAACGCACGTTTAACCCAGCGGACAGTTCATTGGCAAGCGCGATTTGTTCCTTAGAAACGCTGACGCCAACCACTTCCACATCGTAATTTTCGGCCATATAACGCGCCGCGCCGCCCCAACCGCAGCCAATATCCAAAACCTTCATGCCGGGCTCAAGTTTTAGCTTTCGACAAATCAGCTCCAGTTTATGTTCCTGCGCTTCGTCTAAATTTTTGGCATCTTGCCAATAGCCGCAACTGTACATCATGCGTTTGTCGAGCATGCGCTCGTAAAGGTCATTGCCGACATCATAATGCTGCTCGCCAACCTCAAAGGCTTTTTTCCCTGTTTGGCGATTTATTAAATGCGCATACACATAAAACAATTTGTCGCGCAATGTTGTGACCTTGCTCTGTAGCCTTGCGGTCAGCACTCGGTAAAAAAACTCGTCTAATTGGTCGGCATCCCACCAACCATCCATATACGCCTCGCCGAGCCCCAGTGAGCCCTGGCCAATAATGCGTTTAAATAAATCAGTATTATGAACTTGTATGTCCCAAGGGTTTGAGCCATTGATTTCAATTTGTGCGTGCTTTAACAGTTCAGCAATCTTTTTAGTATAGGTATCATTTGCCATACAAAAACTCTCATTCAGCTTATTTTTGACGCCTAAATAGTTCTTTTATAACTGAAAATTTAAGCACCACAAAAAGCGGTTTAAATTATGTATGTTTGTTAAGACCGCTTAGCGCTGCAATATCTGTCAGTAAATATTGAGAGCTCATCTTGATGCGAGATGTTTGACCCATATAGGCCATCAAAAGGATTTCGGCCACAAAACCGCTATAGCAATGCCGCTTATCGACGTCGCCTACCCTTAGATGGGTGCCCATGCTGCTTACTTTTATTGCTTCCATGCTTGAACTCTTGAGGATTAACAAATCGCCATTCCCCTTCGGCTAACTTACCTAAGCGAAGCTCTCCAACCCGCACGCGTTTGAGGCCGACTACGTGTAAACCTACCGCCTCACACATGCGTCGTATTTGGCGCTTTTTGCCCTCGCGAAGAATAATCTGCAGCTGATCTTCATTAAGTGATCTGACTTTCGCGCGTTTAAGGGGTTTGCCGTCAAGCTCTAAACCAAAGGTTAATTTGGCTATGCAAGCATCATCAACATCCCCTTTTATACGCACCAGATACTCTTTTTCGAGCTCGGTATTTTCGCCAATCAATTGTTTGGCTACTCGACCATCCTGTGTGAGCACCAGTAAGCCTTGAGAATCTATATCTAAACGCCCAGCCGGAGCCAAGCCTCGGAAATGAGCAGGCTTTAGCTTAAGACGACCCTGTTCCGTTGCAGAATGTGTGTCTTGAGAGATTAAACGTACGGCGGGCACATAGTCATCTTCCGCTTGGCCCGAAACGTAGCCAACCGGTTTGTTGATCATAATGGTGACGCGCTCATTTTGAATCGCCTGCGCTCGTTCGGTCAATTCAATAGTCGCGTCTTCAGGAAATTTCACGCCCAGTGTGTTAACCAATTCGCCATTGACTCTCACCAAACCTTGTTCGATGAGTTTGTCAGCTTCGCGCCGCGAGCAAAGCCCACGTTGCGACATGAGCTTAGATAATCGAACCGGGTCAGTCATCAGGCAAATTATTTTCTATAACGGCACAATAGAGTAACACTACTTAAAAACACCGCTACTTAGACAGCTGTTCAGCCAAACCAATATAGTTGGCCGGCGTCAACTTTTTAAGCTCTACTTTAGTTGCCTCAGGCATATCTAGCGATTCGATAAATACTTCTAAAGTGTTTTGATCTATACCGTCTTTACCACGCGTTAAGGCTTTTAGCTTTTCATAGGGTTCTGGAATATCATATCGACGCATTACCGTTTGGATCGCTTCGCCAAGCACAGCCCAGTTGTCATTTAAATCAGCAGCCAGTGCTTTATCGTTGACGGCCAGCTTGCTAATACCTTTAAGCGTCGCCGCACAGGCCAGCATTGTGTAGCCGAAGCCCACTCCAATGTTTCTCAGTACCGTTGAATCGGTGAGGTCGCGCTGCCAACGGCTGACCGGCAATTTAAGCGCCAGATGATCAAACATTGCATTGGCTAGCCCTAAATTGCCTTCTGAGTTTTCAAAATCAATTGGGTTAACTTTGTGGGGCATGGTTGATGAGCCAACTTCGCCGGCGACGACTCTTTGTTTGAAATAGCCTATGGATATGTAGCTCCAAATATCACGATCAAAATCGAGCAATATGGTGTTGAAACGCGCCACCGCATGAAAAAGCTCGGCCATGTAATCATGTGGCTCAATCTGTGTAGTTAACGGGTTCCAGTTCAAACCTAAGGACTCAACAAAGTTCTTTGAAAACTGTTGCCAGTCAACTTCTGGGTAGGCGACTACGTGAGCATTATAATTGCCGGTTGCACCATTAATTTTACCAAGAATGGTGACACTCTCAATTTGCTCCAATTGACGTTCTAGCCGAGCCACCACATTACGCATTTCTTTGCCTAAGGTCGTCGGTGATGCAGGTTGGCCATGCGTGCGTGCTAGCATCGCCAAGCCAGCATTGTCGTTGGCCAGATCGGCGATGGCGGCAATCACCTTTTTAAAGGTTGGCACCACCACATCGGCACGAGCATCTTTAAGCATCAGGGCGTACGACAAGTTATTAATGTCTTCAGAGGTACAAGCAAAATGAAAGAATTCACTTACCGCATGAACCTCAGCAATGGACTCTGTACTTTGCTTTAAGAAATACTCAACCGCCTTTACATCGTGATTGGTCGTCGCTTCAATCTGTTTAACTGATTCAGCGTCAGCCACCGAGAAATTGGCAATAATCGCATCAAGTGCGGAATCAGCCGCATCGGTAAACGCCGGCACTTCGGCAATATTGGCTTCTTGTGACAAAGCCTGCAACCACCTAACCTCTACCAGTGAACGGTATTTAATTAGACCAAACTCACTAAAAATCGGTCGAAGGTCAGACACCTTACTGCCGTAACGGCCATCTAAGGGAGTGAGTGCGGTGGTTTCAGTAAGTGGAAAATCAATCATAATAAATACGCTAATGCCGGATAATCAGGCGTGAAAGTGTGACTAAATTCGGGGCGGAATGTTACCATAAAGCTCATTTTAGCTCTTGGGTTTACGGCCTAAAACATGACTTTTAATTGGCAGAAATACTCCACGCAAGAGTTACGAGAGCACGTTATTGCAACATTTCGCGAAGGCGGAGGTTCTCGCCCTGACGTACTGTTGATTGAAATCGAAGGTCACAAAGCTGTGCTTAAAGACCAAGGTGGAGCGGATAAATGGTTTGCAAAGATTATCGGGCCATTGCTGAACTGGCGAGAATGTAAGGCTTTAACCAAACTGGCTAACGTGGACTGCATTCCAGACTTACTGAGCGTACCCGATCGAAGATCATTTTTAATGAGCTATCATGAGTCCGAGCAAATTACTCGTATCGATAAATTTGTGCCCGACTGGCCAGATTTTTTTAATCAGCTAAAACAAGCGCTAGCACAGGTGCACGCGGCTGGCGTAGCGCATAATGATTTGCGCAACCCAACCAACACACTGGTGAGTAAAAATGGAGAACCTATTTTAGTGGATCTAGTCGCCTGTTTTTGTCGTGGTAAAGCTTGGAACAAGCCGAACTTATGGCTATTCAACAAATTTACGCAAGTCGACCTTTCGGCCATCACTAAAATCAAGAGCCGGGTTGCGCCACAGCTATTAGGCGAGGATGAAATCCAACCCGAAGAAATTGCCGGCAAAGCAGGCATGGCAGCAAAAGCACTTGGACAATGGATTCGACGCGTGTCTCGAAAACTATTTACCAGCTAGCGTTTAGTTAATCGGGCGTTGTTCGAAACGCTCTACAGCTTCAATGCCATTCGACAATGTACCCTTTCCTCGTCTGCAACTGTCCTCGCCCGCTTTAAGCTTTTGCCGTCACTATCGGTGTGAGTCAGGCTATTAACCGCAAGCTATTTACCAAACAAGCCATCAAGCCCAGGGGTCGCTGGCATATCTTTTGCAGGCTTGGTAATTTCAGTTTCAGCACCAAACATACCAAACTCTATAAGCTCACTGGTTTCTTGGCTAACTTTACCATTCGTGGTGCTCGAGCCTTCAGCCTTAATAATTCCAAAAGGAATTTTTTGCGAGTACCAACTCATACGTTCACTCTCGACTTTCATCGTTTTAATGAAAACCTTTATTTCGGCGCTGCCTGTACCAAACACTTTTTCAGCTAAAAATTCTCCAGCCGCCACATTGACCGTTTCTTGCCCACGCGGATCGAAATCGTATTTAATATCAACGCTAGCGAACTGCATCATAGTGGCCATCATGTTTCCAGTGTCTGGTATGCGCATTGGGTCTTCATTACCATTTTGAATAATCACTTCAGTGCCAAACTTCGAAAGGCTGCTCATTACATTTGCTGGGTCAGTCGTCATCAATGACTCCGGCACCAAAGACTTTATAACCGATCTCTTGCCTTTATTCTTGCGCTTACCTTTTTTCGAAATCTTAAATTCCTGAGCTGCCATTTCCAACCAATAATGTGTTTCGCCATTTCGTTCTTCCTTACCGACCAATGACATTTTCACCCGGCTGCCCGACTGTTTGCCTTTACGGTTGGTGGTGATTTGCTCGTTTATCTGCCAACTGCCAAGCGGTGTGGCTTCAAGAAGATTGAAATTTAGCTCGTTGGCCTGAGCCGTCGAAACCGATACTGACAGTGACACCAAAGCAAACATCAAAGCGCATGATGTTAATAATCTACTCAACATAGTATTGTTCTCCTTCATTCGTGGGTCTTTATTGCTTTCCGACGCAATCCACGGGTACGGCTGAGGTATTGTTAGAAGGCATTTAGTTTTAACACTAGCATATCCCAAAAATAGTGATCAACCAGCATCACGCCAAATAAGTACATTAGATACATAATGGAGTAGTAAAACGTCTTTTTCGACAATTCATCGCTGTAGCTGCGGTACAACCTAACTACGAAATACATAAAACGAGCGTTAAGGTATACCGCACCCAACAAATAAATACCGCCAAACATATGAATGGTAAACGGCAATAAAGTGACCGCCACCAAGATATAGGTGTACAAAAGAATTTGCAGCCGCGTAAACGCCTCACCATGGGTCACCGGCAGCATTGGCACACCGGCTTTAGCGTACTCTTCGCGTCGATACAACGCTAGCGCCCAGAAATGCGGGGGTGTCCAGGCAAAAATAATCAGAAACAACAAACACCCTTCTGGTGTTATTGCATTGGTCATGGCTGTCCAGCCCAATAGAGGAGGCGCCGCACCGGCAGCTCCACCAATCACGATATTTTGTGGGGTTGCCGGTTTTAAGAAAACAGTATAAATCACGCCATAGCCGACCATGGAAACAAAGGTCAATACGGCGGTTAAGGTGTTCACCCACAACACCAAGACAACCATCCCTGCAATACATAAAGATGCAGCAAACACTACTGCCTGCCACACTTCTAAACCGCCGGTCGCCAATGGCCGGTTTTGCGTGCGTGTCATAATGGCATCGGCTCGCATATCAATGATTTGATTCATTGCTGCACCCGATGAGGCTGCCAACCCAATCCCCAAAGAAGCTAAAAATATTGTGATGAAGTCTGGCCAGCCAGGCACGGCAAGAAACATTCCGACAATTGCGGTGAAAACAATCAACATCACCACACGCGGCTTAGTGAGGTCATAGTATTGCTGAAATGCCGAGCTGAGCGATTCTTGATTAGACATAGCTATTATTCTTAACCCTTATCGAGGTTCGTGATAATACGGTTTAACGACGAGCCTTGAGCAGTCGCTTCAAGTCTTTATTAACAAGCTTGTAGTCAGCATCGCTAGCATAACTGATCATCAATAAGCCTTTAGAGTCCACCACATAAAAACGATCAGCAAGTTTTTCTGGCGCAACACCAGGAAGATCAAACTGTGTTCTCCATTCGCTTAACTGAGCTGAGTCAGCCCGAAAAAAGTCCATGGGCTGATACTTTTTAGCGAGGTCTTTGGCCACATCGTCGCTTATATCCGAATATATAAACACCGACCTCAAGCGAGCCAAATGCTTACCCTGCATTGCTCGCAGTTGGCGAGTGTTGAGCAGGCTGCGCTCACATTGTTCGTTACACTCACCTTGAACAATCACCAAAAACGCCCATAAATCTTCAGACTTATATCTGGCAAATGACGTCTTACCGTCCTCGCCCATTAACGCCAGTGGCGCAATTTCAGGCGCCGGTGTGTACAAATCGCCGTAGTTATTAAACTTAGTCGGCTTATACAAAAACGCCCCAGCTATCGGTGCAATAAACACCACCAAGACAGCGATTAACTGTACTCGGTTCCAAAACACAGTTTTTGCGTCTAACTGATTCTGTTGCATTTGATCTGTCATAACTTTTAAATTTTTAGAGTCAGCAGCGACTTACTCTCAGCGATGCTAACGATCGTTTCTTTTCAAAGGCCTTGATTTAAAGTTGCTTACTCTGTCTGGCACGAACTAATAACACCAAGCATGCAATAAAAAACGCCAATGCCATGGCAAACCATTGAAAGGCGTAACCTTTGTGTTTTGCGACCCATTTATCGTCTATCGATTGCCAATAAATTTGTAACCCTTCGGAGCCCTCATTTTCGGGGGCTAATTCTACCACTAAAGGCAAAACTTGCGCTCCTATTTGCTGCGCAAAGTCATCGATTGGCAAATACTGCCAAACGGAGCCATTAGCAACTGGATAACCGTCTTTCCAAAGCGGTGGCTGCGCTGGTGGAAAATTAAGACGCCCCACTATCTCGACTCGCTGACTTGGTGTGGAAAACGTCGGCAAATCTTGCCGTGTTATACCTGCCGCAACCCAACCTCGCGACACCATAACGAGCTGATCGGCACCTTCAACGCGCATTGGCGTTATCACTTTGTAACCACCTTGGTTGTTATGTACCTGATTTTCTATCAAAATCGATTGCTCGCCTAAATATGTTCCTGACGCTTTTACCGGCTGAAAACGCAATTCAGTTGTAGTCTCACCGCTTATCAATCGATCAATCAACTGACCCGGTGTTTGCGGCTCTGAAGACGCCTGCTGCTGTACTTGATCAAGAATTGTCTGTTTAAAGGCCGCTCGATCCAGCTGCCAAATACCCAAACGCAGCATGCCGATAACCATCAGCACCGCCAAAATCAGTAAGACTGGCTGTGTATAGCGCTTTTTTGATGTTTTTTCGGTAGGCATTCGCAAAACATTGATTCAGATGATATAAACTCCGCGAACATATCACAGAGCCTCAATACGTGGTATTGCAGGGCATGCATTTATCCTAATTAACGGTGTAGATGGGTAGCCACCACATCGCTAAACAAGCTGAGTTTTATTTATATTATGATCACATTTGTCATCATCGCCTTACTCATTGCCATGGTTGCTAGCCTAGGGCTTGGGCTGTATCACCTGCTTAAAAAGCCCGATGAGCGAGACTCTGGCGATAAGGTCGTGAAAGCGCTGACCTGGCGCATTGGTATTTGGATAGTGCTTTTCGGCTTTATTTTTACATCGCTAAAAATGGGATGGATTAAACCAAGCAACTCGGTACACCCTGAGCGCTTTAACGAAGAACAACAACAACGTATCGATGAATCTGGTGGTCGTTACGAGCAGCCCAAAAAATAGACAGAATTGTCATCAAACTGACAATTGTTTACAGCAGATATTTACCGTCGAGATCTATTTAAAAGGCAACAGTAGCATTTTTAATGGCCGATAACTGATGCCTTTGTCAACGCCATCCACACCAAGCGCCTTTGGCATACCTGATGCATTATCAGGGTAGCCGAAAGAGCCAAATAATCGATCCCAAAAGCTGAATACCACCCCGTAATTCGTATCGGATTCAGCGACCGATTCTGAATGATGTAAAAGATGCATTCGAGGTGTAATAGACACCATCGACAAAATTCGATCGATTCTTAATGGTAATGAAAAGTTTCCGTGCCCAACCATCGTAACTATCGGCACAATCATCGCTGAAACTAATACGGCCATTGGCGGCACACCAAAAATATAGACGATCATCGAAATAAAAATCGTGTCGAAAACCATTTCAACGGGGTGAAAAACCCACGATGAGGTGATATCTACCTCGCGCTGCGCGTGATGAACTTTATGGAAGCGCCACAGAAATGCGGAGCTGTGCTGTAAACGATGTAAAGCGTATTGACTGGCATCTAATACCAACACCCCCAAAACGACTTGCAGCCAAGACGGTAAAAACAACGTCAGCTTCGTGATAGAAAGCAGCGAATTCGTTGATTCAAGCGAAACCCAAAGAGCGATCAACGCCACCGTCGCTCTATTCAATACATTACCGCCCAAGAAAAAACAAAGATTGATCAACCAGCGCGTCGAAAATTTACCCGACACACCATCACCACCCGGCCTTGGAAACAATGCTTCGCAAATAGCAAGAACGGTGAAAATCACTAAGAAGAATTCGTAATAAAAATTCATCATCAAGTCTCTGAAAAACGAAAAATCATGAGGTCGCGATAAAACCGACTGCGCCGCTCTGAAACCAACATCACAACCGATATCACAACAATGACCAACTTTGAGTGTAGATCACATAAACACAAAGGCACATATTGGTGATCGAATGAGACAAGACCGCTAAAAACAAGTGTCCGCCATAAATGCGAACCATGGCGTACAGACTGCCTACAATCGCCCCCGCGAGCCAAGCATTATGCAATAAGCCAAAGGCTAAAGATGTACTGGCTATCGCAAAAACAGATGTCATTTGCAATTGTGTAAAACTTAATTGAACACCTGACAGACGCGCCAGAAAGTACCCTCTAAAAGCAAACTCCTCTGCGATGGGGACGGTAATACAGCTGCCTATAATGCGAAACACCAACCAAGTAAGAGCCGCCCATTCTGAAGCGCCGAAAAGTGTTTCAGCAAACAGCTGTGATCGCACAGGGTCATTGTCTACCAACGCTATCCAAATCAAAAATGCGACAATACCCACTGATATCGCGATAAATACAGTACGCCCCGAATACTGAAATGACGAAAGCCCAATACGCATTTGTGGCCATAAAACAACTAAAGCACCCATCACTAATATCACTCGTAGCGGGTAAGCCCATTGAAAGTCAGCACTTATCAAGCCAGTCAGTAAGGTCGACAGCAATAAGACGATGAATGGTACAAGCAAAACGGTTGCCAACAACAACTGCGAAGAAGTCAAAGCACCCTGACTTACTTGTTCTTTAGATACTGATTCTTGTGGAGCGCGCACAAATGAAACTCGGCCACCAAAATAAAGCACTACGAACGTCACCAAGAGAAATGCAAGCCAACCAGCATGAGAATGGAAGCCGCCAATCGCAATTTCGGGTGAAAGTTCTGCCCCGATTACCACCAGGATTGCAATTCTAACCACGTTTATCAACCAAATCGCGCAGATGCCAATAGGTATTAAGATTAATGCATTAGGAAATCGGAACTGCCGTCTAAACAGCCATAGATAGATCATCAGCATACTAGACACCAAGCCTACCCCTTCGTAACCCGAGCATAGACGGTTTATTATGACCGTAAAGTCTCTGACCCCTACTGTTTGACTTTCCAGTACATAAGTAACTTCAGAATAAAAAAGCGACAGTAAGCTTACTACTAAATCTAAGGTGTATTTAGCCAAATGATCCCAGGCGTTTTGCATTCCGAACGACCAAAACAGAATGAGCCCAGTTGCCAACAGTGCTACCAACAGCACTTTTATATTATTGAGAAGAAACCAACGATAAAACCTAGCCGACGCAAATAGGAACATCGAGGCAAAGCTAAATATTAAGGCAACAAATAGCCACCCTAAGTCCATCATCCAAGTGGTTTGCTGGTGTATTGATATTTGTCTAGATAATTCAGAACTTAGCCAGAGTAAAATCAAAAAGCATACAAACTGCACACACATCAACTTGACTGAAAATTGAAAAGGCGTGTTAGTAAACGCTTTCAAAAGATCCTTTTTTCTATCTGGATCGCCGATAAGAACCAATGAATAAAGGCCAACTATAATAAGCACTACCTTGATTAGTGGCTTATGAAAAAAATGAATTGTTAGAAAGCCGGGTGCGAGACTTGTGTCCTTTTCACGAAACAATTCGACAGGTATATCAACGTTGAAAAAAACCAAAAATGCTTGGACGGCAAAAACGCCCAAGAGCAGCACTCTATATTGGTAGGATGAACAATCAAACAGTGGATTCAAAGCATGATCTCAATAGGCATTGCGAAATACTACTGCGAGGCACAAATAAGGTGCTTGGCTTTAAAGTAGGCTGTCGTCAAACATTGTCAAACTGACGAGCAAAACCCGAGCTCACGTTAGCCTTAGCCCAATCAGAAAAAATGTAAGAAGACAGCGCTGTAATGACAATAAACTGCCAACACGCAGGCCTACTTTTTATTGAACTTGTCTCGAACTAAGGCTAAAACGGAAACAATCAAACCTAATACTAAGAAAAGGCCAGCGCCATCAATCTCTGGTGCAATTGGCCTAGATGCGTACACCGGGCTCGCAAAAAACAGTACAAAAACGCCTAGACCGAATTTATTTATCATATTAATAGCCTTATTAATTTTATATGTGATGTTAAAAACACAATTTCAGGCTAGCTGATAAATTATCAACAAGGGTTTTAACCTAACAGAGCATTTCACGATTATCCGCGAATAGCTTTAGCGCCCAGCAAAAGCAGTGAACAACAGACCAATCTACTTTTTATTGAACTTGTCTCGAACCAAAGCCAAAACAGAAACAACCAAACCCAGCACTAAGAAAAGACCAGCACCATCGATCTCAGGAGCTACTACGCTGGATGCGAATACTGGGGTTGAAAAAACGATTCCACAAACACCTAGACCCAATTTATTTAGTTTACTCATAGCATTTATATTTTATAGTTTCTTTGTGACACACAATTTAACATAAATTGTGTGTGGTAAAAAGAAGCCAACACTAAGCTAAGTGCTAGGCTCTAAGTCCTGGATAATCTCAATCACCCTATGCACAGCTTAGGCATTTAAACCTGCTACGTAACCTGAAGACCAAGCCCATTGAAAATTAAAGCCGCCTAAATGACCAGTCACATCTAATGCTTCGCCGACAAAAAAAAGGTTCGCTATTTGCTTGTGTTGCATGGATTTCGACGAAATATTTTCAACACTGATACCGCCACGCGTTACTTCGGCGGTTCGATAGCCCTCGGTGCCAGATGGAGTGACTTTCCAGCCATTCAATCGAATTGCCATTTCGGCTAAATCTTGCTTAGAGATTTCTTGTAGTGGTTTATTAGCGCTACCCTGCCACCATAATTCGAGTATGGAAGATACAAATGACTTTGGCAGGTATTGCAATAGCGCTTTCTGAAGCTGAATATTAGGCCTACTCTTTTTAAGAACTAACAGCTCATGACTCATGTCGAAGCTGGGCAATAAGTCGATCTCAATTTCATCACCAAGATTCCAGTAGTTTGATAACTGAAGTATTGCTGGACCACTTAAGCCTCGATGTGTAAACAACATACTTTCAGCAAAGCCCTTACTGGGAACACTGGCGGACACTGGCAATGATACGCCGGCCAAACCCGCCGCCAAATCGCGCCAATGACCACTCAGCGTGAACGGTACGAGCGATGCTTCTCTGGGCAATAATGCTAAGTCAAATTGAGCCGCTAATTGATATCCCAAACCAGTCGCTCCGCCTAGGGTCGGAATGGAAAGCCCGCCGGTCGCGACGACTAAGCTGGAGCAGTGCACTAACTCTTCGGCAAATCTAACCGCAAAGCCGCTGGCCGTTTGTGAGACCATATCGACACTGGTATTGAGTTTCATCGTCGTATTGCCTTTATCGCATTCAGCCAGCAGCATATTCAATATATCCTTCGCGGAGTTATCGCAAAACAACTGACCCTGATCTTTTTCGTGATAGGCGATGCTGTATTCAGCCACCAGGCTGATAAAATCCCAATTGCTATACTGGCTGAGTGCAGATTTTACAAAATGAGGATTGCTGCACAAAAAATGTTCAGCCGTTACCTCTAGGTTAGTAAAATTACAACGCCCACCACCGGACATCAGAATTTTCTTACCAAACTTATTACTTACTTCGAGTACCAGTACAGACCGACCTTTTTGGGCTGCCGTGGCCGCCGCCATTAATCCAGCGGCACCACCCCCAAGTACCACAACATCATAATTTTCACCTTGCGTCCGTGTTGCTTTTGAAATTGCCTTTGAAATTGCCTTTGATCTTGGCTGGATGGGGTCGTTATTACGCAATGAGATCAGGGCTAAATGCCGAACTGTATAGTCAAAGCGTAATTATAACTCAACCCGCGATGCATAACGTGCCATTAACGCTAGGAGCTAACCCGCCTTGTGGTACTTAAATTGACGGCTCTGAATTCCCGTTTATTACCATTAACCTAAGCTAGCGACTTACTTTGAGCTCATAAGCTGGGTGAGTCAGCGAACCAACGATTAGATTGATTTTTTGCTGCTGACCATCACGCAGCACATTCATTTTAAGTAGGCTGCCAATTTCCATGCTTTTCACCACTTTCCAATAGGGGTGTTTATCTGTGTGTGTTTGTTCCGGAACAGCCATGGATAAGCCATTAATCGCGGTAATAATATCACCGGTCTTCAAACCAAATTTCTCGGCTTGCGAAGCCGGCGTAATACACGTGAGTTTGATTCCGTTATCATTCACCATCGAACACACACCCATGAATGGCTTAAGCACGGCAGGCGACTTGACTACAATTTCGTCTTCGTCACTCATGTCCAACAATTTTTTAGCTAAGAAACTAATCTCGAGCATAATGTCTTCTTTCTTAGACTTATAATCTCCAGTCTTGGAGTAACCCTTTTTAGAAGCAACCTTATGACCAGCCTTGGAACCAACCTTAGTATCGGCTTTAGCGCTGGCCTTGAGTATGGATTTGCTCACTGCTTTTTGCGCTGTCTCACCAGCATTAATAGGTTCTTTTAAGTCGACGGCCGTCGCAGTACCGTATGTAAGTAACGCACTTAGCGTTGCGACTATGAATAACGCTCGGCGGAGTGTATTGGTCCAAAATATTTTCATAGTAAAACCTTAATAAATGCCATCTTCGATGGCTACCTGGTTAGTGTAGTACAACTTATTCAACTGAGTGAGAGCATCAACTCTTTCACCCCACAAAGACTTAACAGTCTCATAACTAATGTCACCGGACTCTTCACTTTCATGAATTCTCTGATCAACCAACATTAAACGCCACTTTAGACGTTCAACCTCAGATGCGTCTGCGAAGGCCAAGGTACGGTTTTGCGCCGCAACTCCTTGCAATACACTTTCAAGTCCACGAGAGCTGTCCATCAAACCTTGAATGCTTGCTTGTAGTGCTTGCGTTTCAATTTTGACCTGCTGCTGCCCCTGAGAGGTATACAAACTAACCATACCGGTAAACATCACGGCTGCCGCCAAACTGTATATCGCTGTATTAACAGATGACCAGATTGATGGCTTAGATATTACATGAGCGTCTAACGAAACTGCATGCTCAGTGTGTTGGTTAGCATTTAGTGACGAGCCATCAGCCGATATTCGTTGTTCTTCCAACTTACTTTGAATGGCCGCCCAAGCCGTTTCTGGAACCGGCAACTCCGCCTGGAACATCATTGCATCGTGGAGACTGGCAGCAACACTATATACTTCTTCGAGGCGCGACTGACAAAACGTACATTGCTCAACGTGACTACGGATTGCCAATTTTTCACCATCACGAATTGACACTAGCTCAGCAAGTGTGGCGTGTGTGATTTCAGAAGCTGAAACGTGTTTTTCTAGATTACTCATAACAATATTTCTTATTTATTTAGCCCAACCGTTGATATAAAGATGCCTATGCAGGGTTCATCGTCGCGCCTTCGTTGAGCGAAACTTTCTTAGCAAGCGCCCTGAAAGCTCGATGTGTTACTGACTTAGAGTAGCTTGGTGATTTATCAACCAGCACCGCAATTTCATCATGTGTATAGCCTTCAATTTCTTTTAGCCACAAAACCATGCGGACGTCGTCAGGTAAGTTTTCCAATAGCTTTGCTAAGTCATGCTGACTGCTGTACAACTCAGCCATGCTCGATGGCCCTTCTCGGCTATCTCCGACTGCTTGAGTCTCTTGGTAATTGGTAAAGTCGTATTCATCGGTAGAGAGGGTATTGGCGTATTTTTTGTGCTTGCGCAGATACATCAAACACTCATTGACCGCAATTTGCCTTAACCACATACCAAACGGGGCGCGAAAACCAAACGACCCAATTTTGTCGAACAGTTTCAAAAACACGCATTGCAATAAGTCTTCAGCGCATTGCGGGTCACGACAAATCCCGTTCGCCAGCGTATAGATGGCTTGTGAGAACATTTTATACAGCTCGCTGTGAGCTTGCATATCGCCGCTCTGAGCACGGTGAATCAAGGCTTCAGGAACTTCTTGCTGAAAGCGCTGATACTGAACCGTGTTGCTTTGGCTATACATGAGTTTAATGATGCAGCAAACACACCGATAGTCGCAAAAAATTTGGGGGCAATTTCAAAATAATCTTAAATTCAATCATCTAAAATAGAGTCAGTATGGTCCTTGCGGTTAATTTATTGAATCCATGCCGAAAAATGTAATCGAAACCCACTAAAGAAGCATTTATACGCAATTTTGAAAGTTTATTACATTGAGATATAGCTGTATAATAAAGAAACTGTAGATAAAATTTGGTACTCCCTCTGTGAATCCCCCTATTAGTACGCTTGGCGACAACGCAAAGCTATTGCCTGACCTTCTTGGCGAAGTCATTCTCGAACAAGAAGGTCAAGATGTGTTTGATGCTGTTGAACTTCTGCGTAAAGGTTTTATTCAACAACGCCAACAGGCGGACACCGTCAATCATGACAAACTAATCGATGCCATCGACGCTATGACAGTGGACACCATCGACCGTGTCATTCATGCGTTCAGCACGTTTTTTCATCTCGCGAATATCAATGAAGAGCAGGCCAATCAAAAGGCACGTAATCAGTTAGAAGAAGCCGGTGAAACTTGGGCCAACTCGTTTTTAGAAACGATTACCAACTTCAAGCAAGAGGGCAAGACGCTCAACGAAGTAATAACGCTCATCAGTAACTTAAATTACTACCCTACTTTTACGGCCCACCCAACCGAGGCTAAACGCCCGATTGTGTTAGAGGCCTTGCAGAGAATTCATCGAGAATGCCAAGAGTTAAGCAGTGGACGGATTCCTGAGGCCGAAGTTGCCGAGTACCGACACAGACTCAAGGCAATGATCCAGATTTTTTGGAAAACCGAAGCAGTGCGACCCGCCAAGCCGACGGTCTATGACGAGATTGAAAACTCCTTATACTATTTCCGAGAAAGCATTTTTAGCTGTCTTCCAGGTATCTATCGCGATTTAGAAAATGCCATTAAGCAGGTCTACCCTGAATCACGCGGTGACTCGCTTAACTTACCCAAGATAGTTCAATTTGGCACTTGGGTTGGTGGAGATCGCGATGGCAACCCCTTTGTTACACCGGAAATCACCCGCAATGCCTTGCGCATGCAACAGTTAGAAGTACTGCAAGAATACGCCCGGCGCGTAGACCATTTGAGCAAAATATTTACGCACAGTGCAGACCAAATTGAGTTGTCGCCCGAATTCTCTCAATCGATGAAGCGCGATGAGATTCGTTTAACCAAATATCTGGGAAATAAATACCTCAACGAACCGTATCGACGTAAGTTACTTTTCGTAAAACTTCGATTAGAAAAGACCATTCATCAGGTTGAAGCTCACCTTGGCGATGCCACACCATTCTTTGACCCACTGGCGTTTAAAAACGAAGCGGAGTTTCGTGAAGAAATCATGTTGGTACGCGGGTCGCTGCGTCACCACAACGAAGGCAATATAACGCGCGGCAGCTTAAAAGCATTGCTGCGCTTATTGGATACTTGCGGGTTTTATTTATCTAAAATGGATATCCGCCAAGAATCCACATTGCATTCTCAAGCCATACATGAAATTGGCCTCACACTTGAGGAGCCGATTGATTATTACACCATGAGCGAAGCTGAACGCCAAGCTTGGCTAACCGACCGTTTACTGGAGACAACTGAGTTAGCCTATGACCGCAGACAAATAACGCTGCAAAGCGCGGATATTATCGAAGTCTTTGAATTGATGAGCAATATGCGTGAAGAAGTCTCAAAAGACTGCTTCGGAAGCTACATTATTTCCATGACGCACGAAGCCAGCCATTTATTAGAAGTTGCACTACTCGCAAAAATGTCGGGACTGATTCACTGCGACGATAACGGCAAGATCATCAGCGAGATACACATTGCGCCATTATTTGAAACGGTTAAAGATCTTGAACATGCTGAACCAACCTTAGAAAGCTTATTTAAAAATCCCGTCTACCGTCAGTTACTTGCGTTCACCGATGATACCCAAGAAATCATGCTAGGGTACTCTGACTCCTGTAAAGACGGCGGTATCTTGGCATCCAGTTGGAACCTCTATAAGGCACAACAAAATATTGTTTCAGTCACCAGCAAACATGATATTCGATGCTTACTGTTTCACGGTCGTGGCGGTACTATTGGTCGCGGTGGCGGCCCTACTCACGAAGCGATACTTAGCCAACCAAAAGGGACAGTACAAGGTGGTATTAAGTTTACCGAGCAAGGCGAAGTCTTGTCATTCAAATATAATTTTCAAGACACCGCCCGTTACGAGTTAACCGTCGGCATCACTGGCTTAATGAAAGCCAGCGCCTCTGAAAACGTGGTTGACGAGCCTAAATACGTGGCAATGATGGAACAGCTGACTCATCAAGGTGAAACAGCCTTCCGCGAATTAACAGACGATAATGTAGAAACCATGCAGTATTTCTACGAAACCACCCCGTCGGCCGAAATAGGCATGCTTAATATTGGGTCGCGCCCGTCTCATCGTAAGAAAGCCGATTATTCTAAAAAGTCTATTCGAGCCATTGGCTGGGTCTTTGGCTGGTCGCAATCTCGACAGAACATACCCGGTTGGTATGGTTTGGGAAGTGCTCTGGATCACGCCATCGAAAATGGCGGGCTCGATACGCTGCGTGAAATGCAACACAACTGGCGCTATTTCCGCACCTTATTGAGTAACTCTCAGATGGTAATATTGAAAACGGACCAAGGTGTGGCTAGCGAATACGCGAAACTGTGCAGTGATGCAAACATCGCCAAAGTGACCTACCAGACTATTTCCGGCGAATTCGATTTATCAATCGAGAAAATCAGCACGGTAACTGAAGAAAGTGAAATGATGGCGGATTTTCCGGAAATCGGTCAGTCTGTGCGTTGGAGAAATGCGTATCTAGACCCATTAAACTACATTCAGGTATTGATGTTAAAACGTTTGAATGAGTCTGAAGACAGAATGCAATCGCCATGGTTAAAACCCGCGCTAGACAGCATTAACGGTATCGCAACAGGCTTGCGGAACACCGGTTAACATCTAGTTAAGATCTAGCTAGCAGGGAAATTAATTGGCACGCCATAAACTAACCGAATGCCGATGGAGTGCGGCGAGTTTATGGCGACTGCAGTATTACTGTTATTAATCGTTGGAATTACGACTGGCGACTTCTTCGCGCAGCACTTTCACCTCAGCGTGTAGTGCAGCAATCATGGATTCGATATCGCCATGATCTTGATGCAGCTCTTCGGCTTCGGACTCTTTTACCGTGGCCATTGCATCAACCACAATGCCGATAAAAAGGTTCAGTACGGTAAATGTGGTAACCGTGATAAATGGAATAAAAAACAGCCATGCATAGGGTTGAACTTCCATCACAGGCCGAACGATGCCCATCGACCAAGATTCTAGGGTCATGATTTGAAACAGCGAATACATCGATTTTCCTAGCGTGCCGAACCATTGTGGAAAGTCTTCTCCAAACAACATGGTGCTCATAACGCCAGAAATATAAAACACAAGCAATAAAAGGCCCGCCACTGATCCGACACCCGGTATCGCCAATAGCATGCCCGACACCACGCGCCTAAAAGATTGCACCGCGGTGACTAGCCTCAGCACTCGTAAAATTCTAAACGCTCGTAGAATCGACAAACCACCCGATGTCGGCAATAAGGCGATTGCTACAATCGTCAGATCAAAAAGATTCCAACCTTGTTTAAAAAAGCCCAGTCGATAAACCACTAACTTCATCGCGATCTCGATGCAGAATACGATTAGGCAAGCTGCATCGATAAAATCGAGAACACCGACCATAGCTGGGCTTAGCGTTCGTGAAGTTTGAATGCCCAACACAATGCCATTAAGAATAATAACGGCAATGATAAACGCTTGAAACGCCTTGGATTCAACCGCTATTTTAAGATTCTTCATATATCTATACTTGACTCTGTATGATCCAATTGTTCAGTCTACGTGCTCTTGGCTTGTCTGGCTGTAGACGTGAAGCCTAAAAACCAAAACGCTACTAAGGATAAACAACTCACAATAAACAACTAACAATCCATAGCTAAAATTACATTACTTAGGCGCAAAACAATGGGGACGAATTATGAAACTAAAAGATAGTTAGTTGAATTGTTTAGCCTCAGAGGACTAAAAACCCATAAAAATACCACTTCAAATGCTTTCATATTTAACAGAAATTTGACATATTATGTCAAGCATAAATTATAGCAATATATTTGAAACCAACATATAAGGAGACATAAATGTTTGAAAATATTCAATTTATATCGATTGCAATCGCAATACTCTCATTGATCGTTTTAGTGATGGGCAAACCGAATTCGCAACTTTCAGCGTTCAGAGGGCTGGCTAAAACCGCCGTGGCACCGGCATTTATAGTGTTCGTCGCGCTATTCTGCGTTCAACAAGTCCCAGCAGGTCATGTAAAAGTAGCCACCCTATTCGGTAAGGTTCAAGATCATGTGTACGCAGAGGGTTTGCATTTTCCGGTAAACCCTTTGTACGCGTGGAATCAGTACGACGTGAAGCAAAAGACCTTAAAGTTTGATCGCATGGGTGTGCCATCTCAAGATCAGCTAATCTCGCATTTCGATGTGTCATTACAATATCGATTAATAGGCACGAAGGCACCGCAAATCAAAAAGAATACCGGTACAGCCGTCGACGTAGTAAACATTCACCTTGTTCCTTACTTTCGATCATTGATGCGAGAGCAAGGCAAGACAGTCGCTAATGCCGAAGAGTTTTACTCTGAATCGGTTCAAAACCGAATGCAAATTAAAATGATGTCCGAACTTACATCAAAATTAGAACCAATTGGCATCGAAATGCAGGGCATACTGATTCGGAATGTGATTTTACCGCCATTTATTGCCAAGGCGGTTGAGGACAAAAAGCGCCGAGAACAAGAAGCTGAAAAGCAAAAAGCTGAGCTCAAACGCTTCACAACCGAGCAGGAACAAAAGATCGCCACGGCAAATGCTGAGTTCGAAGCCGCAAAACTTGAAGAACAAAAAATTCGTCTATTGGCAGACGCTGAGGCATATAAAATTGAGAAAATAAACAAAGCCGCTCAACAAAGCCCGGCCTACATCCAACTAAAGCAGATCGAGGCTTGGAACGGCACTTTGCCCAAATACGTTGGCGGTGAAAACATGCCCATTCTCGACCTACGAGCGGACAACTAAACACTATATACAACTTCTTGCTCGAACCAAAATTGACCCTTGATAGCCAGGCCAAACAATCTAGTTTCCAGCGATTGTCACCTGACTGTCAGGGTTTTGTCGTGGTCAAAACAATGAAAAATCGTACTGTAGATAAACCGAAACACGCAGAGCACATTCAATGATTATTCGAAAATTACGTTTACAGCACAATTGGTCTCAAGAGCAGTTAGCCGAAATGGCGGGGCTCAGTGTCCGAACCGTTCAAAGGGCCGAACGCGGTATGAGTATTGGTATTGAGTCATTGAAAGCACTGGGTGCGGTATTCGACGTTGATTTAATTCAACTGCATCAGCCCAAAGCTAATGAGGAAATGACCATGAGAGAAGAAAATATGACCTGGGAAGAACAACGCGCACTCGAACACGTGCGTGATGTTAAGAGCTTTTACACACACTTGATTACCTTCGCGGTAATCGTACTATCGCTATTTATCTTTAACTACACATTTACACCGCAGTATATATGGGCGTGGTGGGTTTTATTCGGATGGGGCATAGGCCTAATATCTCATGGCCTATCCGTGACCGAATTTTCATTGTTTTTTAATGACGCGTGGGAAAAAAAACAAGTGGAAAAACGCTTGGGCCGTAAGTTATAAAATTTAACGCAACCGCCTCAATCGAGGCCGCAAGCGCCATAGCTGTGCGGCCTTTTTTGTTTGAATGACTTATGTACCTTGTTCTCGACCAGCTTAGCTCAACTACTTTAACTCAACCACTTTGACTCAGCCGGCTTAACTCATTTTGGTCAGAAATTTGAGCGGCACAATTTTCATCACACGCGATACCAGCTCCCAAGGCCAGCCAGGCACATAATAGTTCGCACCTTCTTTGCTGATCGCCTTTAATATTGACCGGCAGCCCGTCTCAGTATCGACAATAAACGGCACGGTTTTAACCTTTTCATTGATTTCGCTGCGAATAAAGCCAGGGTGTATCGTGGTGGCTTTTATCGGCGTATCCAACAGATCAACACGGATACCTTCCGTTAAAGCCGAAACGGCCGCTTTAGAAGCTGCATAGACGGTTAACGCACGACGAAAACCTCGAACGGCGCTGACCGAAGAAATCATCACTAGATGGCCATTATTTTGCGCGCGAAAGTGCTCGAGGGCAGCTTCGCACTGCGCAATCGCTGACACAAAATTGGTGATTGCGGTTTGCTTATTGGCTTTAAAATAGCCAGTCCCTAAAGACGCGCCTTTACCCATACCAGCGTTTACAATCACTCGATCTAGGTGGCCTAAATCTTCAACGAATGCTTTAAAGACCTCAAAGACTTGATCATGATTATTAACATCTAGCTCACGAATAAAAACCTTCGCTTCAGGGTTCGACTCGAGGATTTCCTGTTTTAATTCTTCAAGCCGCTCGATACGCCTTGCGCACAATGCCAAGCTTTTACCTTGCTGGGCGTACATTTTCGCCATGGTATACCCAAGGCCAGAACTGGCACCGGTAATTAGTATGTTTTGTCTGCTCATTGCAAAGACCTCCGGTAATGATTGAAATATTATGTATAGGTAATTAGGTGCTTGTTCTGCGCACCTTCAAAATGAGAGTGCTCGTTCAAAGACGATAAAAATACCCGAGAGCCTGTGTCGACCAGTTTTGTGATACCACAGTTAAGCAGAGTCCAGTTCATTCTCATCATGTGTTTGGAATCGACTCCCAGCAGTGACTGACTGATGATTGAAATGGGTCCACCTGAGGTAAATACAGCAATACTCTTTGATGTTGGGTTATTAGTTATCACACGCCTTAACGCCGTTTGCACACGGTCTTGAAAATGTGGCCAACTCTCTGTGTATTCGGAGTCGTGCGCGCCGGACATCCATCGATTGACCGCCGAATTGAACGATTTTTCAAAGAACGCTTTCGGATTCGCTTGTGTTCGAACAAAAGCCATCATTGTTGCGGCCGTCTCAAATTCAGGGTGATAAACACGCAGTATTTCTTGGTGATCGTATTCGTTCCACCCAAGATCGACTTGAGGCTTAACGGCCGAATAGTCTAAATCAAAACCGCTAAGACAGGCTCGGGCGGTCTGCTCGTGTCTCCACATTCCTCCCAAGGCGACAGTATCAAAGGGTGCCAAGCGGTTTCCAATCACTTTACCTAAGCGCAGAGCCTGCTGTTTGCCTAAATCGGACAACTCGTCGTAGTTCTCTTTACCAAACGAAGCTTGCCCATGTCGAATCAAATATATGGCCGGCATGATCAGATGCCCCTTTTCATGATTTTTTTACAGCGGTACATTAAATAATGCACAAAGAACCACAGATTTTTAAACGCCGGGTTGCGTGTTTGTTTGTGATGATAGCGGTAGTAAATTTGTTGCGCGATACCAGCAAGACGGAACAGCCCATACACTTCATAAAACCGCATATCTTGTACATCGAAACCGGTTTTATCTAAATAGTAATCAACCACTTCGGCTCGACTCAACATGCCCGGCAAATGGGTAGGCTGGCGACGTGTGCTCTGCGCAAGCCGGTCATCGCCGGCCTCTACCCAGTAAGCCAGACTATTGCCTAAGTCCATCAATGGGTCGCCTAATGTGGCCAACTCCCAATCGAGTACGCCAGATATCGTGGTTGGTGACTCACTGTCTAATACCAAATTATCAAGCCGGAAATCATTATGCGTGAGGCATACTATTTCATCACTTGGCATATTTTCGCTAAGCCAAGTCATGACCTTTTTAGCGTTCGGCACGTTCCAAGTTTTCGCGTCGCCGTAGCGACGAATCCAGCCTTCGATTTGGCGCTCCATATATCCCGCGCCTTTTGCTATGCCCTCTAATCCGGCTTTTTGATAGTCAACTTGATGCAGTTCGATTAATGCGTCTAGTGAATTAAGGCAAAGTTGACGATTTTGCTGTGCGGAAAAATCAAGCCCACGCGGCATGTTGGTGCGCGGTATTAAACCGGTTAATTTTTCCATCACATAGAATTCTGAACCGATAATAGATTCGTCATCACTGTGAGCCAACATTTCAGGTACGTAGGGGTAGACCGGTTTTAAAGCACGCTGTAATCGGTATTCGCGCCCCATGTCGTGCGCGCCTTTTGCTTTAGTGCCTGCCGGGGCACGTCTCAATACAAGCTCACGCTCAGGATAAGCTAAACAGTACGTCCAATTCGATGCACCGCCCGAATACTGGGTGATTCCGGGTTCGCCCGATAAACCTTCAAGCTGTTCTTTCAACCATGGATTTAGCTTATTTAACTCAAGCTCTTCTCCAGGCCGAACTTGGCCTGCTTGATCTAATTTGGGGTTGCTCATACTATTTTCTTAAGGTTGGTAAATAAGTAAACGCTAAGTGGTTTTTTTAACGTATTTGGCCGTTCGCTTTTTGACCATAGCCAAATATCGTTCAATTGGCATAAAGCGTTTAAGCCGATGAGCTTTCGCTCCCTGTTTGTGTGTCAATATCATGAACTTTCTGGCGTTAACACCGCTGAACACTTTATCTGCGATTGAGTCAGCGCTCACGCCTGATTTCTTAATCATCTTATCGACCACGTTTTGCATGTTGGCATCGTCACTGCGCAACGATTTGTTTAAGTTGGTATCGAAAAATGCGGGGCAAACCACGCTGACATGAATGCCCTCTGGCGCCAATTCTAAATGCGATGTTTCAGACAAGCTGACCATCGCAGCCTTAGAAACACAATAGCTGCCCATACCGGGTGCAGACGTAATACCCGCCTGCGATGCAATATTGATAATATCTTTATCCGCACTTTCGCTTTTCCGAAGTAACGGCAACATTGCTTTGGTCATGCGCACATGCCCAAGTAAGTTTATCTCCAGCACCCACTGCCATTGCTCCATGCTTTCGAACTCAAGCTGACCCGCCGTAGCCACGCCGGCATTATTAATCAGCATATCCAAGGCACGCCATCGTTCAGCCAATGCAATGGCCAATTTGTCGACGTCCCATTGTTTGGTGATATCGCAATTTAAGAAAAATGCCGAGCCGCCAGCATGAGTAATCATGCGTACCGTCTCGTCACCGCCTTCTTGATTGACATCAGCAACACAAATCTCGCCACCGCTTTTGGCGTAGCGCAGTGCCAGCGCCCGACCTAGACCTGAACCGGCGCCGGTAATTAGAATTTTTTTCATAACAGTCTCATTCAATGTTCAATCATGGAAGCCAGTAAGCAACCGAGTGCATGCTATTTTGGCCTATTTTCATGCGTAAGTGTTAGCTATCAAGGTCTTACGAATGTCAGATTTACTCATTGCCTACAAAACCCAACTAACTAACCAACTAACTAAGATAACGACATTAGAGCGAGCCTCTGAATCTCGGGAAGTAATCATGTAAACGGAATTCGAGCTAGCGTAACGCACAGGTTCATGAATGTAATGAAAAGTGATATATTAGACTATGAATGGAATTCATGAATTTAATCGTAATGCCCGACAATAAACGTATACACCAACTCGACCTAAATCTGCTGAAGGTTTTTAAAACACTCTACTCCGAACAAAATATGACGCGAGCCGCCGATCTTTTGCACTTAACACCTTCGGCCGTGAGTCACTCTGTCAAACGCTTGCGGTTTGCGCTTGACGATGAACTGTTTGTACGTAGTCAAAACAAAATGGTCCCAACCCCGGCTTGCCAACGCATGGCACCCGCCGTGATCGACAATTTGACGCGTCTGCAGCAGGCCTTATTGCAATGGGGTGATTTTGACCCAGAATCGTCCGACTATCATTTCCATATCGGCATGCATGACGCCTTAGAGCCATCACTGGTTCCACAACTCGCAAAGCTAATTGCAAGGCGAGCACCGCACGTGGGTTTTTCCAGTATTAAACTTGATAGAGCGAATATCGAACGAGAGCTGGGCTCTGGAAAAATGGACTTGGCAATAGATATTGCCGTGGCGGTTAAACCGCCGGTTAAGCGGTTGGATGTGCATGTGTCAAAATTTGAAGTCTTAATGCGCGAAGATCATCCGTTGGCCAAAGATCTGACAGAAAAAGATTACTTGGCAGCAAAGCACATCACGGTGTCTAACAGACCAAGTGGAATGACGGCTGAAGACTCATTATTTCAAGATCAGGGAGTCGAACGTAAATCCTATATTCGATGTCAAAATTACTATGCGGCTCGCGAAATCATCAGACATTCAGACGAGCTTCTTACCGTGCCTAAGTTGTTGGCCGCACAGCTGACCAATGACGGCCTGATTTCCAAGCCCGCGCCGTTTCAGCTCACACCTTTTCCAACCAGTTTGTATTGGCACGAACATACCGAGAGCGACGCAGCACTCAGCTGGCTAAGAAACCTGATCATTGAAGAAGTTAGCCTAAACTAATGACTAACCAATCATAGCCATAGCCATAGCCATAGGGTGTTTTGATAATAGTGACGGAATGCTTTGGATAATGGCTCTGTACGTCATTCAATCCATACAATGGGTTTTTCTTCCCAATCATCAATCTGCTGAAGATCTAATTCTAAGGCTTCGGCAAAAAAGCGCTCTAGGCCATTTACCACATAGGCCGAATAGCGTTTTTTCTTGGCGATAAGCTCGTCCATGCTGGCACATCCAGATTGCTCTAAGAGTCGGGCAAAATAGTTATCGCGTAGACTGCTCAAAGGCTCATTAGTCTTACCCAGTAAACGCTCCCATAATTGTTGAATACGCCAAAACTGGATGATTTCAGGTAACTCTTCAAGCTCATACTCCACTAAGCATTCGGCCAACAAGGTATCCATTTCCACCGCACCTGGGCCCAGCTGCTTATCGGGCTTATCAGCATGCCGATACAACAACACCACGCATGAGGCAAGGTACTCAGCTTGCATCAGGCCGCCGATTCGCAATTTGCTGTTCATCGATGCTAACGGCGTGTCACCTAATCGATGATCGTTAATACGCAACCACATTTTACGGGCGTCTATACGTAATTGCTTTATATCTCTTTTACTTGAAACAAGCTCATACTTAATTCGGTTAATCGCAGTTTCAGGCGCACGACGACCGGCAACGATCCGACTGGGAACTAAGGCGATGTGTTCCCAAGTACGCGCTCGCTGTCGATGATGTGATTCAAAACTCTCGACACTCACAGTGGGCGCGCCAGACCTACCGGACGGTCTTAACCGAGTATCTAGCTCGTACACAATACCTTCTCTCATTGAACTGGCAATGGCCGTTTGCAAGCGAGCCACAAAACGCGATGCCATCTCAAGCGACGTGTGCTCAGTGTCATACACAAAAATCAAATCTAGGTCCGACAGCGGAGACATTCGTCTGAGTGCAATTTTACCCATCCCAATAACGGTGATGGGTACTTCATCTAGGTTCATACCAATAGCAACGATACGCAACGCTAATTCCAAGGTATGTTCAGCAAGCTCTGTGAGGGCCTTTTGAAAAACGTCCACCCTCAACTGACCGCGTATGAATTGCTGGTATAACTGGTATAGATGCTCATTAACGAATCGCCGTAGCCGCTCAAGCCGCACATCGTATTCGTCCGAATGAAAAATATAATCCGAGTCAAAGGGGTCTGGGTAACGCCATTCACCATGCACATAGCAATCAATGATGTGAGGCGATTGCGTAAGCAAGGTTGTCATCGCCGGAGAATACAATAGCGGCGGCACAATACTGTTTAACAAAGCGGGCGATTCGGCCAACAACCTAAAGTATTGCTCTCCTTGCGGTAAAGATTTAAAAAAGCTATCAAGCCGCATTACCACATCACTGGCCTGCGCCCCACTGTGGTCGCTGCCTTCATTTAGGTAATCTGCCAGCCCGTGCGCTAACGGCTTCAATTTATGGCGTATTGAATTCGACACACCGTAGACGCGAAATCCGTTTTCCCAATTTTCGACAATTTGATCGGCAGTATCGCTCAGGCCTTCAGGCCAGACCAATGCACCTAGCTGATGCTGCTGTTGTTCGGCGAACAAGGTTTCAAACAGTTGATTGACGTTTCGCCGAACCTCATTAAGACGTATTACAAGCTCCTGCCAACGGTCGATATTTAATAGCGCCAACACCTCGCTTTGCGCTCTCTCGCTTGAAGGCAATAGATGCGTTTGTTGATTAGAGTGCATTTGCAGAGCATTTTCTACTTTACGTAAAAAATGATACGCGCTGATCAGCTGAGTGGCTTGCTCGGTATCACCGCGCCCATACTCAGCCAAAACGGTTAGCGCAGTCACGGTGTTAGGTGTTCGAAGTGCCTGTCGACGCCCTCCCAACAAGAGCTGCTGGGCGTTGGCAATAAACTCAATTTCTCTAATGCCACCACTGCCTAGTTTGACATTAAACCCATCGACATCATCGCCGATAGGCTCAACCCAGGTACGCTGCGCGCGCAAGCCCGGGTGCTCTAGATTGATACGTTGTTTGATCTCAGCAAGTTCGTCTATCGCCCGAAAGTCCAAATTTTGGCGCCAGATAAACGATGCCAGACTCTTCAAAAATTGCGCTCCGAGTGCAAAATCTCCAGCCACGGTACGTGCTTTCATGAGTGCCAATCGGTGCCATGGTGAAGCATGGTAAAAGTAATAATCTTGTGCTGCGGACACTGACATTGCCAAACTGGTCGCCGACGCATTCGGCCGCAACCGCCAGTCCACGCGCCAGATAAAATGTGATGCCCCACCCTGCCCGAGTATGCGAGTCAACTCTTGTAGAGTTTGATGACAAACGTAGCTCTTACCAACCGCATCGGGTACGGGTAAAACTTCGGAATCAAAGTAGGCGACCAAATCAACATCCGAAGAAAAGTTTAAGTCATTACCGCCTAATTTCCCCATGCCAAAAATGAATAAACCGGGCAACGAATAATTATTATCCTTCAAGACCGGCCCAAGTTGCTTGTGTTTAAGAGCGGTTTTCTGCCAGGCCAAACTTAGGGCACAATCGATCGATGCTTGCGCGAATCGTGTCTGCCATTCGCCGCGCTGTTGTTGACTACTTAGTTCTTGTAACTCGGCTAGGCACCATACGAACGAAAAGTCCTGTTTGGCTTTTATGAGCCGTTGTTCTTGTTCTTCAAAGTCGTCAAACTTCGCAGGTGCAAGACTTTCTATAATTCCTTCTAGTGTTTCGGGTATGGAGGCCGATGTGTGGTCACTGTGTATTCGCCCCTGCTTGGCTAAGCGGCTGAGGTACGGTGAAGCTGAAATTCGTTGTTCTATCGTCAGCATTCTATCGTCAGCATTCTTTGGGCTGCCTTGTTTAGAGAACCTTGTTTAGAGAATATGTTTTAGAGATACCAGGCAAATTTTCGCCATTCTAAATTCCTTCAATATAAACCCCTCGAATATAAGTAACGCCACGAAAAGTCACGTTACTAAGGGTCGCACTGCTAGTTGGCTCGGCGCTGCAATACCTTGCCAGCATACCAACAGGAAGTTTCTATGTGCAAACCATTTTTTTCGGCCCACGCAAACCCATGTTCGACAAGCTGGCTAGCCAAGCCTGAACCGCGATGCGACTCAGGAACAAAGGTACTCCAAAAATCCACGGCTGATTGAGCCGCACGATTTCCAAGCCGCCGATACTTTAGAAACGCGCGCTGCCCGCCTTCGATGTTGACATAAAACAAACCCTCTTCGGGTTGATGTTCTATCTCAAACTTGGTTACTGATTCACTCGCCATTGCTGCCTCGTTATTAATGCGCCTTTGCTATCGGTTTACGCCAATGGCATCAATTTACGCCGTCGACATTAATTATAGACAAATGACAGGATATATTGAACGGCAAATCGACGTTCTTGAGCACGATCAAAGCAATTACCTAGACGGTCTGCATATTTTGTTTCAATAATATTGAATTACTTTCCTGGGCTGTCCACGCTGGGTATTTCTTCATAACACTTAAAAACAAATCATCGGCAACACATGTTTCTAACCAAGATTGCAAGTCATGCAAAGCAAGCTCGGTAAACCGCTTTAAATCAGAATTCGCGAATTGACGAATAAATGGAAACACCGCCGCATCTAGGGCGCTCATACAGTCACCATCTAAATACTGCCCGGAGCTACTTTTTATTCGATTATTGAGACGCTTCAAAAACGGCAGCGCTTGCTGTAAATGCTCTTCTTGAGTGTATTCTGGGTGCCGGTCGAAGTATTTATACTTATCAAGAAGCGGCTTAAAATCATCATCAAGTTCTTTGATTAAGTGATTTTCGATTACAGAACCATCAACACTTTCCAACCAACCATCTGGGTCATTGCGTTCTAACGACCACTGCATTATTTCTAAGCTCTCATCAATCACCGCACCATCGACCAGCATGACAGGAACAGTGCCTTTGGGCGACACGGCCAGCATCTGCTCAGGCTTATTTTTTAGAACAACTTCTCGTAATTCAATCGCTTGACCAGAATAGTAAACTGCCAACCTCGCACGCATTGCATATGGGCAACGACGAAACGAATACAGAATTGGGAGAGCCAAGGCTAACTATCCTGATAGCCAAACAACTTGCGTTCGATAATCGTTTTGGCGGTTCCTTCAGGCAAACATTGCTCCCAATCACCTCTGCCTGACGGTATCTTTTTGGCAACCTCGCGAGCCGATATCTGCAAGTTCGCAACGTCTTTAATTTCGGCCGTCACCATAGCCCGATTATGAATTAGATGCTGAAGAAGAAAACGCAGTTCGTCGGTTACATCGATATTTTCTAAGGTGATCAGCTTGCCATTGCGTATCGTTGGATACACGTAAACATTGGTATTATCAGAAAACAATTTTCCGAATGCCTCTAAAATCCCACCTTCAAGGCCTTCATAGTAATCTTCGGCAAACAGGTAATCGAAGTCCAATACACTCAACACAATACCAATTCGATTTTGTGTATAGCGGCGGATCCACGAGCGTAGACGGAAGAAACGCAGATAGTCGGAAATAAGAACAGAAAAACCGAGATCATTGAGCAGATCAACGCGCGCGAGAAAATCTGAGTCAGCCTCATCACCCTGACCCGAAAGTTCATTCATGGTTATCTCGGCAACCGCTAAAATATTATCCGCCTCAACTTTGTGCTCTTCAGAGAATTGCTTGATTGCCACGTCTTTCATATCCATATGAACATTCGTGGGTGGCTTAAACGAGCCGCGTATTACAACTGTATCTTTTTTACGCAAAGCCGACGCCGGCACAATGGATTCACCCGATGGTTCAAACATAACCGCACGACATGACCAACTGTGAATCAGATGCAAATTCATCAACCTGTTTTCAACGCCCGCAAAATCAGGGCCTGAAAAATGAATAAGGTCAATTTCAATACGCTTATCGTGCCCCATACCATCTTGAAGGTTATCGATAATAACTTTTGGCTGGTCGGCATGATAATAAGCCCCGTGCACTAAGTTAACGCCCAATATGCCCAGCGCTTCAGACTGTTCAATATTGGTATCGTCCAACATACGAACGTGCAATATGATTTCGCTAGGCTCGCCGCCCGGCTGCAATTGGCGACGGATGCCAATCCAACCATGGCATTCATTTTTTTGCGTATAGCTGCGAGCGGTTACCGTCGCTGCGTAAGCAAAAAAGTTGCTTTCTTTGCCGCGGTTCTCACTCAAGCGTCGATTCATTAAATCATACTCATGACGCATCATTTGCTCGCAACGTTCGCGGCTCACATAGCGCCCCGCCTTGCCATAAACATCATCACTGACCTGCATATCGTAAGCCGACATGGTTTTCGCGACGGTACCCGCTGCGGCCCCAGCCGAAAAAAACTGGCGTGCTGTTTCCTGCCCGGCGCCAATCTCGACAATTGCGCCATAAATCGCACTATCAAGATTCACCTTAAGGGCTTTTTCTTGAGTTAGGTTTCGATTCTTACGATTAGCAATATTAATTTCGCTCATGCTTCCAATATCTTGTAATTGAAGTTTCTAATATAAGTTTGTTGTAAACGTTTTTGCGTGTATTTTCTAATGGCTACTTATGAACAAGCTTGATGTATGAGTAAGCTTCATGCCCCAGCCGCTTTTTGAATTAACACGACGGCGTGCGCTTCAATTCCTTCTTCACGGCCAACAAACCCTAACTTTTCTGTGGTTGTGGCCTTAATGTTTACCTGACCATCTTCGCACTCTAAGTCTGCGGCAATATTAGCCTGCATCGCCGATAAAAACGGCGCTATCTTGGGTTGTTGTGCAACCAAGGTTACGTCAATATTCACTATTTTATATTGGCCAATTTTAGCGAATACCGCTCGTAACAGTTCTCGACTGTCGGCCCCAGAAAAATTTGGGTCAGTGTCAGGAAAGTGCTGACCGATGTCACCAAGACCCCGCGCACCTAGTAGTGCATCACAAATAGCATGCAATAAAACATCCGCATCAGAATGTCCCAATAAGCCTAACTTATGTGGAATGTGCACTCCACCCAAGATCAGTTTTCGACCTTCGACTAATTGATGAACGTCATACCCGTGACCAATTCGCATTATTCAGCCCACAATGAAAAGGTTATTCTTCATCAGCTTCCTTACGCTTTTTGCGTTTCGGTTCGTCGTCGCCGGCCGCCACGTCTACTACGGCACCGGCAACTTTAAAAGGCACTTTCGCCACTTCTATGGTGGTGTCAACAACGGCACCAACCACGGCCCCCACGCAACCGCTCAGTAATGAACAGAGTAAAATTATGGTGGCCAATCTCGTTATCATTTGCATGCTTCACTCTCAAAAAATAGAGTCTTGTTAATAGTTTAGAGTATCTTATCGGCTTGAGCCTCTATCGGTAATTGTAATCGAAGTGAACATCGATAACCGAGCTACTTAAGATAAATAGTGGAATAAATAGTGAGATAAATAACAGATTCATTCGCCTTGACTATAGCGAGTGAACTCAGAGTAAGAAGGCGCCATTAAATATTTGGACTTGCGAGCTGGTAAAAACCATCAGCGCTCTACGCTCAATGCCCCGACAAGATAAATTCAGCCAAGCGCTGATCTTCCGGGCTAGTCACTTTAATGTTCGTAGCCGTACCTGGCACTAATTTTACCGTATGCCCTAATTGTTCGACCGCCGATGCTTCGTCGGTAACGTCTAGACCTGAGCTCAGACAATGGCCGAGAGCCTTGACCAGCAAGCCATAACGAAACATTTGTGGCGTCTGAGCTTGCCAGATCTGTGTACGATCGAGGGTAGTCTGAGATCGGGGCTCCAAGGCCTCAGAACTGGCCATTTTAAGTGTGTCTTTCGATGGCTGAGCTAAAATACCCCCAACATCATCTCCCTGCACTTCAGCAATAAAATTTCGCAGCATCGCCGGTTCCAGACAAGGCCTAGCCGCATCATGCACTAAAACCCAGTCGTCCGCCTCTGCAAGATCATGAAGCGCAGTAAGTCCGTTTAAAACACTGTCGGCTCGGGTCGCGCCACCAAGGGTGCTTTGCATACGAGAATTTGTTAAACGGAGTTCAGCAAAATAAGTATCGCTGGGCGAGATGCAAACAATGAGGCGTTCGATATTGGTATCGTCAAGCAATCGATCAATACTGTGTTCAATAATAGCCTTATCGTTAACTCGAAGATATTGCTTAGGGAAGTCCAAGCCCATTCTCGAACCAACGCCGGCAGCCGGCATGACGCCCCAAAATTTGGGCGAATTTTCACGAGTAAGCTCTTGCTTAGATTTGTTAATTGAACTCAATTTATAGGCTCTCTTAATCTCGGCATACTCTTGCCTTAGCGGACTGCAATTCTCGGGTCAATGAAAGCAGAGTGAGGACCCTCAATAATAGCGTACAGAACATTCGCCGTTTGAGCGGTGAACGGTCGGTCATTATCAAAGGTGACAGCCGCATGCCTCGGATACATTGATTTACGTTGTTCATATAATCGCATCAAAGAATGACCAGGAAGCTTAAACAATCCTCGTGTACTCGCGTTATTGATACGCCTGAGCATGGTGTAAGGTGTAATGCGCAAATAAACCCTTAAGCCGATATTACCCAAATGGTGCATCGCTGCGTCACTATAAACAGCGCTTCCACCCGTCGACACAAGGGATTGATTAACGTTTAAGTCACATAAAACTTCTTGTTCTAAACGGTTAAAGCGTTTCAGCCCCCAATTATCGACAATCGATTGTATCGACATATTTGCAGCGGCTTCGATTAAGAAATCACCATCAATAAATTCCAAATTATAGCGGCGTGCAAGCTGCTTGCCGACCGTGCTCTTTCCAGAGCCCGGCATGCCAATTAACACAATATTGCTGCACGCTTTTTTCGCCATCAAAGATGTTTAGTCATCACTTTCGACAGGGCTATCGGCAAGGCTGTCGGTCGGAATTCTCGAATCAGTAATCCAGTCCAAGTGCATTTTTTTGCTCTCAAAGCTCTTGCCATCCTTATCGACGAAAAAGCGACCAAACGCGACTGAATTCTTAACAATACTTGCTGATCCAATTCTGGTGTATTCGAAAATTATACTCTTGGAAATACGTGCATTCTGACGAATATGACAACCATGCCCTATCCATGTAGGACCCACAATCATTGCACCGGCCTCAATGCGAGTACTGCTACCAATGTAAACCGGCCCCTGAATTTCGCACTCATCCCAGTCGACGCTGACGTTTAAACCAACCCAAACACCGGGACGAACTTCCTTGCCAGGCATGGGAATGGTTCGTAGCTCGCCATTCATGATCTTTTGGTTAGCCTCCCAGTAATCAGAGATACGGCCAATATCAATCCAATTAAATGGGATATTGATCGCATGAAATGGCAACCCCTTTTCAACCAATCTTGGGAACAAGTCACCACCAATATCAAAACTCTCGTTTGCAGGAATCAAATCTATTATTTCAGGCTCAAAAATATAAATACCGGTGTTGACCTGATTTGACAAAGCCTCGGATATTGAGGGCTTTTCTTGAAAAGACGTAATTTGCCCTGATTCGTCGGTAACCACTACACCGTAATCGGATACGGTTTCGTTAGGTACTTCCAAAGTGCATATGCTAGCGACAGCACCGCTCTTCCAATGTTCACGAACGGCTTTGGTAAGATCTAAATCGATCAATGCGTCCCCGCATACGACCAAAAACGTATCGTCAAAAAAGCCACCAAATTCTTGGATTCGTTTAATTCCGCCGGCCGAACCTAGCGCCTCAGACTGAATTTCACCGTCTTCGATATGCCCTTCAAACGAATAGCCAATTTCAACGCCCAAACGCTCACCATTACCAAAGTAATTCTCAATTTTCTCGGGCAAATGACTGACGTTAATCATGATTTCGTCAAAACCATGGCGCTCCAACTCTTCGATCAAATACTCCATAACCGGCTTACCAATGATTGGAATCATTGGTTTAGGCATTTCGTTAGTCAGCGGACGAACCCTAGTACCCTTGCCCGCAGCCAAAATCATTGCTTTCATATTATGCCTTTTTAACCAACTCTAGTGTGCCACTCAAAATTGCGACACTCACTGTAAATAAAACCATCAAAGCATTTTAACCTGTATCCGTGGGTCTTTTGAATCAAATTCCCGTCTATTTCGATCGAAAAGAGTCGCGCCTAATTATTGCCATCGCTTACGTCTAGAAAAAGAACGCAACTAATGGCGAATGGCTTTACTAAAATTTAATTGCTCATTTTGAACCGCCACCACCACGACGTCGCCTGACTCAAAATCCGCGGCTAAAATGTGTTGTGCTAATGGGTTTTCTATTAAGGTTTGGATACTGCGCTTAAGCGGCCGCGCTCCGTAAACGGGGTCGTATCCGACCTCGGCTATTAAATCAAGCACGTCATCACCCACCTCTAGTTTTATATCCTGAAGCGATAATCTCTTTCGTACTATATCAACCTGAATATGAGCTATCGATCTAACGTGTTCTTTACCTAGTGCGTGGAAGACCACGATATCATCAACACGATTAATGAACTCAGGTCTAAAATGTTGAGTCACGCTTTCCATTACCAAGGCTTTCATGCTGTCGTAGTCGCCATCATGCTCGTGCACTCGTTGCGACCCAAGATTAGAGGTCATAATAATTACACAGTTTTTAAAATCAACGGTACGGCCTTGCCCATCGGTCAATCTGCCGTCGTCCAATACTTGCAGCAATATATTGAAGACATCAGGGTGCGCTTTTTCGACTTCATCCAGCAATATTACAGAATAGGGCTTGCGCCTTACTGCTTCAGTCAAATAGCCACCTTCTTCGTAACCAACATACCCAGGAGGCGCACCAATTAAGCGTGCAACTGAGTGCTTCTCCATAAATTCGGACATATCTATCCGCACCATGGCCTCATCTGTATCAAACATAAATTCAGCGAGCGCTTTGGTCAGCTCTGTTTTACCAACACCGGTTGGACCTAGAAACAAAAACGAGCCCGAAGGTCGGTTTGGATCGGCTAAACCGGCACGGGACCGACGGATAGCATCCGCTACCGAATCAATGGCTTGGTTTTGACCAATAACGCGTTCATGCAATCGCTGCTCCATTTTCAAAAGCTTTTCGCGATCACCTTCAAGCATTTTGCTGACTGGAATGCCGGTCCAGTTAGCCACTACTTCGGCAATTTCCTCATCGGTAACATTGCTACGTAATAGCTGGTTTTCGGTGCCATTGGCTTCGTTACTTTGCGCAGTTTTCAATTGCGCTTCTAGCTCGGGGATAATCGCGTATTGAAGCTCAGACATCTTCGCAAGGTTGCCCGCCCGTTTGGCGACTTCCATTTCCAATCTAGCGCCTTCCAGCTCCTCTTTAACATGTTGAGCACCATAAACAGCCGACTTTTCAGCCATCCATATCTCATCTAACTCACCGTAATCTCGTTCAAAAGCATGTATCTCATCTTCAAGATCAGCCAGCCGCTTCTTAGACGCTGAGTCACTTTCTTTCTGCAGCGCTTCTCGTTCAATTTTTCGTCGTATGATTTGCCTATCAAGCCTATCCATGGCTTCGGGTTTTGAATCAATTTCCATACGAATGCGGCTCGCCGCCTCGTCGATCAAATCTATGGCTTTGTCGGGCAAATTTCGATCGCTGATGTATCGATGCGACAAAGTCGCTGCTGAAATGATCGCGGGGTCGGTAATGTCCACCCCATGATGGACTTCATATTTTTCTTTTAAGCCACGTAGAATAGCAATCGTATCTTCGACACTGGGCTCATCCACCACGATCTTTTGAAAGCGCCGCTCAAGCGCGGCATCTTTTTCAATAAACTGGCGATATTCATCCAAGGTGGTTGCTCCAACACAGTGTAGTTCGCCACGCGCCAAGGCTGGCTTTAACATATTGCCAGCATCCATAGCGCCTTCGGCTTTGCCAGCGCCCACCATGGTGTGCAGCTCATCGATAAATAGAATGATCTGCCCTTCTTGTTTAGACAAATCTTTTAATACCGCCTTTAAACGTTCTTCGAACTCACCGCGAAATTTTGCTCCCGCTATCAGTGCACCTAAGTCCAGCGACAAGAGCCGTTTATTTTTAATGCCCTCAGGCACTTCACCGTTCACAATTCGTTGCGCCAAGCCTTCAACAATGGCGGTTTTTCCAACCCCAGGCTCACCGATCAACACTGGGTTGTTTTTAGTACGTCTCTGCAATACTTGTACGGTGCGACGAATTTCATCATCCCGACCAATAACCGGGTCAAGTTTGCCCTGCTCTGCTCGCTCGGTAACATCGATGGTGTATTTCTGCAAAGCTTGCAGTTGATCTTCGGCATTCGCGTCATTGACCGAATCTCCGCCACGCACATCCTCTATGGCCTTACTCAATGACTCCTGCGTTGCGCCTGCGTCTCTCAGTAAAACTCCTGCGCGGTCTTTGTCTTTAATCAACGCCAGTAAAAACAAATCGCTGGAAATAAACGAATCACCACGCTGTTGCGACAATTTGTCGGCCACGTTAATAATTCGAGCGGTCTGCTGCGACAAATGAATTTCGCCGGCCTGACCTTGCACTTGGGGTAATTCGGAGAGGGCTTCGTTTATCCCATCAGACAATGTTTTTTCAGGCACCCCAACACGCGACAGCAATGGTCTAACACTGCCGCCGTCTTGTTGAAACATCGCCGCCAGCACATGCACGGGTTCGATAAACTGATTATCGCGCCCGATCGCCAAGCTCTGTGCATCGGACAAGGCTAATTGAAACTTAGAAGTTAACTTATCCATTCTCATGGAACACCTCTTGGGGTTTATTGATTACCTTAAATAATGTAGGCACATGTTTTTATAAAACAAGACCCTAGCTCGATTCACACGTTTTTGAGTCCATCGATAGATTGTCGAAATTAGATTCTTTCTGCTATCCTTTTATCATCTAAACCTTGTACCTTTCGAGACCGAATATGGAACACCCACTGCCACAGAAAAAAGTCATAAAACGTTTAGTCAAAAATTGTTTGCGTGAAGACATTGGTTCTGGTGATGTAACTGCACGCCTAACTCCAAGAGAAAGCGTTATTGATGGAAAGATAATTACTCGTGAACGCGGCGTTATCTGTGGTACAGCTTGGGTCGATGAAGTATTTCGACAAGTAGCGAAACGCCATAAAACGACTATCGGTGTTGAATGGCGAGTCAAGGACGGCGATATTGTCAAAGCTGGCGCGACCTTATGCCGTTTTGAAGGCAAAGCTCACCCGATTTTGTCGGGCGAAAGAACGGCCTTGAATATCATGCAAACTTTATCCGGCACTGCAACGGTAACTCGTTTGTACGCCGATGCAATTGCACATACTCAAGCACGCTTACTCGACACACGCAAAACCTTACCGATGATGAGAGAAGCGCAAAAATACGCGGTCTTGTGCGGCGGCGGTGTCAACCATCGCATGGGGCTTTACGATGGCATCATCATTAAAGAAAACCATCTGCGCAGCGGCAAAAGCTTGGAACGAATTGTTACCGATGCCATTGCATCCATGCCAGAGGGATCCTTAGTGGAGCTTGAAGTTGAATCGATCGAAGAACTGGAACGGGGCCTACTTGCCGGTGCAAAACGTATTATGCTCGACGATTTCAGTCTCGAGGATATGCGCGAGGCGGTGGCGCTGACCGGTGACCAGGCCGACTTAGAGGCATCCGGAGGTATCAATATGGATACCATCGCAGCGGTTGCTGAAACTGGCGTGGATTTCATTTCATCTGGGTCGATTACCAAACATGTGAAAGCACTAGACCTGTCTATGCTGTTTGACTATCGCTAATATAAATTTAGTTGGCGCTCTAGCAGTTAATCCACGCTCTAGCAGTTAATCCACGCTCTAGCAGTTAATCCACGCTCTAGCAGTTAATTCAGGCTCTAGCAGTTAGAAACCTAATAATTAAAAGCATCGACCTGCTCTCGATCACCAAGCAAAAAGGCGTCAGCCACTAATTTAAGCGGTAGCAGGTCAACATCACTGACTTTCGTGCGGATAATATTCGCAAAGTTCTGATAAATAGCCTCGTACTCAGAATACGCTGAATGCTCAGGCTCACTTAACACCTCACCATCGAACTGTAATTGTGCTCCGCCATTTCTAAGGCTGAGCAAGCCTGAATTGGTTTTGATGTCGATGTTCCATTTTTCATCACCAATAATGCGCCAATCAAACTCTCCTTTTACGGTAATGCCGTCCGCGGTTTGATAATCAACATTTGCCGCAATGGGCGCCGACCGATTCGACGGAAAAAGCAGCTCCGCCGATTTTACATAAAACGCCTTGGGCAAAATATACGTCAAAATCGACAAGCCGTTTATGCCTGGATCAAACACCCCCATGCCACCGGCCTGCCAGATCCATTCTTGGCCAGGGTGCCATTTCTTAACGTCTTCTTTCCAATGTATTTGAACCGACTCGATAGTCACTTCGGGCTGCTCTAAAAACGCCTTGGTTTGTTCTACCGCAGGCGCATACCTAGAATGCCAAGTTGCGTAAATCCGACGGTCATTTTGTTTGGCTAAATCAAGCAACTGCTCAACTTCACAGACCGTGGCACCCGGTGGTTTTTCCAACAGCACATCAACACCCCGACTCAAAGCACATCGAGCGGCCGAATAGCGAAATTGGGGGGGCATACATAAAGCCACTGCCTCAATAGCCGGCTCAGCCTGCAACATGGATTCAATATCCGTGTACGAGGTCACACCTTTAACAGCCCCATTACGGCTGGCCGTAGCAATTAACTCATAGTGACCGACATTGACTATTGCTGGTAAGTGTTGATCGTTAACGATTTTACCAACACCGACAATCGCCAGCTTAATTTTGGAATTAGACATAATTAACGTTGTTCATATGGTTCGAAGCTCACTAAATATAAGCATAACTCTCAATCTATCGCAGCTGTGTGCAAAAATTTGTACCGTTAGTTCGGTGCAAGTCTGAGCTTATTGTCGCATAATCGAGGCTTTAGCAAATTCATATTTCATTGCGCCTTACGTATGTCTAAGCTTAACAAGCAAAACCCACGTCTGATTCTCGGTTCATCGTCGCCCTTTCGAAAAGAAGTCTTGTCTTCATTGCTCGTTCCCTTTGAAACCAGCAGCCCAGACATTGATGAATCAGCATTAGAGGGTGAATCACCGATTGCCTTAGTCGAAAGGTTGGCAATTGAAAAAGCTCAAGAAGTTGCCAAAAGCTACTCGGACGCCCTCATTATTGGCTCGGACCAAGTGGCAATGCATGGCAAGAAGATTGTCGGCAAACCGCACACACATGAGGTCGCGGTCGAACAACTGCGTGAAGCATCAGGCAAGAAAATTGAGCTATTTACCGGATTGGCGCTGGTAGACACTCGTAGCGGCACAGTGCAGTCAGAAGTTGTTCCATTCACGGTACATTTCAAAACACTGAGTGAACGTACCGTCGAGAGATACCTCAGAAAAGAGCGGCCCTATAATTGCGCTGGCAGTGTTCGATCTGAAGGCTTGGGAGTGGCGCTTTTCGAGCGTTTTGACGGTGAAGACCCCAATGCGCTTATCGGCTTACCATTGATACGCTTAATCGCAATGTTAGAAAATCAAGGGTACGATCTTTTTGCTTAATCAAATTACACCGGTCATTTTAACCTATAACGAACAAGCCAATATTGCTCGTACGCTCAAGGCTTTGTCGTGGGCGCAACGCGTCGTGGTTATGGACAGTTTTAGTTCAGACGATACCGAGACAATTTGCAATGAATTTAGCAACGTGGATTTCTACCAAAGAAAATTTGACGTGCTGGCAACGCAATGGAAAGCGGCGATTAAACAAAACATTAGCACAACTTGGGTGCTAGCCTTAGACGCTGACTATGTCCTTAGTGACGCGCTAGTCACTGAAATTTCCAAACTTGAACCAGCTGAAACTATTAGAGGTTATAGGACTTCATTCATCTATAAGATCGACGGCCAAGCGCTTAGGGGTACCCTGTACCCACCGGTAACCACTTTATACCGTCTTGCCGGCACGGATTACCAACAAGATGGGCATGCTCAGCGTGTCATCGTACAAGGCAATATCGAGCCACTACAAAACGTCATCTACCATGACGACCGAAAATCTAATGCTCGGTGGCACCAATCTCAGCGTAATTATGCCAACCAAGAAGCGGTTAAGTTCAAGAACACTTCATTTTCAAATATGAAGCTTATCGATAAGCTTCGGTTTTTAGGGCTTGGGCCACTGCTGGTAATCCCTTACACCTTGTTCGCGCGAGGCGTAATCTTAAATGGTTCGGCGGGCTTAAAATACACCTACCAACGCATGATCGCCGAGTTATATCTACTTAGAGCCCGGTTTAAATAGACCAAGCTGAAAGTAAACTCGGCTTGTTTAGACTACTGTAAAGTCATAGAGCCCTTGAAGGTATTAGTGATGGCATTACCGATAGACACTCCTAAGTCCCGAGAGAGTTGCGTAAACAAATCAGGGCGAAAGGTGTAATCCACGATCTCAGGCTCACCTACCACCTCTCGTGCAACGTATTCAATGCCACCGAATCCGTCAATCAAACCTAAGTCTTTGGCTTGTCGACCACTCCAAAATAAACCACTAAACAAATCTGGGTTTTCGGCTAAGCGAGCGCCACGGCCTGCTTTCACCACATTAATAAATTCTTGATGAACTATGCCAAGCATTTCTCTGGCATGCTCTTGTTGTGCGGCTTGAACTGGCAAAAACGGATCAAGAATTGATTTGTTCTCGCCCGCAGTGAGAGAACGACGTTCCACGCCAAGTTTATCCATTGCATCAACAAAGCCAAAGCTGTCCATGCGTACGCCAATTGACCCGACAATTGATGAGGGATTCGCGTAAATACTATCGGCAGCAGCCGCAATGTAGTAACCCCCTGACGCACATATGTCAGCGATTACCACATGCACGGCTTTGTCAGGAAATAAGCCGCGTTGTCGTGTAATTTCACTGTTAATCTCGTCGGATTGCACCGGCGAACCGCCTGG
>CAZEXS010000002.1:45141-47639 GCA_964516915.1 uncultured Gammaproteobacteria bacterium
ATACGACGCCATTTACGGTCTTTCATATAATCGACGGCAAGCCTTTCTATTATTTCGTTGGACGAAACAGGCGCTCGATTACTGCCCGGCAAGGGCCCGCTTCTTGGTTTTTTTCCCCACATAAACTCTCCACCCCATTTAATGGGCAATCTGTTCTTTCGATACTTTAAATTAAGCTAAATAAGTTGAGCCACTAAACACTCAAACCAGAAAACTTTTTTGACAGTGCCTTTCTATTGTGCGACTTTCTATTGCCTATTGCGCGACTTTCTCTTACACCGCATTCTCTTACACCGCATTCTCTTACACCGTATTCTCTTACACCGCACTGTCTTGCGCAGTGTCATTGGCCACTACCGAATATGAGTCAGCCTGTAAAACCAGTTGACCGTCTTCCACGTGAATCGGCAATGGCTCTAATCCCACGCCAAAACAGGGGCCACCTAAACACGCGCCGGTGTCTGGCGCGTATTCGGCGCCATGCGTCGCGCAAATCAAACTTTGGCCATCATCACTGAAAAACTCGCCTGGCATGTAGTCCAGCTGAACGGCAATATGTCCACAACGATTCAAATAAGCAAAGTACTGATAATCATAATGAACAACAAAGGCCGGTATTTTCTCACCGTCTTTATTGACCACATCAAATCGCAGACCTTTTCCACCTTCTTCCAAGCCCTCAACAGGCCCGATAACCTTAAGCTTATCAAGCTCACCGTAAGTGTTAACTTCTAAATCAGACATACGCTTTTTCAATTCGGCCATCAAGCAGCCAGTTTAACATTTCATTAACAGAGTGTTGTACTGTAAACGCACCACTCTCTATAAGGGTATCAGCGCCATGCGCACCATAACTAACGCCCAAACCATGCATACCGGCATTTGCCGCTAGCTCCATATCATACGATGTGTCACCGACCATAATAGATTTATTGGCATCGATTGCGGTAAAATCAAGGATTTCCAGCAGCATTTGTGGATGCGGCTTAGTTCGAGTTTCATCCGCGCATCGGCTAGTCACAAAGTGGCCTTTAATACCCGTGATTGCAAACGCACGATCTAAACCAACACGCGATTTACCAGTGGCTACTGCCAGCATTGCACCATGCTGTTCGAGGCGTTTTAAGCCCTCACAAACACCATCGAACAAAGCTTGTTCAGTTTGATCTCCCGTGACGAAATGAAATTTATAGCGTTCAACCATGGATTGCCTTTGCGACTTCTGCGCAGACGGAAACAAAATCTCCATACATTCGTTTAAGCCAAGACCAATAATATTTTTAGCTTGCGCCACAGTTGGTTTCGGCAAGCCGACATCTTCCGCGGCTGCTCGAATACAGTTGGCTATTTTCATGGTCGAATCCATCAGGGTGCCATCCCAATCAAATACGATTAACTGGTACATATTAACTGGTACGTAGATCGAGCGCGGTTAATACCGCTTGTAAATCTTCTGGCAAACTCGCACTAAGTTTGACAACATTGCCGGTAATTGGGTGATTAAAACTCAAACTAGAAGCGTGTAAAAATAGTCTGGACAATTTTGAGCGCTTGACCAATTTATTGAACTCGGGGTCGCCATAACGAACATCGCCAGCAATAGGGTGACCTTCGGATTGAGTGTGTACTCGGACTTGATGCGTGCGCCCAGTAAGCAACTTCACTTCTATCAACGACGCAAAATCGGATACCGCAACTGGGTTGGCAATAGAGCTTGCGTAACTTCCAGCCTCATCTACCACCACATACCGTTCACCATGTTTACGAGCATCGGTGTTCAGCGGCTTGATAATACGACGCTGCCCAAATCGCCAATGGCCCTTAACTAAGGCAAAATATCGTTTATCTAAGCGCTTATTCTTGAGCGAATTTGTTTTGAAATCCTCGTGCAATATCTTCAGAGCGCTGGACTTCTTTGCCAGCACCAAACAACCGGAAGTTTCGCGATCTAAGCGATGCACTAATTCTAAGTACTTAAGGTCAGTGCGCAAAGCTCTCATGGCTTCAATGACCCCAACCTTGATACCGCTACCGGCATGCACAGCCATTCCTGAAGGTTTATTAATTACCAGCAATGCATCGTCTTCGAACAATACGGTTTTGCGCAAAAACTCATACCGTGATCTATCTAAATCCTTAGCCGATGAGTCGGCTAACCGTATAGGCGGAACACGTATGCTATCGCCTTCTTGCAGGCGCGTGGTTTGCTTGACACGCCCCTTGTTTATCCTAACCTCGCCTTTTCGAATAATTCGATAAATATGAGTTTTCGGCACGCCTTTTAAACGCGTTACTAAAAAATTATCAAGTCGTTGACCCGCATGCTCAACATCAACTTCAATAAACTGGACTTTCGCCCCAAGGGCATCGCTTTTAGACTCAGTAACTTGCGCCTGCTGTACTTGCCGATTGCTCGCGTTACCTCGAGCTGACTCTCGAGCACCAGTTCGAGACCCCGACCTGTCAGTATGCTGTGATGTAGAGCCTTTAGCTGTTTT
>CAZEXS010000002.1:47739-121448 GCA_964516915.1 uncultured Gammaproteobacteria bacterium
CAGTTCGAGACCCCGACCTGTCAGTATGCTGTGATGTAGAGCCTTTAGCTGTTTTAGGTTGAAAGACTTTAGCTGTTTTAGATGGAGAGCCTTTAGCTGTTTTAGATGGAGAGCCTTTAGCTGTTTTGGGTGAAGAGCCATCAGCTTTTTTAGATGAAGAGCCATCTGCTTTTTTAGGTGAAGAGCCCTCAGCATTTTTAGGTAAAAAAGACAAAGAGCCCTCAGCCTGTCGTGCGGCTTGTCTTGGCTTCTTTTTTCGCCCAACAGTCGCGGCTCTGGAAGATTTTCGTGTTGATCCAGCCTTCGTCGTCGAGCGCCGACTCGCTTTCCCAGACACAGTTTGGCGCGCTTTTGAAGGCCGGCTCTGAGAAGTCTTAGCCGACTTAGGACGTGGTGTTTTTCTGGACAAAATCTAGCCTCAACTGGTTTGAGCTTGATTATAGTTGTTTTGCGTCCATTCAACAGAAAATATTACCGCGATTACCATGCGGTCTAACCACTAGGGAACATTGCTTAACGCCTGTTTCACTGCTATTATCCGCCAGTCTTAATACGTGATCTGTATCTGATAGCTTTGTTTGCAGTGAGTTTTTGCAAAAAAACCTTTGTAATAGCATTGAATTCAGCAGGCACGATAAGACTTGAACATTTAAATTAGGCCTATTGAACTGCAGTATTTCAAGCCTTACATTGATGTTCGAAGACAGTAAAAATTCAGTAAACAATTGGGTAGGCGCGTTATTACTTTTGTAAAGTCTCTAGTTACTTTAATTTAAGTTAGTTAATTTAATTAAAGCATCTTTTCAAAAGCGATCAGACGACGAACCGTTTAGTTGTTAACACATGTGTACTTTCAATCCGCACTGTCATAGGCCCGCAACACAACGCGGCGACACCGGACTAGGCAAAAAAAGGCCGCCACTGTTTTTAAATTTTTTGTGCAACATTCTTAATATTGCACAAGCTATTGAATTAGCTTGGTAAATTAGAGTTTTTAAAATAGAAACACTAAATAACCGTTGAAAATCAGTTAACGAAAGGCACAACAGGGGTATGCCCTCCACCCCTTACTTTGGAGGCAATAGAGCTGTAGTTATGGCTCAGACATGATGGTCACAATTAAATGCGGTTATTGAATAGCCTGCTAATTGAGATCATACGATGCATAAAGAAAATCCGAATAAGGCACCTTAGTCAGTGCTGCTCGGAAAGGCAAAATTTGCGATTTAGTTTTTCAATCGATCAAGTAAAGCAGGAAACTGCTTATTGTTTTATCGCAAACTGATTGAAAAATGGCCGTAAGCGGGGAATGCGGAATCACCGTATTGAACTGTTTACGTATGTTTTACCGAAAAATTAATCGCCAGAGGCAAACTTAATGTAAGTTTGTACTCTAAGCAAAAGAAGAAAGTTTATTTAACTTAGGTTTATAAGGCTTAGCGGCTTTTACGCAATCAAGTGTAGCAATAGTTTAAAAGTTCAGAAGTTCAGTGAAATTTAGACTGATTTTTGAAAGACGCTAAGACAATGATTTTAAATAACATTTCAATCTGATTTTCGCCTATCTCCTTATTGTCGTCCTTTCATTGATATCCTTTCAATGACATGACCAATGACAGTATAGAGATGGATGAGTGAAGCTCTTCTCATAACTATCGTGAGGGAAAAAGAGCAGCAGAACAAACTGTGTGTTTAGCAACATCCTGATTTGTTTTTTAACTGAAAATAAGTTGATCGTGGCGCAAACTGGGTCACACTAACTAAGATTCAAGTTAAACTTAAGTTAGATCGAAATAGTTTAATGCAGACCGCCATTAAAACGGCAATATGCTAAACGCGATTTTCATTCGTTACCTAGCAACCTTCTTCGCAATTGCCTTCCTAGCCCGCTGATTCGCCATTTTTCTATTTTCGACTTGCATCTCATGCAAAATGCCCAGTGCATACGAGAATTAGAATGAAAAGAATGTTATTTAACGCGACTCACCCAGAAGAGTTACGCGTAGCCATCGTAGATGGACAAAAATTAGTAGACTTAGACATTGAGTCAGCCAATAGCGCCCTTAAAAAAGGCAATATCTACAAAGGGAAAATCACACGAATTGAACCAAGCCTAGAGGCCGCTTTCGTTGAATACGGAGGCAACCGTCAAGGCTTTTTACCGATGAAAGAAGTGTCGCGCACTTACTTTCAAAACTATAAGTCTGAAACACCCATATCTCAGGTCAAAATAGCCGACGTATTGAAAAATGGCCAAGAGCTATTAGTTCAAGTCGAAAAAGACGAGCGCGGCAATAAAGGTGCCGCGCTAACGACCTTCATCAGTTTGGCTGGTCGCTATTTAGTATTCATGCCTAACAACCCAAAAGGCGGTGGCATCTCGCGCCGAATTGAAGGCAAAGAGCGTCAAGAGTTACGTGAAGCCATGTCTGAACTGGACATCCCTCGCGAGCACGCGCTGATAGCTCGAACGGCCGGCATTGGTAAATCTTCCGAAGAATTACAGTGGGATTTAGACTACCTTCAACGTTTGTCTGACGCCATTCAAGAAGCCTCAGAAGCTCAAGGCGCACCATTTCTGGTCTATCAAGAAACCAATTTAGTGGTTCGTTCAATTCGAGATTATTTCCGCAGCGATATCAACGAAATAATTATTGATGACAAAGAAGTGTTCGAACGAGCATCGCGCTTTATGAATCAAGTGATGCCGCATAATGTCATCAAATTGAAGCTATACGAAGACACGGTTCCGTTATTTTCACGCTACCAAGTCGAACACCAAATCGAATCGGCCTACGCTCGCGAAGTCACGCTTCAGGCCGGCGGCGCATTGGTAATTGACCCAACCGAAGCATTAACTTCGATTGATGTGAACTCAGCTCGTGCCACCAAAGGTGGCGATATTGAAGAGACCGCTCTTCAAACAAACCTAGAAGCCGCTGATGAAATTGCCCGTCAACTGCGTATTCGCGACCTTGGTGGCCTTGTGGTAATCGATTTCATCGACATGTTAGCCACAAAGAACCAACGCGCGGTCGAACAACGCTTACAAGAGGCCCTGAAAGCTGATCGAGCCCGCGTTCAAGTGGGTCGAATTTCACGCTTTGGCCTACTTGAAATGTCGAGACAACGTCTGCGTTCATCAATTGCCGATTCAAACTATCATGTCTGCCCTCGATGCGAAGGCAATGGGCATATACGCAGTGTTGGCTCATCATCTTTAAGCGTGCTTCGTATTATTGAAGAAGAAGCGTTAAAAGAGAATACCGAGGCAATTGTCGCTCATCTGCCAATCAAAACGGCGACCTTTTTACTCAATGAAAAGCGTCATGAAGTCGCCTTGCTAGAAAACCGTCTTGGTACGAACATTACGATTGTTCCAACCATTGAATTAGAGACTCCGCATTTTAAAATTCAACGCCTACGCAGCGAAGACTTAGATGAAATGCCCGATTTGCCGAGTTATAAAACTGAAATTCAAGAACCGAAAGAAGACCCCCGCAAAGCGCGCTATCAGAAAAAGAATCAAACTAGTAATGTAGTGATTGCACCCAATACTGCGCCGGCAGTAGGTATTGAATCCATACAAATGGCCGATAAACCACCCGCCCCAGCGCCTGCGCCTGAGCCGATTAAACCCGGCCTTTTCGTTCGAATTTGGCGCTCGCTGTTTGGTACTGGCGAAGAGGAACAAGAAAAGCCCAAGAAACCGGCGAATAAACACCAGAACCGCAACCGCAATCAAAGTCGCAATAATCGCGGCGGTCGCAATCGTGGTGGCCGTGGCAACCAAGGCAATAACCGAAATCGGCCGCAAAACAAGCAAAACCAGCAAGGCGGCAAGCCGCAACATAAGGGCAACCAAGCTGGCAACACAAATAAGCAAACCGATAATAGGCCTAACAAAAGTTCTGACGGCGGCGAAAAACCTAAGCCTAATCAAGATCAAAATCGCAATGAGAATAGCGGTAATCGAAACCGTAACCGGAATCGTAACCGCAATCGAAATCGCAATCGAAACCGTAATAACAATTCGGCTCAAAGCGACAACTCGAAGAGCCAAAGCACCGGAAACCAAGCACCTAAAAGTGATGGCGGCGGTGAGTAGGGCTGGTTTTTAACTGGAAACACATTTTGCCCTCAACATTCAAATCATATTAGAAGGATTTAGTATGTTTGTTTTGGGGCAAAAGTAGTCAGCGCTATTGCATAAGACTGCTCAGTTATCAGCGTGATATAGTTGGTCTCTAACTTGAGACCAACTATTTGAAACCTACTTTTTAACATTATGTGTGGAATCGCCGGAATTTTTTCCACCGAGCAAGATCTCAACCAGCCGCAGTCACACGACAAGCTTAGTGCCATGCAAGGCGCATTGGCTCATCGTGGCCCAGATGGTCAGGGCGAATTTATTTCACCTTCTGGCGCGGCACTGCTTTGCCACACTCGTTTATCCATCATCGATCTAAGCTCAGCAGGGCATCAACCCATGACTTGTGATGCGAATCGTTACACGATTACGTTCAACGGTGAAATTTATAACTATCAAACCTTACGTGCAGACTTAGAGCACAGTGGTGAGAGCTTTGTAAGTGACTCAGACACCGAAGTCATACTGAAACTCTATCAGCAACACGGGGCAAACTGCGTAGAGTACCTTAGAGGTATGTATGCCTTTGTCATTTGGGATGAGCATCAAAAAAGCGCCTTCGCCGCTCGCGACCCGCTGGGTATTAAGCCGTTCTATTACTGTGCAAACTCAGATGGGAAATTTGCCTTCGCATCGGAGCTCAGAAGTTTACTGAAAGCCGACCTGCATTCACCTAGCCTATCAAAAGACGGAATCAAAAGTTATTTTTTAAGCGGTACAGTTGCCGAACCTAATACGGTGATGGCTGATATTTTTCAACTGCCTGCGGGGTCTTCGCTCAGTTGGCAAAACGGTAATTTCACGCTCAGAACATTCTGGGAATTACCGTTTGCAAGCGCGGCCATTAAAGAGACAAGCAAGGAAAAAGAACTCAATATTGCCCGCACTAGAAACGCGCTAGAAAGCACCGTCAAAGCTCACTTTGTCAGTGATGTGCCGGTTGGCATCTTTCTGAGCGGAGGCATTGATTCGACTGCTTTAGTCGCATTGGCAAGTAAAGTGACCAACGCACAACTGAACACGTATTCAATCGCTTTCGAATCACCGGAATGGAATGAAGGAGAAATTGCGAAACGCGTGGCACGTCACTTTGGAACCAACCATACTGAGTTTCTACTAACCCCAGAAATAGCCAAACCTCTGTTTACAGAATTTTTATCGGTAGTAGACCAACCCACGACTGATGGCTTTAACACCTTCTGTGTTTCTCGCTTTGCCAGCGAAGCCGGAGAAAAAGTTGTGTTGTCCGGTGTTGGTGGCGATGAACTTTTTGCGGGTTACAAATCGTTTCAACTGTTGCCTAAAATGCAGCAGACAAGCCAACGAACAGCCTGGCTGGCGCCGTTATTTAAATGCCTAAATAGACTCTTATCAAAACACTTACCGTCTAAACTGCAACGCGCATTGGACTTTTTAGGGTCTCCTGGCTCACTGCTAGCTGCACATCGATCATTGCGTGGCATATTCAGCGAGGGCGAATCCCTGGCCCTTTGCGAATCGATGGGTTTAGATAAATTGCAGCATGTAGAGGCGAGCGACCCAGATATAGCTAAGCTGAGCGTAGCTGACCAGGTCAGCCAATTAGAGATCACCAGCTATATGCGCAATCAGCTCCTGAGAGACAGCGATGTGATGAGCATGGCCTGCGGCCTGGAGCTTAGAGTGCCGTTTGTGGATAAAGAACTAATAGAAACCATTCTCAGTATTCCTTCAGAACAACGGCTAAGTTTCGGCAAAACCTTATTGGTGGATGCGGTGCCAGAACTACCAGACTGGGTGGTAAATCGACCAAAACAAGGCTTTCGGTTTCCCTTTGATGAGTGGTTTAGCTCACAATGGTCCGATTTGCCTATTGCTAAAGGCGTGCCCGCTTGGATCAAACTCACACCCTGGTATCGACGATGGAGTCTGCTAGTATTACACGACTGGAAAACTCGCCATCTCAAACCAGAATAGTCGTCTAAACGATGAAAATACTTCATGTGATACCGTCAATTGCGCCCGTTAGAGGTGGCCCTAGCAAAGCCGTTATCGAAATGGTCAAAGCATTACGAAGCCGCGGCATTGATGCTGAAATCGCAACCACTAACGACGATGGCCCAAATTTACTTGCCGTTCCGCTTAACTCACTCAGCGAATATAACGGGGTGCCGGTACGCTTCTTTCAGCGTTTCTCCCCGCCAATTGGTCCGTTACGAGAGTTCGCTTTCTCCGTTTCTTTTAAAGACTGGCTAAACAAAAATATCGCACGTTACGACGCCATACACATTCACGCGATATTTTCGTTTACATCCAGTTATGCCATGTATTTGGCCCGAAAGACAGGTACGCCTTATGTTGTGCGGCCGATCGGGCAGTTAGAACGCTGGTCACTGAATCAGTCAAAACGGCGTAAACAGTTTTTTCTCTCATTGTTTGAAAGACGCAATCTAGCAAACGCGTCCGCATTGCATTTCACGGCCGAGTCAGAAAAAACGCAAGCATTGTTAGCACTACCTGAGCTTGCCCAAAGTCTCGCTGAAGTCATTCCTCTAGGCATTCCTCCAAGCCCTAAAATAGCCAGTGCTAATGCACAACTCATACAACGCTATCAATTAAGCGAGACCAAAAAGACATTACTGTATCTTTCTCGCTTACACCCAAAAAAGGGTTTGGAACTATTGTTTGAAGCGCTAAGCCAAGTCGATACTAATGCATGGCAATTGATCATCGCCGGGGACGGTGAGGCTGATTATGTGGAAAAATTACGGCAGATGACCTTAGACACTGGGCTAAACTCACAGTGCCATTTCATCGGCTTTCAAAGCGGCCAAGAAAAAGAGTTACTGTTGCAAGGCGCCGACTTATACGTACTCACATCGCACTCAGAGAACTTTGGCATAGCGGTGCTGGAAGCGCTAGCGGCTGGTACGCCCGCATTAGTGAGCCGCGAAGTGGCGCTTTCGCAAGCCATCGCAGAAGCCAAAATCGGTTTTGTTTGCGACCTGAGTGTTGCCTCGATCAGCGCAACCCTAAAAAGCTATCTAAACGGACAAGGCACGGTGATCAATGACCCAGCCGTTTACACGTATGAGAATTACAGCTGGAATGCCATTGCTTCACAGCTGCAAGATACTTACACAAAGATATCTACCTAAAAAATCCTAGCGGAGCCTTTAAGTTTCTGGCGGAGCCTTTTAGACCTTCTGGCGGAGCCTTTTAGACCTTCTGGCGGAGCCTTGTAGACCTTCTGGCGGAGCCTTAGACCCTTGGTGTAGCCGGCGCCAAATTTCAGTCGTAGCTATTCATTAAGCCGCTTGTACAACGGTTTAGCTAATTCGATTCCTGCGCTAATTCTGTATTGGCCGCCCAGGATAATTCAGCGGTATTTCCGAAAACCAATTTATTGATCGCCAAGGCGCTGCCAATAGACAGCCACAGAGTGAAAAACATGTGGTGAATATAATGCCATTGACCTGACACTTCAGGCCGAAACTGCGTGAAACCGTAATAACTACAACCGATCAATACGGCGCATATTGCCGCTCGATAATCCACATTTTTAAACAGAAGTCCGACAGCAAAGCACGATAAAATTGGCATACTTATTAAGCCATACAGCTTTTGAACCAAGTTAATCAAACTTTCCGATTCGGCCCAAATGGGCACCAAAGCCAAGGCAATCAAAATAAACACCGTGGTTACCATTAAGTTGAGCGCTGGCACATTGGTCTTGTTACCTCGACCGAAATATTTTTCATGAATATCACAGATATAGAGTGCCGAAGATGAATTCAAAATACTGTTAAAGCTGGTCAAAACTGCCGCCGCTAAAGCCGCAGCAAACATACCCGACATCCATAAGGGCAATACATCGCCTACAATTCTGCCGTAAGCCGCATCACCGATATCGCCGTAGAGCTTATAAGAGACAATGCCCGGTAGCACAATAATCGGTGGAACAATTAATAAGCGAATAGCCGCCGCCGTTAACACGCCCTTCTGAGCTTCTTTAACTGTGGGTGAAGCCATTGCTCGCTGTGTAATGGTTTGATTGGTGCTCCAGTAATATATCTGGATGAAAATCATACCCGTAATTAAGGTGTGCCATGGTATCGGCGAATCTGTCGAGCCTATTAAGGTAAGGCGCTCTTTGGGAATTCCACTGAAATCAAAATCAATAGCGCTTAAACACAGCCACACCACCACGAGAGCAAGACTTAGTAACAATACTCCGCTGTAAGTATCTGAGATCGCCACCGCTCGCAATCCGCCAATGACAGCGTATGCCGCACCGGCGATTGCGAAAGCCACTGCCAGCACCATAAGTGGGACGTTCTCGAGGCCGAACATTTCCTTCATAAACAAGGAGCCACCGTACAAGATTGACGGCAAGAAGATAAAAATATTGCCGAGCAAAAACATCACACTGATTAGCGCGCGAATATGATGGTTGTTATAGCGCTTTTCAAGCAACTCAGTCGTGGTCGTGCAGTTGTAACGGTAATAGATTGGCAAAAACACTTTGGCAAGAACAATTAAACCGAACACGGCGGCAAATTCCCACCAAGCTAATAACGCCATTTGGTTGCCGTTCATGCCCACCAACTGATCTGTCGAGAGATTGGTGAGAGTGATAGAACCGGCTACAAAAATCCAAGTTAAACCACCGCCAGCCAAAAAGACTTCTTTGTTCTCTTGTTCCGGACTGCGCTCATGCGCCGTAGCGCGCTCGGCCAAAATAGATTCGCGGCATTTACGATAGGTAAGAAAACCAATGAGGCCAGTAACGAATATAAAAATGGCTACTTGAACGGTCTGTAACGGCATAAACATGCTCCTAAGATCTAAAGTGCGGCTTCTTATCAAGCCAAATAATCATATAAATACTATCAGCTAGAGACTAAGGCTACCAACCTTATCCACAAAACTTGCCGTTAGCTTACTTCAGACTCTAACGACGCTCGCAAACCTTCACTGATACCCAAATGCTTAACTAAGTCTTGTAAGTAGGATTGTTCTTGCGATGATGAGAGGTCATTAATAATTAATCTGGTCGCTAGATACACTTCCGAAGCGGCTTGGGCTGAGGATACTTGGGCAGCCAATTGCTCGGCTGTAAGCGGCACGTCTAAAATGGCTTCGATATCATTCGCCAAACTTTCGGGCAAATGCATTTCGATCAGTTCATGACGAATCGTTTGAATTTCATCGCTATCGATGTGGCCATCTGCGTTAGCGGCAGCGACTAGGGACTTAATAATTAACAAGCTTCGGCTGGCCGAGTCAGCGTCCGACAACTCGTGCAATGCCTTGGGATCAGTACCAGAAGATGAAGAAGCAGACGATGATTTAAGAGGGTCGCCAGTCTCTTGCCAATTCTGATACCCTTTCACAGCGGCGACGCCCAGTGCGGCTAGGCTACCCAGTTTTATGACCGAGCCGGTTAAGCTTCGCCCACTTTTGGTTCCCAGTAGACCGACCAATACGGCCGACGCGATCGCACCTTTCTTCATTCCATCGACCATGGCTTCACGCTCTGGCCCTTGATCAGGGATATCAAGTTTACTTTCGGCAAAGTCTTGCCCTTTACCGACATACTCTTTGCCTGCTGACAATAATTTGTCTAACAAAGAACTCACATCACTCATTCGGTCATTCATAATCTTTTCTCTTTTGCTTTTCTCTACCTGCTTTCCTCTACGCAATTCGCTTTGTAGATCAACTTTCTAAGCTAGCGGCTTCGAACAATCGCTTTTAGGTTTGTCAAAAACTTCTTTTTTGATGATCGGTCATTAAAGCACACACCAAGCGTTTTAAGAAACACCTCAAAATTACAGACCAAATTCTTCAATTTCATTGTGCAAAAACTGGAATACTGTTCGTTATCCCTTAGAGAAATGCATTACAGACCTGTAATAACTTTATTTCATACACAATATGATTGATCCTTATATCGAGGAGTGATACGGTACGGAAACTGACTCAAGCAACTGATAAATTTGCTCAAATTAATGTTTAAACTGATATTTAAATTATTTGTTTAAAATATTATTTTAAAATAAGCGAGCCTAAAAATAATAAGCGTCTGAATAATAAAATTAACGACAGACGATAAAAATGGCGAGCAATGCAAACTCAATAATAACAAAAACATTTCAGAGTGTTTTTGAGTCGGGAGTCTTTGTGAAGGTTGAAACCGAGAGGTGATGTGCCAAGAAGCTGAATACTAATAATAAACACAGCGAGCAACGACAAAATATAATAATAATAAATAGGTTAGAATTTTCTTCCCGGAAAACACTCTAATTTGAGCGTAGAAAAATAATAATTTACACTGCTCAATTTGACGAAACGGCAACTGATACCAGTTGCCGTTTTTATTGCCTAGCTGTTGCTTATTTTCGTCTGCATCGCCTTCTAGCTCTTGTCTTTCCTTGAACTTTTCTTTTGAACTCTTCTTAGTTCACAGTCGCACAATTCTGTTGAATTCCATTTACTGAAACCTTGTGCTTCAGTCTGCCTATGTGAGCTTTTCGAATACCGCAATTGATTCGACATGCGCCGTGTGCGGAAACATATCAATTACCCCTGCGTGAGTCATTGTATAACCGTGCTCGTTGACCAGCACACCTGCATCTCGAGCCAAAGTGGCGGGGCCGCACGATACGTACACAATTTTACTGGGGTTCAAGTCTGGCATACGGCGCACCATTTCAGCGGCGCCGGAGCGCGGCGGGTCTAACAACACCTTATCAAACGGTTCCTTCAACCATTCACCATGCGATTCGGCCGTCATATCTTCCTTAAACAAGTCTCCAAAATAGAAATCAACCGATTCTAGACCGTTTAGTTTCTTATTATGGTTTGCGCGATTGACCAGTGCTTGATCACCCTCAACACCCACGACTTTATTGGCACGACGCGCCAGCGGCAAAGTAAAATTCCCAACGCCACAAAACAAGTCTAAGACGGCATCGTCGGGCTGAATATCTAACAGATCGATCGCACGCGCCACCAGAGCATCGTTAATAGAACCGTTAACTTGAATAAAGTCCGTGGGCAAAAACTCCACTCGAATATCAAACTCTTCAAAATTATAAAATAAAGGCTCAGGGTCGGTTGGGTACAATGGATGAACACTTTTGAGGTTTCCCGGCTGCAAAAAGACTTGCACTTCATTGCGCTTTGCAAAGTCACTTAATAGGTCTAAATCAGACTGAACAAATGCTTCTAAATGGCGCACGATCATCACTGTCGCATTATCAGCAACGGAGATTTCCACCTGAGGTATTTTATCGTTACACGAGGTCTTCTCTAAGGTTTCGCGCAAATCTGGTAATAACGCCGAGACCTCGGGATAAAGCACCTCACACTTGGAGGTCGGCTGAATAAAGCTACTATTACGTTCGCGAAAACCCACAATCATACCGCCCTTCTTTGGCACAAACTTTGCCCCCAACCGAGCTCGCCTTCGGTAACCCCAATGCTGGCTTGTCATTGGCTCGAACCAATTTTCAGGCTCCACATTACCGATCTTTTTAAAGTTCTCGAGTAACTGCTGCTGTTTGTATTCGATCTGTTTGTCTGCGTCTAAATGTTGTAATACACAGCCACCACATTCACCAAACACATCGCACTTTGGCTCTACTCGAAATTCAGACGGCTCTAAGACTTCAATGGTTGAACCAAACAGATAGCTTTTACGGTTCATTACCGGCACAAAACGCACCCGCTCTCCTGGTAATGCGTAATCGACAAATACCACCTTGCCTTCGGCATCACGGCCGACTCCGCGACCATCGTGTGCGATCGAGTCGATTTGAATCTCTTGCGGAGTAGTATCTAGTTGTTTACGTTGACGACGACGTCTGGCCATGGATGCACCTAAGTTAAAATACACAGAACTCAATTAATCAGGCGCGCATTTTAGTGCAAGGTTTGCGCGAAGGGTATATGATTTAGCACGTTATACACTTTGATTGATGCTGGTTACTTCGAATCAACCTACCGTATCAACCTAAAAGCTGCACTATATCTACTTTAATTTGTCTATCTAAAGAGGACTCAGAATGCTTACCGTTGCTCTAGTTACCTTGCTTATCCTTTTACAATATATGTATTTCACAATGCGTGTCGGCATGGCACGCGGAAAAGAAATCAAAGCTCCGGCAATGAGTGGAGACGAAATCTTCGAACGCCGCCTACGAGTGCAGCTCAACACCTTAGAGCAATTAATGGTGACACTACCGGCGATGTGGGTTTGCGCTCATTTTTACCGCGCTGACGCGGCCGCAATACTCGGCACTGCGTTCATTGTGGGGCGATTTATCTATTCATCTAGCTACGTGAAAGACCCGGCTAAACGAGCGCCGGGCTTTGTTATCGGCTTCTTAGCCAATGTGCTGCTGGTTTTGTCGTCGCTTTGGGGCGTAATAAGTAAACTAATCTAGCCAAGATCAGCTTGCGTAGATTGGTTATCACTCCACACCTTGGCAAATTCTTGCAGGTGTGGTTTACCCTTTGCTAGGTTGGCTTTAACTAAATCATGCTCTTGCTGCAAGCCTGCATCGGTTAGGTGACCTCGCACATACAGCCAATGTAAATACACTAAGTAGGTGTTTAAGGCATCGGTCTCACAATAATCTCGAATAGATTTGATGTCTCCGGCCTTAAATTGGCTCCAGACTTTCGAACCGCTCATCCCCATTTTACCAGGCAAGCCAAGTAATACCGCAATATCATCTAAAGGCGCGAAAGCTCGATTATTGTAACCGGCTATTACATCCATTAGATCAGTATGGCGCATATGGAATCGGCCAATATAATTATTCCATTTGAAGTCACGATCATCATCACCTAGATCCCAATAACGCGGAGCTTGTACGCCATTAATCAAACCTCGGTAATGCAGCACCGGAAGATCAAAACCACTGCCGTTCCATGTAACCAGTGTGGGTGTTTGCTTATCAATACCGTCGAAAAAATTCTGTACGATTTCCTTTTCTGAACTTTCTTCAGTACCCAAGGTCCACACTGAAAATTGATCGGTTTGGGTATTTCTATACACGGCCGAAATAGCCACAACTTGCTGCAAATGCGTAGCGATGAAATCGTTGCCAGTTTTCTCACGGCGCTTGGCGAACATTACCTCGGCCACGTCGGCATCACTGAGTTTGTCATCTAACTCGTGAAGTTTTCGACCACCTGCGACATCTGGAATCGTTTCAATATCAAACGCCAAAACGTTCACGAATACACTCCGGTTGATAAGTAACGGTCTCCTCTATCACAAACGATGGACACCAGCGTCGCGCGCTGCTGACTTAACTCCAGCTCAGCCGCCAGCTTGAGAGCCACGGCCATCGCCCCACCAGACGACACACCGGCAAAAATACCTTCATGAGTCGCCAAGTTGCGCATCGTGGTTTCCGCCGTGACCTGATCAACGTCAATCACACGGTCTACTCGACTGGCATCGAAAATCTTTGGTAGGTACTCAACCGGCCAACGACGAATGCCCGGAATTTGAGACTCGCCCTCCGGTTGAACACCGACAATTTCAACCTCTGGGTTCTGTTCTTTCAAATAACGAGAAACCCCCATAATTGTGCCGGTGGTGCCCATCGAGCTTACAAAATGCGTAACCTTACCCTCAGTATCTCGCCAGATTTCTGGGCCGGTGGATTCATAATGTGCGTTCCAGTTATCTTCATTTGAAAATTGATCAAGTACGGTGCCTTCGCCATTGCTTTGCATTTCTAAAGCCATGTCTCGCGCCAGCTCCATACCGCCGGCCTTATGTGAAACCGAAATGATCTTTGCGCCAAAGGCGTTCATTGATGCTCGCCTTTCTTCACTCATATTGTCTGGCATGATGAGCGTCATTTTATACCCTTTCATGGCCGCGGCCATGGCCAAGGCTATGCCGGTATTACCACTGGTTGCCTCGATCAACGTATCGCCGGGCTTAATATCGCCTCGCAGTTCGGCCTTGGCAATCATGTTTAATGCTGGTCGATCTTTAACCGAGCCGGCTGGATTATTGCCTTCCAACTTACCCAGCACGGTAACAAACTCGCCCTGCCACAAGCGCTTCAATTGCACCAACGGCGTATTGCCAACAAGACCTTCTAAATAAGAATAAGCCACTTTTCGTTCTCTATATGGTTAGTTATTAATAATAAAGGCGATAAAAAATCTAAGCCGATAATCTAAAATTCACATCACTCGACAAACGCCAGAAACAAAGCGAGCGGCCAAAAGCCGCTCACTTAAAAGAGTCATTCGTCAATAATTCTTAATTCGCTTCAGGTCTAGCGTAAGTGGAAATCAGCCTCACAGATTAGTACCTAAAACTAAGCATTACTTATTAATCGTCGCCGCCGAATGCCATCAAAAACTGCACCACATACCAGAACATGGTGGCAACTGAGGCAAACAATGCCAATGAAGCCGCCACATGCTGCTCTTCATTGTAATGGTGAATGATATTCGAGGTTGTGTACAACACGCTGCCAGCCATGAACAAAATCATCACAGCTGAAAACCACATACCTAGGCTAACGCCAAACACAATTGAAGCGATGATCAGCCCCATTGCCACGAAAAAACCAATTTTCAAGGCCGGTGCTAAAAATGAAAAGTCTTTTTTAGTGGTAAAAGCGACAAAGGTAATACCGGTAACTAAAGCGCCTGTGATCAATGCGGCGTTTGGTAACACGCCCGGTGCAAATCGCGTCGCCATAAAGATAAGCGGCAAAAATACAATGGCATCAGCCACAATGTACAAACCTAAGCCCGCGTATTGCATTTCACGAGAAGCGCCCGAATAAGCCCATTTATTAGCCAACACACCGGCGCCCATAAACAATCCTAAGACAATTAACCAACTCCACTTACTCGTTGCTAATACTTGCATGGCGATCTCGCCGGCGCCCATATTAATTAGCGCAGCTTCTAATAATGCGAATAAACCGATCGCGCCCGCCAGATGTGTGTAAGTGCGACGAACAAAGCCCGCACGAGCTTCTTCAGGTAATTGGCTGACAACTGTGCCTGAACCAGCGTTTAAATAACTCATTTCAAGTCTCCGTATGTGTAAATCGAGTAGTAAAAGGGGTAAAAAAACAATAATAACATGGTGGCTGTCAAAGACTATTCAATATGTTTGATCATTAATTGTAATGTTAAATTGTCTCTGAATTCATTTACGTCAAGCTTATAGGCTAGCCTGACGATGCCAGAAGGCAGTTCTTCGTGAGTATCTAAATAGCCAAAACATATACCGTCGATTGACTGTTGCCCATCAATCGGCCGCAATTTGAGCTTGGCATGAGTCGAACCTACAGTTCGAGCTTCAATCACTTCAAATTGACCGTCAAACAATGGCTCAGGAAAACCCTGCCCCCACGGGCTGGTTTGTCGAAGCTCTTCGGCAAGCTGCATCGTAAAATCGCTAGCCGCTAAAGCGCCATCGGTCCATATCACTTGGCTCCAGTCTTTGCCTTTGGTCAACTCATCAGCAACCAGGTTAAGCGCGCGAATAAATTCTGGTAGCTTAGAGGCTTTAACCGACATGCCGGCGGCCATCGCATGGCCGCCATATTTAGTCATCAAATTTGGATAAAGGGTATCGAGTCGGGCGAGCAAATCTCGAATATGCACGCCTTCAACACTGCGCGCAGAGCCTTTCCATTCGTCCTCGCCGTCGCCAGGGGCCAGCGCCACAACAGGTCGGTTAGTACGCTCTTTAATACGCGATGCCACCAAGCCTACAACACCCTGATGCCAACTATCGTCATGCAAGGCGTATATTGTAGGCTGTTCGTCCGTGCTGACGCTAATGGTATCGACAATCGCCAGCGCATCTTGTTGCATGGACTGCTCAACCTGCTTACGTTCTTTGTTCAAGTCATCTAATTGAACGGCGAGAGCCATGGCCTTATCAAAGTCGTCGCACAACAGAGTTTCGATACCGACCGACATATCATCCAAACGACCGGCGGCATTTAAACGCGGCCCCACGGCAAACCCTAAATCGGCGGATGAAAGCCGGTGCGGATTGCGATTTCCTATGCTAAGCAATGCATTGATACCCGGACACGCTAAACCTTGCCTAATCCGTTGCATGCCTTGTTGTACTAAAATTCGGTTATTCCGATCCAGTGGCACCACATCGGCCACAGTACCAAGCGCTACCAAGTCTAAAAACTGCGACATATTAGGCTCTTTAATGCCTTTATGCTCAAACCAGCCCATGGAGCGTAATCGCGCTCTGACCGCTAACATGACATAAAAAATAACCCCCACGCCGGCTAAGTTTTTACTGGCAAAACGATCGCCGGCTAAGTTAGGGTTAACAATAACGTCGGCTGTTGGAATATGCTCACCCGGTAAATGGTGATCGGTGATCAACACTGACATACCTAGAGCCTGTGCGGCATGCACACCATCGACACTGCTAATACCATTATCCACTGTTACGATCACATCGGGTTGACGCATGGCGGCCATGCCGACAATTTCAGGCGACAGACCATAGCCATACTCAAATCGATTGGGCACAATGTAACTGACGCTGTCCAAACCGAATGCTCGCAAACAACGAACCCCTAACGCACTACTGGTGGCACCATCGGCATCAAAATCGCCGACGATTACCACGTTTGCGCCTGCCGTAATCGCGTCGCATAACAACTCAGCGGCGGCGTCTATATGACTCAAACCTTGGGGCGGCAATAAATTCTTTAAACCTAAATCTAAGCCGGCTTGATTATTCACGCCCCTTGATGCCAACACAGCCGCCATCACTGAACTCACTCCATTGATATTTGATGGGTGTTCACTCTGCAATCTTGACTTAATTTCTATCTGGCTCACCGTGTGTTTTCTCCAATCGATTGGCTTCAGTAATTTTCTATTGTTAAGCATTGAGACATTGGCTGGACTGCTTATAGCATCTCCGCACACTCAAGTATTGCGTGGAGTGTAGCCCGATTAAATCCGGATTACGGATATTTTAACCCTGCACGACGCACAGACTTACTCTAAACTGTCTCAAACACCTTGTTTAACGTTAATGTCTAAAGATTTCATAGTAAAGCATCGCCCAGTTTTGATACGTTGGCTGTGTCGACTAAGCCTAGCGACAATGGCCGCGCTGTTTGCCTATGTGGTGACTCGCCCTAGCTATAATTTCGCGCACTGGGTTCCACATAATTTTCTTAGAAGAATTGGCTTCGATTATTCGACCTTATTGTGGGCTGAACAAAATGCAGACATCGCATTGCACTTCGGTGGCGCGTTCATTCTCACGCTACTTTTACGAGGCTCAGCTCTGCCCATTATTAGCGCTCCTAGAATCAGACCATTTATTATCGTATGTGGGTTGTGTTTGGCCGCTGAAATAGCACAACATTTAATAGGCAGAGGTATAGAAACTAGCGATTTACTACTCGGAATTTGCGGTAGTTTCATGGCATACTTGGCAAAAGACAATAAACATTAAGCTCCTGCTCGATTCGATCTAAACTTCTCTTTGTATTTACTATTTTTGAATTAGTTGTTAGTCATTTTGGCCAACAACTAAGCCATTAAGCCAAGCGAGTGGTAATTTGAAAGCTCAGTGGCTTTTTCTCATCATTGGTTTTTACAAAATTAAGTTTTGGAGCATTTCTAACATCAAGAATGTTGAATTTTGAGCATTGAATAATAACTAAAGACTGATGGGTTTTTACCTGTTGGTTTATTTTGCAGTCAATTAGATCTTGAGTCGTGTCGTGATCATTGGCAGCAAGTCAGTATGCATTAGAAAAAGGTAAGCACCCTTGAAGACTAAGAATCAAATTACAGCGCCAGACGGCATTACAGCCAGCTTATTTTCAGACGTTGAACGACGTGCCAGAAACCAATCATTGAATGGCAGCAAGCACCCATTTAAATGGCATCAAAATATTGAAGGTTTAATTCCTGCTAAGAAAATCGAGCAAATTCGCCAAGGCTTAAAGAAATTAGCCGTAGATGATTATGTTTCTAATGTGTTGGACGGTGCAGAATCAGCCATCCGGCCTAGCGCCAAAACAGTGGTTAGCCAATTGCGTGGAAAAATTCACGGAGAGTTTGAACTCGGCCCACTGTACAGCTTAGAAATATCACTGGAACACGATGATCAAATCCGTCGATTAGCGTTCATCGTGCAGAACCGGCATGTCGCGAATGGCGTATGGAGCCCTGAACATCATTTAGAGGCTTGTCGACTGGCTAGCGAATACTCGTCTCGTGCCATTCCGATCATCACTTTTATGGACACACCTGGTGCCGATGCAGGCACCGAGGCTAACGCCGCCAACCAAGCACATACAATTTCTCGATTGATCGCGGTGATGGCGTCGTTGAAAGTGCCTACCTTGGGCATTATCTATGGCCTAGGCTATTCAGGTGGCGCAATTCCGCTGGCAACCACCAACGTTTTGTTGGCAGTCAAAGACGCAGCGTTCAATACCATACAACCCAAGGGTTTGGCCAACATCGCTCGCCAATACAATCTATCTTGGCAAGAAAGCGCTAGATACGTAGGCGTATCACCTTCAGAGTTGTATCGCAGCGGTGCAATCGATGGGGTGATCGACTGGAAACCTAATGCCCAGTCACCAGAAAATGCCAATTTAACGGCGGCCATTTTTACCGGCATCCAAGAAATTGAATCCAGTGCTAAACGCGAAGTTCTCGAAAACCCGCTGGTCGCGGCTGACTACGTTAACAATGTGCGCACCGAGCGCTTACATAAAAAGGCACTGATTGAACTGCAAAAAGCCGCACAGTTTGAACTCTACGGTGAGCTTAGCGAATACCCCAATGTGTATTCGCACGCCATGCAGTACCTGCGTTCTTTGTCCATGCGCTGCCGCATCCACTCAGCCACGGTTGAAACCTATGGCCGTCTCGCCGAAGAAGAGATTCCAACCGGCGATTTGGATACTCGTACGCAACAGATGCGTAAAGTCGCGTTTAAACGCTGGTTGGACGATCCAGAGAAGCTGGTCTACAACGACGAGCTTTCAAAAGCCTGGAACAATCTTTGTCAGAAACACGAAGAACTCAATAATGACCGCAGCAAGATCACCGCATTGATCTTAGGTGACCCACAGGCTAACCATCGCAGTGCGCAAAAAAGCTACTGCTTTATTCTGTGCTTAAATCTTTACAATCGCTGGAAGTCTGACGCCGCATTTAACTTCGTCGAAATGAATCGTCGGCTTGACGAGATTTCTGAAGACAGCCCGAGTTACTTACATAAGCACACCACTGATCTAACTCTGCTGGAAACGCTTCTGGAACCGAGCTTGAAGCCGATTATGCAAGAGCAGTTCCGAAACATTCTTATTTTCGATGCCTTGTATAACAGCATTGTTGATAACTTTGGCGAAATCGCTGAAGAGTCTCAGGCATTTCAATCCTTATCACAAGACACGCTAAAACGCATTCTGGATAAATCGCTAGAAAAAGTAGCCGACAGCGTGAGCGGCTCTATGAGTTCGCAAGTGGTCGACAGCGATATCAAAACTGAATTCGCCAAATGGTTAAATCATTTTGTGAAATACGAACAGCGCGGCGAATTTCTGTCAGACGTTGAAGAATGGAAACGCGTTAACTTTCCGAGAATGTCGGATTCATTGCTGGTTTTGATTACCTACTTTTTCGAGACCTTGGTGCCGCGCTTTATCGATTCACAAATGAGTGGCAAGCCGTATAACGGCCAAATAAACCCATGGCGTATTGGTAAGCGTAAAGATTTCTGGAACCAACTCAATATCGCCTATCAAGACTTACTAGTGCAGCGGGTTCTAACTTCCTATAAACGTAAGAAATTAAGCACCGTAGATGCGTTTTCGTCTACTCTTTTCACGTCATTCGAAGAGACAAATGCTAATAAAATGACGGCTAACCCGGTTCAGTTTCCGGGCTTTCGTCAATCGATTGAAAAAGCACTTAATAACGACATCACGCCCTGCGGCGTGGTTACTGGTATAGGCGATCTAAAGTTAGAAAACGGCAAAACGGCCAAAGTTGGCGCATTGATTTCCAATGTCGCCTTCCAAGCCGGAGCCTTTGATATGGCGGGTGCAGAAAAACTGTGCGCCCTACTCACCGATTGCGCCGAACAAGGCCTGCCGATTGTGTGTTTTGTTTCATCGGGTGGCATGCAAACCAAAGAAGGCCCGAGCTCGTTGTTTTCGATGGCCATTGTGAATGACCGAATCACAAACTTTATCGCTGAAACAGGGCTGCCTATTGTGATCTTTGGGTTCGGCGATTGTACCGGTGGTTCGCAAGCCAGTTTCGTGACTCATCCATTGGTTCACACGTATTACTTTAGCGGCACAGACATGCCGTTTGCAGGCCGCGTTGTAGTACCGTCATTTTTGCCATCAATGGCAACAACCTCAAACTATCTGGCAAACAATGCGGGCGCCATGCAAGGTCTGGTTAAACACCCTTTTGCAGAAGGTCTGGACGAAAAACTACGCGAGGTTGACCCTGAGATAACCTTACCTGAAGAAACGGTGGGCAGCGTGGTCGGCCAAGTTCTTGCCGGCGTTGCTACCGTCAAAGAAAAAGACCATAAAGAAGTTGTGCACCGCGCGATCGATCGCATGGGCAAAATTGACACGGTACTGATTCACGCTCGTGGTTGTACCGCCGTAAAACTAATTCGCGTGGCGCAAGCCCAGGGGCACAAAGTGCTACTGGTTCAATCTGACCCTGACATGGGCTCGGTGGCCTGTGACATGCTGACCGAGCAAGACGAGGTTGTTTGCCTTGGTGGTCAAACGCCTGGAGAAAGTTATTTAAACGGTATTTCGGTAGTTACTATCGCCAAGAATCGCGGCGCCACAGCCTTACACCCAGGCATCGGTTTTCTATCTGAGAATGCCGGTTTTGCACGACTTTGCCGTTCTCATGGGTTGAATTTTGTCGGCCCAAAAGCCAGCAGCATGGACACCATGGGCAATAAGTCGAACGCGATTAACACGGCGATGGCGAATAAAGTACCGGTAGTTCCCGGCTCACACGGCATATTAACCAGCGCCGAAGCAACCGCAAAAGTGGCCGAAGAAATCGGTTACCCGGTTCTGCTAAAAGCGGTTCATGGCGGCGGCGGAAAAGGCATTAAAGTAGTAAGAAACGCCACCGAAATCAAAGAAGCATTTAATAACGTCTACAGTGAAGCGCGCAGTGCGTTTGGCAATGGCGACCTATATCTGGAAAAGTTTGTCGAATCAATGCGTCATATCGAAGTGCAAATTCTGCGCGACGTGCATGGCAACACCAAGGTTTTGGGGCTTAGAGATTGTACCGTTCAACGTAACAATCAAAAGGTGCTTGAAGAATCAGGCTCTACCATGCTGCCGAAAAAATTGGCCAAGCAAGCTTATGAGTGCGCTGAAAATCTGGCTAATGCGGTTGACTATTATGGCGCGGGAACGGTCGAGTTTATTTACGACCTAAAATCCGATGCGATCTACTTTATGGAGATGAATACTCGTCTGCAAGTAGAGCACCCCGTTACGGAATGGACATCTGGCATAAACATTGTAGGCAAGCAATATGAAATTGCTGAAGGTGGATCTATCGCAGACCTTAAGCCTAAAGATAATGGCTTTTCAATTGAGGCTCGTGTAACGGCGGAGAAAGCCCGACTCGACACTAATGGCACCATCGATTTCTTACCCACACCCGGGCTAGTCACCGAATGCACCTTTCCCGAAGGCGATCATATTGAAGTCATCGCCTCAGTCTCCGAGGGAAAAACAATTTCCCCGTTCTATGACAGCATGATCGCTCAACTTGTGGTGCATGGCAAAAATAGAAACGACGCGATTAAGAAGCTTATTGAAGCCTTAGACAAGACCGTAATTAAAGGCGTATGCACCAATATTTCATTGCTCAAGCGAATTCTTAATGATCAAACATTTGTAAAAGGTGACTATGACACTGGGTATTTACCCGCATTTTTAGATACTCTGGATAAAGACCAAATCGTCGAAGAGATGGCCTACACCGGGGTCGAAAAAGCCGAAAGTGATTTGGCCAGTTTGAAAATTGCGGGTACTGGAGAAATAAAAGTAATTTCTCCGATGACGGGTATTTACTATTCGACACCCACACCCAATGACCCAGACTTTGTTTCGGTCGGAGATGCCGTGAATTTAAGTCAAACTCTGTGCCAAGTTGAAGCGATGAAATTGTTTACGCACATATCGCTTTCCAGTGTACCGGGCTCTGGCGAAGTGTTCACCGCTGATCAAGATTATGAAGTGGTACGAGTAAATCAAGCAAATGGGGCGCAAGTTAATGCCGGTGACCTTTTGTTCGTGGTCAAGCCGCTGTAAGGTATGACTGATTTGTGCTAATTTGGACTGGGCGGATTTGTATTTAGATAAGGTTTGTATTTAGATAAAGAGAAAGGCGGAACACTATGACTTTAAGCAATTTATATGGATACCAAGAAATTTCTCATCTCAGCAAACAAGAGCAGAAAAAATTGATACAGAAAGCGAAGTATGAGGCCTATACCACGTTAGGCCTCGCGGCAAAGGGTATCAGCTACTTATTTCTAAGCGCACTTTTAGCCGTCATTACTGGGCAGATTATTCTCAAATCATTGCCCGGTATTGCCTCGTTGTTTGGATCAATTGGGGTCTTTCTAATCAGCTATCAGCTTTCGACTCGTTCCTTGATAGCTCAAGGCCTTGATAGCCTCATGGCAAAGACCAGCGTACCCGTTAAAGTCGAACCCGCCATTAAAGCAAACTCTTAATACCTTCTGAATGAAGCTCTGGACAAGCCTAAGGAAAGTCTTTCTAGAGTTCGGCCGAGTTCTGCCCTAAACCCCGCCAAAATGCCGCTCGATTCGGCTTAGTCTGACTGCTTACTGGCCAAAACCAACAACCCAGCTGCAATACCAAGGTTTTTGATAAAATTCTGCATTTCACGGCCGAAATTTGGTTCGCCTTGTAAATTCCAAAAATCATGAACATACAAATTAATTAAAAGCGTTAAGCCAAACAATAATAAGGCACTCAAACGTAATTGTTTACCGGCGATCAATAGAACACCCAATCCGACCTGCAACACAATTGTCAAAGGCAATAGCGCGAACACCAAGGGCACACCTTTGGCCACCATCAGTTCCGAAGTACCGCCATATTGAACAATTTTCATGACACCCGGCACTAAAAAATACAATCCAAGCAGGGATCGACCAACGATAAAATAGAGGTTGTCGTATTTTTTTAATACTTCATTCATGGTTAATTTCCCTCATTATTAGTGACTGTTTGTGAACTCTGATAGCCCTGCAAAACATCTACAGGCACGTTGTCACCCACAGAATAGCTTAAAATTTTACTCAGATGGGTAATTGGCTTGCCGGTTTCTTGCTGCCAATCGTTAAATGCGCTTTGAATATTTTTGAGATCTCGCTGACTGGTGGCTTTATCATTAGTCTCCACGCCATTGGCAATCAAAGCGGCAATAACATCACCGGTTAAGATAAACCCGTCTTTGCCAGTGAACCGTAAAAACCACTGAGCCGTTTTGCCACCTAGGCGCGCGCCATTTTTATGCAAAAACTTCATTAAGCCCACTTGGTCGGTAGTTGGCCAGTTTGCGAAGAACTCGGCAAAACTGCCATGGGCTTCAGCGACCTCTTCGATCATCACAGCATTAGTGAAAACCGTTTCAATTTTCTGCCAATTGCGGACAATGCGCGCATCCTCAAGATAGGCCTCCCATTCTTCAGGGGATTTGGTCAGCAATTGACCCAGATCAAACCTATGGAACGCTTCTTCGAAACCCGGCCATTTAGCGGTAATCACCCGCCAATGAAAACCCGCGTTAAAGACACAGCGAGTTATTTGCGCGAGGTATCGGCTATCAGGCACGGCGGCCAATTCAGTGGCACTGGCCGGTTCAAGCAGCAAACGATCTAGCGCTTTTTGGCCGCCTTTACGTTTTAGCGCCGCTTCTTCAATAAACTTAAATTTCTTCATCGGCAAATTCTAACGCCTGCCGATGATTGAAACCACCAATACAGAACATTCGATCACAAGCGGTTTAGGCAACCATTCGAAAAATTTAAACACTCTCATCAAAAGCCGACTTGCTTACTGGCTAATTACGATTAAACTACGCCCATGATTCAGTTCGATAACCTAAGCATCAGGCGCGGCGAAACCTTGCTTTTCGATAACGCCAGCTGCCAGATACACCCCGGCCAAAAAGTGGGTCTTACCGGTGCTAATGGCTGCGGTAAATCCAGCTTGTTTGCGATGTTGCGAAATGAGCTGGTTATTGACAAAGGTGATGTTAAAATTCCCAGAGATTGGGTGATGGCGCACGTGGCGCAGGAAGCGCCGGCAAACGATCGACCCGCCATCGAACATGTGCTCGATGGCGACGAAGAATGGCGCGATTTAGATCAAAAGGTACTGGACGTCGACCATCCGCGATTTCTCAAATATCAAGGCCGTTATGAAGAAATAGGTGGCTATTCAGCGCGCAGCCGAGCGGCTCAACTGCTGTCCGGCTTAGGTTTCAAAAGCCAAGACATAGACAAACCTGCGAAAGAATTTTCCGGCGGCTGGCGCGTTCGACTGAGTGTAGCAAAAGCACTGATGTGCCGCTCTGACCTGTTATTACTTGATGAACCCACCAATCACCTCGATTTAGACGCCGTTTTATGGCTTGAACGTTGGCTTAAATCCTATTCTGGCACACTGATTCTCATCGCGCACGATCGTGACTTTTTAGACACGCTCACCACTCATACACTGCATATCGAGAATCAAAAGGCGCAACTTTTTAAAGGCAATTATTCGGCTTTTGAACGTATACGGACTGATCAACTGGCTAATCAGCAATCCGCCTACGAAAAGCAACAGCGCGAAATCGCGCATATGCAAGACTTCGTGCGCCGCTTTCGCGCCAAGGCCACCAAGGCCACGCAGGCGCAATCTCGCCTCAAAGCGCTGGAAAAAATGGAGCAGATTGCGCCGGCCCACGTGGATTCACCGTTTGATTTCAGTATTCCTGAACCGGAAAAGAATCCCAGCCCCCTACTAAGTTTGCACGATGTTAGTGTCGGCTATGGTGACACAGCTATTGTGGATGGTATCGAGTTCTCAATGGCGCCTGGCGACCGAGTTGGGCTCATTGGCCCCAATGGCGCTGGGAAATCGACCGTAATTAAAATGTTAGCCGGCGAATTGAAACTGAAAAACGGCAACTATCATAAGTCGAAAGAGATCAATACCGGCTATTTCGCACAGCATCAAATCGAGAAGCTACAGATGGACCACTCGCCAATGGAGCATATGGCGATTCTCGACAAAGACTGTAATAACGGCCAAGCCACAGAGAACCAGCTCAGACGCTACTTAGGCAGCTTTGGTTTTAGCGGTAACAAGGCGACCAGTAAGGTTAAGCCCTTTTCCGGCGGCGAAAAATCTAGGTTGGCGCTCGCGCTGCTGTGTTATCAACGCCCCAATTTACTCTTACTAGACGAGCCCACCAACCATCTTGACCTTGAAATGCGTCAAGCCCTAGCGGTGGCTCTGCAGGCATACTCGGGTGCCGTGGTATTGGTTTCGCACGACCGACACTTGCTAAAGGTAAACTCGGACAAGCTTATATTGGTCGCCGAAGGGCGCGCAACAGAATTTCAAGGCAGCGTAGACGACTACCCGAAATGGCTTGCTGAACATAAGCGAGGCGAGGTCACCACTGACTTTTCAAGCAAGGCGGCAAGCCCAGAAAAACCCGCTAACACCGCCAGCGCTAAAAAAGAGCAGAAGCGCTTAGAAGCCGAACGCCGACAACAATTGCAACCCATCACTAAACGTATCAAACGTGCCGAGAGAGTGATGGAAAAACTCGAAGTTGAAAAGTCTAATATTGAGGCTCAGCTTAGTGATACAGAACTGTACAACGACGCTAATAAAGAAAAATTAAAACAGTTACTCAGCGACCAAGCGTATACGCAAAAAGAAATGGATGACGCTGAGGCATTGTGGTTAGAGGCCAGCGAAGAATACGAAGCATTGCAAGCCGAACTCGAGCAGCCAGAAGGCTTAGCTTAGCGGCAATCTTTTGCCATCTCGATTCACCAGCTTTACTGCTGCTGTTACTGCCACCTCTGTCGTGATCTTGAATGGCCATCTTGACCGACCGTATTGATCGGCCCGCTGCAACACTCACATCAACCAATCGAAATCAATTCCAGATTGTGTAGCGCCGCATCGCGTTGCATACTAGCTCAATGAATAACTTAGTATTTGGCACTGGATTAATTGGCGGCTTTGTCGGCGGCGGCTTGATTAATGCGGGCATTAACACTGTCTTCATGGGTCGAAAAAAGCATCGAACCGCCATGCAAGCGGGGCTTACCATTAGCGCCCTCAGTGGCCACAAAGTGAGCGTTTCTCCTCCTGTCTTTTTAGACGCCGCCTCTGCAGAACGTTTTGATGTCATTTGGTTAACGGTAAAATGCACCGCCATTGAATCAAGTGTTGCTCAACTAAAACAGCTTACCAAACCCAGCACAATTATCGTATGCTGCCAAAATGGCATCGGCACCGATGCGATTATCAAAGAAGGGTTTCCTAACAACCCCGTGGTGAGTGCAGTTGTGGGGTTCAATGTGGCAGAGCAAAACGGCGATCATCTGCATCGTTCAACCGATGGCAGCCTAGTTATTGAGGCCCACCCAGTGCTCGACGATTACGCACGCCGCTTAAACAGCGCCATACTCCCGGTTTACAGCACGAATAATATAGAGGCCGAACGATGGGCTAAATTACAGCTCAATCTCGCCAACCCGGTTAATGCCTTAGCTGACATACCCACCAAGGCAATGACCGAAGATCCTGACTATCGAAAAGTAATCAGCGCACTAATGCGCGAACTGCTAAGCGTTACCAAGGCGATGAAATTATCATTACCAAAACTCAAGGCTGTTCCGGCTCGATCATTACCTTTGATACTCAATTTACCGAATTTCATCTATTTGAAATTGGCGCAAAAGACTTTGGCCATTGACCCTACTGCACGTGTTTCGATGTGGTGGGATTTAAGCCAAGGCCGAAAATCCGAAATAGAATTTTTGAACCAAGCCATTGTTGAACAAGGTAAAGAACTGGGAATTGACTGCGTTTACAACGAGCGCATCGTTAAGTTAATTCAAAAAGTCGAACGAAACGAGCTGGAAATTGGCCTAACCGGCACTGAACTACAAAACTTGCTTGGCATTTCATCATGAATAAACAACCTGCCCCAAAACACCAAGCCACACCAAGAAACCTACGAATTAGCCTTATCGGCGCTGGTAAAGTGGGCCAAAGCCTAACATCGGCGTTGCAACGTGAGCGCTTCAACGCAGTGTTAATCAATAAAGACCCAACCGCGCAACTCAAATCGGCCGAGCAGGCTGATATTATTTTGATCACCGTTCAAGACCGACATATCAAAGATGTGTGTGATCATATCGCGCCCTCTATTCAACCGAACACCATCGTCGGCCACTGCTCGGGTGCATTGAGCAATGCTGTTCTATTGTCCGCCCAGCAATCGGGTGCCATTATTGGCTCGGCTCACCCGCTTAATACCTTTCCAAACATAGATGCAGCCAAGAAATTGCTAAATAATAGCGGCCATCAAACTCATTGCTTTATTAGCGGTGATGAACGCGCGCAAAGCGCTTTCGCAAAACTGTTTAAGGACATCGGTTTTATCACCTGCGAATTAGATGATGAGGCGAAAACAAGCTACCACACAGCGGGGGTCTTCCTTTGCAATTATCTAACATCATTAGCGGAGATGGGCCTGCAAGTAGCCGAATCAGCTGGCCTAGATCGCGATGAATTTTGGACCGCCGTGCAGCCGTTAATGCAATCGACACTGTCCAATATTTCCAAGCACGGGACCACAGCCTCATTAAGTGGCCCGATCGCCCGTGGTGATGTTGCCACTGTGAGCGCTCATTTAGAGGCACTATCTACCAACTCAAACACACTCTCGGACGCCTATCGAGCATTAGGGCAACAAGCGGTTGAACTGGCGCTTACCAAGGCCAATCTAACATCTAAGAATCTTCAAAAGGCTGACGTTATTGAAAAAATTAAGAGTATCAAAGAGGTATTAAAATGATCACATTACATGGCTTCGGCGCCGCATTTAACCTGCCCGACCCCAGCCCATTCGTCACCAGGGTTGAATTGCTAATGCGGGTTAGCAATATTGAGTACCAACGTATCGACAGCGCACGAAATTTACAAAAAGCCCCAAAATCCAAACTGCCATTCATAATCGATGACGGAAAAATGATTGCCGACTCGGTTTTTATTGCGGACTACCTTAGGTCAAATTATGACGTTCGCCTGGACGACTGGCTAAGTAATGAGCAAGCGGCACTCGCCCAGCTGTTAAGTAAATCGTTAGACGAAAATCTGTATTGGGTGATCGTATATTCGCGCTGGGTATTAGATGAAGTCTGGCCAAACATAGAAGCTGAGTTTTTTGGGTCGATTCCATTTCCACTCAATAAAATTATTGCCTGGAGTGCACGATCATCGACTTGCAAAAAGATAAAAAGTCACGGCATCGGGCAACACAGTCAAGACGAGATATCCACCATTGCTCACGCCAGCTGGAAAAGCCTATCGACTCTGCTTGGTGACAAACCTTATTTCTTTGGCGAAAAAATATCATCGTTCGATATCACGGCTTTTTCGATGCTCAGTGCATTTACGCTGATTGATCTTGATACCCCCTTCAATGATGATGCAAAGGCATACAAAAACTTAGTTGATTTTACCCACAGAATTGCGAAAGAATATTACCCAAATGAAATATCACTCTAGCTTTGTTCTGTTAAGCTTGAAATCAATTGCATAGAACCCAGTTCTATTCAAGAACAGATAAGTTAAACCCAACCTGACAATGGAGCCATCATGACACTGCGCATCAACGACCAAGCACCCAATTTCACCGCCATGACTACTCAAGGCGAAATCAACTTTCATGACTGGATTGGCGACTCATGGGCAGTGTTGTTTTCTCACCCCAAAGACTTTACGCCCGTTTGCACAACCGAACTCGGATACGTTGCTGGGCTCGAAGCCGAGTTTGCTAAGCGAAACACCAAAGTTATTGGCTTGAGCATTGACCCGGTCGACAACCACGAAGAGTGGGCAAAAGATATCGAAGAAACACAGGGCCACCCCGTTAAATTCCCAATGATTGGTGACACCGACCTTAACGTCGCCAAGCTCTACAGCATGTTCCCCGCTGACGAATCGGGCAGCGCCGAAGGCCGCACAGCTCTCACAAATGCCACAGTGAGATCAGTTTTCATCATCGGGCCTGATAAAAACATCAAACTGATGATGACTTACCCAATGACAACTGGCCGAAATTTCAACGAGATTCTACGCGTTATTGATTCAATGCAACTGACATCACAACACCAAGTAGCGACGCCCGCGAACTGGGAAAATGGTGACAATGTCATCATCGTGCCCGCGGTAAGCGATGCCGATGCAAAAGTAAAATACCCCGAGGGCTTTGAAACGGTGAAACCCTACCTACGCATTGTTAAGCAACCTACATAAACTAAGGTAATATTTTACCACACCGTTGATATTGATACCCGATGTAGAACGCTAGTTAGCCGTTATCGCAATGAGAACGGCTAACAATCAATGTATGAACACTCTCATCAAAACCTCGAACTAGAATCACAACTAAAGTAACAGCTAAAATCACAGCTGAGATGAAAAACACCCTCTAGCGGGTAAGATTTTTGGTTCTTCTCAAAACAACGACAGCCTTAGTAGAAATTGACTTGAAAAATTCACATTAATTTCTATATTTCCTAAACGAAAAGTTTCTTCTTACGATACCGTTATGCACTCAGCACTCAATAACTTACGCGCTTGGCTCAGTAGCCAAATAGTAGGTCAACCGGTTCTGGTTGATCGCCTTCTCATTGCCTTATTAGCTGACGGCCATCTGTTGGTTGAAGGGGCACCAGGATTGGCTAAAACCAAAGCTATTAAAGCCTTAGCTGATGGCATTGAAGGCAGTTTTCAACGCATTCAGTTTACCCCTGATCTGTTGCCATCGGATATCACCGGCACCGAAATTTATCGGCCCGAGACCGCTACTTTCGATTTTCAACAAGGGCCTATATTCAATAACTTAGTGCTTGCAGATGAAATCAATCGTGCGCCAGCCAAAGTACAATCAGCCTTGCTAGAAGCCATGGCCGAACGCCAAGTGAGTGTCGGGCGAGAAACCTTCGACTTAGCTCCGTTATTTCTGGTGATGGCCACCCAGAACCCCATAGAACAAGAAGGCACCTACCCTCTTCCAGAAGCTCAATTAGACCGTTTTTTAATGCACGTACGTATCGACTATCCGGATGTGAGCGCTGAGAAGAAAATACTGGCTTTATCACGCGGCGAAGCGCTGGCCTCAGAAACCGCTAAACCGGATTCTGAAATTAAACAAGAAACCTTGTTTGACGCGCGTACAGAAGTAATGCAAGTACACATGGCGGATGCAGTAGACGAATACCTGGTGCAATTAGTATTAGCCACACGTTCGCCTGAAACACTAAGCCCGGAATTAGCCTCGTGGTTAGAATTTGGAGCAAGCCCGCGCGCTACGATCGCCATTGATCGCTGCGCCCGCGCGCACGCTTGGTTAAACGAGCGTGACTTTGTTAGCCCTGACGACGTGCAGGCCGTGGCACATGACTGCTTACGGCATCGACTAATTTTAAGCTACGAAGCCGAAGCCGATGGCATTCACGCAGATCAAGTGATCGACGAGTTATTGAGGCTGGTGCCGGTGGCTTAGTTTTTCTACCGCATTTTATCTTTTACCTTTTTGCCCATTTACCTTTTTTAATCACAGTAACTTAATCGCTTTAAACTCATGTCACAGGCTTCCGCAGACAAACTGAGCTCGCTCAGCAGCAACGGCATCGTCACCGATCTTGCACGCCTGCTTGGTTGTCGACATTGGGCTCAAGGCATTAATTTGTTTTCGCGTCAGGCTGCTCGTAATATGTTACTGGGCAATGTGCGCTCAAGGTTTCGTGGCCGCGGCATGGAATTTGAAGAAGTTCGCCGCTACCAAGCCGGGGATGATATACGCACCATTGATTGGAAAGTCTCAGCACGTGCACAAGGCACTTATACCAAGTTGTTTTGCGAAGAGCGTGAACGCCCATGCCACATCATTGTCGACCAGCGTAGCTCGCTGTTTTTTGGCTCAACCGGCTTATTCAAATCGGTTTTAGCCGCCGAAATTGGCAGCGCCATCGCTTGGGCAGCTCTTAAAGGTGGTGATCGCGTTGGTGGTCAGGTGATTGGCGACAAGACTGAAAAAGACAGCCGCGCCAAGCGCAGCAAACAGTCGGTTCTGCGTTTTATTCACGATATTAATGAACTAAATCATCAGTTGCTTGAGCCAGCTCATACCATAAAAGACCAAGTACCCACAAAGCATAGCCAAGCTGAGACCAAAAGCAGTATTGCTAACAGTCTTGAAGAGTGCCGAAGGATCACGCGACCCGGCACCGCGGTATTCATCATTAGTGATTTTCATGATTTTGATGACACGGCCGCCAAAGCCTTAAGCAATTTATCTAAGCATACCGATGTCAGCCTAATCAAAATCAATGATGAATTGGAAAAAGACCTGCCGGTGTTTGGCGGTGTTGCCATAAGTGATGGAGAACACGCCAATAAAGTTCAGATCACACCGTTACTCAAGCGTCGCTATCAAACTCAGCTATCTGAGCAAGACCAGATTCTTAAAAGCGCCGCAATTCATGCTCGTGCCTTATTCGCTGAAATAAGCACGTCACAAAGCGCTCGACAAGCTTTGATGCAACTGTTCGTTCAGAGCCGCTAGGAGACGAACAGCCTTGAACGAGCAACTCCAAGCCCAGTTACTGTCTCAACTCAAGGACGTGCACGCGCCCGAGGCAATCTCATGGTGGCCGTTGGCTATTGGTTGGTGGTTTCTGGCCGCTTTGGTCATCGCAAGCTCTATTCTACTTGTTTTGTTTATTAGAAGCCGACGCCAGCAAAACCGATATCGTAAACTGGCTTTAAGCGAACTGAATACGCATTTCAAAAATTGGCAGACTCAGCACGACGACAAAGCCTACATTGCCGCCACCAACAATATCCTAAAGCGTGCAACACGAACTTTTAGGCCCGAGTACGTCTCACAGTATTCCGACGCATGGGTAGATTCACTGGACGCACACACCACGTTTACCTTCTCGCAAGCCACTCGGTACGCCCTAGCGCATCAGTGTTATCAAGAACATGTCAACGCGGATATTAATACTCTGAACACCGAAGTTAGTGAGTGGTTAAAGCGCCATAAGCGCGAGGTGCATAATGCTTAGTTGGGAATGGCCCTACGCATTATTATTGCTCCCCCTGCCGTTTGTCGTGCGCTGGCTAATGAACCCACACGATGAGGCCGCAGGCGCGATTCGCGTGCCGTTCTATGATGCATTGCAATCATTGAACGACTCTACTCATAACACCAACAAACGGCGAGCGGTTAAAGCGCTTTTATTATGGACAATCTGGGCATGTTTACTGGCCGCCTTAACTCGGCCGACTTGGGTCGGCGACCCAGTCAGCCTGCCTCAAGATCGTCGCGATGTGATGTTGGCAGTGGACATTTCTGGTTCAATGCGAGAGCAAGACATGCTGGTGCAAAAACAATACATTGACCGCATCAGTGCCGTAAAAGCCGTGGTAGGCGAGTTTGTGGAAAAACGCACCGGCGACCGCATGGGTTTAATATTGTTTGGCGAACAAGGTTACTTGCAAACACCGCTAACCCACGATCGTCAAACCGTAAAACAACAGTTATACGAAGCGGAAGTGGGTTTCGCAGGCAATACAACGGCGATAGGCGATGCCATCGGCTTAGCAATTAAACGTCTGCGAGACCGGCCAGCCGAGAGCCGAATACTAATTCTATTAACCGATGGCGCTAATACGGCAGGAACCGAACCCTTGCAAGCCGCCAATATCGCCAACGAAGCTAACATCAAAATTCATACTATTGGCGTGGGCGCTGAAGAAAAACTTGAGCGTGGTTTTTTTGGCCGAACACAGCGCGTCAACCCATCAGCTGATTTAGATGAAGGCACGCTGAAAGCCATTGCTGACAAAACCGGCGGCCAGTATTTTCGGGCACGTGACCCACAGGAATTGAACGAAATCTACAATGAACTCGACCGCCTAGAGCCAATACCGGAAGAACAAACTTTTCGACCAACACGAAGCTTACTGCACTGGCCCCTATGCGCAGCGCTTTTGTTGAACTTGTTGCTCATGTTAATACATCGCAGGCTCGCTTAAGATGGATAACCTCTCTCAAGTTTTCAGTCAGTTTCATTTTATTCGCCCTTGGTTGCTGTTGTTGGTGCCCGCCGCGTTCATTGTATGGCTGCTGCTTAGGCAAGTAAGTGCCAGCAGCCAATGGCAAGAGCATTTACCTGACGCCGTGGTCAATGCACTCCAAGTATCTAAGTCAAAACGTGCGCAACTTTCGCACTGGTGTTGGCTAGTCGCTTGGCTGCTCATTGGTTTTGCAGCCGCCGGCCCCAGTTGGCTCAAACAAGCGGTACCGGTTGTGCAAAACCAAAGTGCGACTGTGGTCATCCTGGATTTGTCTCAATCAATGTTAGCGCAAGACCTAACTCCTAATCGTTTAACCTTGGCCAAGTATAAGTTGATAGATGTGCTAAGACAGCAGCCATCTAAAAGCGCTGAACCAACGCCGGACGGTCAGGTTGCACTGATTGCCTATTCCGGTGATGCCTATACCGTCAGCCCATTAACTGATGACCCGAACACCATCGAAGCATTACTGCCGGCCTTGCACCCCAATGTGATGCCCAGCGTCGGCAGCAATGTCGAAGCCGCGATTGTGCTTGCCAAACAATTATTCAGCGATGCTGGCATAGCCGCGGGGCATATCTTATTACTCAGCGACGGTGTGCCAATGGCGGCTTTTGAAAAAATTGAGCAAGAACTGTCAGGCCTACACCGCCTTTCAATTTTAGGGGTCGGCAGCAATGAAGCCGCGCCGGTGCCACTGCAAGGCGGCGGCTTTTTGCGTAGCAATACTGGCGAAATTGTATTGGCATCGTTAAACGCCTCTCAATTGCGATCTCTTGCCGAAGGTTTAGGTGGGCGGTTTGCACAAATAAGCACTAATGAAAATGATCTAGACCTGTTGCTCAATACTGATTTCACAGCAGGTGAAGGAGCCGACGTGAACGCAGAAAAAGAAAACAGTTTTGACGCTTGGACGGATATGGGGCATTGGCTATTACTAGCATTGATACCGATATTTTTAATTTTCTTCAGAAAGGGCTTGGTCTATTGCGTACCTTTACTATGCACGGGCTTACTCCTTAGCCCGACGGATTCTTATGCCGCTTCACTGTGGGAAAAGCTTTGGAAGAATCCAGATCAACGTGGCGCTGAACTGCTGGAACAACAAAACTATGAAGCTGCTGTGGATGAGTTCGACAGCAAGAAATGGTCAGCACACGCGGCTTACAAAAATGCCGATTACGCCAAGGCATTGCAACAGCTGGAAAATCAGAATGACACTCAAAGCCTCTACAATAAAGGCAATGCTCATGCTCTCAATGGCGATATTGATGCAGCAATCGAAAGCTATAAAAAGGTGCTGGAGCAACAACAAGATCATGCCGATGCAAAGCATAATTTAGACCTGCTCGAGCAATTAAAAGAACAACAAGAGCAGCAGCAAGACCAGCAACAGCAAGATCAACAGTCAAGCGACGAACAACAAGGTTCAGATCAAGACCCAGATGAAGACCAGTCTCAACATTCAGGCGATTCAGAGCAACAGCAATCGGAATCTCAAAACAGCGACTCTCAAACGAACGACGCTGAAAGTAATCAGGAAGAACAACAGAAGGGCTCCGACGAAAGTAATAGTGAAGAAGAAAACTCTGAAAACGAACGCTCTGAAAACAAAAACTCTGAAAACGAAAGCTCTGAAGAAAATCCTAGCGAGCAATCTGAAGAACAAAGCGAAGAACAGGCTCAGCCAGAGTCAGAGACAGACGCAGAATCTCAACAGCAACGTAATTTGGTTGAGTCTCCTGAACCATTAAAAGACAGCAGCGAGCAATGGCTTCGTACTATTCAAGACGACCCAAGTGGTTTACTGCGTCGCAAGTTTGACGACCAATCTCGCGAACGCCGGGCACAAGGTCAACGCTCACGTGAACAAAAAGATGACTCCGGCAGTCAACGCTATTAAAGCTTAGTTATGAAAAACCTTACCAAATGCCATCTCGAACTTCGTACTATTTACGCAGCGATAGCGACTTTGGCGCTACTTTTGATCGGCTCGATCACTCATGCCGCCAACTTAAGCAGCACCGTTAACCGCAACAATATGAGCACCAACGAAACGCTCACTTTAACGGTTACCTATGATGATCAAGCCGATTCATCTGATTTAGACTTAACGGCTCTGCAAAACGATTTCGAAATATTAGGCGTGTCCCCAAGCAACAGCACATCAGTGTCAACCGTGAATGGCCAAACCACTCGCGTGACGACCACGCAATGGAATATTGTGCTTGCGGCCAAACGCGAGGGCAGCTTGACTATTCCTGCACTCAAAATAGATCAAGCAAGCAGCAATGCGATCAAAATCACAGCCGTTAATTCCAATAATCAAAGCGCGACCACAAATAAGCCAGCTAGCCCATTAGTCGCAACAGCGTCAACCGACAAAAGATCAATCTACCCTAATGAACAATTGATCTTTCAAGTTCAGCTTTCCGCTGCCGCCAATGTTTCGAATTTAAACGGCGGTCAGCTTGAAGTTACGAACGCAAATGTTGAACTGATAAACCAACAGCAGACGCAGAAAATTGATAACGGCATAGCACGTAATATCGTGACTCTCACCTACGCCATCTTTGTCAATCAAGAAGGCACCGTCACAATTCCATCCTTGACCTTCACTGGTCTGGTCGGCGGGCGTCGAAGCATTTTCGGCAATCAAGGCCAAAAAGTGGTCGGCCGAACTGAGGCACTGACTATACAGGTCAAGGCTAAGCCGAGTAAGGCGTCAGGTATCCCGTCTCCCTGGTTCCCAGCCAAAGGTGTGAATATTAGCTCATCCTGGACCGCCGACAAAAACGCTCTTAAGACGGGTGAACCAGTCACTCGCACCATCACCGTTATCGCTGCAGGTCAACTGGCATCTGCCATCCCACCATTTGGACAATCGGATTCGTCAAATAGTTCAGTCAAGTTCTACAAAGACAAACCTCAACTCAAGTCACAAAAAGGCAGCACTGGTTATGTGTCAACTCGTATTCAGTCTGAAGCAATTGTGGTTAACTCGGCCGGCGATTTCGAACTGCCCGCGATTACGATAGATTGGTTTAACGTGACAAGCCAACGATGGGAAAAAGCTGTTTTAGAGAGCGAGACGTTACGAGTGAGCGGCACCGCGATTAATTCAGGGGCCTCAGTAATCGATCCAAATTCAGTAGCAAGCTCGCCAACAAGCCCAGTCGTTCAACAAGGCGGCCTGCAAACTGGCACGTCAAACAGCCATTGGGCTTGGCCTGTTGTATGCGGCCTACTCTCTGTTATTTGTCTTTTGCAATTTTCATTGCTCATGAAGCTGAAAAGATCGCCAGCCAAGCGCCAAACAAGTGCCCCGATAAACGAATCGGAACCCGCGCTGTGGAAAAAACTGTTGACTGATCTAACAGGCAATGACGCAAAGCAAATTAGACGGTCAATAGAGGCGTGGACAAGAGCGGCTCATTCTGCTGGTAAAACTAATCCAGGTCGTACAGCTAAGCAACAAGCAAACTTGAGCGCGGCCTATCATGAATGCTCCCCGGTCTTAGCCAATTCACTAAAAAAGCTCGATGAATTACTTTTTAAGCCAAACAGTGACGCACAATTGAATGAGTTTAAAAATGAATTACAAACCGAACTAAAACAATACCGCAGTGGCCTTACCAAGCATCGTGATAAAACTACTGCGGGCTTAGAACCTCTCTACACACAGGGTTAGTAGATTAGATAAAGAGATTGAGACTACGAATTCTCTGCCACCCCTGCCGAGCTTTGAATGGCTTGCAATCGTGGTTCTACTGAGACTTCAATAGCCTTCGCTGTTGCCACTCCGTCAATCGCCTTATCTTTGCGCTGTGTGACTTGTGCAAAACGCGCTTCATAGTTGGCATGCTCAGTGCCCATCCATTTGTCCCACCATGTGAAGTAGAAGCCAAAATTACCATTGCCTTTTTCATGATGCATATCGTGATGAGTTACCGTGGTTAAATGCTTTAGAATAGGGTGTGATGTCGTATTGCTTGGGAAAAGCTCGTACCCGCAATGCCCAGTTGCATTCTTAAAAATCATGATCAGTAATATCACCGCGATGGCCGAGCTGTGCAGAGGGATAATCAACATTAAAAGAGGGATATAAGCGTACATCACCACCGCTTCACCAATTGCAAATGAATACGCCGTAAAGGGGGTTGGGTTATGCGAACGGTGATGAGTAAGGTGAAACGTTTTGAACAATTTAGCGTGATGCATTGTTCTGTGAGCCCAATAGAAATAAGCATCGTGCAACACCAAAGAAATCGGAATTGACAATAAGAACCAGCCCATGCCGTAGTCCTCAATACTAGAGTAGACCTTAAAAACGCCCGCATTGCCGAAGTCAAAGATAATTATATCTAAGGCAACAAAGACACAAATAGTACGTGCCGAATTAAGCAACTCCATGCGAATTTGCTTGCCGGGCGAACGGTGCTCACGAATACGTCGAGATTTGAGCAATGGTGCCAATAACACCCAGACTAGAATAAACACCCCGAGTGTGCCGGTGGCATAACGAGTGGCCTCAAACTGAAAACCCATAATGGCATAGTCAATAATGCCTGCGAGCCGCTCAGAAGCCGCGGCGGAAAGTTCGAACGTTGTGCCGAAAATTGAAATAGTAAAAGCCATTTTTTTCTCCTAAATAGTTGTGCATTAGCGCCCTTCTAGTGCGAAAGCGCTGATGACATTACTTTGAAGAAAACCCTGAAAAAACACTGCTCGAACCTGAAAAAAGCCGCTCATTTTCGAAAACGATCAGCTCTTTTTAACAATGCACAGCCTATTGATGCAATCGAGCTCGATACTCAGATGGCGTTTCACCGCTCAGGCTTGAAAAAGCTCTATTAAACGGCGCTAACGAATTAAACCCAACATTCATCGCCAAGGTAAGAATAGGAATTCGGCTGTTCTCAGGTTGCTGCATTGACACTTTAACCGCCTCAATACGGTAATTATTCACAAATGCACTGAAGTTGCGATAACCCATACCCTGGTTGATTAGTGCCCTAAGTCTATGCTCAGGCGTACTAAGCTTGTCAGCCAATGCTCTTATCGACAAACCCGCTTCGGTATAAACCTTATGAACTTCCATTTGTTCAACCAGAGCCTCAAACAAACCTTGGTCGCGCGGGTCAATGGTGTGTGGAGCTTCGTCTACAGCTTTAGCCTTGATCTCAAATGACAGCTTCTCAACCTCCATTCGAAGCATCCACAATACCCCCCAAAAAGCGAGTACTAAAATAATGGCCGCTCGAGACGTATTAACTTCTAATGGATAGTCAGCGTAAAACACTCGCTCACCAATTAGGATCAACACAATTAATAGCGATAAGGCGATCAAAAAATTCATACGTGCACGGCGGCGCGACTCTATCAAGTCATCATTGCGGCCACTCAATGTGATAAACATCAAGTGAAGCATAAGCAAAATAGACGTGAACGCCGACATATAAATCAGCCAGTTCGGTATCATCTCAATGATTTCAAGCTCTGAAAGACGAAATAAAGCGACTGGTATGGCGACTATTAACAGCACCAACCATTCGAGCCAACCCAAACTAAACTCATCTTCGAAAAGGGAACGGCCGAACCACCACGCAAATATAATGCTTGGCACATCCAAAAACCGAACCACGATGTTGGGTATTACTGGCAGCACTAAATCAGGGTGCGGCGTACCCAATAACAACGCCGCCGCACTCACAGCCAGCAATGCAGCATAGCGGGCAGGTTTACTGCGCCGCGCATCTCGCATGATTAACACAACGAGCATTAGTAACAAGGCAAAGGCCGAATAGCGAATTAAGGCATCAAGAACTAACATTGGTCAAGATTCGGCTTTTTAAGGATCTAGGTCAAGTTTAACTTTATAAGTAGGGGAAAGCAGGACTTGAAGAACGTGCAGAATCTTAGGAAAGACCAGCAAAATACTAACCAAAATCCCATCGAGCTCGAAAATTCACGAGAGTTATATAATCGACTATAAGAATGCGTAGTGAAAACATGAAACTCACACCCATATGTGAAGTATGGTCTGAAAACCATGTATCCAGGCTCAAAATGCTGCAGGGTAAAACAATTAACCGAAATTCTGATAAAAACGAATAAGGGTCTCTATAACTCTTTGCTGGTCAGTGCTAGAGAGTCGATAGAATAACGGTAATCGAATAATACGTTCACTTTCTTTTGTTGTATGAATGTCGGTACCTGAAAATTCTCCTAACCGAATGCCTGCTGCGGAACTGTGTAACGGAACATAATGAAACACTGCATAAATATTAGCGTCCCTAAAAAACTTTATAAGTTCATCGCGAAGCTTAACATTTTCAACTTTGACATAGAAAATATGACCATTTTGCTCGCAGCCATCGGGAATAACCGGTAAGTCTATGTGTCCCTGTTTCACTAATGGCGCCAGGGAATAATGATAGTGAGTCCATAGCTTTTTTCGGCTCTCAACGATTTCTTCAAGTTGTTCAATCTGCCCCCATAAATACGCAGCTTGAATTTCACTTGGCAAACAGCTGCTGCCAAGGTTTACCCAAGTATATTTGTCAACCTCGCCTCTAAAAAACTGTACCCTATTTGTCCCTTTTTCTCTTGCTACTTCGGCGGCGAGTTTAAAACGATTATCATTTATAATTAATAAGCCGCCTTCACCACCACTAGTAATATTTTTTGTCTCATGAAAACTATAAGTCCCCATATGGCCAATCGTCCCTAACTTACGCCCATTGTAGCTTGATGTAATTGCTTGTGCAGCATCTTCTATGACAAACAACTTATACTTTTCAGCGATGCGCATAATGGTATCCATTTCACACCCAACGCCCGCATAATGAACAGGCACGATCACTCTCGTCCGAGATGTGATTGCTGCCTCGATTAAGCGCTCGTCAATATTTAACGTGTCTGGCCTAATATCAACAAAGACGAGCTTAGCTCCACGCAGTGCGAAAGCATTCGCTGTGCTGACAAAAGTATAGCTCGGAATGATAACTTCGTCACCAGGCTTAATATCCAACAGTAACGCAATTATCTCGAGCGCATGAGTACAAGATGGCGTTAATAAGGCTCGAACGCAACCTAATTCATTTTCAAACCAGTTTTCACATTTACGACAGAAATTTCCATCACCCGATATCTTATCGCTGCGCATTGCCTCAAGAACATACTGGTCTTCACTTCCAGTATAGGGAGGCCGATTATACGGAATCATCGTTTCGCTCATACAAACCCAAAATTTCTAAAAAAGAGGCCTTCTAACCATCACTATTTAATCAATATTCGCAAACACAATTTAATTGATTGTCGAACCCATCAATGTTCCACTTACTAATCAAAAATATTACTTAATTGCGCACTTAAGTTTTCTTCAGAGAAGTAATCTTCAATCAGTTTTTTATTGCGCTTCAAATCCTCAGAACTGAGCTTCTCTCCATCAAACGAATTGATATCGAATACTTTAACACCAATTTTTTGAAAAAACATAAAAGGCGCCTGATTGCTTCGCATGTAGATTTTTTTTCCAAACCCTAACAAGGTTATTATGTTACCCATTGCTTGCTGTCTTTCATGGTTGAAAATTGCAATATCCACATTTTGTAAGAAAGATGTATATTCATCCAACGGTACCATTTTCATAAGCCCTGTAAACTTATCTCCAAAACATTCTGCACCCAGCTTTTTGATCATCTGTGCATAACTTTGATCGCCATATGATAGAGGACAAATTACTCGGAAATTAGTTAACTTCATGCTTCGCAATAACTCGAAGACTTCACGATGGTTATTTGACGGATCTGCCGAGTTACCAACTTGAATGCATAGCTGATTGGAGCTTTGCTCTAGCTTTAGGAGAGGTTTAAATAGATTACTGGGATAAAAAAAAGAATGATGATATTCGCCATTACAGCCATACCAGTGCCTCGCTAACCGTACATCCTCATCTAAATACGAAATTAGATGCCCCATCCTTTTAATAACTGGCGCACGAAAGCGCTCAATCAACCAGTCTTTAACTGAAACCGGCTTCTTACGATATAGATCACCGCCCCAAATAATCCAATAAGACTTTTTCAGCAACCATGGTTGAATAGCTAATAAAAAAATCACTCTATTCCAGAACAAACCATGCAGAATTATTTTATCGGCTCTATACATTGACAGAACAAGCCGACCCCATGCCGAGATGATGGAGTAAGTTTCATCATAAGTTATATTTTCATACTCTCGAACAACATATTTATTAGCATCTCCGACCATCCAAAATGAGTTCTTACGCTCCCAGTCGTTGATGTTAACTGCCATGAATTCGATAAAGTCAGGAATAAACTTATCCAATAAAACAACATGTAAATTCATTCATCAAGTTCCATAGTGCTATAGTTTAATGCGAAATCAATTGCTTTTTTAACACAGAAACCGTCAAATTAACCAACCTATTCAATATTTTAGACGTACAAACCTCGAACGACATTTCATAACTATAATTGAACACAATCAATATACATTACATAGCATAAATGTCGGACTGCGTTTCGAAGAAAATTGGCTTTTTCTAAAACCATTGAGATTATAATCCTGTGTACCCAGAGAGTTGCCAAAAACAGTATAAATAGGCTGTTAGTTGTTTAGCAGACTAAGAGAATTAATAATGCCTCGGGCATATACATCTGAGAGAAAAGAGCCGGTGAGTAAAAAGATTACCTTATTTTGTATGACGGAGAAAGGCTATCGAGTACTTGAAACAATAATATCGTATTCACCTGAAATTATTGAGTGCGTTGTTTCTTCTCGTGATCCTAATATCGGGCAAGATTATTACGATCAAATCAGTACGCTTTGTAAAGCTAATGATATTTTATTTTATTCTAGGTCAGTAATAAAAGAAATCCACAGCCCTATTGCCATAGCCGTTTCTTGGCGCTGGTTAATACAGCCGGCCTCAAGCACTTTACTAGTTTTTCATGACTCAATACTTCCAAAATATAGGGGTTTCGCACCTCTAGTTTCAGCGTTGATAAACGGCGAAAAAAGAATCGGAGTAACGGCGCTAATTGCCTCAGATAAATACGATTGTGGTGACATTATTGCTCAGTCTACAAGATCAATTGAGCACCCAATAAAAATAGCGGAAGCTATCAAAATAATCCATGAAAACTATAAAGAAATCACGATCGAAGTACTTGATGCAATAACCAACGGTATCCCACTGAATGGTGTGAGGCAAAATGAGAGCAAGGCAAGCTATAGTTTGTGGCTTGACGAAAGCGATTACCATATAGACTGGTCAAAAAATGCAGAATATATTTTGCGTTTTATCTATGCTGTCGGCGCTCCTTACAAGGGCGCGTTTACGTTGCTTGATGGAAAGAAAGCGCGGGTTTTAGATGCGAAAATCATTGATGAAGTTTGTATAGAAAACCGAACTCCTGGTAAAGTTATTTATATTGAAGAGAGCAAACCAGTTGTCGTGTGCGGAAAAGGCTTACTAATGCTTCTGAATCTCGTCGATGACGAAACACAGAAGCCGTTACTGCCATTGACTAAATTGCGTACACGATTCGAGTAGTAAGTAAATGGTAAGCCAAGCTAGTAAAACTGCCTCTGGCATGCCATTTTCTCCGCCTAATTTGACAGTGTAAGGCCATAACAATAATCGCACTTAAATCGAGTCAGATAAATCATGGTATCAAGCGCTAAACTTTACTCTAAGTTAGATACTATTGAAGCTCAGCTTCGTGAAGGCATCATTCCTCATTTAAAAAGGCAATTGATGGAAAAAACGATTTGATATTTTGCATTAGGCAATTCAACTCGTTTCGAGAATTAAAAAATAGGACAGATGCCGTTACCGAGGAGCTGATTAATCTAAGCTCACAAACCATCTCTATTAAGAGAAAAATTAGGTGAATCTACGCAAAGCTCCAATCGCGGAAAAATTTGCTAGTATTGTCGGAAATCGGCAACTACCAAAGATGGGTATGAGGTATCGACTACGGACTTAGCCAAACAGTTTTTTAGCGAAATTGAAAATGAAGAGCATTCGAAAATCATCTAGGCATAAAAGTTAAATGACTTGCATTTAACTACCACTATTTTATGCAGCCCTACCAACCTATTCCACACCACTTAATGAATCGTAGGAGCCAATATGTCAGGCAGTTATCCAAATAGAATCAAACAACTTCCTTTATATGATGGTCGCTTTGATGCCTATAGATTAGAAGCCAAAGGCAGCGATGTGCTGTTCGCTTCTTATCCTGCGGGCACCGAGATACCATTGCATTCCCACAATACTGAAAATCATGGGGTTATCACTAAAGGAGAACTCATTCTGACCATAGACGGTAAAACAGAGAAAATAGGCGTTGGTCAATGGTACACTGTGCCAGCAAATGTAGAGCACTCCGCACGTTTTGAAGTACAAACAGACGAAGTGGAATTTTGGTTTTCAGTCACCTAATAACTACTTAGCATGGCTTTTATCTGAGCCACCAACTCGAAAGTAAACCTTGAACTAGCACCAACGATGAACAAACTGATCGACACCGACAATACAAATACGTCGCAAAACGCAAACACGTCTAGCTGTACCGATACGAGCTGTTGCCCACCCGCAGGTACGACCATACGCAACACTGTAAAGATAGGGCGAAACGAACCCTGCCCTTGCGGCAGTGAGCGAAAATACAAAAAATGCTGTGGTAAAAATACCTAATACCAGATTTAACTAAATTGTTAATTGGTTCTTTACCAATATTGGCTAATTAAGCGGTGACTTAGTATTGGGCTTTCCATAGCCTGATCTGTAGTATTTATTACCATCGGCGTTATTCTTGCCATCGGCGTTATTTATAACGCTATTTCCCGTAAGCTTTGTGAGAAACAGCGTCACATAAGAAGGCTTGGCTATGACAGCAACAAGCCTTTATTTTAGAACCTATTCGTCGAACATGAGTTTGAACGAGAGTATGAAAATCGAAGCAGCCTAGCTTCTCTTAGTGTCTAGGCGACTTCGATTTTGATTTTATCCGCGATTTTACCTTTCCACATAGCAGGCCCAGTGGTATGCACCGCTTCGCCATTGGTATCGACCGCAACGGTGACCGGCATGTCTTGCACTTCAAACTCATGAATTGCTTCCATGCCCAACTCTGGGAACGCCACAACTTTTGAACCGGTAATCGCTTTAGAAACCAAATACGCTGCTCCGCCTACGGCCATGAGATAGACCGATTTGTGTTTTGCAATGGACTCAACGGTGGCGGCACCTCGCTCAGCTTTACCAACCATGCCCATAAGACCAGTTTGCTCAAGCATCATGTCAGTGAACTTATCCATGCGAGTTGCCGTGGTGGGGCCGGCGGGGCCAACCGCTTCTTCACGAACCGCGTCAACCGGCCCAACGTAGTAAATAAACCGGCCATTGAAGTCGACCCCTTCAGGCAGCCCTTCACCACTTTCGATCAAGGTTTGAATTTTTTTATGTGCCGCATCACGCCCAGTCAATAATTTGCCAGACAACAACAAGGTTTCGCCGGGTTGCCAGTCAAGCATGTCGGCTTTGGTGACGGTATCTAAATTGACTTTGCGTGTACTTGGGCCTACATCCCAACTTATTTCGGGCCAGTCACTTAGTTTAGGCGGGGTTTGCAGAGCCGGCCCACTGCCATCAAGCACAAAATGTGCGTGGCGGGTTGCGGCGCAATTAGGGATCATGGTTACCGGCTTAGAAGCCGCGTGCGTTGGGTAATCTTTAATCTTAACGTCTAACACAGTAGTTAGGCCGCCAAGCCCTTGTGCGCCGATGCCCAGCTGGTTTACCTTTTCAAAAATCTCAAGTCGTAACTCTTCTAAACGACTGTTTGGCCCGCGTTTGATCAAGTCGTGAATGTCGACCGGCTCCATTAAGACTTCTTTAGCCAGTACCGCTGATTTTTCAGCCGTACCGCCAACGCCCAAACCTAACATGCCAGGTGGGCACCACCCTGCCCCCATTGTCGGCACGGTTTTTAATACCCAATCGACCAATGAATCGCTGGGATTTAACATCACCATTTTTGATTTATTTTCAGAGCCGCCGCCTTTAGCCGCGACGTCTATTTCTAAGGTGTCGCCCGGCACCACTTCGTAATGGATCACCGCTGGCGTATTGTCTTTGGTGTTTTTACGAGCGCCCAATGGGTCACTCAAAATTGATGCTCGCAATACGTTATCAGGATGCAAGTACGCACGCCGAACACCTTCATTGATCATGTCAGTAAGTGACATTTCAGCATCCCAAGTAATGTCCATGCCGACTTTGGCAAATACGGTCACGATGCCAGTGTCTTGGCAAATTGGGCGACGCCCTTCCGCGCACATGCGTGAATTAATCAGTATTTGCGCCATCGCATCTTTTGAGGCCTGAGACTCTTCACGCTGATAGGCTTCGTGCATCGCATCGACAAAGTCTTTAGGGTGGTAATAAGAAATAAACTGCAGCGCATCGGCCACGCTGTCGATTAAGTCGTCTTGTTTGATTGTGCTCATAGTTGATCTGGAGTGAAAAAGGTTAAGACGAGATTCTATCAAATTTCACAACAAACGGGGTCTGACGAGCCTGTCAATCTTGATAAATCACAAAATTAGCCGAATAGTGTCATCTAAAACTCTAACTTTTAGCGTATTTACGATAGAATGGCCGGCTGTTTGACCAATAAAAACACTGGCTTAATCGCGATTGGTCACCCACTTACTTAGAAGAAACCATGCGCACCAGCAATTTTTTATTATCGACGTTAAAAGAGACACCGGCCGATGCCGAAATCATCAGCCACCAGCTAATGCTGCGTGCGGGCATGATTCGTAAAGTAGCCGCCGGAATCTACAACTGGTTGCCGCTGGGCTTGCGCGTATTACGCAAGGTCGAAAACATTGTTCGCGAAGAAATGAATGAGGCGGGCGCGCAAGAGCTGTTAATGCCCTCGGTACAACCGGCGGAGCTGTGGCAACAATCTGCTCGTTGGGATATGTACGGCGGTGAGTTGTTACGAATTAAAGATCGCCATAATCGTGATTTCGCCTACGGCCCTACTCATGAAGAAGTCATCACCTCATTAATGAGTAATGAGATTCGCAGTTATAAGCAGTTGCCGGCCAACTTCTACCAGATTCAAACTAAGTTTCGTGACGAGAGACGTCCACGGTTTGGCGTGATGCGGGCGCGCGAATTCATAATGAAGGACGCCTACTCGTTTCACTTAGACTCGGAAAGTCTTCAACAAACTTACGACGTTATGTACTCGGCATACACGACTATCTTTTCTCGTTTAGGTTTGGGTTTTCGAGCCGTTGAAGCCGACACCGGCAGCATTGGCGGAAACGCATCTCACGAATTTCATGTGCTAGCCGATTCAGGCGAAGACGCTATCGCTGTGTGTGACAAGTATGGTTACGCGGCGAATGTCGAGCTGGCCGAAGCCTTGCCGATAGGCGGAGAGAGGCCTGCCGCCGCCCAGGAGCTGCAAAAAGTTGACACACCAGGGCAATACACAATTTCAGATATCGCTGATTTTTTAAATATGTCAGCCGACAACACCGTCAAAACATTATTAGTTAAAGGTGAAGAACACGACATTGTGGCGTTGGTATTACGCGGCGACCACGAGTTAAACGAAATTAAAGCCGAAAAGCACCCATTGGTACACGCACCATTAACGTGGGCAACTGATGAAGAAATTAACGCAGTAGCGGGTTGTGCCGCAGGTTCAATCGGCGTTGTGGGATTTTCAGCACCGATTATTGCTGACCGGTCGGCGGCTAATTTAGCGGACTTTGTCTGCGGCGCGAACCAAAACGACGTACATTACACGGGTGTGAATTGGTCGCGTGATTGCAGTGAGCCCGAGGTGTTTGACCTGCGCAAGGTCGAAGCGGGCGACGTTTGTGCGCGCGCCAGTGGCGAAGAAAGTGATGATCAGCTAAACATCACGCGAGGTGTTGAGGTCGGGCATATTTTTCAATTGGGCACTAAATACAGCGAAGCCATGAACGCCACTTGCCTTGATCAGAATGGCAAAGCCGCGCTGATGCCAATGGGTTGTTACGGTATTGGGGTGTCGCGAATTGTGGCCGCCGCAATTGAACAAAACCACGATGATCGCGGCATAATTTGGCCCAGCGCCATGGCGCCTTTTCAAGTGGTGATTACGCCGATTGGCTATAAAAAATCGGAAGATGTCAGAACCGCTTGCGACAATTTATACACTGAACTAAAAGCGCTTAATATTGACGTACTATTGGATGACCGTAACGAACGGCCAGGCATCATGTTTGCTGACGCTGACTTAGTAGGCATACCGCATCGCATCGTGATTGGAGATAAAAGCTTAAAGAATCAGCAAGTAGAATATAAAAAACGCGGCGCCGAGTCGGCGCAAGACTTGCCTTTAGCCGGTATAGCAAACTGGCTTGCTAACGAGGCATTGTCGTAGCGATGCTTAACTGGGTGCTCATGGGTAAACGATTGGCGAATTGCCGAGTAATGGCAATAGCAGCGGGCTTGGCTTGCCTTGTCAACAGCACAACACATGCCCAACAAAAACAGCATACCGACCCAGCACTGATTCAGGCCTTGCAGCAAGAAACTCATGATTCCCAGACCAACACCACGGATATTGATTCGTTAATATGGCTGACAGCCATGTCTTCAAAAATCGAGCGCAGAGTTCCAAATGCGTTTTACCGTATCAGATTATTAAGCTCAATTTATCGCGAAGCACGCGCAGAAGGCCTTGACCCGCAGCTTGTATTATCTTTGATTGAAGTCGAAAGCAATTTTGACCGAAATGCCTTATCACACGCAGGGGCTCAGGGGCTAATGCAGGTAATGCCGTTTTGGAAAGACGAAATAGGCAAGCCAGAAGACGATCTTTTTAACCCGCTGACCAGCTTGCGCTATGGCTGTAAAATTTTACGCCACTATCTTGATAAGTACCCAAATGCGGTTGAAGCACTGGCCGCGTATAACGGCTCGCATGGGCGAACAGTGTACCCAGACAAAGTATTAGGCCGACTCAAACAACGTTGGAAACTGCAAAACAAGCAATACGATCTCACCCCTAACCTGAGCTTAAAAATAGCGGCACGTGACTCAGAAAAAATAAGCGTCGATAATTTGGTTTTAAATTAAGCCCTGACCTTAATCTCGCTGTACTTTCATATCTCTTTTTTGTTCTTTTAGCCTTTCTCCAAAGGCTTTGCTAGTCGCTCAGCAAGATCTTCGTCGTTATCAGATTCAACTAATGCCGAATCAGACGATGCGGTTATTTTGTCCAACAACGTGTTATTTAGTAGCTTCTTCTGTTGTAAGACCGCGACTACTTCGGCGCCAAATAACGCAACTACCCAGGATAAATACACCCAAATTAAAAATACGGGCAGTGTGGAAAGTGCCCCGTATACCGCTTTGTAGTTGGCAAAATTGGCAATATAAAAGCGAAAGCCCCATTTAGTAAATTCGAATAAACACACGGCGACCAAGGCACCCACCATAGCGTGCACTAAGCTCACTCGCACATTGGGCATGATTAAATACAGCAACATAAAGGCCATCACCTCTAATAAAAACGGCAGCATCAACACCCCAATTGAATTCACCTGCTGCGCGTAGCCATCAACGGCACCCGCCGCCAAAGCCAAAAGATAGCCGGATATGGCTAAACTGGCGCCCATCATGATGGGGCCCAATGACACCAAAGCCCAATAAATGGTTAAACGAGAGGTCATGGTTCGGCCTTGTTTCACGCGCCAGATGTCATTGAAAGACGATTCAATATTGGCAAGCAACAATAAGGCAGTGAGAAAGAATGACAACAAACCCAGCGCCGTTAACGAGCCGAGCTGACCTGTAAACTGATCCAGATAGGTACGCACTTCGTCGCCCGCAGCTGGCACTAAAAACTTATAGATAAAGTCTTCCAACGATGTACCAAGTTGCTCAGTACCGGCAAATAAGGAGAATATCGACAAGGCAATGGCCATCATCGGTGCCAACGCTAGCAACGAGCTAAAGGCCAAGGCCGAGGCATGTCTTGGCAACCTGTCGGAACGAAAGCGCCTTATTACCGCGATAGGCACATCGAAAATTTGTAATAGCGTGGTGTTTAAAGAATAATCAGCCATAAATCAGTTTTACGAGAAAAATCATGGATATCATTTTGTATCATAACCCAAGGTGCTCGAAGTCGCGCCAAACCTTAGCACTTATTGAAGAGCACGGAGCAGAATTTACGGTTGTTGAATATTTAAAGACACCCCCGAGCCATCAACAACTTGATAGCATTCTGCGCGGCCTTGATATGGAGCCACGCGACCTGATTCGCACTAGCCAAACCGAATATTCTGAACAAGGCTTAGATAATGAGGAATTAAGCCGTGACCAATTAATAGCGGCAATGATTCAGACGCCGATACTTATTGAACGACCTATTCTTGTGGCAGGCAATCAAGTCGCCATTGGCCGTCCACCGGAAAACGCGGCGGCTATTCTGCCTTAGTGCATAAGCTATTAGCCTTTTATTTATTAGTGTTTAGCAAGTAGCAAAGACCATGAAGATACTGATCGTTTATGACAGCCAACTGGGCTCAGTAAAAGCCATGGCGCGCCTTATTGCCCGCGGCGTTGGCTCGGCCGGCGAACAATGTGAAGCGGTGGTGCGCTGTGTTAGAACAATTGGCAATCAAGCAACTTCTATTGACCATGACGATGTTGCTCAGGCTGATACTGATTTAGTAGCAACGCTGGATGACTTACGAAACTGTGATGCTTTAATACTTGGCAGCCCGACTCGGTTCGGCAATATGTCAGCCTCAATGAAGCATTTTATCGACGGCACCAGCTCGTTGTGGATGAGCGGCGAACTGAGCGGCAAACCCGCTGCGGTTTTCACATCAAGCTCATCCATGCATGGTGGGCAAGAATCCACTTTGCTGTCGATGCTGAACCCTTTATTACACCACGGCATGATTGTTTGTGGCATTCCTTACAGCGAACCTGCGTTAAGTAAAACCATATCAGGTGGCACACCCTATGGCGCCAGTCATGTAGCCGGGAGCAATAACACTCGGCCGATTTCGTCGGACGAACGAGCCTTGTGCGTTGCACTGGGTAAACGAGTGGCTAATCTGGCGCTTAAACTGGCGGCAGATCATGAATGAACCCTGCGAAAAGTTGTTAGTTAAGCGCTAGCGATTAAGTAAGGATTGCAGAAAAGGTATGGTGATTTTGCGCTTTTCTACTAACGATGCTTTATCCACCTGATCAAGCAGCGCAAAGATTTTTGCTGTGTCACGGCTTACCCTACTCAATAAAAAACGCAACACATCATCACCAATCACTAACCCTCGGTGATTGGCACGCATTTTCAGTGCTAAGAATCGTTGTTCATCATCTAAGGTTTGAATCGGGTAAATTAAACCACTCGAAAGTCGACTGACCAAATCTGGAATGATGAAGCTACTGGCGGCTGGCGCCTGCAATGCCGTGACCACCAATTGGCCACTTGCATGCTTAATCTGTTCAAACAAGGTAAATAGCGCCCTTTCTTTAATACCATCACCGGCCCAACTGTGCGCATTATCGATACAGACCAAGCCACTGACATCAATCACATCAAGCATTTCATGACTAATATGTGCGTCGCTAAGCGATAAGTAGCTGGCGGTAAAATTTGATTGTTTGGCCAACCTAATGGCTGCAAAACTGAGGTGGCTTTTGCCACAACCTTGTGGCCCGTACAAATAGACGACTTTAGATTCCTGTTGCAGCGCGCTGGCTTTAAGCGCAAGCAATAACTCCGGATTGCCGTCACCCCAGAAGTTATCAAAACTGGCTTTGTCGTCACCAGCAAGCGCAAAAGCAAGCTGACCTGTTGGCCGATCAGACATTAGCGGTTAAGGCCCTCTTCCGACATTCTGGTGGCTTTAACAGCACCGATATACACATAGCCTAAACCACTGACCACACTGGTTATCGCCACCAAGCCCCCAATTACCGCAACAAAACCCGGATATTGCCAGCCAAAACTTAGGGCAGCAAGCACGATGAAAATATAAAAGATCTGCATGACCGTGTTTACTTTGGAAACCGCTAAAGGCTTCATCTCCATGGTTGAAAAAAACATGACCATTAATAGGTTGCCACCAATGATAACCAAATCTCGAAACACAACGACTACCGTTAACCAAAACGGCACCACTTGCATGACGGTGAGCATTATATAGCTGGTGACCAACAGAACTTTATCGGCTATCGGGTCTAAAATAGAGCCTAAATAGGTAACTGCATCAAAACGCTTTGCTAGATAGCCGTCCAGAGCGTCACTGAAACCGGCTAACAAAAACACCGCGAGCGACCACCCGTATTGTTGATCTTGCAGCAATACCACCAACCACGGAACCAAGCCGATGCGTGCAAGTGTCAATAAATTAGGTATATAGATCATAAATCGCGTTTTTTCTGCTAATGGCGGATTATCACTGGCTTTTATTCGATACACAATAGCGATCTAAAGAGCTACAATACGCGAAAATTTTGGCGCTAAAATTCGTTGTTGCTAATGATATTTTACTGCAGCAATTTTGCCAACATACCAATTCGTATTTACTGACGACTGATTTCGGAGCATTGCCGTGTCTCAAACTGATAACAAAAAATCTGAAAAACCATCCTCACTTTCGTATCGCGACGCGGGCGTCGACATCGATGCGGGCGATGCATTTATTGACGTCATCAAGCCAGTCGCAAAACGCACCCAGCGCGAAGGCTGTTTGAGTGGTCTTGGGGGCTTCGGCGCGCTGTTTCAAGTGCCCAAAGGTTATAAAGAGCCGATATTGGTCTCAGGCACGGATGGCGTTGGCACCAAACTGAAGCTCGCATTTGACCTTAACAAACACGACACGATAGGCATAGATCTAGTAGCAATGTGCGTTAATGATGTATTAGTTCAAGGCGCAGAACCTTTGTTTTTCTTGGACTATTTTGCCACTGGCAAACTGACACCCACGGTTGCCGCTCAAGTGGTCGAAGGCATCGGTGAAGGCTGCGTACAAGCGAATGCCGCACTGATTGGTGGTGAAACGGCGGAAATGCCTGGTATGTACTCGGAGGGCGAATATGACCTCGCCGGGTTTTGCGTTGGTGCCGTTGAAAAATCTGAAATGATCGATGGCAGTAAAGTAAAAGCGGGGGACGTTCTTATTGGCCTTGCTTCAACCGGCGCACACTCTAACGGCTATTCTTTAATACGCAAAGTCATCGACACCTATGAGGTACCGCTGACCACCGAAATCGGCGGCCGGCCACTTGCCGAAGCGGTGTTAGCACCCACCAAAATCTACGTACGATCTGTTCTATCACTTATGAAAGAAGTAGACGTACATGCTTTGGCGCATATTACCGGTGGCGGTATTCCAGGCAACTTAAATCGCGTGCTGCCCGATAATTGTCACGCCGTGGTTGAAGAGGCAAGCTGGGAATGGCCTGAGTTGTTCACGTGGATGATGGAAACGGCCAACATCGAACGTGCCGAAATGTATCGCACTTTTAATTGTGGGGTGGGCATGATTCTAGTAGTAGACGCCGAGCAAGCTGACGCGACAATCGCCCATTTAAATGCCGCGGGCGAAACCTCGTTCGTGGTCGGCGAGATAAAAGCCGGCTCTTCTGATAAGCAAGTTCACATCGTTTAGTCTTTAATCGCCGAGCTATAAGATTTAGACGGTGCATCAAGCTTAGGTGGTGATTACAGAGTTTGAGTAGTTGTCTACCATCAATCTAGACACATCTTATTCGGCACAATCAACCACACTAACTGCATAAAACGTGACCCTCAGATGAGCCAAGGCAAGCCACCACAATTAAACAATAAAGCGGTTGTGCTGATTTCAGGCGGCGGCAGTAATCTACAGGCATTTATTGATCAAACCTCAACAGGCGAGCTGGATTTAGATATTCGTTTGGTGATCAGCAATGTGGCGTCAGCCTATGGCCTAGAACGTGCAGAGCAAGCTAACATCGATCACGACTGCATTAATCACAAGGATTTCTCGAGCCGCTTAGAGTTTGATAAAGCCATGATGGAGCGTATCGACAGAGTATCGCCCGACATTGTCATTTTGGCGGGGTTTATGAGAATCTTAACGCCCGAATTTGTTAACCATTACGCGGGGAAGCTGGTTAACATTCACCCATCACTGCTGCCAAAATTTACCGGTGTAAACACCCATCAACGCGCTATAGAGGCGAAGGAAAAATGGCACGGTGCCAGCATCCATTATGTCATTCCTGAGTTGGATGCAGGGCCCGTAATTTTACAAGGCCGAATCAAGATCAATGAAAATGACACACCGGATAGCCTGCAACAACGTATTCATGTGATAGAACATCAGCTTTACCCACGTGCGGTTCAGTGGTTTTGTCAGGGTCGCCTGAGTACGCAAAATGGCCAAGTATTACTGGATGGTGAATTATCGCCTGACCAGTTGCAAACCTTTGATGTGTAAGTTAACGTAATTCTGAATTCAATCAGGCCGTTAATAATGTTGTGATTACTAAGTTGCACCAAGTGAACTTTTTAAGATTTAAAAACATCAAAAACAAACAACCCTTGGCGTCATCTGTTTTAGTGTTAATTTTTCATCGTTGGGCGGCTAAGCCACTCAGCACTCTCAGGATTGCAGGTTTGATAGCCTTGTTTTTTTCTGGTGGCTTACATTCTCAAAACGACGCCCTGAGTAACGACCCGCTGAGTATTGAAGCGGACGATAGCATCATGATTCAATCGCCACTAGACCCGGTTTCAATCGAGTATAAAATTCGTATTAGCAAATTCGGAAACGCCATTTTAGGACGAGTGCAAAGTAGCCTAAGCACTACTGAATCTGGATACACCATTGAATCTGTAACCAAGGCGCAGGGAATGGCCTTGTTACTAATGCAGAGCAACTTACAAGAGTCTTGTGAGTTCGAAGTGGTTGACGGTAGAGCTGTTGCGAGAAACTATACTGGTGGCACGGTTGATAAAATGCAGTACTCGGTTGGCTATGATTGGGATAACCGCAAAGTTAATTTGAGCGATCAGGAATCTCTCGATATGCCTCAAGGCTACGTGGTTGATAACTGCATCATGTGGTTTGCCACGGCATTGTTAAAAGGTAATCTTCCTGAGCAAGAGCGAATATACGTAGTGGACGGTAAATCGAAGCGGATTCGCGGCTACAAATTACGCTCGAAAGGCGACGAAACCATCAGTACATCGCTGGGTGATCGCGACACACTCAAGGTGGTGCTTGAACGTGAACTACGACCAAACCGCACCTTAACGTTTTGGCTGTCTAAAACCGATCAATTTCTGCCAGTGCGTATTGAAGAGTCGCGAAAATCACGCACTACGACCTTTGAAATTTCTGGAATGCGCAAAGCTTAGACTTCAATGATTGTCTCCTTTAAGTAAATCCGTTTTAAGTAAATGGAGACAACACTTATACGGCTCTCACCGTAAGCTCATTATTCTTCGATCACAGCACATTTAACTATGGTGTACATTAATCATTGGTTCTTGGGCATTGAACCTTTACCATTGCGCGTAAACCACAGCAGGCTCATCACATAAGCAACAAACAGCGTTAAAAACGCCATTAACTGTAAATGATCTGCTATGCGGATTTGCCACGCCCAGACGCCCAGGCAAATAAAACCTGCTTGAATAAGCAAAGCAATCGAAACCGCAACGTTGACACTCAAACCACGATCAACCAATTGATGGTGATAATGAATTCGGTCGGCATCAAATGGCGAGCGCCCGCGTAACGGGCGCACAATTAACACGGCAACCGCGTCAACTAACGGTAAGGCCAAAAGCCACAATGCCGTCACTGGCCAAATTCCATTGGGCGCTTGGGCATGCTTGATCAATAAATAAGCAAGCAATAAACCCAAAGTAGTCGAACCAGCATCGCCCATAAAAATCCGCGCGCGAGGGCGAAACAATCGCATGTTCAAGCTTAAAAAGCCAAGCAACGCTGCCAAACCGATCATTGCCAGCCCTGCGTCACCACCGGTAATTAACAGAGCGAATAAGGTCAGCGCCACTATTGCGCCAGCTAAGCCGTCGTGTCCGTCTGACATATTGACCGCGTTAATTACGCCTATGGTTGCGAATATCGTCATCGGCACCGACCAGCGCCCAAGCAACCACTCGCTATCTGGTGTTAAATACCCTAGCGTATCGAGCTTCACCCCGGTTAATTCAATCATCATATAGCTCGCGATACCCTGCGCCACAAATCGTGCCCACGAGGGAAGAGCATAGCGATCGTCAAGCGCGCCGATGGTACATAGAAGAAACAGCGCGGGCAACAGTTTAGCGAAGGTGCTATCTACAATGAAGAAGCCGACTAACACTCCGACATAAACAGCCAAACCACCCACCATTGGCGTGGGTTTACTGTGCAAGCGATGCTCCCCTGGCTCGGCAATCAGCTTTAGGGATGAAGCATAGTGAGACAATATTAGGCACGAAATTAATGTAGCCAAAAATACCGCCAACAACCCTAACCAAATCGTTATTGGCAAATTAAAACTGGAAAGCACACTGACACCCGACATGTTAATCCCTAACGATGATATGTGAGCCGAGTACCAACACATCCATATTCGTTCTTAGAAAACAAGCCAGTGCTTCTTCGGGTGTACACACTACTGGCTCATTTTCATTGAACGAGGTATTCAACAGCATTGGCACGCCAGTTTTATCAAAAAACGATTTAATTAACTGATAGTACCGCTGATTGCCTTGCTCAGTAACTGTCTGTAGACGCCCTGAACCGTCGACGTGCGCCACGGCGGGAATCTCTTTACGCTTCTCCGATTGTATTTGAAAGACTTTCATCATAAATGGTACGTCACCGTCGGACTCAAACCACGTTTTAACGTGCTCTTTCAACACCGAGGGTGCAAAAGGTCGAAACGACTCGCGACGCTTAATTTTCAAGTTCAGAATGTCTTTCATGTCGTCACGACGCGGATCGCCCAATATAGAACGGTTACCCAATGCTCTTGGTCCCCATTCCATTGCGCCTTGAAACCAGCCGATCACTTTGCCGTCAATAATCGCGTCACTGACTTTATCGACAAGCAGATCAGTACCTAGATCAAAGCTAAGCTGACAATTTGCTGTGTTGAGCGAGTCCAGGTTTTCGTCTATCAATGCTTTTAAAGACTCGTTAGAAAAACTTGGTCCCCAATAGGAATGACTCATCACAAAATCGGGCTTCTCTTCACCCAACCTCTTGCCGGCAATAACCGCTGCGCCAATCGCGCCACCGGCATCGCCGGCTGCCGATTGAATGTAGACATTCTTATAAGGTGTATGAAGGTGAACCTTGCCATTCGCCACGGAGTTCATGCCACAACCACCAGCGATGGTCAGGTTTTCAACCTGAACACCCTGCTCGCTGGAATGCTTATCATGTAAGTGATTAAGCATATGAAAAAACGTACGTTCATAACAATCTTGGATGGAACGAGCTACGTCTTTATGAAATTGACTAAGAGGTTCATTATCACCTCGTGTGGGCCCTAAAAGATCACAAAGAGCATCGTCGTACAATTGGCTGACTTTGGGAGAGTCGTTGTCCCATTCATAGCCGATGGCTTTTTTGTGATGCTGAAAATAACGTAAATTCAATTCAAAAGAACCGTCATCTTTAGGCTTTACGATTTGATCCATTTCGGCCGCGTACTTGGGCTCGCCATAAGGCGCTAAGCCCATTATTTTGTATTCATCGCCATAATGCGGAAAACCAAGGTATTGCGTCAATGCTTGGTAAAACACCCCCAAAGAATGCGGAAAGTAAACGCGTTTTTGTACTTGGATTTGACCTTCGAAACCAAAACCCCAAGCCGACGACGCAAAATCGCCAAAGCCATCCACCGAAATAATACTCGCCTTATCAAATGGCGAAACGCTATAGGCTGATGCTAGGTGCGCCAAATGGTGCTCGACAAACTCAACTCGCCCTGTGAATGCTTGTTCGGGAAACGCTTGCGCTATGTGATCTTGGAGCCCTTTACGTTTGCCTCGCACCTTAAGCTTTTCGGCAATTAAACCCAAGGATGATTTACCGGAAAGAAGATATTGTAGCTTTTTAGACCTAGCGGCTTTTGAGTCCGAATTTATCGCGATAGCATCGATATCACTGATCGAGAGCCCATTAGATTCAAGACAGTATTTGATTGACTCAGCGGGGAAGCCTGCCCAATGTTTAACTCTTTTAAATCGCTCCTCTTCAGCAGCAGCCAACATGACCCCATCGACAAACAGACAAGCAGAGGAATCACCATGAAAAGCATTAAGACCAATAATATTCATACATTTAATAAACTAAGATTCACTATTTTGCGAAAGCGCCACTTGCTAGCGAATGGTTAGCACTATCCTCTATTGCACGTATGACAAGCCTAGGCAATGCAAATAGAAAGCCAGCCAATAGTCCTATCATAATTAAAATAAACGTATCGCCATAAACTTGAGTGGCCACCGCAAATGTCATCACATTCACGAGTAATAAACAGGCAATACCAAGCATCAATGGCATCACGTGCTGTGGCACGAAAGGCTGTGCGCTCAATTGTAAGGATTTGTTGATGTATTTTGCCAATGCAATTACCAGCCATATTACGGTGAGTAAGCCTGGCAAACCGAGTTCAACCATAATTTTGCCTAAACCGCCTTCCCCTGAGCCACCAGCAATTTTAGACACATTAAATATATGACTGCCCTGCGATGCAATGCCGAGTCCACCACCCAATAGACCAACTCGATTATAAGCCCAGCCAATCGGTTGAATTCCGAGCTCAACGGCTCGCGAAGTAGCCGAACCGTATACAGAGGTACTTCGCGCAACATAGTTTCGTAAATCGTCATCACCATCGGACAAAAATTGCGCGGTACCCCACAATGCAAAGATGACCATTGCTGCCGAGAAAACATAATTAAAATTCAAACGCCGACGATAATATGAAAAACCCAAACCATAAACAAAAACAAATACCGTAATCAACATTAACATTTTGCGGCGTCCAGTTAACGCGATGGCGGTCGTCATAAAAATGAGCAGAACTACAATAAGAACGGCGGGTGGTTTTTTCGCCGAGGTAAAAAACAACACTACGATAAAACAACATGAAGTGGCAATATGCCAAGCGGCAATTTCGCCGGTTCGCATAAACCCTGAAAAAGACCGTAGGACTGTCCCCTGGTCATATATCTTTAATCCTGCACCGACTTCCTTAAAAATTTGATGGTCAACTCCAGAAAAAGACATGATAACCGTCAGCGATAATAACGCGCCAACGAGAATATATTGCAACATCACGGTGCGTATATTTCTTTCACTTGAGACCAAAAAATAACCAACTACGATTGCCAAGAAAGGGGCCAGGTAAGACAAAAGACCAATAAGACTAATAATGAAATTCCCATAGCGAAGACCTGAGTGAACGAACTGAAGCATTAGAACTATTAAAAATAAACTAAGCGGTTGGCTCACCTCATTAGACCAGCCGACAAAAGGCTCTTTCAGGCCATCCATACCTCTGCGCTGCAATGTGCTCAGAAACACCATGCCAAACACAAGCCCGACCATCACAATAAAATATATTGGCTCACCAGGCACAAACTTACGAAACGGGTCCTGTAAAAATCCGATAGCGAATATTGCCAAAACTGCGTTTCGACCATTCGTTACGCTTGCCGCAAGCGCTACAAGTAAAATTACAAAGAACAGACTGAGCATATTCGTAGGATGTTACACGCACAATGAATTGTTTTGATTAAAGGCATACCTTAATTAGACCATATGATTGAGCAACCGTTAGTGCCTTTCACGTCACAAAGGAGGTGAACAGGTTTAATTTAATACTTCTTTACTTTTGTCTATCCTATCTGTCTCCATGACAGATGGAAACAATAATATCGACTAGCACGCTAACATCAAAATTTTCAGCGATCTCTCTGGAACCATTCGACAAACGTTGAAAGAGCTCCTTATCACTCAGAACAGAGTGAGCATGGCTGCTAAGTCTGTCTATATTACCGCAAGGATATAACAATGCATTTACGCCTTCACGAATAGATGCCCCGACGGCGCCTATATTGTCAGCCGCTAGAATCGGCAAGCCAAATGGCAAGACCTCAGATGTAATCAGACCATAGGGTTCTTTTGAGGATGGAAAAACTAATACATCTGCCAAACAAAAATAGTTCGGCAAGCCGCTTTGGTTTACGAAACCAGCGAATACAACCCTAGATAATAGCCCGAGCTCAGCCGTTAACTCTCTTAAACTAGCTTGTTGTTCCCCACTGCCAACCAAAATCGCCGATACTTTTTCATTTTTTAATTCATAAATCAGGCGAATAACATCCTCAGGCCGCTTATGCGCAACCAGTTTGCCAGCATACAAAACTATTTTATGGTCATCAGAGATATTTAACTTTTTCCTTAGTTTGACGATTTGCTCATTCGTGATTTTTTGTTGCTGCTTTTTCAACCATTCAATGTCAGTTGGAAGCGGCGCGGCCACAAACTTTCTAGCGTCAGCATTATGTTCGATTAAGTATTCCGTATTGCTCGGACTGGTGGTTAAAAAATAATCAACCCGCTTGAAAAATCGACTCAGTAAAATTTTCTTTATGGTTTTTTTCCATGGTGCCCGGATATCTTTACTGTTTGAGTCGGAGATATACATTACCTTCATATTGGCGACTCTTGCAAACACACTACGCCAATTGACGCGATGCCCGTAACCGTTGATGAGCAAAAAATCTGGCTGGAAATTGGTGAGTGCTTGCTTGACATTGTTAGCGTCTACGCTAAAAAAACCAAAGTCGTCCAATGTAAAACCCGGCCTTAAGAACTCTGATGGATAGCCCTCGGTCAATGGCCGATCCCACTTCACCAAACAATTAAACTCTCGGTCAAAGTATTCTTCAGCACCATTTTCGGCAACGTAAAAAACCTTAATCTGAAGTGACGGCTGCCGCATTAAGCTACGATAAACCGGTGCCCAATATTGAATCGGGTGCGATGCAACGATTGCTAACTTAACCGGCATTAATGGATCTCTGGTCTGCCTGGCCCTTGCCGACATCAAGTTGCGTAGCATTTATCAGCTTTTGCCCTTTTTTATATGCCTTCAATGCAGAGGCTAAGCCCCGGATTTCAGCAATCATACGCGCCGGAATATACCAAGGCCGCGAAAGATAAAACTTAGCGACCACACTGGTAAATAACCGCTTGACTATATACCCAATTGCTTCAAGTGGAGGCGCGTGCAGCAAGGCTAAATAGTAGTCGCCCATACTGTGGACTGGCGATGTTGAGGTGAGATAGTTAGCGTGCGCGCGTGTTCCACCGCTCTTTATGTACAGATGATTTAAAATCGGCTTTGGCGAATAATAAAACAAGGTGTCATGAACTTTACAAAACCGTTTACAAAACTCGGTCTCGAATCGGTATGCAACGCCATAAAAATTCTCATCGAAACCACCCGCCTCTATCAAAGCCCCACGGTTAACGCACAAATTGCCGGCCATGCAATTGTTTATTTCAGCAGGCATCGAATGATTAAACCGAAACACTAAATCTGCCCTAAAAGAAGAAGAACTGACCTGAACAGTCTCGTTAGAATTAGGTTGCTGCCAAGGTTGCACAATTTGCCCCACATGCGCCAGCTTGCTCGATTCAGTGATGGTATCTAAATGCGACTCAATAAAGTCCTTCGAAATTCGAACATCATCATCGATGTAGAGTAACCATTCGGATTTTGCTATGACTGCTCCGCTGTTCATGGCCATCGGGATGGATGGCTTATCTTTCAGCATCCAGTGGATGGACTCTCTATCAGATAGCTCAGCTAACTTACGGGCGACTGGGTCACCATCGTTATATCGTGTCTGGTCTACGATGATAATTTCATTTGGCAAAACCGATTGACTAAGTAGGTAATCAATCGTTTCAAGCAGGACTTCACCTCGATTGAATGTGGGGATTACCACACTTAAGCTAGTCCTCAACTTGTGCCTCTCGAGATTCCACATTAACCGACTCGACCTCTAGTATTCTGTCTGCAAATTGCGCTCCGAATTCGGGCTGTACATGAGAGTGAGCGTGTGGCCATTCATCACCTGCGCTATTCATCATTACCGGCTTATCAAGCAACCTTCTAATACGCTCGGCTAGACGATAACCAAACAAGGATTCTAATCGGCCACCACTATAAAATTTCACTGGTTTAGAGTCTCGAGCGTGACTTCGCGGTTCATACGAAGCAATTTCATTAAACACCATGTGCCACTGTTTGACGGACAATTCGCGAGAATAGCGATCTCTAATGAGTGCAACGCCAGCGTCAAACAACTTCCGACGTTTTGATCCGTCTAATAAGCTGGTAATAGCGGTAACGGCACCCGGTGCGTCGCCAACTTCGAACATAAGGCAATTAATCTGATCAATCAGCGCTCCCTCAGTTTTTACACCGCTGTATTTGCTTGTTACGACAGCCAGGCCATGAGCAAGTGCTTCCCAAATAACAATAGGGCCAGTTTCCCATTCAGACGTTAATAGTAAAACATCTGCCTGTCGATAGGCTTTCTCCGAAACTTGCTCCGCCGGGATTGAGCCTAGATAGACTACTTTTTCGCTGCCTAATTCGGACAATAACTGGTCTTTATACGGTCCATCGCCTGCTATCAATAATTGATAGTTAACGCCACCATCAGTTAAACCCTGTGCAATTTTAACCAGGTCTTGGCAACGCTTTTGGTCTTTCTCTATTCGACCACAATATAAAATTCTGAGTGGCTCAACCGAAGTTACTACCACATCAGTTACGGCAGGTAAATTAACTCCATACTGAGCGTAGTGAATTTGTTCTTCATGGTAGTCAGTCATCTCACTGACAACCGCTCGAGTCAACTTATTAGTAACAACAATATGATCGATGACATCAATGTACTCGATCATATCCGAGATTAACTTAGGCTCAAGTGCATGGATCGTCGCAACTAAAATATATTCAATGCCCTGCCTAGATTTAAGTAATCTTGTCGCGAAGTACACATCGGCAATGTTGGTGCACACAACCATTGTTGGTTGCACTTTTTCTATCAGCTCGATAACCGCGGAGGCACGCGCAACCTGTGTACCAGTGCCACAATCAATGATTTCGGCATTTACAAAGGGGTATTTTTCTAAATATATTTTTGCATCGTGATAGTGACCAGAAACAGCGCCGAAAGTAATCTGTGCTATGGAGTTCGTTAGTAAACCGGTCATCAAATAATCTAGCCATACAGCTATACCGCCCAAAGGGTAGGCGGTCGGAGCGATGAACAATAAATGGTCTTGCTTATTGAGCATAAATTTGATTAATCACTGGACATAACGGCTTACTAAGCCATACCACAAAACATCTAAACAAAGGTTTTTATAGTTGCTTTTTACCATGAGCAAATCTAATTTGATCGTATCGATTAAGCCGAATTAACCACGGTTTGAAAATACTCCACCGTCTTCACGAGGCCATCCTTAAGTTCGATAGTTGGCTCCCACTTTAACCGCTCTTTGGCCAAGCATATATCAGGCCGGCGCTGTTTAGGGTCGTCACTGGGTAACGGTTTAAAAACGATTCCTGAATTAGAGCCAGTCAACTCAACGATCGTTTCGGCAAGTTGTAAAATGGTAAATTCGTTTGGATTTCCAATATTTACCGGCCCAGTAAATTCATCTGGAGAAACCATTAACGACATCATGCCTTCAATCAAATCATCTACGTAACAAAATGAACGCGTTTGGCTGCCATCTCCGTAAATCGTAATGGGTTCACCGAGTAACGCCTGCACAATAAAATTTGATACCACTCGACCATCTTCAGGATGCATTCTTGGTCCGTAGGTATTAAAGATCCGCATCACTTTAATGCGTAAGTCATGTTGTCGGTGATAGTCAAAGAATAACGTTTCGGCACAACGTTTTCCTTCGTCATAACAGGAACGAATTCCAATTGGATTCACATTTCCCCAATATTCTTCTTGTTGAGGATGGACACTAGGATCACCATAAACCTCGCTGGTTGATGCTTGAAGGATTTTTGCGTTTACCCGTTTCGCCAATCCGAGCATATTAATTGCCCCATGCACACTGGTCTTCGTGGTTTGCACCGGGTCATGTTGATAATGAATTGGCGAAGCAGGACACGCGAGATTATAGATTTCGTCTACCTCAACATACAGTGGAAAGGTTACATCATGCCTCATAAGCTCAAACCTAGGATTGTCCAACATATGTAATATATTGGCTTTAGTGCCCGTGAAATAATTATCAACACATAAAACTTCGTGCCCCTGCGCTAGTAAGCGCTCACACAAATGTGAACCTAGAAACCCAGCACCACCAGTGATTAGAATTTTTTTTGAGCTTTGCATAAAGTTAAAAACCTTTTGTAAATAAACCAATAAATGGAACGACTAACGAAGAGTACTCCCAACGCAATCTATGAACGCTCATGCTTAATATGCGGCGACGCGAACATAATTGCCACAATGATAAAAAAGTAAGCTCGAATGTTCAGCATTTGCAGATTGTAGTCCACGAAAGATTGAACCAGTGCCGCTAGCACAACAACGAGAGCCGAAAAAACAACTCCGCCCACCAAGTTACTTTTGATGTTTGGCAGTAAGTTTTTTGCTCTCTGAATAATTAAGAAGAAGACTGCTAGCCATAGAACTAAGCCTATAAGTCCACGTTCTAGCCAAAGATGTAAATAGTGGTTATGTGATTGCGCAAAAACAACATCTCGCAATTCAGTTTGATCTCGAAAAATCTGAAAAACCGTAATATAACTGCCACCTCCATAACCAAGAAACAGATTAGCGTTGATTGCCTTGAACGTAATCAACCACTGGTCCCAACGCTCACCAAGAGAAAGTGCTTCTGACCCAAGACGAGCCAGCAGTTGTTCGCCAAAATAAACAAAGGCAAGTGCGCCTACGATAAAAAGAGGAATTATTATCACTCGCTTGTTACGAAAATGATCGGTTCCAACAATAATAAAAGCTAAGATCAGTGCTACCGCCAAGCTCAGCACCGGTGCCCGAGATTGACTGCTCACCACACCTACAGTAATCACCGCGACCAGTGTGAGTATAAACATATGTCGGAAATTTATATGTAACAAGAGTAGCTGCTTAAAACTACTAGAATGTCGAGACAACATTAACTTGAATTGGTAGGCAAGGCCACCGAAGAGAGTGAGAACTAAGAACGCCGCATAGTGATTACGATTAACAAACAAGCCTCGCGCGACGCTAAAGTGACCATCAACTTGCTTGGCGTCTACGAATATTGTCTTCGTATACTGCCCAAATAGGCCAATAACTGCGTGCGATAGGCCAACCACAAGTATTAGAGCAAGAAGTTGTTTGAGGCGTCGACGTGAATCAAGAGTAGATAATGTTGCAAAAAACAAACAGAACATCATTAATTCACTCATTAACAGCCAGCGTGTTCTTTGCGGTGTTACCGACCAACTAACAAGCGGGTTATACCAATTAGGAGCCTGAAAACCACTTCTAGCTGGCCTGGCTAGAGCATCGTATATCGCGTGTTCATAAGGCATATATAACTGCAGCCATAACCAAAATAATGATAAAAGCATAAGTACTATAATACTCTTCGCTGATTTGATCGCATTTCTGTTAATACGTCCGGTGAAACCAAAAATAACAACAGAAAAGCACACCCAAAAATAGAAGTACCCGCTGAATACTAACCAAGGCGCGCTCCCATAACCCCCAAACAGAAAGGAAGCATATCCAATCAATACGAGCAGGCCATACCATGTAATTGCTTGACACAGGTCGGCAATCTTTGTGAACAATAGCGGTTGCTGAATATTTAAGATTTTCACGCCCACTACTGCCAACCAACTTGTGCGGGAGCACTGGACAAAGAATACTGTTGATCGAGTTCGCCCAAACGCCTTTTGAGATAACTTGGACTAATTCCCATTAGACCCTCAGCTCTAGAAATTGACCACTCTGTCAATTGCCCCAACAACATCCGACAAATACCTGAATGAGACTCAATCAATATCGGCGGTGATTCCACGCACCCAGCACTCAATCTTGCTCTATCTCTCTCCCGCCAACCATACAAAAGCAATCCAGCTTCGATGGTCCAAATTCGTTCCTCGGCAGTGAGATCCGTTTCTCGTTGAAGTTGAATCAATTCATTCCATAGCCTTGATTCGAAGGGGTGAATATTTATCTGAGACTGTAAGGCCGTGCGCAATACTTTGGATATCCGCGATCGCTCAAAAGAAAAAGTCATGAAATCCATCCGCTGGCGCGCATCATCAATCGATCGATCAATTTCCGTTTTTTTTGCTAACTCAGGACTAAAAAAAGGGTTCCAAAGCAGGTTCAATGAATTAATGGCCAACTTCGGGTTAGCGTACTTAGAAAGTTGAAAACTCGCGTGAGAAATTTGGCCGAATAAAGCCAATAACGCTAGCATACTAATACGAAGAATTAATGATCTGCTTGACTCTGACAATTTCATCAGAAAAAAACGATCGTAGTCAAAAACACATCCAGATCAGAAAAACAAACACTAAGCAGCATCAAACCCGCCTCATAATTACCCATGAGAACCTAGCCTTCCGAATCCTCAATATAAGCATAAGCTCCGTAACCATAATAGCCTCCGTAAGCGTAAGGATTGTCCTTTTTGATGTTAGCTCGAGTTAGTATCAAGCCAGAAACATCTACTTTACTGGCATTAAGGCGCTTAATCGCATCGCGCGCCATGTGGTGAGTCGTTCTATCAGATTGAATCGCCAATAATAAGCAATCACAAATCTGACCCAATACAACAGCATCGGAAGCCGGCAACACCGGAGCGGTATCAATAACAATATAATCAAAACTGTTACGTAAACTCTTGAGTGTCTTTTCGAACTTATCACTTGCCAGCAGTTCAAGAGGATTCGGCGGCGTGGTACCCGCTTTCAAAATATACAATTTTTCTTCTTCGTTGTCTTTGCGTACACAATCTTCAAGACTCACGACTCCGGCAACATAATCGACCAAACCTTCGCTAACATCGGTATCAACAATATTCTTAATTCTTGGTCGCCTTAAATCAGCATCGATCAAAAGGGTCTTTCCCATCTGCGCATAAGACAATGCTAAATTCGAAGCCAAAGTTGTCTTGCCTTCGCTCTGCACCGACGAAGTAATCACGATAACTTGAGGAGGGTTGTCGACATTAGAATACATAACCCCGGTTCGAATATGATTGACTGACTCCGCGAACACCGATCGCGTGTTCGCCAAATAATGACGTTCCACATTTTCAACACTAGAGTCCATTGCCTGCATAACACCGAACAATGGGAGACCAAGTTTGCCTTCCACTGCGCGTCCGCTTTTAAATGTGCTGTCTAACTGCTCTCTTAATAGAGCTAAGCCAATACCAAATATCAAACCACCAATCGCCCACATAAGAATGATACGTTCTTTTTGCGGATAGATTGGCCCTCCTGGTGGCATGGCTCTATCAATAATTCTGGCCCGTGCTACCTGAGTGGCCGACGATGACAAATCAGCCTCACGAAACTTGCTCAAAAAGGCTTCGTACAACTCCTTATTACTAAGTACCTCTCGTTCAAGTCTATCCAATTCGATCTGTTTCAGCCTATTTGAAGAAATTGACTGTGACTTGGAATCCAACCTTTGTTTAGCCGCAGATAACTCCGACCTCGCTTCAGCAATTCTTGGATGCAATGCACCATAGCGTTTTTGTAACTCGTCAAGACGGGATCGTGCTGACACATACTCATTATTCAGCGCGCGTAATTCATCGGTTGTAATATCGCTGGTCCTGGAAGAATCCAACATGCCTTCTTGAATCAAAAAATCCTGAAGATTCTCCTGCGCCTCATCTAGAGTTTTCTTCAGCTCGCTAATACGTTGCGACAACCATCGTGTTGTCTGTTGGGAGCGATTGAGTTGCGAATCCAAACCTTGATCAATATAAGCCTCAACCAAGGCATTTGCCACTTCAGCTGCAAATTGAGGGTTAATGGATCGATAGGTAACATTAACTAGATTAGTTTTATCGCCACCGCTCACACTGACACCAGACTGAACAACACCAGTTAGCCATCGCTTAGTTCGAAGTGCTTCTTCTTCTGTCAGCTTTACATTTGTCTTAATGTCTTCGCCAGCTTGCGTAATATCTATGCCTGTAAGGGACTCAAATTCAAGCAATAGCGTAGAACTAAGAGTGGGCGGAATTAGTAGTTTAGTTACAGAATTTCGCTCAGTGAGTTTAAGAGTATCAACCACTCGTTCCGCAACAGACCGGCTCTTTAGTAACTCATATTGAGTTTCATAGAATCGGTATGCATAAGGATCAAATAACGCCTGATTGCCAGCGCGGTTGCTACTTGGCTCGACTGCCATTGTTAGGCTTGCCTGATAAACTGGCACTTCAGATAAGGCTTTAAACACGCCACCTACAATGCCAAGCAAAGTAAATAGAACAATGCCCCATTTATTCTCCTTAATAACCTGAAGAAGTGCTGTAAGAGTGATGGCGAGCGAATCTGAGTCACCCGCTGTTTGCTGGCCTGAAGGTGCGCCCGAACCCGAAAACCAATCACGAACTACTTGTTCACCGCTAACGGGTGGCGCCACTTTGTTCGCTGCATTATTCAAAACCAGCTAGCTCCAACTTTAATTACATCACCAGGCCTGACTGGCTCGTATAATTTGACTCTTGTCATACTAGCCGGCTCGCCATTTTCCCCAGCATCTTCATAACGGGAAATGCTGATTTTGTTCTTTGATGCGCGCTGTGTAAAACCACCCGCTAAAACAACCGCCTTCTCTACCGTCAAACCTTTTTTGAACTCATACGCTCCAGCCTGCTCGATCTCACCATGTAAAAACACATACGACGACTCAGCTTGCACTACATCCAAGTCGGGTTCAACGCTGACAATATCTCCAGAAGCAACCGCAACTTGACTGTCATTAGACAAATTTTGTGCGACTATCCTTCCATCTCTGGTGATACTGACACCGTTGATATTAGCCGCAGAGGCTTTTACACCGCCCGCTAATGCTAATGCTTTTGCTACCGTCAATCCCGCGACATATGGAAAGGAACCTGATGAGGCGACCTCACCTCGAATGAAAATTGGGCGATAACTGAATATACTTACTGTTAGCCTGGGGTTTCGAACATACCCTTTTGATAACAGCTTTGCGATATCCGTTTCGACCTCAGAAGTTGTCTTACCCAAAACCGTTACCGGCCCAATCAACGGAAACGAAACTTTACCATTTTGAGGTACCCGTACATTTTGCACGCTCAAGTCTTTTTCACCAAAAACCAATAGCGAGATGGAGTCTCCTGGAGCAAGTAAATGTGTTTGCTCTAAGTCACTTTCTATATCGCTACTTTCTAAATCAACGACTTCATCTGAATCACTGGCTTGCGAAGATTCTTGACGCAAAGCTTGCGAGACTTCGTCGGTCGAAGGCACTGATTTTAATGCGCCACTCTCGGCCTTGACTCCAACATCAGTAGAACGATCCCTAGTGGCTAAAGTTACGTCATCGCCAGAAGCATCAGCAATGACGCCTCTATCTAAGCGATCTATAGCCAGCCTTGGGGAAGATTCCCGAGCAGCATTGCCTCGCCTCCATTTGCGTTCAAACTGACCACCACTATCATCGATTAAGACTTTTAATGATAAGGGAGCTAATAATTTTACAAAGCTATTCTTGCGATCTACTATCGAACTTGCAAAACCTTCATTGACTTGCGTAATTATACCTGCACTTAACGAAGGGCTTGACCTAAAATTCAACCCATCGACTCGAACCACAGCCTGATTTCTGGCTTCATCAACAACAACGAAATCAGCGCTAACCCAACCCGGTACAGCTCGTTCAGTAAACTGGATTAATTTCTTATCACCGCGACTAGCGATCACTCGATATTTTGCCGTTCGTGCGACTTGGCCAATCACGGTTTCACTATTTACGCCATAGATATTGACCATTCCTCGATCAAAATCGTCTTGAGCAAACCCGCATTGAGGTACTAATCCTAGTAAGGGAAATGCAAATAATATTGCCAGAATGGCACTTCTGAATTGGCACACTAAAGCATCAGCTCTAATGTAGAAACTCCGTGTCACTGCCAAATTAGTATATGAGAAATAAAGTAATGCCATTTGAAACAATATCGATTTTTACGATAAAGGCTGACTTCGGAAAATTCAGCTCCGAACCGCCAAAAGCATACTATAACGCGAATTTAGCGTGTTCGCTAAATTAGAAGCAATTTTTCACACTTTGCTTTTTTATAAATAATTAAAACTATCTATTAGAGCGATCAATACACACCAATTATTCGGAAACCGCTTCAATGCGGTTTAGCTTTCCAAATGAACTGGGTTCACGGTTTTGCTTACTCGAACCACGCAACAATGAACGCAAATCCGAACGAAGCCTAATTCCATAATAAGTGTCTTCATAAGCAATATTAGCGCGATTTGAGTCTCGATCGATATCGCCGTAATAAATACTCGCCGTCAACCAGTTTCGCCAAGAATAGCTCAGTTCTGCACCCCAATCAAAAAATTGATCTTCTCGTCCACTATTAAAATCATCATCAATCGCTTTTGCGTACACGTCTAGCGAAAATCGTGGGTTAAAAATATGTCTCCAACCCAGGCCGATAAATTCACTTTCATAAAAATCGGATTCCACATCGCCAGGTTCTTCTACTGTCCGCGCGGCATTGAAACTAAGGGATGAGAACTGTGTGATATCATAATTTACGTTCGCGTAATAAACACTTCCATCAAAGCCTTCACGCCTAAAATCATCAAAATCTTTCTGAGTGGCTCCAAGCCCCACAGTTCCGGACCATGCACCTACAGGCTTCCATCGAAGGCCAATCAAAAAGTTTGTTTGATCACTATCTAGTGTAGAATCTTCACGGTCATAATCAACATCTGTTCTCTGTATGCGCCCGAAAACAGATGTTCGATCGCCAAATTGCCAGTTTACATCAAGATGCAATGACTCTGACGAGCGGTCACGGCTATCAGAGAAATTCTCACTATCAACTAACTGATCCGCATCAAAGCTGGTGCCGGAATACTCATAACCCAAAACAGCTTGAAGTAGGCCAATTTTTCGGCCGAAAATCAGGTCGACTCCGTAGCCGACAAAATCCACAGATTCCGGTTGTGAATCAACCCCAAGTCTTTCAAAAGTTGCAAAGTCCCGGCTACCCGATATGCCTCGTCGCTCAAACGAATCACCAAGAGAACCAAATAGTTCAAGATCCCAGCGACGTGATATATCCAAACCTAATTTTGCATTGAACAAATTTTCTTGTGCGTCTTCTTGCTCAAAATCGTCATGGAATGTGAACGTACCATTATAAGCCGCATAAAAATCATGCCTACCGAAGTTTGTTCGATACCCTAAAGTCGGACTTATTGACAACACCGTGTCTTCTTCCTGAACACTGGAACGCCGTCTCACGTTGTCGTGACGACTTAAGCTGACCTCGATACTAGGATAAAAATCATTGAGCAAATCAAGCGGCTGATATTGCCCAGAGTCGCGATTCAATGACGCGTCCTGATATGAACGAAATGTGTTTGCAGCTGGTTGCAAGCCTAGGTCAGCAACCTGACCTACACTCATTGTGGAAGCAACCGAAGCCCAACCCGATGCCACCAGCAAAATCGCCTTGCCTTTATTTCTCTGACCCATAATACATGCCACCTAAATGGCGCTAAATTTTCGGACCGAAACCCGTTTTCAAAATTATTAATAGCATTTCACTCTCTAGTATCAGACATAGTCATTATAATTTGACCTGGCCTTTTAGCTCTCACTAAGAGTCCTAACAACGAACACTTACTTAAGCTATCTGATTCGGAGTGTTTTGCTCACCTTCTAAAGCTTATATTGCCCTAGTACTTAACACTTAACTTGTTACCAATTCTTTTAAAAATTGTTTTTTTACAACTGATTAATAAAACTAATTCTACCAATAACAATTACTGTTCTACGCAAGGAGGTGATGCGCAAAGCGAAAATCCACCCGTACCGCCGGGTGTCGTTGGTTTTGTTATCACACCTTGCACAGAATTCAATAACGCACGACCGCCTTTTACATAAGGCTTAACTCTAGCGCTATCGACGTAATAATAGGATACCGGCACTTTTTGTACTCCCAATGCATTGAGAGCGGCTAGCAAATCTGGTCGATTAAAAATCAAACCCTTACCCATGATGTTATCCAATGTGGCGGCTTGCCCCCCACTTGGAGCAACATATGGAAACTCAGCTTCTGTTCGAGGGTTATCCCAGGCCGCATACAATAAGTTTGACGAATGATGAAAACTCACATCTAAATCATTATCTTTATTTTTTTGGTCACGATCTCTATCGCCATTATTGGGTAAAACCACCATTAAAAATGACGTATTAGTGACAGAGTAATCTTCGGCTTCTTCAAGCAATTTTTGCCAATCTTCAGGCTCAAAATCTTCTTCTTCAGGTATGTCAAAAATCTCATAAAACTCTGAAACATCGGCGTACATATGGTACTCGCCTAGCTGCCATTCAGGAACAGGAGTCAACATCAATGACTTTTCAGTATAAGCCTTTTGAATGCCACGCAAGGTTTTCGGATAATTCAATTGATCTATAGAGCGCTCACGCAATCGATTAAAAACAAACACTACCGGCAATACTGCATTTGGGTCATCAGCAAGGGCTTCTACAATGCGATCCTCACCATCGATCAGGACGGACTCAGTAGCTTCGTATAATGAAACAAAAACCGGACGTTTTTGCACATCACGCGTCGACTTAGTTTTATACCATCGTGATTCTTTCTGAAGCCCCTGTAAGGACTTCAGTTCGGCCGCCGAGGCTAGGAAATGATACTGCCCGTCAAACCAATCGGGGTAAGGCCTCAATACCTGGCGTTCATCAAAAAACTTCTCAATAACCTCAGATACTCGATATGGCTTGCTCTCATCCTCTCGCTCAAGGTCTTCAAGCTCATAGCCCCCATATCGATATTCCTTAGCATCGCTCAATACAGGTAAAACGCTAACGGCCGATGCACTTAAATCACCAGCTTTGCCAGGCTCATACTTGATAGAGGCTTGCAATATACTTTCGATATCAACGCCCATAGCAACCGCATGCAACAATACCGCCGTTGATGGTGTATCCTTGCTGATAAGGCGCAACATTTCTAATTTTGTGGGCGTGCTCGCTTCGTTGTACATGAATTCACCAAATTCAGTGTCTTCATGTTCAGGGTCAGCTTTGCGCCAGTCTCTCACAAACGAATCTGAGTAATTGTCAAACTCACTTTCGTCGGCACTAGGAATTCTGTAACCATCTTCGTCGACGTAATTACCATCCGCATCAATAGCATAAACATCAGCCGATAGCTTTTGGGCTAACTCATTTGACGGTGTTTCGATAAGCTGAGCCAGGCTGCTCACACTATAGGCAAGCGATGACAGCGCCAACAGATAGCTAGCGGCCAGCTTAATGCCAGCTTTCGGCAAGCACTTATTTTTAACTGTAGGAACCATATTCACGACACCAGATCATTTTAAATCACCAACCAACCGCGCTCGAGTAAACCATAAACCCGATACGCCCAATAAAACACCACACCCCTAGCTCTAACAGTTTGAGCATCAGAAGATTGGTTCGCTGCCCCTATCGATTCATAAAACAGGAAACTTGGGTAACATCTCAACCCACAACCCCTATTTCAAACCACAAGCCCTACCACAAGCTTTTAAGCCTCAACCCCTCAAGCCTCAACCCATAACCCTTTAGAACAAGACAGCAAGGAAAACATCCAACCGAATTTCATACACC
>CAZEXS010000003.1:0-13294 GCA_964516915.1 uncultured Gammaproteobacteria bacterium
CTTCGATATCGAAAATGGTTGAGATAGACACACCACAGCGATCTTCGATCATGTGATCAGAATCCACAAAATCCAATCGCAGCCTTTTGGCTAATTGTTTACCAACAGTGGTTTTACCGGATCCCATGGGTCCGATTAAAATTATATTTTGCATAATACTCTCGAAGCTTCGAGGGAAAGTTTGAGGGTCACATTACGAGCTAGATATTCAACAATAAGAGACAAGACAGAAACAATTAAACTTTTGAATCTAGCGAGAAACAAACGAGAATCAATTCAGGCTTTATGGAATATCACTGTAAAAACATCAGCAACGGCCAATACACTAAAAAGAGCGTCTGCAAACATGTTTGCAGACAATTCTCGATAGTATAGTGATCGTTAGCCCAATTTCAATTTAGGACTGATTATTTTTGGTGTCAAAAATATCAACAACTCTGTTCTACTAGACAATTTACTCTTCTTTTTGAACAAGTTACCTAGTATTGGAACGTCGCCTAATACAGGCACTTTAGTTTCACCGCTGGATTCTGTTTCTTGATAAATACCGCCGATTACAACCGTTTCACCATTATCAGCTAATACCTGAGTTTCAATTTCTTTGGTACCAAGTGTAGTGACAGCCGCGCCGGCTTGAATCAATCGGTCTTGCAGTATCTGAACATCTAAAATAACTCTGTCGTCAGGCGTAATTTGTGGCGTTACGACGAGTTCCAACTCAGCTGTTATGCGTTCTAAAGCCGCCCCACCTGCTCCTGCACCCGGGACTGCCACAAACACCTCATTTCCTTGGCTAATTCTTGCCTCACGTTGATTTGCAGTTAGTAAACGAGGACTGGCGACGATTTTACCGCGACCGTCAGCTTCAAGTGCAGACAACTCTAATGTGATTAAGTTACTGAAACCAGCTCCAGCTCTAAACAGGTCGAGAGCATAAGACGCCGCAGGCTGTCCACCGATAGCATTTGCGGCCAGATCAACAGCCAAACCAGCTGGGCCAGTATCGAACTCTAACGCAGGTGCAACTTCGAGTTCATCTCTAAGAGCCGCCTCTTGTATTGCCTGCTGCTGCTGAGAGAATGAGTTTGAAAGAGTTGTTACACCTTCAGTTGTACCGCTTCCGATAACCGTCCCAAGATTGGTGCTGTCTGAACCGGGGAACTGTGCATTTTCGGTAATGCGCTGAAAACCAAGTCTTGCTCCAAGCTCTTTACTAAAATTATCGTTCGCTTCGACAATCCGAGTTTCAATCAAAACCTGCCTTACCGGCTTATCTAGTTTGGCTATGACTTTGCGAAGATTGGCGATATAGTCAGCTACATCTTGCACCAAAAGACTGTTTGTCCTATCGTCCACGGTCACGCTACCGCGAGGACTGAGTAAAGAATTCTTCTCGGTCTCTGTCACATTCAGAGACGAACTAGCGCTCTCTGAAAGCCCAGCTGTTGAAGAAACATCACCCTGGCGCACCACTTTTACTGATTTGACAACACTGGCAATATCAGCGGCTTTCGCATAATTAATTTGTATTACCTCCGTTGAAAGCGGCGCAAATTCAGCGATCACTTGTTTAGCTTTTAATTCTTCTTGCTCGTAATTCTGTATTTCTTCGCTAGGTGCAATCCAAATGACATTTCCCGTCTTGCGTTGTGCCAAGCCTTTAGTTCTTAGAATTACGTCTAACGCTTGATCCCAAGGAACATCTTTAAGATTAAGTGCTATTGACCCTTGCACAGCATCGCTAGTCACAAAATTGATTCCAGTAAAATCAGCAATTACCGCCAACGCTGATCGCACGTCAATATTTTGAAAATTAATCGACAAGCGCTCACCCTCAAAACCCAAATCAAGATCTTCTTTGTTTCTCAATTCTTCTTCAGTTTCGATAATCGGATCTACAATCAAAGTAAATCGACCACCTGCCTGAAATGAAAGATGCTGATATCTGCCTTGAGGAACAACGACCAAACGAACGTTATCCGCGTTCTGAAACGAATCGATTTTCTTAACCGGTGTAGCAAAGTCAGTCACATCAAGACTTTGTTCTAACTCAGATGTGAGACTAACGCCTAATAGATCGACGATTATTTCACCATCTCGTTCACGAGTATCCACCGCAAAACTATCGTCATTTAAATCGACAATCAACGTTCCACCACCGGCTTCAGAGCGCCGGAAATCAATGTTCTCAACCGCGACATCGGGCATCACATCAGGCCGCTTAGAGAACGCGCTCGGTTTCACTGCCGCGCTAAGGTCTGAATCTTCTTTATAAACAACCACCGAATAGCCATCTTCGCTCTCGCTGATTTGGTATCGTGCTGATTCATAGAGATTTATAATTACTCGCGTACGGTCTGAGGTTTCTACGGCAACCACGCTCCGCACCCTACCGGCTTCGATCATTTTCTGCGCAGAATCTAGATCGCTTGTCATACCAAAAAAGTCCAGTGCAATTCGAGCTGGCGTATCAGTACTAAAACTGCCGGGTTTAGCCAGCTCCCCATCAGCTACGATATTAATCTGAATGTTATCACCGCTAAGTTTGCTATACACAATATCGGTCAATTGGGCACTTTGGGCGGAACAGATCGGAATACTCGCAAAAACTGCAAGCGTCACTATCATTGCGGCGCGAACGAAGCGGTTTGGAATTCGATTTGCTTTCATAATTCTGCTTCCTAGGTCTCTCTTATTCATCAATTATTATTTCTACATCACGCGTTACCCAACGCCCTGAAGGCGCGAGCACGGTTTCCACTAGCACTATCCGCTGCTCCTCTGGAACAATAGCCGTAATTTTTCCATCGTTCTTTCCCATATATTCACCAATGGTCGCCAACAACGCTGTGCCTTCGTTGGTTTTAACCACTACGTGAGATACACCCTGTTTGGTGATAGTCCCAACCATACGCAGGGCATCCAGTGGAAATTTTTCCAATGGCTGTCTACGACGATCTGCATTAGGTCTCTTAATAGAACCAACATTTCGACCTTCGCCGTCATTGGCAACTATATTATCCGAACTAAATGGGTCAACCTCATTCTCACTCGCATAGGCAAAAGCCTTGAATGGAGGGATCTCAGGTAAGGGCTCAATTTCAGGCTTTTTATCTTTATGAGTCGCTTCTACAAAACGTTCTAACTCGCTCATATCTGAGCCAGCGCAGCCCGACAAGGATATCGCAATAATACATAATAACGTCAGCCTTAATTTACTAGGCGATAATCGGTCTTTACTATTACTGAGCATCTGATTCTTCTAAGTAATGATAGGTTTTAGTTACAGCATCTAAGGTAAGCTCATTGGAGCCCTTCCTTCGGGCCAATTTGAAATTATCTACATTAATAATTCGCTGAAGACCAGCAATATCACTGACAAAGCCGGCTATTTGATGATAAGTACCAGACGCTCTAACGTTCACCAATTTTTCAGCGTAAAAATCTCTTTCGATTAAAGTGCCAGGACGTATCTGTTGGAATTGCAATCCTTTGGATAAGCCGACTTGGGTCATATCAATCAAAAGATCAGGAATCTCACTTTCATTCGGCAATTGCTTAAGTAAAACACCAAAGGTTTCTTCTGCTTCAACCATTTGACGCTTATAAGCATCTAAATTAATGGCCAGCGCTTTTTTATCTTCAAACGTGTTCTTGAGTTGCGGCTCTTTCTTTTCAACACTGGCTAACTGCTTAAGTTGCTCTTTAACAATAAAATGATACCCAGCAAAAACCAGACCGACAGCCACTAAGGTAGCCATAATCAACTTAACTCGACGGGTCCATGAGCCTATATCATTAAAATCTAAGCCGTTTAGTTCTTCAATTAGTCCCATAAGAGTTTCTTTTAATTAGTTATTAAATAGTATTGAATATGTCAGAAATCATAAATTATCGATCGCTTGATCTTGATCTTTACGTTCTTCTTTCACACTTAAATCAAATTTACTGACCAACGCACCGTTATCATCAACCACATTCACCACTTTCAAGGTAGCACCATCAAACCAATCGGATGCATCTAAACTTCTCATTAAAGCCGATACACGGCCATTAGATTGAGCCTTGCCACTGATATTTAACCCTTTCCCAGTCTTACTAATGGTGTCGTAATAGACGCCGCTCGGAAGCTTGCTCACCAAATCATCAAACACATGCACGATTTGCGACCTGTTCTGCTGCAAATTTTGGATCACATCCATCCGCGCTAATAAGGCATCACGTTTATCTTTCAAAGTTTCGATCTCTTTTATAACTTTAGAAAGCTTATTGATTTCGCCTTGCAAATACCGATTTCGATCTTCCTGGTATTCGATTCGTGAATCCATAACGGTTTTCGCTGCAAATACGATTACTCCGGCAACCAACCAAATGCCAACGCACATAACCAACGTCATTTTGTTTCTCTCACGACGCTGCGCCTCTCGCCAAGGCAGCAGATTAATATTGGCCATTAGCTCAATCCTCTCAGAGACAATCCGTAGGCGATACTTAGGGCAGGCGCCTTAGCAAGCACCGCCTCTCGTCTTGATTGCACAGTAGCATCAACAAACGGGTTCATGACAATCACTTTGGAACGTAATTTAAGCTCAAGCTCACCGCCCATACCAGCCAAAGAACAACACGCGCCACTCAAAACTACACTATCGATATTTGAATGTGAGCTGGATGAATAGAAGAACTGTAAGGCTCGACTGACTTCTTGACGCAGCATTTCAACAAAGGGCTCTTGAACCGCTTGTAAAAAATCGGCCGGAGGCTGCGACGAATTTAGAATTTCTTCAGCTTCATCTGCCGACACTCCATATTCTTTTCGCACCAATTTAACCAATTGCGCAGCACCAAAATTTTGATGTCGCGAATAAAGTACCCGTTCATGATCAACCACCATCAAATGACTGCTCGACGAACCTATATCGAATATTGCCACCGGTTCATCAGAATTTGACCCCAAACTGTTTTGCGACCGATAGACACGTTCCAACGCATAGGTATCAATATCAACGTATTCAAGAGACAGGTCGAGATCTTCTATTAGATCTATATAGTCTTCGACAATAGTTCGACGACACGCAACGAGAAGAACTTCGTTTTCTTCCTCATTACTGGTCGATGGCCCCAAAACTTCAAAATCAAGATTCACTTCGTCTATCGGATAAGGAATAAAATGCAAGGCTTCAATACTTATCTGCTCTTCCAAGTCAAGATCATTCATATCAGCCGGCATGCCAAGCACTTTGGTGATGGCATGCGAAGACGACACTGCAATAGCAACGTCAGTCCCCTTTACGCCTGAACTGACCAATAAGCCCGATAACACATCGGCGATCAGCTCAGCGTTTGTTATCGCGTTTTCTGAAAAAGCGCCCATTGGCAATGGAGCCACACCCCACGCCACAACCCTCGGGTTCGATAAAGAACCCGCCAATTCGACCACTTTAACGGAATGCGTGCCGATATCAACGCCAACAACCGCTTTGGATTTTTGACTGAACAGTTTCAAGAAACCTCCATAAAAACCGATATTTATATTCTTTTTATAATCACTTACCTTAAAGTCTAACCAACCCGTGACAATAATGCCAGACTTCTATTTAGGAAATGCAACAATTAATATATTATCCGACTAAGCCCAACATCGATCGTTCCTCCTCATTTTGAATAAAAATTCCGCTTGGTTAACCCTTACTACCGGCTTTTCTAGCCTTTTGTGCATTGGCCTAGTAGTCGGCACATTTGCGGTGCTGCAATTTAGCCAAGGACTTCCAGATGCGGCAGGGATTCGTCAAATAGAGCTGAAGGTTCCACTTCGCGTGTATTCTGCCGACGGTCTGCTAATTAGCGAATTTGGCAATGAACGCCGCATACCTATTGACTATGAAGACACACCAAAGGCTCTAGTGAATGCCATTTTGGCCAGCGAAGACGATAACTTCTTCAATCATCTGGGCATTGACCTATTAGGACTGGTTCGCGCTACACTGGCAAATTTCAACAGTGGCCGATCAGGCCAAGGCGCCAGCACTATCACCATGCAGGTTGCACGGAACTTCTATTTAACGCCTGAAAAAACCTATACCCGTAAGATAAAAGAAATTCTGGTAGCTATTCGACTGGAGAATGTGCTTGAAAAGCGCGAAATCCTGTCCCTTTATCTGAATAAGATCTTTTTAGGCCATCGCGCCTATGGTTTTGGAGCCGCCGCGGAAGTTTATTATGGCAAGACGTTGAATGAACTGAATTTGGCTCAAATCGCCATGCTCGCCGGCCTACCCAAAGCACCATCAAGCTACAACCCTATTCGCAACCCTGAGCGTGCAACTATTCGACGCGATTATGTACTTAAGCGCATGTTTTCCTTAGGTTGGATTACCTCAGAAGCCTACCAATCAGCAAAGTCTCAAGCGGTTACCGCTAAGCGCCATGCCCGCGATACCGGCGTGGATGCGCCACACATAGCCGAAATGGTTCGATCTCAACTGATTGAGCAGTATGGTGACAACGTGTACTGGGAAGGGCTGAACGTATACACGACCATCAACTCTGACAAACAAGACGCAGCCAAAACAGCGCTTCGTTCGGGCTTGCAAGACTACGATAGACGGCATGGATTTCGCGGCCCAATCGCAAAAAGTGATCTGACGAATATCGACTTTGAAACCTCAAGTGATGCTGAAACCCATTTCGAAAGTGTTCTCCGCGAATTTCCTGATAGTGTCGAACAAACACCGGCATTAGTCATAGATGTTGTTCCGGCAGGTAACGCATCAAAAGGCGACAAGGGTAGCGCCAAGCTGTGGTCAAGAGAATCAGGATTCACTAACCTATCTTTTAATCAAGTACGGTGGGCAAAGCCGCACATCGATGTAAATCGAGTGGGCGATCGACCAGCTGAAGTTGCCGATGTTTTAAGTATCGGTGATATCGTCTATATCAAACCGCTTCCTGAGACCAAGATTGGCGACGAGGCCGATCCATCAGAGGGCGCGCCAACAGAACAATGGACGCTTAGCCAAATCCCCAATGTAAGTGGCTCGATCATCTCCTTAGATCCGCGCTCTGGTGCTGTAATCTCTCTGGTGGGGGGTTACGATTTTTTTCTTAATAAGTATAACCGTGCCACTCAATCAATACGCCAGCCAGGCTCTAACATTAAACCATTCATTTACTCGGCTGCCATTGAGCAGGGATTTACCCCATCAAGCATGATAAGCGGTGCGCCAATTGTTCTAACTGACCCTGCACACGGAACTCGATGGCGACCGCAAAACTACAGCGGAAAGTTTTACGGTCCAACACGAATGCGCACGGCATTAAGTAAGTCAATGAACCTAGTGTCCATTCGATTGTTACGCTCGGTAGGCATACCCTATGCGCGCGACTACGCTGAGCGTTTTGGCATCGACATGAGCCGGTTTTCACGATCGTTGACCATGGCATTGGGGGCCGGCGGTGTTAAACCATTAGAAATGATTTCGGCTTACGCTGTACTCGCAAACGGCGGCTATAGAGTTAAACCCTATTTCATTGAACGCATCACCAATAGAAACGGTGAAACTATCTTCACGGCGCCCACCGCTGACTTTTGCGACGAATGTATTTCTGATTATTTCACTTTACCCGAAGCACCAGTGAATGAAGAACTCACGGCTGATACGATTGACGAAGCCGAGCCAATCATTGACGCTGAAGAACAACCCTCGACACTTGATGAAAGCGAAGAAACTGAGTCTGAAGAAGAGCTGCCTTCCAGCTACGATGCGCCGCGAGTGATGAGTCACGCCAATAACTATCTAACCGTGAATATGATGAAGGATGTGATTACCCGCGGTACCGCGCGTAAAGCACTGGCGCTCAAACGCACCGATCTAGCAGGCAAAACAGGCACCACTAACGACTATGTGGATGCCTGGTTTTCAGGGTTCAATTCACAAGTGGTCACCACAGTGTGGGTTGGCTTTGATCAACCGCGCAGTATGGGTAAAGGTGAGTCTGGAAGCGTAGCGGCACTGCCCATTTGGGTAGACTACATGAAAACCGGCTTAGCTGATATAGAGCAAGACGAAGAACAAATACCTGACTTTATTGAAGCAGGCTATGTTGATCGCACAACGGGCTTGAGAGTTAGTAAAGATGCATTGTCGGCAACAGCTGAAGTGTTTGTTTTGAAGGAAATGACTCCAGAGCACAAACTGCGGCAGAAAATGATCGCCGACTTTAATGAAAAATATGGTATCTATGATAGTGCAGTCGACGACAGCCTGTTAGACAGCATCACCGAACAAGGCGACCAACCTTCGATTGAAGCTCAAACATACGATGCCGATGGCTCTGAAAATCCGTCATACCAAGACAGACTAAACGACTTTATTGAAGAACCCGCCATACCCAAAGAACGGATTATCGAGACTAATGAGGACACCGAAGGACTATTCTGAGCGAGTCGGATCAAGCCTTATAAAAATCCATTGCACTCGAATAGCCTTGCTAGGTGAAACTCTACTTTAACTTATCGAAAGCTTTGTTTTATCTAGAAAAATCAGAGTATTTTTGACTAAATAACTGTTAAGCGGTTTTTTTAACTACCTTCTTCTTCGCTTTCTTTTTAGCTTTTTTCTTGGTTTTTTTCTTCGCCTTTTTCTTAACAGGCTTGGTCTCTGAAACTACCCACTTGCCGCCTTCATAGAAAGACTTCCAGCCCGTAGCCTTGCCATCTTCTTCAGACTGCACGTAAATCTCTTTAGTCTTCCGGCTGTATCTGATCACAGTTGGAATGCCATCATCATCGGCAACAGGAGCCGAAAATAGAAAAGTATACTTCTTATCAATTTCATCGCGATGCGGCAAAATTTCGGCCACCAAAGGCGCCCGTGTTTCTCGATTCTTAGGAAATCCACTGGCCGCTAAAAACATCCCTGAAGCACCATCACGTAACACGTAATGATCATCAACTTTGATGCATTTAAGCTCGGGCATTGCTACCGGATCCATCTTGGGCGGAGCCGCTTCGCCATTTCGAAGCAGTTTGCGGGTATTTTTACAGTCATCACTGGTACAGCCAAAGTATTTTCCGAATCGGCCATTCTTAAGCTGCATTTCACTTCCGCATTTATCGCATTCCAACACCGGCCCTTCATAGCCTTTAATTTTAAACGTCCCTTGCTCTATTTCGAACCCAGCGCAATCGGGGTTATTACCACAAATATGCAACTTACGCTTTTCATCTAGAAAATAGCTGTCCATCGCAGTAGCGCAAATCGCGCAGTGACGCTTTTTAATTAAGAGTTTTGCTTCAGCCTCATCATCCTCATCGACATTAACCGCTTCGTCGCCGGCAACTAGGTTCATCGTAGACTTACAACGTTCTTTCGGAGGCAAAGAATAGCCAGAACAGCCTAAAAAGACACCAGTGCTACCGGTTCGAACCTGCATGTGACGGCCACAAGTACCGCACTCGATATCTGTTTCAGTCGGCGCATTCGCGCGCATCCCACCATCGTCGTCGTTTTCAGCCTTTAGTAGGGTCTTAGAAAAATCCGCGTAGAACTGGTCAAGCAAATCACGCCACTGCCTACGCCCTTGAGCAACATCGTCAAGCGCCCCCTCCATCGTTGCAGTAAAATCGTAATCCATCAAATCACTGAAGCTTTCAACTAAACGTTCAGTCACAATATCGCCCATTTTTTGAGCGTAGAATCTTCGCTTCTCGACCTGCACATATCCACGATCTTGAATTGTGGATATGATGGCTGCATAGGTTGAGGGTCGACCAATACCGCGCTTTTCAAGCTCTTTAACTAGACTGGCTTCGGTATAGCGTGCGGGCGGCTTTGTGAAATGTTGATTTGGCAACATGGCCTGTAAATCCAGCTGCTCACCCACTTTCATTGCGGGTAACACACCGTCATCTTCACCTTTACTCATTGGCGGCTGAACTTTTTGATATCCATCAAAAACCACCACGCGCCCACGAGTACGGAGTTCATAGTCACCAGCATTAATGGTAACTCGGGTACTTAAAAACTGCGCCGGCGTCATTTGGCAAGCAACAAATTGTCGCCAAATAAGTGTATACAAACGCTCTGCGTCTCGATCCACATTACTTAACTGAGTCGGCTTAATCGCCACGTCAGAAGGTCGTATTGCCTCGTGCGCATCTTGAGCACCATCTTTGCTCGAATACGAAATCGGTGCTTTGGGTAAATACTTCTTACCGAATTCTTTTTCTACATACGCCCGACAATCAGAAACCGCACTATTACTCAAATTAGTGGAGTCGGTTCTCATATAGGTTATATAACCAGCTTCGTACAAACGCTGTGCCAACATCATGGTCTTTTTTACGCCAAAGCCCAGACGCGTACTTGCCGCTTGCTGTAATGTGGACGTGATATAAGGCGCGGTCGGTTTGGTCGATGTTGGCCGCTCATTGACCTCACCAATCTCAAACGTTTCTTTTTCAAGATCAGCCACCGCCGCTTCGGCTTGGCTTTGATTCACAGGCTTGAACGCCGCACCTTTAAAGTTCTTAACTTCAAACTTAGTTTCTTTGCCAGACTTGGTTTTCAAGTCGGCGAATAAATCCCAGTATTCTTCAGGAATAAACGCTCTTATTTCACGCTCACGTTCAACAACCAATCTCAATGCTACTGATTGCACTCGCCCTGCTGAAAGGCCTCGAGCAATCTTTGCCCAAAGCAATGGAGACACCATGTAGCCCACAACTCGATCTAAAAATCGTCGAGCTTGTTGAGCATTGACTCGCGCCATATCGACCGGGCCTGGATTTTCAAAAGCAGCTTGAATAGCGGGCTTGGTTATTTCATTGAACACTACACGTCGATACCGCGCAGGATCACCGCCAATGGCTTCTTGAAGGTGCCAAGCGATCGCCTCACCCTCCCTATCCATATCCGTCGCGAGGTAAATAATGTCGGCTTTTTTAGCTAATGAAACCAACTCATCGACAACCTTTTCTTTACCGGGCAAAACTTCGTAACGTGCGTCCCAATTAGCATCAGGGTTTATCCCCATGCGGCGAATCAATTGCTCTTTGGCTTTTTTCTTACGGTGAACGATCTTATCTTCGGGTGACAACTTGCGAGTAATTGCGGCCTGCCGAGCTCGTTCTTTTGCGTCTACCTTTTTCTTGTCGCCACCGCTAGTGGGCAAGTCACGAATGTGGCCAACGCTTGACTTGACGATGTAATCGTTACCGAGATACTTATTGATCGTTTTCGCCTTAGCCGGCGACTCCACAATCACTAAAGATTTACCCATATCAACTTTTTTCTATCCTTCAGTGCAGTTAGCAATGCAATTAAAATTAACTTCGCGCGACCTATATACCGACACCATAACCGAGTTTTTAACAAGATAACAACATCTTTATACCGACACCCATCAGCATTACGCATTAAAAATATAAATGGAAATTTACTAATTGCGACGGAAGTAGGTTTCTAAACACACACCGAGAGATTCTGATTTTTTCAAGTGTAATTTGGGCGCGAGTATCCAATTATTCCTGCGCACGGGCAAGCTTTGTGATCAAAATTACCAAGTTTTTACGATTACCGCCTTGTTGCATAGACATTCAGTCAAGTAACTACGGCATTCCATCTATCGACAGCCGAGTTTTAGGACTTAGACAAAACGGCCAATCAATGAATCAACGGAACAACACCATTGGTGACAATCGTTTCAGCCCACTCAGCCACCTCTTCAAAGCCCGGCTGATTACTCAAAACCATCAGCACAACCCATTTAATATGATCGACATTAACATCGCTAGAGTCTAAGGCCATTACTCTATCAATAACCATCTCGCGAGAATTTAAGTCTAGAACCCCAGTATTAATCAGTCGGATCAACAAGGCCTCCCCATCGGATCCAAATCGTGCACGCTCTTCAGGTAGAAAATGTCGCACAAGATTGGTTTTACCATCATCGAACGACTTTATCGACTCTTGTTCACACACAATCAACAGCTCTTCCAGCCATAAAAACGCTTTGTCTATCTCGGTGCCATCAAAGCCCGCACCCAATAACTCTTGTTCAATTTCCTTATGATCCGTATCCCAGCCAAGCCCATCAGCTATATAGTATTCAAAGAGGTAAACAAGCACTTCCAACATATCTTCTTTCATATTGACCCCAAAGTAATAAGTGAATGTTAATCCAACTCATGAGCTTCTAATGTACCCTCCTTCCGGCGCAGAGGCAACTACTCCGTCAAGCTCTAACTCCAACAATATAACCGACACTTGTTCGGCCACCAATCCAGAGGCTGCGATAATCGCGTCAATTGAGGCAGCCTCGAAGTCCAATGCATTCAGAACTTTAGATTGATCGGCACTCAATGTTTGTAAGTATTGCCTACTATCTTGCGTTACAGGGCTCAAATCTGGATCTGCAATGCAATACTCCGACAACTCTTTACTCAGCTGCATTAACACATCATCCAGACTCGTTACCAACGCCGCACCATCTCGAATCAATTCATGTGAACCACTATACTGATCACTTAGCGCTGACCCAGGCACCACCATTAATTCACGATTCTGCTCGGCCGCCAAACGCGCTGTAATTAAAGTGCCGCTGCGCTGCGCAGCCTCAATGATTACAACTCCCATGCTGAGGCCACTGACCAAACGATTTCTATCAGGAAAGGTATATTTGCTGGGCGCTAAGCTCAATGGGTATTCACTCAACACCAACCCCTCGCTGATTAGTTTTTCATAGAGCTTTCGATGCCGAGTTGGATAGACTACGTCGATTCCAGAACCCAATAGCGCAATGGTCGACCCGCCCGCGGCTAACGCTGCGTGATGCGCTATGCCGTCAATCCCAAGCGCCATACCACTGACAATATCCACACCCAGCTCCGCAAGGCCGCCCGCAATCCGCTCGGTAATTTTCACACCGGTGGGACTGGGTCTGCGAGAACCCACCATTGCCACCTTGGCTTTGTTTAATTCGCCCAGGTTGCCAGCCGCAAACAAAGCGATCGGCGGATCGATTATATTTCGTAATTGCTCCGGGTATCTTTCGTCGAAATAGGTAATAAGATGATGCTCAGGCTGCTCTAACCATGCCAACTCATTTTCAATGGCTGACAAGTCGACTTGAAATGCATTAGGCCGCAGGCGTTGATTGACCTCAGCTTCGCAAAAAATATATTTGGCCTCATCAACAGTCACAGCCACAGCTTGGACAATATCGCCAAAATGTTTAAGCAAGGCTATTTTTTGGCGGCGCGACCACCGTCGATCTCGATTGAACCTTAGCCAAG
>CAZEXS010000003.1:13394-117500 GCA_964516915.1 uncultured Gammaproteobacteria bacterium
CTGACTTTCTCAAAAACTCTGAACACCATTGCCAGCCCGATTTTTTCCTGTGGGATAGTATAGGTTGATCCATCAAAGGGGTCAGTATGATTCATTTTCTGGCTTAGAACACGAAACACATCACCTGTTTTTACACCCTCACGATCACCCAAATTAACCGCCACAACCGACATTACACCAATCTCGGTGGCCTCATTTTCAGTCATCAAAATCATACCGTTAATGTCATCATTGGCCGGCGGCTTGGGATAAAAGAAAGGCAGTGCTTGTGTTTTGTTGATCGGTCTCAATCGATCACGCACTCCCGCATCAGTATATGTCTTTGTGAGCACCAACCGAGAAATATCATCACCACGATTCAGCATGTCCGCATCACCTACATGTACCGCTTCATAACCTAACAACTCACCACTAACTGGGTCTTGAAACGTTCGGCCCGGCCTAAATATTCTAAACGATTCGCTTTCGGTCGACACCGCACGTGCATAGACTTGATCGTACTTGCCGGCAACCAAGCGGTTGTCCATACCTCGAACAATATAGCCTGCCTCCTCTAATTCGCTAATATCAGTAACCAATGGCGAATTGATATACGCTTCAATAGCCGCCGGATCGATAAGTGGAATTGCATCGGCTAACTTAGTCACACGAGGTTCAGGCGATAACTTAACCGTTTCACGACGCAAAGCCCTCAACACCGGCCGACCATCAACAAAACTAAGAATCAATACATCACCTGGGTAGATCAAATCAGGATTTTGTACTTGTGGATTGCCCTTCCAGACTTCGCGCCACCGCCATGGGTCGCTGAGAAAACGTGAAGATATGTCCCACAAGGTATCGCCTTTAACAACCGTATAACGATCGGGATGGTTGTCTATCAATCTTAGTGATTGCGCATTTGCATTGAAGCCCGAAACCAAAATACAAAACAAGCTAACCATCGTCAAAGCCATTGTCTTGACTAGTCGGCTAGCTACTAAATTCATCAGGCGAACTCGCTTACTTGGCACTTTTTTGATATTCATATTTATCATTTTTTTATGCATGCTCTCACACTAAAACATGCTTTGTAATTAAACCTACACTTCTCGGTTGCTCAATAATGCCGTATTCAGCTGATTATAGACCAATCAACAGTTGGCTACGACGCCCCGGTGATTCATAATGCGGCTATGGCGCTTTGTTTGCTGCCTCTCGGCTAAAACAAACGTAGTTAACAGACGGTAATTTACTTTAAATCGACTACGTATTTATCTGGCAGTCTTTAGCTATCATCAGTTTTTAGGGCTGGTTTTTAACAACCGATGATAGTGTTTTACGCTCACTCAAATACAATTTATAAAACTTAAATCTAGAGGTTGTTAAAACGAGACTCTACCAGCCAGATCGATACAAATTAGCGGGCTGGGCGGTAAATTTTAGGGTTAAACTGCGACAAACTGAGATCAACACTAAGCAGAACCACCAACAAAAACACCAATAACTACAGTTAATTTAGCATGTTACGTCAATAATGTAGAATATAGTTTACGTTATTTTAGATCGAAACTGTAACCAATATTAGAGATTAATAGGCGATTCATGGCCATTTTAGACATTCTTGTTTACCCTGACGAACGTTTACGCACCGTTGCGGCTCCAGTTAAATCAGTTAATGACAACATACGCGCACTGATCAATGACATGATCGAAACCATGTACGACGCTAATGGTATTGGGCTTGCAGCCACTCAAGTCAACGTTCATCAACAGGTAATCGTAATGGACCTTTCTGAAGACCGTAACGAACCGAGAGTACTGATCAATCCTTCAATCATTGAACAAAATGGTGAGCAAGTCTACGATGAGGGCTGCTTATCAATACCCGAATACAACGCACCGGTAAAACGTGCAGAACGCGTTAAAATAACGGCACTTGACGACCAGGGCGAAATCTTCGAACTCGAAGCCGAAGGTTTGCTAGCCGTGTGCATCCAACATGAAATGGATCATTTGGCAGGCAAAGTATTCGTTGACTACCTCTCGAGACTAAAACAAGACCGTGTTCGTAAAAAATTAATCAAGCGCGCTAAACTAGCTTAAACACTGCTCCCAAGACTAACACCAAGCCCAAAACTGGCTTTCCAAACGGACATCATAAACATTTAAATGAAAGTTCTATTTGCTGGCACTCCCGATTTTGCCGTTCCTGCCCTGCAAGCATTGAACAAAGATCATGAAATCATAGGCGTTTACACTCAACCTGATAGAAAGTCTGGACGTGGGAAAAAACTAACGCCTTCCCCTGTCAAGGTGGCGGCGCAAGCACTAATTTGTTCACAAGCCCATAATTCAGAAGGTCGGCACCCAGCAATATATCAGCCGCACACTCTTAAAGATCAAGCAGCAGCTATAGAAAAGCTAAAGCCCGATGTAATGGTGGTGGTGGCTTACGGCATGTTGTTACCTCAAGCGATATTGGACATCCCTCGTTTGGGCTGCATCAATATTCATGCTTCTTTGCTACCGAGGTGGCGCGGAGCGGCACCGATACACAGAGCAATTGAAGCGGGTGATGCCGAAAGCGGTGTTTCCATAATGCAAATGGAGCTTGGGTTAGACACCGGCCCGATATTCGAAGTGCACAGAACGCCGATCACAAAACAAGATACCACAGCCACTTTGCACGACAAGCTGGCTCGGCTGGGCGCAGAGGGTATTTGCGATACTTTAGAGAAGTTAGTGGCCGACCCGTCGATTAAACCATGTCCTCAAAATGACGCTTTGGCAAGCTATGCAAAAAAGCTCAACAAAAGCGAAGCAGTGATTAATTGGTCGCTAAGCGCTCAGGAAATCCAACAGAAAGTGCGTGCTTTCAACCCGTTTCCGATTTGCCAATGCCTCCATAACGACACCCGCTTACGAATATGGCAGGCGGAGGTTATCAGCAATGCAATTGCAGACAATCCTGTGGGTGAGGTTCTTCGAGTTGGTGAAAATGGCATTGATATCCAATGCGGCACCGGCGTTATACGTTTGGAAACACTACAGCGGGATGGCGGCAAAGCCTTAGCTTGGCAACAATTCAAAAACGGTTATCCACTCGCGAAAGGCGATATACTGACATAGACCCATGGCTAAACATCTAAACACACGCGCACACGCGGCAAAACTCTGTTGGCAGATTATTGACCAAGGGCGTTCTTTAGATGCAGCAATCGGCGACTATGTAGGGCATTACAAACCCAGCGATCAAGACAAAGGTTTTGTGCAAGAATTGGTCTACGGCGTCTGTCGGTGGTATGGCGAGCTAGAACTGGTTTCGAAAGAATATTTGCGCTCTCCGATTCGCAAAAAAGACCGGGTAGTACATTTCATATTATTGATCGGCTTCTATCAATTACGCTATCTGCAAACAGCCGACCATGCGGCGGTGGCTGAAACCGTCAATGCTTGTAAACAACTCAACAAAGTTTGGGCGAAGAATTTGATTAACGGTTGTTTGCGAAATTACCAACGCAACCCAGCCGAAGTTGCCGATGCAACAACACAAAGCCACCCACGATGGCTGCGCGAAGAAATAACAAGAGCGTGGCCCAATCATTCTTTGGCCGTTATGCACGCCAACAATCAGCGCCCACCAATGTGTATTCGCGTAAATCGCATGCAATCAAATCGCGACGAATACCTAAAACTTCTCGAAGAGCGTGACATCGCCGCTATTGCCGACCCGTATACACAAGACGGCATAATTCTCGAACGCCCTCAAAACGTATCGCAGCTCCCCAACTTTGAACAAGGTTGGTGTTCCGTGCAAGACACTGCTGCCCAACTTGCAGCCAGTATTCTTGCAGCTCAATCAGGGCACGCCATCCTGGATGCCTGCGCTGCGCCGGGTGGAAAAACCGCACATATTCTCGAAAGCATCAATAATCGAGGTAACGTACACGCCCTCGACATAGCCGCTTCGCGGTGCGAGCAACTTGAGAGCACACTATTTCGCCTCAAACTCACCGCAAAAGTGCAGGCTGCTGATGCCTCAAAAAAAGCAAGTTGGCCATTACCTGAGGCAGGCTACGATCGAATTCTGATTGATGCACCTTGTTCTGGCATTGGCGTTATTCGTCGTCACCCAGACATAAAACACCACCGCCGCCCTAGCGACATCAAAGCGCTGAATAAGTCTCAGGCCGCACTGTTGAAAAATCTCTGGCAACACTTAAAACCAGGCGGTTTATTGCTGTATATGACTTGTTCAATACTGCCATCTGAAAACGACACACAGGTAAAACGGTTTGTAAGCAACACAGCGAATGCTATGGTAGAGAAAATCGACCATCCGGCTGCGATCAAGCTTGAATTTGGTGTGCAAACTCTTCCTGGGGTACATTCAATGGATGGTTTTTATTATAGTTTATTAAAGAAATCCGCTTAAAACATTGGCGGGTGAGAGACTATACAGCCGCTTTCACCATTAAAAGCCAAAATCAAAAGAAAAAGTCGAAAGAAAAACTAAAGCCCAAAAATCAAGCTAAGCATTGAAATCATTCAATAAAAAAAATACTAAACGAATTTTGCGAGCAATCATATTGTTTAGCTCTGCATTGCTCGCTGTTCTCAACCCAAGCCACGCCCAGTACGGCATAGAGCACAGTGAAAACGGCTTATTGATCAATCTATCCGAAGCGACTCGTAATGCGATTGACAGTGGCGTTAGCCTGACTTTTATTTGTGATTTTGCAGTACAAAAAAAGTGGTGGTTTTTGACCTTCCCCAGTGAACAACAGCGACATAAATTCATTATCAGTCGACATTCATTGTCAAATCGATATTTAGTGCATCGAGACGATAAACCAACACCGGCGACGTTTCGATCTAGCTCTCAAGGTGTTGCCCATATCAGCAAATCTGTGCAAAACTTGTTTGCGGCTTATGCACGTGAGAAACCTGCCATTGAACTGAAAGTTTCGCTCAGCAAATACGATTTGCCCGCACCAATAAGGCTAACCGCGTTTACATCAGCTCAATGGAACTTTGATTCTGGGTGGGGGCAATGGCAATCCATAAACTAATTAAACAACTCGCGCACCCAATTCCGATTACGGTTTTTTGTACCGGGTTATTGTTTGCATTGTGTTTCGTTATCGTAAAGTCATTAAGTGACGATCGACTTGGTGAGCTCCAGTTCTGGATTACCGTGCTTGGGTTCAGTGGCATTGTCGCGTTATTGCTGGTATTGGGTTTTAACTTATTTAGCCTGCTGCGTCAGTTCATACGCGGTGAGATGGGGTCTCGCCTTACGGTAAAACTGGTCGCGATCGTACTTTTTTTAACACTCATACCGTTCTCTCTTCTGTACTATTTTTCTATTCAATTTTTAAACAAAGGTGTCGACAGCTGGTTTGATGTTCGTATCGAACAAACCATTAATGATTCGCTCTTGCTTAGCCAGTCAGCGCTCGAGGGTTTAAAAGAAGAGCTCACAGCCGACGTCGAGGGCTATGCAAATAATTTACGAGGCGCCGCGCCAGCCGGCGGAGTGCTGAGAACACTGGATAATATTCGTGAAGTAGAAGGCTACGCCGAGTTGTCGCTCTATTCGGACGACGGGCGGGTTATTGCTTTTTCTCGTGAAAATTCCGCCAACATCCTACCCAGCACACCTTCAGAAGAAGCTTTTGCCGAGCTGCGACTCAATCAAACCTTTACTCAGCTGGAAACATTATCAGCCGACGTGCAACAGTTCAGAGTCGTCGCCCCGATCGCTATCAACGAACTAGGCCGACAGTTTTACGGCTTGCAGGCGACTAAAATCCTTCCCTTAAGGTATGCCACCCTTGCCAATAGTGTTGAATCGGCCAATAAGCAGTATAAACAAATGGTATTTGCTCGCGGCCCACTTAAGTTCAGCCTAATGGTGACACTCAGCCTAATCTCACTCGTTAGCCTGCTGTTTTCGATTCTTACCGCAGTCTATGTTTCACGCCGCTTAGTCTCGCCCATTGCCAATCTCGCCGCTGGAACACAAAACATCGCGGAAGGTAACTATGGCGCTCAATTACCAGTCACCACCAAAGACGAGCTTGGCATACTCACCAGCTCATTTAACAATATGAGCCTCAAAGTAAGTGAAGCTCAGCAAGCGGCCATCGCCAGTCAAACCGAAACCGAACAGCAAAAAGGCTATCTGGAAACGGTTTTGACCAATCTGTCTTCGGGGGTTTTCTCATTCAATAGTGATAAACAACTTGAAATTAGTAATAGCGCCGCATCTGAAATTTTAGGTTTGGATCTCAGCGACTCGATCGGCCAAACGGCATTGGAACTCGCCAGCAAACAGAACCACCTTGGGCGTTTTTTTGAACTGCTTGATCAAGGCATCGAATCCGCACAAGAACAGTGGCAAGATGAGATCAATCTACTCGGCCAGCACGGTCGCCAAATGCTAATCGTTCGCGGCAGTCAACTGCGCCACACTGCAGACGAACAGCACGGCAGTGAAACCTATGTAGTTGTATTCGATGATGTAACCAACTTAATTCAGGCTCAACGCGACGCTGCTTGGGGCGAAGTTGCACGACGCTTAGCGCATGAAATTAAGAATCCGCTTACGCCCATTCAACTGTCGGCGGAACGAATTAAAAACAAACTTTCCAAGCATGTTGAAGGCGACTTGCAAGAGACACTTGACCGCAGCACTCGAACCATAGTGCAACAAGTTGAGTCAATGAAAGAGATGGTCAATGCTTTTTCCAGTTATGCCCAGCCGGTGCGGGCAAAACTCGCGCCTCTGGACTTAAATCAATTAGTGCGTGATGTGATTGAGTTACATGCTTCCACCTTAACCAAAGTAGATCTTCAACTCAATTTAGATGATCAATTGCCTTCCATCAAAGCAAACTCTTCGGCCCTCAGACAAGTATTAAACAATCTTGTAATCAATGCTTGTCACGCTCTAGAAGAACTCGGCTTTCCGCCCTCGCAGGCCCCAAGCGCCGATGGCTCATCAGAGCCAGCAAAGATCAAAATCAGCACATTTACCGCGGCTCAGGTAGCAGGTCAATATGTCGACCTAATCGTCGAAGACAGTGGGGCTGGCATTCCGGTCGAAATTCGAGAATCGCTGTTCGACCCCTACGTTAGCTCTAAAGCAAAAGGTTCAGGCTTAGGCCTGGCGATCGTAAAACGCATAGTCGAGGAGCACAGTGGATCAGTGTGGGCTAGCGAAAGCCAGTTCGGCGGCGCGGCAATGCACCTGCGCCTTCCGATTAACGCGATGCAAACATACCGTGGCAATCGCAATCAAAATCCCGTACAGTCCGAGACATAGCAGCCGAACAGGACTTCTATAACAGTTTTATGACAAAACCAAACGAGCATATTCTGGTTGTTGACGACGAGCCAGACATTAGAGATATTCTAAAAGATATCCTTCAAGACGAGGGCTATACGGTAAGCGTTGCCGAGAACGCTGAACAAGCTCGTCTGCGTTTCAAGGATGACAGCCCAAACCTGGTATTGCTCGATATTTGGATGCCCGGAGAAGACGGAATTAGCGTTCTCAAGCATTGGGTAGATAATGATAAGCTTGGTACCACACCCGTGATAATGATTTCGGGGCACGGCACGGTTGAAAATGCGGTTGAGGCCGTCAGACTGGGTGCTTATGACTTTTTAGAAAAACCACTATCTACCGGTAAGTTATTGCTGAGTGTTGAACGCGGCTTAGAAAACGCCTCACTGCGCACCGAAAATCAACAGTTAAAATCTCGGCTTAACAGCGATGAGTCAATGATCGCCAATAGCGACACCAGCCGCGAACTCATGCGTCATGTTCAATTACTCGGGCCAACCGACAGTTGGGTGTTCATCACAGGTGAATCCGGCACTGGCAAACACCTAGTAGCAAAGCAAGTTCACGAAAATAGCCCGCGCGCAAACAATGCATTCGTCGAATTAAACTTGGCGGGCATGCCCACTGAAAACGTGGCACAGGCATTATTTGGCAGCGAACACGATGGCAAGGTTGTGATGGGGCGCTTTGAAGCCGCAAAAGGTGGCACCTTGTTTATCAATGAGGTGCTTGACCTTAACCCAGAAGCCCAAAATAAGCTGTACAGCGCATTGCAAGAGCAACAGTTCTTGCGCTTGGGCGGCACGCAATACGTGGAGCTCGACGTTAGAGTGATTGTGACCACCAGCCGCAATCCTCAGCAAGCCGTGAGCGACGGCTTGTTCAGAGAAGATTTGTATTACCATCTCAACGTGATACCAATCGAAGTGCCGCCATTGCGCCAACGCAAGCAAGACTTGCCGGAACTCATCGCTTTGTTCATTGAAAATATGTCGAAACGCACCAATGCGCCCGCACCTGAAATCACTCCGGCGGCGCTGCAATGGCTTAATGATTACCCTTGGCCAGGAAATGTTCGGCAGTTACAGAACATAGTTCAACGCTTGATTATCTTAAACCTAGAGAAAGTCATAGACGTACCTCAAGTAAAAATAGCGCTCGGCGATGATGCCAATATTGAGTCCGATAAGCCACAAGCCAGCCTGCCTGATTACTTCGGTCATGATATGCGTTTGGCCAAAGAAGCGTTTGAAAAAGCCTACCTCTCGCACCATCTGAGCACCGTCGACGGTAATGTTAGCGCTTTAGCTAAAAAAATAGGCTTAGAGCGCACGCATTTGTATCGTAAACTTAAAAACCTAGATTTAAATAGTAAAAGTGCCAAGCAATAGACTACAGACCGAGTCATCCATGCCACTTCATCGCCAACCATGAAAATTTTGATTTTAGGTGCCAGTCAAGTCGGCATATCCATTGCTGAAGTTTTAGTCGGCGAAGAAAACGACGTCACCATTGTCGACATCAATAAACGCACGCTCCAGCAACTACAGACCCGTTTAGACATAAGAACCGTGGCAGGCAACGCTGGGCATCCATCGACATTACGAGCTGCTGGCGCGGAAGATGCATCGCTAATTCTAGCCGTCACCAATAACGACGAAGTAAATCTAGTGGCTTGCCAAATCGCCGAAACGCTGTTTTCCACGCCGACTAAAATCGCGCGCCTGCGTTCCAAAGAATACCTGAACAATAAAGAACTGTTTAACCACGAGGCGGGCTTCCATGTGGATGTGGTGATATCGCCGGAAGTTATCGTGCGCGACCACATTACTCGACTCATTGAGTTCCAAGGTGCGCTGCAGGTTTTAGATTTTGCCGAAGGCCTGGTCCAGTTAGTGGGTGTTAAGGCGGTTGAAGGTGGCGCATTAATTGATTGCCCATTGTCTGATTTAAAAACTCACATGCCCAATATTGAAACACGGGTGGCCGCCATTTATCGCGACGGCGAAGTGATCAAACCTAAGTCAGAAACTGAAATCAGAGTTAATGATGAAGTGTTTTTTGTCGCCGCACGCGAACATATCGCCAATGTGATGCAAGAAATGCGCGGTCAAACCAACAAGACCAAACGCGTCTTCATAGCTGGCGGAGGCAACATAGGCCTTAACCTAGCGCGCGAACTTGAACGCAAAGGTTACAGTGTAAAGTTAATAGAATTTGACCCGAAGCGTGCCGACACCATCGCCGACATGGTAAATAAAACCGTTGTTCTGAACGGCGATGCGGCTGATGCAAGCTTACTGCTACAAGAAAATATCGAGAACGCCGACGTGTTTTGCTCGGTGACCGAGAAAGATGAGATCAATATCCTGTCCGCCAATCTGGCGAAACGTTTGGGTGCCAAACGGGTTATGGCATTGGTCAATAAACCCGCCTATGTCGATCACTTAGAGCATCGCGATATTAACGTAATCATATCGCCACGGGTCGCCACAATCGGCGCTGTATTGGCGCATATTCGCCGTGGTGACGTGGTAGCCGTACATTCTCTACGACGAGGAAAAGCCGAAGCCATTGAGGCCATCGCTCATGGCGATGAAAACTCTTCGAAAGTAGTCGGGCGCGGGGTCAGGGAAATACCCTTTCCGCCGGGTACTGGTATCGGAGCCATTGTTCGAGATGGTGAAGTGATAATTCCCAACGTGGATACACTGATTGAATCTGAAGACCACGTTATCATTTTCATGAACAACAAATCGTGTATCAGTGACGTCGAAGCTTTATTCCAAGTAAGCGTCACCTTCATCTAACAAGGTTTTTTGTGACACCAATACGGACTCCCCTTTAGCTCATGCACTATCAAACGGTCTCGAAAATTCTTGGTGTTTTGTTGGGCATTTTCAGTGTCACGCATCTTACCCCGCTTCTCGTTTCTCTGATTTATGACGATGGCAATAGCACGGCATTCATTCTGTCGTTTTCAGTAACGCTAATAACCGGGTTGGCTCTGTGGGCTCCAAATAGAAATCTTAAAAAGGATTTGCGATACCGTGACGGCTTCTTAGTGGTGGTTTTATTTTGGACCGTTCTAGCGACCTTTGGTGCATTACCTTTTGTGTTTGCCAGTGGACACTCGTTGAGCATCACCGACGCGTTTTTTGAATCGATGTCGGGCCTGACTACGACGGGCGGGACGATTTTAGTAAATCTCGATCAACTACCTCAGTCGACATTGTATTATCGCCAGCAACTGCAATGGTTAGGTGGCATGGGTATCGTGGTACTGGCAGTTGCCATTATGCCAATGCTGGGTGTCGGTGGTATGCAGCTCTACCGGGCTGAAACCCCAGGCCCCATGAAAGACAGTAAACTAACGCCGCGAATCACAGAAAGCGCGAAAGCACTTTGGTATATCTACCTTGGCCTCACCGTGAGTTGCGTACTCGCATATTGGTTAGCTGGCATGACGATGTTCGATGCCATAGGTCATGCATTTTCTACCGTTGCGATTGGCGGTTTTTCAACGCACGATGCCAGCATTGGATATTTTGACAGTGCGCTTATCGAAAGTATTGCGATGCTGTTTATGTTGATTGCGTCTGCAAATTTCTCATTGCACTTTATCGCTTGGCGAAACAAGACACTTACGCCTTACTTCAGTGACAGTGAGTATCGGTTCTTTTTATTAGTGGTTATTAGCGCATCGTTATTTTTAGTGGCGGTTCTGATGAGCCAGAATGTGTTCCCAGACAAACTAGACGCGGTTCGTTTTGGTCTGTTTCACATGATCTCGACCTTCACAACCACCGGCTTTACCACGGGCGGATTCTCGTGGTGGCCAGGTGCCTTACCGGTAATGTTAATTCTATTTAGTTTCATGGGCGGTTGCGCTGGCTCGACGGCAGGCGGCATGAAAGTAATGCGTATTCAGTTGATGTATAAACAAGGTCGCAAAGAAATTGTCAGGCTGGTTCATCCTAACGCGGTACTTTCGATCAAAACCGGGGGTCAGGTAATTAGTGAAAAAGTCATCAATACGGTAATGGCATTTTTCTCTATGTATATGCTGAGTTTTGCAGCAACCGGCTTTGCATTATGTCTGGCAGGTTTAGATTGGGTCACCGCCTTCTCGGCCGCCGCCGCGTGCTTAAATAACCTCGGCCCAGGCTTGGGTTTAGTCAGCGATAATTACGCGCAAATTAACGACGTGGCTAAATGGATACTTTCATTTGCCATGCTCTTGGGCCGATTAGAACTATTCACACTGCTGGTGCTTTTTACGGCGACATTTTGGCGCGACTAAATCTACTGCTCTTTAGCCCACTGCTACTGTGTACTAATAAACAGAACGCTTAATTTAGAACCTGCACATGCGCAATAAAAAAGGCTGCATTAAGCAGCCTTTTTTACAAATGAAATTTCGCTCTACTTGTCATTCACTCTATTTATAAAGAGACGCTTTACGAAAATTCTTTACTAACAAATAATAGATGACCGCACGATATTTATTTCGATTAGAACGACCATACTTTTCAATCGCAGCTTGAATGCCTTCATCTAGTTTTGGTGAATCTTTGAGGCCAAGTTTTTTAATCAAAAAATTCTTTTTAACACGTTCCAACTCTTTTGGATCGCCTGCTGAAACCGTACTTGCATCTTTATTATAAATCGACGGACCACAGCCAATAGTTACAGCGGTCAATAGTTTCATATCAACTTTTTCGCCACACTTGTTCTCTAGATCGCCAGCGTATTTTGCAATCAATTCTTCGCGTTTGCTCATTAAATGTCTCCCATGGTTAGAGTATGAATGAAAAATTGCATAGATTGTTTTTCATTCCAGATACTTCAAGTTGTTTAAATCACACAACCACTTTGACATTACCGCATGCTAGGTTAAAAATAAATTGCAATTTACACAAATTCACTAATAATATTTTTTAAAGCGGCAATCATTTATAGCAAGAGACGGTCTTACTATTCACAGCCAGTTTGTTACACTGAAATTATAGACCTTGGTTACAGTCATTATGAATCGCAGAATTTTTCTTTCAACGTCCGCAGTAAGCTTAGTAGGAGCCGCATCGTGGTTAGGTGCCGAAGATAGCAAACATGGCGCGACTCCAGAACCTTCAACATCAAAACTCATGAACAATTCAGGTTTACAAACTGACCCTCGCCCCACAAAGATTGAAAAGTGGGATCTTAGTAAAGCGGACTGGCAAGCACGTTTAAACAGCGAGGCGTACGACGTGCTACGTCAAGAAGGCACTGAGCGCCCATTCACCAGTGAACTTAATAATGAAAAACGAGAAGGCACTTATACCTGTGCCGGCTGCGGGCTCGCGTTATTTGACTCAACAACAAAATTTGACAGCGGTACAGGCTGGCCTAGTTTTTTTGACAAAATCGAAGGCCATATAGGCACTAAGCGTGATTTTAAATTAATATTACCGCGAACCGAGTATCACTGCGCGCGCTGTGGTGGCCATCAAGGGCATGTGTTTAATGATGGCCCATCGCCGACAGGCCTGCGCTATTGTAACAATGGCGTAGCGCTAAATTTTGTTCCTGCTTAGCACTCAAGCTTGCCTATAATCTGGTTTAGTTTGGTGTGATCTTCTTAGCTGAGTAATTTACTAATTCGTTTTAATAAACTCGCTGCTCCCGTTTTAATAAACTCGCTTCTCCAAAGCCGTTTTAGTCAGCGGGTTTGTTCAACAAGTTCTGATCAATTAGGTAGGCATTCAGTTTTGGAATAACGACGCTGACTGACAAAACATCATTCCATTCGTCGACATCGGCAAGGTAGTCTAACTCATCAAAACTAAGCTGAGAACGTTTAGCTTTTTCTCGAGTGGTGTTCAACACAGAGTTAGTGCCCCAATTAACGCCTTCAAATAAATAGTCGGACTTCTGACACAAGCCGATAAGATAGTAGCCGCCATCATGGCTGGGCCCGATTGTCGAACGTCCATTTTTAAGGTTGTCGTGCAGCTGGTGTAAACTGCGAGGTGCCGTATGCGGTGCATCACTGCCAATAATAGCCATCGGGTAACCGAAACGATTAAAAGCATCGCGCATTTTCACACCCAGATCGCCCTCACACTGGTTCACAATGGGTATGCTGAATTGCCGAGAGATACGAACCAAACTGGAATGCTCCGCATCCAGCCAAGTGCTAATGAATACCGAACCCGGCCAACTCTCACAAACGCGTTCAACAGTTGCTTCAAGTAATATTTCAGCTATATCAGCCGCTTGCTGAGCGTTGCAATGCGTTTGTAAGCGGGTCTTAACATGACCAGCGATGGGCGCCTTTGCAAACAACAATAACGGTATGTCGCTCTGGCTAGATTGCTCATAATTGTTATTCATGCGCTAACGAACATGCTGATAGATACGGTGTAAGCGCAAGGTTGACACCCCAAAAAAATACGCCAACCGTAAAAACCACATTAGAAAAATAGTTCTCCAAATGCCATTTTTCCGCCATCGTCGGGCACTGGTTCGTACTTTCAAACGTGAACATAATGGCTTCGATTTCGCCCGCAGCCGTATACTTAAATCCACATCCTCCATGATCGGAATCAACTGAAACCCGCCCAGTTGATTAAAGAGGTGACGCCTAACAAAGATAGCTTGATCACCGGTGGCTATTCCGCTGATGCGCGATCTAATATTAATCATTCTCGCGACTAGGCTAAGTAAGGTTGATTGAGGGTTAATGTTGTCGTGAAATTCCACATCAAACCGCCCCCAATCGGCGCGCGTCGCCTCCTGCAAAGCGCCTTCGGGCAGTATAGTATCAGCGTGTAAAAAAAGTAAACTGTCGGCATTGGCATGAGTCGCCGCCTCGTTCATTTGTAGGGCACGGCCTGCTTCGCAGTGTAACACTCTGAAATCGTCGCTTTGGTTTTCAATCAGCCATTCACGAGAGCCATCAGTGCTGCCGCCGTCTACCAAAATCAACTCCTGCGCGTCAAGATGAGCAAGCGCCGCCAATAAATTTGGCAGCGCTTTGATTTCATTTAATAGCGGCACAATAACCGCCACGCTTGGCGATTGAGTCATTAAGCCTTAGCTCGATTTGTTTCTCTCAGCTGCGATACGTAGCCTCAACGCATTCAGCTTAATAAAGCCTTCTGCATCAGCTTGGTTATAGGCTCCATCGTCTTCCTCGAAAGTAGCAATTTTTTCATCGAACAATGAATCAGTTTTAGATTGTCGACCCGAAACCGTGACATTACCTTTATACAGTTTTAGGCGTACGCTACCATTTGCATGCTGTTGTGATTCATCGATCATGCGCTGCATCATTTCCCGCTCAGGGCTCCACCAGTAACCGTTGTAAATCAGCTTAGCGTAACGAGGCATTAACTCGTCTTTCAGATGCGCAACTTCCCGATCCAGTGTGAGTGATTCCATCGCCCGATGCGCTCGCAGCATAATCGTACCGGCCGGTGTTTCATAACACCCGCGAGACTTCATACCTACATAACGGTTCTCGACAATATCATCTCGCCCAATGCCGTGAGCGCCGCCAACCTTATTTAACCAAGCCATAACGCTTGCTGGCGACATTGCCTCACCATTAATCGCGACGATATCACCACCCACGTAGTCAAGTTCAACATACTCAGCACTATCCGGCGCGTCTTCAGGGGACACCGACCAGCGCCACATGTCATCTTCAGCTTCGGCCCACGGATCTTCTAAGATACCTCCTTCATAAGAGATATGCAGTAAGTTCGCATCCATGGAATACTGAGATTTACCGTCTTTCTTTTTCTCAACTTCAATGCTGTGTTCGGCCGCATAAGCCATGAGTTTTTCGCGGGAGTTTAGATCCCATTCGCGCCACGGCGCTATTATTTTAATATCAGGGCGCAAAGCATAAGCACCTAATTCAAACCGCACCTGATCATTACCCTTACCAGTAGCACCATGAGAAATCGCATCAGCACCTGTTTCATTGGCTATTTCGATAAGGCGCTTAGCAATCAATGGTCTGGCAATGGAGGTGCCCAAGCGATACTCTCCTTCATAGATCGCATTGGCACGCATCATGGGGTAAACATAGTCGCGCGCAAACTCTTCACGTAGATCATCAATATAGATGCTCTTAACGCCCATGGCTTGGGCCTTCGCTCTCGCGGGTTCCACTTCTTCACCTTGACCAATGTCAGCGGTAAATGTCACGACTTCGCAGTCGTATTCTTCCTGTAACCACTTTAGAATAATGGAGGTATCAAGCCCGCCGGAGTAGGCAAGCACTACCTTTTTAACATCTGATTTCTTAATTTCTGACATAATCGAAAGCCATTTTGACTAATATTAAACAGCGCGTAGTGTCTTGTTTTAATTGAAAAAGGTCAACACTGTTACGGCAAAAATTTAGAAAATTCCTTTTATTCAAACAATATCATAAACTTACAACCGAAAAACACATATCAAAGCACTGGAACTCTCCACTTTCAGCTGAACTAAATTTCTAAAAAACACAATAAATTCGAATTTAATTCAAAAATATCTATTTTTATGAAATATTATCTTGTTTTATGGTTTGTAAAGTTTGATAGTTAGTTTTACACTTACTGACAAGTAAAGTACATCAGCAAAGCGCTCAAACTGGGCGCTTTATTTTTTCATGCGGGCTGCAGCTTTTTCATGCAGGCCGCAGCTTTTTAATGCAGGCCGCAGCGCTTGCGATACACTACACCAGTTTGAAACATCTAAGCACAATCGGCATTAGTTCTAGCAATCATGTTAAAAAAGTTATTTTCAAAATTTAAGAAGCAACAAGGTTCGGCTTACGCTGAGCCAAACCTAATGCACGCCTATGCACGTTTACCAGTTAGTTTTGTGCGCGGTGAAGGCGCCGAACTCTGGGATGCCAACGGTAAACATTACACTGATGCGCTGGGTGGCATTGCGGTTACCTTTTTAGGTCATTCACACCCTACAATTAGCCAAACAATTTCATTGCAGGCAAGCACACTACTGCATACCAGCAATCTGTTTCATATTTCAGCGCAAGCCAAACTTGGCGAAGTATTTTGCAGAGTATCGAACATGGATAAAGTGTTCTTTACTAATTCGGGTGCTGAAGCCAACGAAGCTGCCATCAAAATTTCCAGGCTGCACGCGCGGGCTAAAGGCATCGACATGCCAATTATCATTACCGCAAACCATGGCTTTCATGGCCGTACTATGGCCACCATTTCAGCCAGTGGCAGCTCAGCTATTCAACGAGGTTTCGAGCCATTAGTTGGTGAATTCATGCACGTTGATTATAACAACACGGATGCGCTCAAGTCGGCCAGCGATAACCCCAATGTGGTTGCCGTTATGCTTGAGCCCATTCAAGGTGAAGCTGGTGTCATAGTGCCAGACGAAGGCTACCTTAAAAGCGTGCGTGAGATTTGTGATGCAAACGACTGGCTGATGATTGTCGATGAAATCCAAACCGGTATCGGCCGCACTGGCAACTGGTTTGCCTACCAAGCTGAAGACATCGTCCCCGATGTTATTACTAGCGCGAAAGCACTTGGCAATGGCATTCCCATAGGAGCCTGCGCTGCTAAAGGTAAAGCGGCCGAGCTAATTTCACCAGGCACCCATGGAACCACGTTCGGTGGAAACCCCTTTGCTTGTCAAGTCGCATTAAGCGTACTGGATGTAATCGAAGAAGAAAACTACGTGACAAAAGCAGCCGAGCTTGGCGCTTTATTAAAGAAACAATTGCAGCAGCACATCGGCACCTCGGCCAAAGTAGTGGACATTCGAGGGCGAGGATTAATGCTTGGTATCGAACTCGACAAAGCCTATCCAAAGCTTGCGCAGATCTTTCTTGATAACGGCCTGGTCGTAAATATCACAGGCGGCGGTAAAGTAATACGTTTATTGCCGGCGGTGGTGACCAGCGAACAACAGATCAAAAACATTTGCGAGACTATTAGCTCAGTGCTCGAGAATTTACCCTCTTAGCATTCTCTTCTCGCAACACCTTTAGATACACCAGCACCAGAAACCGTAATACCAAGAACAATGACTGTACAACACTTTTTGACTTTAGACGATTTACCATCGGCAGACTTAGTCCAGCTCATCGATCGAGCAATTGAGCTTAAAAAATTGACTAAGGATGGTGCGATTTACGAACCACTAAAGCACAAATCTCTGGCGATGATTTTTAGCAAGTCTTCGACTCGTACTCGTGTGTCATTCGAGGTCGGCATGCGTCAACTTGGTGGTGGTACGCTCAACCTCAGCCCTAGCGACACCCAAATAGGCAGAGGAGAGCCGATTGAAGATACTGCACGGGTTATTTCAAGCATGGTCGACGGCATCATGATTCGAACCGATTCTCATCAACAGGTATCGACGCTGGCTGAATATTCAAGTGTGCCCGTTATTAACGGACTAACCGACGACTTTCACCCCTGTCAATTATTGGCCGACATGCAAACCTTGAAAGAGTTACGTGGAAATATTTGTGGCGCCAAAATCGCATGGATTGGCGATGGTAATAACGTGTGTCATTCCTTCATGAATGCCGCTCGTATATTTGGCTTTGAACTGACTATCGCAACGCCCAAGAATTACGAGCCTTCAGAGACATTAATTCAAAAGAACCATACCCACATAAAACTTTGCGACACGCCGCAAGACGCGGCTAACTGCGCTGATGTTGTGGTTACCGACACTTGGGCGAGCATGGGGCAAGAACAAGAAAAACAAAAGCGTTTAGCGGCCTTTTCAGGTTACTGCGTTGACGCGGCGCTAATGAGTCTTGCCAATAAAGACGCGCTCTTTATGCATTGCTTACCTGCCTACCGAGGGATGGAATGTACTAATGATGTCATAGAAGGTTCTCAAAGCGTGGTTTTTCAAGAGGCTGAAAATCGCTTACACGCCCAAAAAGCATTACTTGAATATTTGCTCGCCTAATCATACGGCGCGAATCATGCTCGAAGCATATCTATCATTGACTAACGTAAGCGCCGCTTACGACAAAAAAAGAACGGTAGTTGACCAGGTTTCCTTTGACTTGTCCGAAGGTGAGCTGGGCTGCCTTTTAGGGCCCAGCGGTTGCGGTAAAACCACAATATTAAGAGCCATTGGCGGTTTTCAAAATGTCAGCACCGGCAACATTACTCTCGCCGGCCAAAGCCTTTCAAGCCCCAGCCATACTGTAGAACCGGAGAAACGCAATGTCGGTATGGTGTTTCAAGATCACGCGCTGTTTCCTCATCTTTCATTGGCGAAAAACATTTCGTTCGGGCTACACAATAAAAATAAGAACTTTGTCGAATCACAGGTAGATAAAATGCTGGAGTTGGTAGGTATGCAAGCGTATCGTGATGCCTATCCACACGAGATTTCTGGCGGCCAAAGTCAGCGCGTTGCTCTCGCTCGAGCATTGGCTCCTGAACCTAGTCTACTATTAATGGACGAGCCTTTTTCAAATCTTGACTCAGGCTTGCGCGAAACCTTGGGCTACGAAGTTCGCCAACTATTGAAAGACACGGGCATGACCGCGATCATGGTAACTCACGATCAAAATGACGCGTTTGCGCTGGGCGATCAAATTGGCGTAATCGCCAATGGTCAACTGCAACAATGGGGAACCTCATTTGACTTGTATCATGCACCGCGAAGCCGACTGGTGGCGAATTTCATTGGCGACGGAGTTTTCATAGCCGGGCATATGCAGAATGAATCAACCGTAACCACTCGTTTCGGCGACGTGACAGGGCAGGCAATCAATCGCGATTTGGTGGGCAAGGACGTGGAGTTGTTGCTGAGACCCGATGACGTTAATTATCGAGCCGAGGGGCCCATTCGAGGCGAAGTTGAACGAAAATCTTTTAAGGGTGCACAAACGCTTTACTTTATTAGAACCGAAGGCGGTGACCGATTGATGAGCTTAGTCCCAAGCCACAACAATCTAGAAGTCGGCGATCCAATTCAAGTTGAAATTGATGCAGACCACATCGTTGCGTTTGAGCTAGAGTAAATGGCCTATCAGCGAAAACCAGTCCTGCAATACTTAAGTTCTCGAATACGTAGTTTCTAAAACACTTAATATCAAGAACTTAATTTAATGCTTAATAACCATTAATGCTTTGGTGATTATGCCTTGCCCTTGCTCAGCGCCACAATTTTTCATTTGCGTGTTTTCCGACCTAACCACACCGCAATTATCACAGGCGTGCAACAAGGCTCTCTGTCGATGTGGATTAGGAACGGTCACCCATTGATGCGCATTCACCAAAGGATCATTTAGATTAATATTCGAATGTAAGTCTACGGCGAAACCTTTGGTAAACCCATTTGTTGGTCGATTGGTGCGAAACTCGTTTGAATACAGACGTCGAGCGTTATTCATAATAGACTCCAAACCATATAATTGACATATTGACCATTATATAGATCAGGAAAGCCTTTATAACGGCGTTATCACTAGGATTGACAGTTTTTAGCAATCAACTGGCATATTTGCGAATTTACCGGCTATTTTTATCCATTTCTTTCAAAGCCCGCATTTTTTCCGCAATTTTTATTTCTAAGCCTCGCTCAACTGGCTGGTAAAAACTCACATCCTGAAGTTCTGAAGGTAAATAAACCTCACCCGCTGCGTAAGCGTGCTCTTCGCTATGCGCATAACGATACTCTTTTCCATAACCCAATTCCTTCATCAATGCGGTCGGTGCATTGCGTAAATGCAGTGGCACTTCTAAGGACCCGGTTTCCTTGATAGTACGCATTGTCTTCTTATACGCGTCATAGACAGCATTGCTTTTGGCGGCGACGCATAAATAGACCACCGCTTGAGCTAAACTTAACTCGCCTTCAGGGCTGCCAAGTCGTTCTTGCGCCTCCCACGCATCCAAGGCGATCCGTAAGGCTCGCGGGTCAGCATTGCCAATCTCTTCCGATGCCATTCGTACCACGCGCCGAGCAATCACTTTTGCATCGCAACCGCCGTCGAGCATACGGCATAACCAATACAAACCCGCATCGGCATTAGACCCACGTACAGATTTATGCAATGCCGACATTTGGTCGTAATACCCTTCTCCTTTATTGTCAAAACGACGAGTGCCGCCACCAGCAAGAATCAAGTGAATCAAATCCGAGTTGATCTGCCCATCTTCGGCTAAATCAGCCGCTATTTCCAGCATCGTCAGCGCTCGGCGAGCATCCCCATCAACCATGCCCGCAAGTAATGATCTAACCTCTCTTGGCATTTCAAGATCAAAATGCCCTAAGCCGCGTTCGGGCTCGATCAAGGCGCGATCAATTAGCTTTACAAGCTCATCGGCACTGAGCGATTGAAGCACATAGACACGTAACCTTGAAAGCAACGCATTATTAAGTTCAAACGACGGGTTCTCGGTAGTGGCACCGATAAAAATAATTGTGCCATCTTCAATGTGTGGTAAAAACGCATCTTGCTGAGATTTGTTAAAGCGATGCACCTCATCAACAAACAGCACTGTTTTGCCCATGCCCATTTGCGCTTTTTGCTGCGCAGTTTGCACGGCTTCACGAATATCCTTAACCCCGCTGAGCACCGCTGAAAGCGCGATAAAAGTAGCCTCGCTATGCTGAGCCACTAATTTCGCTAAGGTTGTTTTACCGGTACCCGGCGGCCCCCAGAAAACCATTGAATGTAACTTTCCAGTTTCAATCGCCAAACGCAGGGGTTTGTTGGGCGCGAGCAAGGCGGTCTGGCCAACAACCTCATCTAGGCATGTTGGTCGCAGCCTATCAGCTAAAGGCTTAGATGCCTGGTCTTGTTCTAAAAGTGAAGTAATAATTTTGTTACTGCTGAGTTTCAGAGACGATGTTCCATTGACCTTTTTCGTTGGCCAAAATCAATCGCTTCTTAATTTTATCTTGATAATTACCCGACTTATAAAACTGGGTGAATGTTACCAAACTTCGTTGTGTGACAGAGTCGAAGCTGACCTCAAAGTCTTCCAAGTCTAAATCAATCGGTGCACTGGGGTTTAAACGTTTTACACGTAGGGCCTTCCATTGCTCCAGAGTTCGACCATCGCTGGGCGTAAATTGATCACTGTAATGAGCGAAGTAGCCATTGGTATCACCGCTGCGCCAAGCTTGTCGCCAGCCTCCGATTCGATAGGCTAATTCCGCTTCAATTAATGCTCGTTCGCCACTGTCTTCTTGCGCAAGAATTCGCTCTACTTGCGCCTGCTTGCGCGCATTCAATGCTTCGACTTGTGCCAGCTTTTGCCGCGCCAAGCTAATCTGATTTGCCAACTCTTGCTTGCTAAGTGGGCGCTGGTTAGACACCACTCGCGGCTCACGATCAATCAATTTAATTGCGGCGGACTGATCCTCCGCCTGATCGTCTGAAGTGCGAGCTAAAGACTCCAATGACGACAGCGTCTCTGCTAGTTGAACCTCTTCATTAGCATCGGTCGCAGGCCTGGTGAACGAGATGGTTGGTTCCTGCTGTTGCGGCCACATAAATCCAATGACAGCTGCTGCGATAAGCAGTGATAGTAGAATTATGTAACGCACATTCGTCATTGAGTTTATAGACTATGAATACTTTTGATTAATTTCGATTACTCTTGAATACTCTTAAATACATCGAAGCCCGGTCAAATACTTCGAAGCCCAGTCAAACGTATTAACGGTCAGCATTATTCGTCGGTGACGCAGCCCATAGAAGCGTTCTTCACGTAACGAATGTATTTACCGAGCGTACCACGCGTAAACTTAAGCTCAGGTGCTACCCATGCTTGGCGACGTTCTTGAAGCTCTTCGTCAGAAACATCAATTTCGATCACATTGTTGACGGCATCCAAAGTGACAATATCACCGTTTTCCACCAATGCAATGTTACCGCCCTCTTGAGCCTCTGGCACCACATGCCCGACGATAAAACCATGCGAACCGCCTGAAAAACGACCGTCGGTAATCATTGCAACATGCTCACCAAGCCCAGCGCCCATGATGGCGGATGTCGGTTTTAGCATCTCCGGCATACCCGGGCCGCCTTTGGGGCCCTCATAACGAATGATCAGCACATCGCCTTTATCAATATTACCTTTCTCAAGAGCATCAATCATGGCTTGTTCGCCATCAAATACCTTTGCGGGGCCGACGAATTTCTCGCCTTCTTTGCCGGTAACTTTTGCTACCGAGCCGCCAGGGGCAAGATTACCCTTGAGTATTTGAATATGTCCGGTGCGTTTAATCGGCTCAGACACCGGTTTAATAATATCTTGGTCATCTGCTAGTGCTGGCAAGACGGCTAAATTCTCGGCCAGCGTTTTACCGGTGCAAGTCATGCAATCGCCATTCAGCAAGCCTTCATCTAGCAGAAATTTCATTACCGCAGGCGTACCACCAATATCATGCAAATCTTGCATCACGTATTGGCCGCTCGGCTTAAGGTCAGCTAAAAACGGCACTCGATCACTGACACTTTGAAAATCATCAACGGTTAAATCGATGTCCACCGCGCGTGCCATGGCTATCATATGCAAAACCGCATTAGTCGACCCACCGAGCGCAATAATAACCACCATTGCATTCTCAAATGCTTCGCGGGTCATAATGTCACGAGGTTTGAGATCAATCTCTAGTAAGTGCTTAATTGCATCTCCGGCTCGTACACACTCATCGACTTTTTCCTGATCGACCGCGGGTGCCGATGCGCTATACGGCAAACTCATACCCAGTGCTTCTATGGCACTGGCCATGGTATTTGCCGTATACATTCCACCGCAGGCACCAGCCCCAGGGCATGATTTTTCAACAATTTGCTGACGTTCATCATCGGTGATGGTTTCAACTAAATACTCTCCGTACGCCTGAAACGCCGAAATAATATCCAACTTGCGGCCATTATGAATACCCGGCTTAATAGTTCCGCCGTAAATCATAATGGCCGGGCGGTTAACGCGTGCCATAGCAATAATGCAACCGGGCATATTTTTATCACAGCCAGGAATACCAATGACGCCGTCGTAAAATTGCGCTGAAACAACGGTTTCTATTGAATCAGAAATAATATCTCGGGACTGCAAAGAGTACGCCATACCGGCGGTACCATTAGTTGTTCCATCGCTGACGCCGATTGTATTAAAGCGCATGCCCACCAAACCGGCTTCCGTCACGCCTCGTTTTACATGCCCCGCAAGGTCGTTTAAATGCATGTTGCAGGTATTGCCTTCCCACCAAACGCTGGCAATGCCGACTTGGGCTTTATCCATGTCTTTACGAGTCAAGCCTGTGCCATATAACATGGCTTGTCCGGCGCCCTGTGATTTAGGCTGAGTGATGGTGGAACTGTGCTTATTTAACTTATTATCCGACATAGTGGCGTGTTCAAACGTTCGATTGTGTTAGTGACAGCGAATTTTACACGCGCAGGCTGCGCAAAAAAACCGCAAAACATAAGTTTAGTTAGATTCCATCCTGTTTCGCTAAATTTGCCGACGTAATAAACTGTTTCGAGCCTTAAGGGTAAGGTCTTTCATGCTCCATGAAAGATAGCAAATAGCCTAAATCTAGAAAAAGTTTACTGCAATAGTAAGAACATGGCATTGTCACCACGTATCACGTTAAGCATCAAAACATCCTGTCTGGAAATCGCTTTACGAAAGCTCTCAAGATCGTTGACTGGCTGGCGATTAACCGAGGTGATGATGTCATTCGCGCGCAATCCATGCTCCCACGCGACACTGCCCTTCGTTACATTACTGACTAAGACACCACCATTGCTGATGTCTAAGTTCACCTTTTGAGGGCCAATATTACTCAACGTTGCGCCTTCCAGTTCACGGTGAACCAATGTGCCCACTTTGGATGTCCTTGAAGACGATTCCAATACAGTCTTAAGGGTTGTTTCTTGCCCTTTACGCGACACCGTTAACGCCAACTCATCTCCGGCAAAACGCTGCCCCACAATGGTCATTAAATCTTTACGGCTTCTGATTGATTGATCGTCGACTTTTCGAACAACATCGCCCGTCTGCAAGCCTGAAACATCGGCTTTGGAGCCGTCAGTTACGCTGGTAATCACCACGCCCCCTGTTTGTTTCAAATCAAAGGCCGATGCCAGTTGTGGCGTAAGGTCTTGAACCCCCACAGACAAAAAGCCTCGTTGCGGAGCACCGTATCTGACCAACTGGCTTTTGATCTTCATGGCCATATTAACCGGTGTGGAAAAGCCAATCCGCGAATTCGACTGAGTCTGGCTCGACTGCGCCAAATTCAATCCGATCAATCGGCCATTTAAGTCCACCAAAACACCCGAACCAACAGCGGCATCACTTTGAATGAAGCGTTGATACTGCTTCATGCTCTTGGGTCTTGCCGGTGAACTAACAATGCCACTGACAATGGTATTCTGCCCGCCCAAAGGGTCGCCAATAGACACAACAAAATCACCCACCCTCAACACTCTCGAGTCGCCAAGCTCGATAGCCGTCAAACCAACCGGGTCAATTTTGACAACCGCCAAATCAAAACCAGGGTCGATGCCAGCAAGAATGCCGTCTACTCGCTTTCCATTACTGAGTGTGATGTTTATTTTACTCGCGCCTCGAACTGCGTGTTCATTAGTTAAGACATAGCCTTCTTTGGCATCTATTACCACGCCCACTGAATTGGCTTCGCGCTTTCGTGTAGCCGAGCGACGCTGATCAAAGAAACGCCGAAAGAAAGGATCATCAAATCGATCTCGACGAAGCTGAACGGCCGATTCAGAGGTGACCATCACAAGAGACTTTTCCACTCTCTCAAGCATCGGCGCCAACGAAGGCATTGGTGCATCATTGATCGCAAGCGGTAAAGCGGCGTGTAACGCTGCTGTGTTCAAGATCGCTGTCATACCAAGCAGCATTGCCAGCAATATGGCGGGCACACAGGTAGGCAAATATCGGCTTATCTTCATCTATCTCTTAATTTACTGATTTCGTTAAGATGTTTGCGTTATCAATCGGCAAAAACTAGCGATTTTTTAGCATTCTTAATCTTATAGTTAATTGGTTCTTATAGTTAATTGGTTCTTATAGTTAATTGGTTCTTATAGCTAATTGGTTCTTAAAACAAATAGGGTCGAAAAAGTTACATACACTGATAACCTACTATTCTTTTTGATTGGCAATACCGTGCGGCACGTGCCCGGTCGGCACATGCAGCCTAGCGGATTCACAATGCCCTTGCTGATCATCAAAGAAAATATCGGCTCCAAACGTTCTTAGGAATGCACCCTTCGGTAAACCGCCCAAAAACACCGCTTCATCAATGCGGATATCCCAAGCGCGCAGTGTTCGTATCACCCGCTCATGCGCAGGCGCCGAACGCGCGGTAATAATCGCCGTTCTAATCGGCGACTCATCCACAGGAAACTCCGACTGGATACTGTGCAAAGCCGCCAACATATTCCGAAATGGACCACCCGGCAGTGGCTTCTTTGCCGCTTTAACCTCATGTTTAGCAAACGCCACTAAGCCGTCTTGCTTAAACACCTGTTCGGCTTCGTCAGAGAAAACCACCGCATCACCATCAAACGCAATGCACAACTTATCTTGATTGTCTGAGTCTTTAGAGGTGGCCGACGGCAGCATGGTGGCGGCCGCGAAACCGGCATCCAAGGTACTAGACACATCATTTGGGTCACTTGATAAAAACACATCTGCGCCAAACGGTTCGACATAGCGAAATGGACTGCCTCCGTTAGTGAAGGCGGCTCGGGTTATCGGCAAACCGTGGGCTTGTATAGAATTAAATATTCTAAGCCCCGTATCAGCGCTATTACGCGATAACAAGATAACTTCAACTCGCTCACGTGGTTCGCCCATCTCATTCAATTGAAGTAGTTTTTTTACAAGTGGAAAAGCGGTGCCCGCCTCTAAGGGCTCATTCTCATGTTCAACCTGAAATCGGCAATAAGCTTCGACGCCTTCCTCTTCGAACATACGATGGCTGTCCTGTAAATCAAACAGGGCACGCGACGAAATCGCGACAACCATTTTTCGCTTATCATGCATATTCAAAACACAAATAACAATTCAGTCAACATTGACTCAAACATCAATTTAGAACGCGGACTGGCGTAAACCATCAGACACCCATCTAATTACCCAAAGCACAATTGTACGCAATAAGATCGCGACCATCAGAAAACTAACAAAGATGTTAGAGTGGCCGTTTTACTGAAAACTATCTTGAGGATGCCTGCCAACTTGTTCACGACAAAACTCGATGACCGTGGCCTCATCTTCCTCAAATGTCGGTAAGGCTTTGCGAGCGGGCAAAATAGTAAACGTTTTGTCTTTAAAGTCTGGGCCAGCCACCACTATTGGCACATTCGCCTTTTTAGCCAAATGATAATAGCCACTCTTTAAAACAGGCCGATAGCCACGGGTACCTTCAGGTGTAATCAAAGCCGCCAACGACGTGCTATCTTCAAACATTGCGGCCACGGAATCGACAAAGTTGGTACTGCGACGCCGATTTACGGGCATAACACCCAGCCAAGCGCAGACGTATTTAAGAGGCCATACAAAGAATATGTCCTTAGCGAAAATTTTTACGTCCAAATTCAGTGCATTAATGGCCAACCAACCGTAAACAAAATCCCAGTTACTGGTATGCGGTACGGCCACGAACAAGTATTTTTTCTCACTTGGGGGTTGGCCTATAATTGTCCAACCCCACAGGCGGAACAATATAAAAGCGCAAACTTTTTGTAACATAAACCGCGTGCCTCTTTATTGTTGTGGGCCATCTCAAGTCTAGTAAGCGTTCATTCTAGTCGACCTTGTTTAAGTTCTCTAGCCTCATCACATCGACAAACAACCGCCCTGGCGCTATTTTTCAGATAGTTCAATAAAGCCACTCATACTAAAACAAACCCAATTGAGGCTGATCAGTACTTTCGTCCGACAACTGATTATTCGAATCAGTCGTGTGTGTTTGGCGGTCAATTTGAGTTTCATTGAGGTTTACTAGGCCGGAAACCGACACCCCTATAAGCCGTATTGGTCGATGCCCCACTTCGGTCTTCTTTAAGAGCTCAGGTAATAAATCCAAAATATCCGCGTGAGTTCTAATAACTTCACCCACAGTTTTACTGCGGGTATTTAACACAAAGTCAGCATAGCGAACTTTCAGGGTAACGGTGCGAGCTGCGGTGCTTCTCGCCGTCATTGAGGTACTGACTCGTTCCGCAAGCTTGATCAGTGCTCGCCAGATATCGGCTTTGTCGAGCAGATTTCGATCAAAAGTAGTTTCAGCGCCGATTGATTTTCGCACGCGATGGCTTCGCACTGCTCGATCATCTATGCCCCGGGCGATATTATAATAATAATTGCCGGTGCGCCCGAAGTAGGCCTTCAACTGCTGTTGATTCAGGGCTTTTAGATCAGCACCGGTATATATCCCTAAAGAGTGCATCTTCTTTTCAGTAACCTTACCCACACCAAAAAACTTTCTAATTTCAAGCTGCTCAATAAACGCTTGAGCTGCTTCGGGCCGGATAACGTAAATTCCATCAGGTTTGTCCATGTCGCTGGCAATTTTCGCCAAAAACTTGTTGTATGAAACACCCGCTGAAGCGGTTAACTGTGTAGTTTGGCGAATATCCAGCTTAATCCGCCTGGCTACTTCCGTTGCCGAACCGTATTCTTCAGCAGTTTCAGTCACATCAAGATAAGCCTCATCAAGCGATAAGGGCTCAACGTCCGTTGCGTATTTGCGAAACACTTGATGAATTTTCGCTGAGGCCTCTCTATAAGCATCAAACCTATGAGGCACAAAGATGGCGTCCTTACACAGTTTTGCGGCTTGCGAGGAAGGCATAGCTGAGCGCACACCAAACTTTCTCGCTTCGTAACTGCAGGCGGCCACCACCCCTCGACTGCCCGGCTTGCCACCAACGACCACAGGCTTACCGCGTAATTCAGGAAAGTCTCTTTGTTCTACAGAAGCAAAGAATGCATCCATATCAATGTGCAAAATTTTACGCATCAGCCTAGCCGCTCATGACGATCACTGAATCTGCCAATCTATCGGCGTCTTACCGATCTTTTCAAGATAATCGTTAGCCTTTGAAAAGTGCTGACAACCGAAGAAACCTCGATAAGCTGACAATGGTGACGGATGCGGTGCGTGCAACACCAAGTGCCGATCTCGATCAATTTTTTGTCCCTTTTTCTGGGCAGAGGAGCCCCATAAAAGAAACACCACATTACGTTGCCGAGCACTCACTAATTCAATCACCGAATCAGTGAACTGCTCCCAACCTTTGCCCTGATGACTTGCTGCGGCCGATTCGCGCACCGTTAACACCGCATTAAGTAATAACACGCCCTGCTTCGCCCATGAGATTAAATTTCCGGTTTTGGGAATCGAGCAGCCCAAGTCGGCATTCAGTTCTTTATAAATATTCTTCAATGACGGCGGCACGGCTTGATCTCCCTGCACGCTAAAACTCAAGCCATGCGCTTGATTGGGCTGATGATATGGGTCCTGACCCAGAACCACTATTCGAATATCCTTGGCTGCCGTGGCATTTAAGGCAGCAAACACCTGATCTAGTGCAGGATAAACCACCTTACCAGCCGCTTTCTCAGCGGCTAAATACTCGGCTAATGACTTCATGTATGGCTTATCAAACTCAAGCTGCAGGAGCTCCAACCAATCGGCATTTAGATAAGATCTAATATCTTTCATATCTCAAACTTTTTAAACATGCTTACAAAACCCATATCGATTCTCAACAAACAGCATTAAAATCCACCCGATTAATCCAAAGCACCCGTGACAGCCCCACGGCAAGACACTTCGGCCAGATTAAATAAAAGAAAGACATTCGTCCACAAACCTTCAGCCTCAACTCTTTGCTTTTCATCGTCAGGCCCACTAGCCAGTAACTTAGCGCCTCTTCCAAGTGTTAAAAACAATCTAAACTTTAAGCAATAATGCGCATTTTCAAATTACCGAAGAGTAAAGCTCATTCTATCCTGAAATTCTTTGACTAGACTAAATTTGATCGATCAGACACTACCCATTCTGTCGATGCATTTACTTAACCAACTGAGTTTTGATCGAAAAAACATCCTTCAAAACAATTCGAGGAATAACCATGTTAACTAAGTTAGAAAAGTTTCCTAAGCAACAAAACACTCTACTACCCGGTCGCAGATCTCATTCAACAGCCATACAGAGCAAACGCAATGCGACTGTCCAGCCCAACTTTAAAACCACAGCTCACAGCATTGCCAAAACGTTTTTATTGGTTGCCGCGGCCCTCACCGGCGTGTCAAGTTATGCTGGCGACCATGAGGCTGTGGAAGAGATCAGAGACCTTAAGGACATGACTCAGGCTAAGCCGAAGTTTGATACTGACACAATGAGTTCTTCATGGACGTCGAATAAAGATGACAGCATTAGCACTGACGGTGAAATAAACAAACTCAGAAACGGCTTGGACAGCGACCTGAAAGACGAAGCACCCGAATTAGAATTACCGACACTAGAATAATAGCGAATACCGCCTCTTCAACCATAAAAACCAACAACCCGGCTCGAAATGACCGGGTTTTTTCTTAATTACGCAAACTTTTAACAACAATTGTGCTAAAACTCTCTTTCAAATTTTGTTGCGGGGCTTAGTCATCGCAATAGTCATCTCATAACTGGTATTCCATCAAAACCCAATCAGGAGTTTATTATGATCAAAATTGGAGATTCAATTCCCAGCGCAAACATCACCGTTATTGATAAAGACGGGCAAAACTCGGTATCTGCTGCCGATTATTTCGCTGGTAAAAAAGTTGTTTTATTCGCACTGCCCGGCGCTTTTACGCCAACCTGCTCTGAAGCACACCTTCCTGGCTACGTGGTGAAATATGATGAATTTGCTACTCACGGCGTTGATGCTGTAGCGTGCTTGTCGGTTAACGATGCTTTTGTGATGAAAGCTTGGCAGCAACAACAGAATGCCGAAAACTTAGTCATGATTGCCGACGGTGGCGCCGCGCTAACCAAAGCCCTGGACTTGGTTCTTGATACGTCCGACTTTGGTGGCGTACGTTCTCAACGATATTCAATGTTGATCGAAGACGGTAAGGTAAGCCAACTAAATGTTGAAGCGGCAAGCAGCTTTGAAGTGAGCGATGCCGACACAATGCTGTCTCAGCTTTAATTTGTCGGGCCGTCTAAAGCCATAACTAGGCCCAAAACTAGGGCCGCAAAATAAACTATGATTTCAGGAGCCTGATTCCTATTAGGCTCCTGTTCTCAATTGTCTAGCCAAGTGTTTTATCAAGATTCTGCTTATAAATATGCTTGATATAGCCAGACAAGGTTTATCCATCAAAATGGCTGCGGATATTCTTTAATAACTGCACCAATATCAGCAAGCATTTGTTCATTCAACACTAACTCGCTAGCGTCTAAATTTTCTTTTAAATTTGCCATGGAAGTGGCACCTATCAGTGTTGACGAAACTCCCGCAGTTTGAAAAACCCAAGCAAGACACATTTGCACCAGCGGTAAATCATATTTTTCAGCAATCTTGCTGTATTCGGCGATGGCATCGTGCGATTTCGAGGTATCTCTAAAAACGCCATTACGTTGCACCATCGTCCAACGTGCACCTTCGGGCTTTTTGCCATCCGCGTACTTTCCAGACAAAGCACCGCCCGCCAACGGTGACCAAGGTAAGTACGAAAGATTATTATGGATGCAAGTTTCGATCACGTAAGGCCAGTCTTTCAAATGCAATAAATTAAACTCATTTTGAACGGAAACCATCTTTGGCAAGCCATTTTGTTCGGCCAGCCTTAGATACTCGTTAATACCCCAGGGTGTTTCATTAGAAAGACCGCAAGCGCGTATTTTGCCCGCTTTTATCGCCGAGTCTAAGGCCTCTAATATGCCTAGCATCTCTTCTCGGTGCGCATCTATATCGTCAGCCGACGGATCGATGGCGCCTGGCCAATGTCGAGAAAAATGCGGATTTATTCGATTCGACCAATGCAATTGATATAAATCGATATAATCAGTTTGCAATCGTTTCAATGAGCCTTCTATCGCTGGCAAAATTGACTCCGCGGTAATCTTTTCACCTCCACGAATCCACGGCAGCCCGGGGCCGACGATTTTGCTGGCCAATACCAATTTCTGTCGTCTACCTGGATTGGCTGCAAACCAGTTGCCAATATACGTCTCGGTGACGCCAGCGGTCTCTTTTGCCGGAGGCACCGCATACATTTCTGCGGTGTCTATAAAATTGATACCACGCTCACCGGTTGCGTACTCAAGTTGTTCGAAGGCTTGATCTTGAGTATTTTGCTTGCCCCAAGTCATGCTTCCCAAACAAATGGAAGTTACATCTATATCACTGCTGCCAAGTTTTATAGTTTTCATATCGTCTTTTTATATATACCATTGTTTATACAGTCGCTTGTTTGCAAGTGCGTATAATTGAATGTAAGTCTAGTAACAAGCACCACGAGCACCGTTAGTCATTAGTGCCTAACAATCAAAAACCGCGTCATCTAGGCTGATAATCCCAACAGCGCATTTGCTTCAGCAGTGGGAAATATACCGCTAATTTGATTGGCCGTGTGTCTATTTCGCTCATTAATTCCCCGTATTTTTCTAGCTGACTTCGATGACGCTCATCAATCTGCGAATCAACAAAACTTTCAATATCGGCGCCTTGAGTCATTGTCGATTTATAATCAACGATCCATCTCACTCCTTCATCAACAAAGGTGCGATCAAGTCGATAACTTTTAACTCGGCCATTTTCGAGGGTCGATATCGCGTATTCATTTTGTGCTAGTGCATGGTCCGAAAAGATAAACTTGGCCTGTTCGTCACTTTGTATATTTTCGATTGCCATCACCAGTCGCCGCAACGCATATTCGATGCGATTATCTGGCACACGTAAGGCTGCCAACTCGGCACGCCAACGTTTTCTCAACATCTGATTGATGTCCACGTTGAGTACACTATCACTGGAGAATTGCAAGAAGTCATGCAGCACCATGCCTACCGCAGCCGCTACTTCGGTAGCCCAATCAAAAGTAACCTGCTCATCGGGGCTGGGCAGATCCGCTTTATTCAACTGGTCCAATGCCTGCCATGTGAAATCATCGCCACTCTCAACCTTAAAATCAACGGGCAAGCGATATAAGGTTTGATCCAATTGTTGTTCAGCTAAGCCACGTTTAACTAGGTCTGGTTCTACTAGACCTGGTTCTACTAGACTTGATTCAATAAGGCCAAGTTCGGTTTGATCACTCGGCATTAGCTCAAAGTGTGCTTCCAGTGTCGGCCATACCGATGCTAATAAAGAAGTCTTAATTGGCGGGTTCACTTCACCGGTTTTTTGACCGTCTTTTTCACGCAATTTGATATTCGCTATTAGCACCAACTTGTGTTCGGCACGCGTACAAGCCACGTACATCAATCGCATAACCTCATTGGTAGCGCGTTTCGCATCAAGCCCACGTAGATAATCGTAATGCGAAACCTCACCCTCATTACGGGAACCGCTATTGAACATCAGTGGCGCCAGCAATAGATTTGCGTTTCCATCTTGCGTCTGATGCTCTGCCCACATCAAAATTTCACGATCATCACTTCTTGGTCGATTTGCCAACCCAGGCAGAATAACCGTATGGTATTGCAAGCCCTTAGATTTATGAATAGTGCTGACCACCACTCTTGGTTGCGCAGGGCCATTACTGCGTGAGCGCATGCGCTCTAGACCCGCTTCTAGTTCTTTAGTGTTTGGCAGGTCGCCACCTCGCTGTAAGTCATTCAGCAATTCGAATACCTGCTCGACATCATCACAATGGGTGCTGCCCAAGGTGGCTTCGCCCCCCAGTTGTTGCCACGCCCAACGCGTAAGGCTGCCCAAGTTGACCTGCTGGTGCTGTTGTCGCACTGCTTGCATTACCTGCAACAGACGGCTTAGCCTAGCCTGAGTATTTACGTCTAGTTTATTTTGAATCGACGCATCGTTAAGAGCTTGCCATAAAGACACATTAGAGCTTCTATTAACAATGTGTATTTCGGCCAGAGAAAGGCCACACCATGGGCCACGTAATATCGCTAACCAAGCCAATTTATCATCTTCACGACAAATTGCTTTGGCCAAAGACACTACGTCTTTAATGGATTGCTGTTCATGCAGCGGTTGAATATCGACAGCAGCATACGCAATACCGTTTTCATCTAAAATCGGCAATAGGTAATCAAGCTGGGGCCGCGTGCGCACCAAAATAGCGATTTGCGACGTCGAATCTGGCAGTTCTTTTAGCGCCGATTGCACCGCCTGCAACAAAGCTTCGGCTTCTTGCGCACGCGAGTTCGCCAAATAATAACTGACCGGCTCTTCAGCAACGCCGACTTTTGCTGAGGCGGCTGGCGCATAGCTAATGGCGCCACTGAGTACATTGTTTTGGCGTGGAAAGCTCGGTTGGAAAGTACGATTAAACCAATCCACTAAATCATCCGAAGATCTGAAGTTTTGCGATAATGTCAAAGAGCTAACCAGAATATTATCGAACACATTGGTCTGTTCGTTATTTACCACCTGTAAAAACAAACCGACGTCTGCCTCACGAAAACGATAAATGGATTGCATTGGGTCGCCCACCAAAAACAGCGTACGCTGTGGATTGTCGTTGACTTGCCAACCGGCCGTCAGTTTCTTCAATAAATCTAATTGGGAATTGGAGGTGTCTTGGAACTCATCCACCAAAATGTGGTGCACTTGCCCATCCATCAACAAACCTAGATCAGTCGGGTTGTTCAATTCTGTCAGCGCCAAATTGGCTCGCTGAGTTACTTCACTATGGTCGCATTCACCGACCGAGCGAAATCGAAGTTGCAAGCGCACTGCCAAGGCTTTCAAAACCTTTTCTAAAGCGACCAAACGTTGCCAATCATAGTCGCTAAATGCGGGGGTCGGCAATTCAGCAAGCTCGGCCAACGCCGTTATGAGCGAAAAATCTTCGCTTAACTCTTTGAACAACTCGACACAGTTATCTTTATCTTGGCCTTTGACTGGAAAGCCCAAATTCTTATTGACTGCGGCGCGCACTTTGTCGTGTTTTTTAACCAATACAAAATCGATCAAGGCACGCCAATGAGCATGACTGAGTTCATCGGTCGACGCGTTAAAACCAACAAAGACCCGTAAACATTGCAATGCCCTGGGGTTTTCATAGTCTATGCGTTGTGACGCCCCAACTACGAGTTCAAGTAATTGCTCGAATTGATTGCGCGAAAATAAGGTTTCTACTGTGTCTAAATTTTCACGCAATAGTTGCGACCATGCTTCTTCAAGGTCATATTTCATCTGCATCATATCTTGCTGCACTAGATGCCTTAGCCATTGATCTCGCTTAGCCAACATTGATGAAAAAAGACGCCGAGCCTTGTCATAATTGAAATCCAACTCAAACATAACCATCTGCAAAGCCGCCGACAAATCGGACCCTTCAACCAACAATTCGTCCAACACTTGATCAACTGCAAAGGCAAAATGAGCATGCGCCATATCCGTTGTATTTGGGCGCTCTCCTAAACGGCTGAGCCACGGCATACTGGCAGCAAGCTTGGCCGAAAAAGCATCAATCGTTAACACCTGCATTTGATGCGGGGCATCCAACAACTGCCAGCCAGCCTGTTCATCGCGTTGCAACACTTGCTTTGCCAAGCTCAAACCTTGTTGCTCAAAGGCGTTGTCATTGACCGCACCTTCTTTAGCTGCCAACAACAATTCACTAATCCGTTCTCGCATTTCAGAGCGAGCTTTGCGAGTAAAGGTAATAGCCAGAACGTTTTGAGGTTTTTCTACGCGCGCTAACAGGGTCAAATATCGATAGACCAAAAGTCCGGTTTTTCCGGAACCGGCAGGCGCTTGAACAATAAACGAACGTTCGGGGTCGAGTGCTTCATTACGCGCTTGTAGATCAACTATCATCACGGTTCTCGGCTTTGAGTTGCTGAAAATGGCTTTGATCAAAGCCGTGACTGCGTTCGCTCAACTCTTGGATACGACACACTGCGCTTAGATCGCAGTATTGACAGACCTGTTTATCGACCGGGTTCACATCCGCCTTGCCAGATAAAAAATCGTTGGCTAATTGGGTGAAAATATTCGGCCATTCAGAACGACTTTCATGCCATTGTTGTTCGTAACGTTGACTCGAGCTGCTGGCCTTACGAAAAATATCCGCCTCGGCTAATTCCACAAACTTTGAATCGCCACGCCGTATCTGCGCAAATGTTATGCCAGAAACCTTGCTGGCTTTTAAGTCATCTCTGACCAATGCATACAAAGGCAGTTGAGGCTCTCGCGGCCGATGGCCTTGCCAGTCATTGCGATTAACCGTGCCGGTTTTATAGTCCACCACCACGGATTGCCCGGCCTCCGTGACATCGACTCGGTCAATAATATAATCAAACCGAATGCCAGCCCATTGGCCGTGATACTTGCTTTCACGCTCGACTACTGAAAAATTAGTGGGCCGTTCGCGCTCCAAGTCCAGCCACTCATTACATAAGGCCACCACACGATTTTTCTCTAAAGAGAATAAATAGAGCTTATCCGCGGGCAAATGCTCAGCACTTAAATGCAATAAACGGTCAAAAGTTAGCTCAATCATTGCGGTTTGCTGGGCCGGCGACAAATCACAAAGCGTGGCTTGACTATCAAGTTGCCCCCAAATTAATTCCAACATTTTGTGGGTGAGATTACCCCGATCAAGATGATCAAGACCAAACTCAGTGTCTTCATCAACGCTAAAACGTAGTTGATGTGTCACAAAGGCTTTAAACGCACACACTGACTGATTTTTAAAAATAGCCGACCCACCACGCGCTTTCTCTGGTGAGTGCCAGGCCGGCCCGTAAACATCCTCATACCTCTCTAGCTCAACGACTGGCTTAGAAAGCCGTTGTTCGTTTAGCTGTTCTGCACGATTAAGCTCCAACAAAAACAGTGGCGACGGCTGATTTGTAACATCTTGATTATTTTGGTCGGCTTGTGCATAACTTATCCATACTTGTTCAGCAGCGCTTAGAAGACTCTCGATTACTTTAGCGGCCTGCCGCACACTACTTTGGGGGCTGGCATCGGGATAACCTGTGGGCAATAGGTACTGATTTGGAATAAACGCGTCGCTCTTCCCCACTGGCGGAAAATCCTGCGTCATACCGGTAAGAAAACACAAATCACTTTCATGCCCTAAGGCCTCGAAAAGCCCTGATATCATCACCGGCGACACCGCTGACTTCGGTAAAAAAACGGCGTCTCTGATAATCTGTTGAAAAACTGACAAGGCTCCACTTAAGCCAATCGTGCGTTGAACCGCGCCTAAGCTTGAGAGCTCGTCAAGAGAAGCCTCCCAACGCTCTTGCAACTGATGTGTCACACTTGAAAGTTGTGAGCTTGAACCGCAGGTTTGCCAACCCCACAGCGCTAACCATCTAGAAAATACACTTGACCAAGCCGAAAAATCTAACGCAGGAAACCCAATGCTTTGCTTTTGAGCCGCAAGTTGCTCGTTCAATTCGGCCTTAAAGGCAAGCAACGAATCCACAAATTCCAACAGCGCTTGAGTCTTTACATTTGCTTTGGCAGCACTCGTATCCAGGGGCGCCCCAGCTGAATCTCTTGCAAATCCCTCTTCGCCGGCCAACGTTTCAGCGTATTCAGAGCACAACACCGGTAACTGTTCGAAACTCAAAACACGAATGCGCTTTTCTCGAAGCCAGCGCTCAAAGCCCAGAAACAACTCTTTATCGCTGACAATCGCGTTAAGATAAACCGAACGAAATAGAAAGCCGATATCGCTAATGGCAAGCCGCGATTTCAATAAGCTTAAAGCACATAGTGCCACTTCAATCGAGGGCCACTGGTGCATCGGCTTGCCTAAGCTAAACCGATACACTAAGTTATTATTCTGAGCTTCGATCAACGAAGAACTCGGGTAAAACACCTGATGCGCAATTTCTTGAACTTGCACATATCGGTACTGTAAATCGGGCACGACAATGTTTATTCGTTGGTCAGGGCTTTGTTCAAGTGCCGTTCTTGCGCGCTCAAACACAGAATATAATTCCTGCTTATCATCCTGAAAACGGTGATAGTTCCGCGTTCGGTTACGCGCTTCAGGCCCCGCTATCGTGAGCTCGACCCCGGACTCGCTCAAGCAAGAATTAAACAGCGTTTGCGAAGCCGTCACCAAATCGTAGGCATACCAAATAACCTTGTTCGCCAATGATTCAAAGCGGCCCTGTTGTATATGGTCAATAATCGCCGCTTGTAAACCAGGGTCGTCAGTAACGCCTCGCTGCTCTAATCTTGAGATGTACTCTAGCCGCCATTCTAAAAATTGATCCACATCACTTATATGCTCTAGTTGCAAAGCATTTGAGTCACAACGCCAATCCGACAATAAGCGATGACTGCGCATACAAGCTCGGACTGTTTGTTGAGCATTCAGCAGCGTGAGATCAGAGTTATCAACTTTGGATTTTTCTATTACCTGAGTCCATATTAGCTTGGCCTGCTGTGGGCTCAATAAAGTATCAAAGTTGGCGAAGTCGGTTCTATTCTTTTGCCAATACAGCTTAAGAACCTCTTTCCAAGAAAGAATGTTTGGCGCCTCCCAAACATGTTTGCCACGCTGGATTTGCTGCGTTGCGAATACCTCATTTAAGTGCGTCGCCAGACTCCCAGTCGGCACGATAAGAATCGCACTTTGATCCAGTTGATATAAAGATTGCTCGTCCATCAGCCAAGTTTAGCACCAGCTCAATATTTAAAGTGACAAGAAAAGTCTTTGAGCACAAAAAAACGACCCTAAGGTCGTTTTTCTAAGTCTGACAAAATCTCACCTGAGACAGTCTCTTCAGGCGGCTCGGTCTTTACAAGCACTTGCGAGCTATTCAAATGTCATTCTATCAACTATTTCAAGCCAGCCATGTAAGCAGCAAGTTCTTTAATTTGCTGTTCTGATAAGCTAAACGCAATGCTGTGCATGATGCCATTATAGCCGTTTCTCGTGCCCTTCTTATAATCTAATAAGCTTTGCTCTAGGTACCCACGATGTTGTGCCGATACTCTCGGATAGTGCTTGGGTATGCCTGAACCTTTGGGTCCATGGCAACTCATGCATGCCGAAATACCTCGTTCAGCATAACCACCACGATATATAGCTGCACCAGCTTTGGCTAACTCAGCTTCTTCTTCGGTGAGTTTCACTTCGACGTTTGGCTTCACGCTTGCGTAATACGCATCAAGATCGGCCATATCTTCATCAGTCAGGTTAGTTACCTGTGTACTCATGATCGCGTTCTCGCGCTCACCAGACTTAAAAGCGGCCAGTTGTGTGGCTATGTAACCGGGCACTTGGCCCGCTAAATTTGGATTGATAGCTAAGCTACTAACGCCTTCTGCACCATGGCACGCAACACACACAGCCGCTTTCGATTTACCAGCTTGGGCATCACCTGCGGCGCTTGCATTACCGTTCAAAAACGACGCTGCAGCAGCAATAATCAACAATTTTTTTAACATGTAGGCCTCCAAAATAAGCCATAAAGAATGAGCCTGACGTGTAATTACAGCCGAGCTGTCTCAAGTGTGCGGATTTATATCATTTACAAGCCGTATTCTCAAGCGACGACGGCGTTTTTAGGTAAAATTTGAATCGCTATTCAAACAGATTTCTAGGCGCAGCAAGCAACGAATTGCGCATCACGCATCGAGATATTTGTTAAACTATCTCCATGAGCATAGATAGTAGTAAATCAGTCGATCAGCAACAAGCGCTGCCAAGTGTGCTGCGTAACCCAGAGTTTATTCTGGGGGCCGCTAAGCCAGCCCAGTTTCCGATAGACGAACAAGTTGAAATTGCGTTTGCGGGCCGATCAAATGTCGGCAAGTCGAGCGCTATCAATGCGCTCTGCAACCGTCGAAAGTTAGCTCGCACCAGTAAAGTACCGGGTCGCACACAACAGATTAATTTTTTCTCACTGGGCGATGGAGCTCGACTGGTTGACCTACCCGGTTATGGCTTTGCTCAAGTGCCTCTGGCCGTCAAGAAAGATTGGGAAGAAACCATCCATAAATATTTGACTGAGCGCAGCAATCTGATCGTTTTGGTTTTATTAATGGATATTCGACACCCATTAACTGACTTAGATCGTCAAATGATCAACTGGGCTAGCGAGTCTGATTTACCCACTCAAATTTTGCTGACCAAAGCGGATAAGCTGAAACGTGGAAAGGTTGCAAGCACGGTTCTGAGTGTTGAGAAAGAGCTCAAAAAAGTTCGTGGGCAATTTGGCGTTGAGCCGTTTTCAACGCTTAATTTTACCGGTGTAAATGCGATGCGTAGCCAGATCCAAGAATGGGTCGGCAACCCATTTTAAGCAAATCATGCGAATTAAAATTGACCTCTGTTCGACAGAAAATAAACGGCGTTTCGCCAACAACTCAAATATAGTTGGCTTATCCTTTAGCTATCGTTAACTTTATTGGAATTTTGACCTCATTCTCAATTCAAATGTCAAAAAAGGCTGCTTGACATCTTGTATTCTACAGGCTTTTAATTTATCGTACATTTGCAAGGTAAAGTTATAAACACATTAGAGTTTATAGACTTCATTTTTGGTCGAATGAAGTCGTCTCTGTTTTCAGCAAAGTCTAGTGTCATTTATATCTATAATTTAACGACGCCTTTATACGCTTTGTTAAATGCAAGAATTGTCTAGAGTAGGCAGTCCCCCCAAACGACATCCCCTTGGAATACCTTTATTGATGGTATTTCGCCTACTCTAGGCATCTTTACATACGTATTGGATCGCCTGTTATTAATTTCCTCAGCATTTCTTCCACCCCATAAATCCACTCGTTCCACAAACCCAGTCACTACTTAAGCCTAATCACTCCACAGGCCTATTAGTGTCAAATTTCACGCTAGCGACACAATTAGTGCTTTCTATAGGCAACAAGTTAATATTTGAGTAAGTTGATACTGAACAGGCTCAGAAAACTGCCATTAGTTTTTTAGCTATCTACATGAATTTGTGTTCTATGAATTACTCATCAAAGTAAGTGCAATGAATGCTCGTTGAGCTATACTTCTTAAACCACAGTCACAAGCTTAAATAGAAACCGCCATTACATGCGATTTACCCATTCACTCATGAACAAGACCCTGTATCTTAACTTGTTCATTCTGGTAAGTTTTTTAATCAGCGCTTGTGAGCCGCAGACTGATGAATCTGATGCGACTAACAACACCGAGAGCACACCTGCATCGTTGCCTCAATCAAACGAAACGTCGATAAGCCAAGACTCAGAGCTAGCCGGCGCCGCACTCGAAACTCAGCCCGACACCACACTAGGACCGCAACAACAGGCGCCTGATACAACGGCATCAAATTTAACAGACGACTCCCAGACTTCAAATTCACCTAATCCGAGCCTTCCAATCGACGATGACGAGTCAACCGTCGACTCTACGGCGATAGTCGAAGCAATTGGCTTTGCCGAAGCGCAAGATGCAAAGGCCAATCTGACAGACGAAACTGATACGAAACCGGAAACGCCAGAAAGCGAATATCGTGCGTCCTGCAACGTATTTTCGTCAACTGAGACTGAACCACAGAATACTAGCGAACAGCAAACTATTTTTTGCAAAAAGGTTTCAGGCAGACTGGCCAGTGTTACACAAAAATTATGCATGGCGGCTAAACTCCAACCTTCTGGTTGCGAGTCGATCAAAGGTGTACCGCTTATGGTTCGAGAATTTCCGCCAGTTGAGGGCAAGGAAGCTCAGGCCCGGGTGCTTGTTGTTGGCGGTATTCACGGCGATGAGCTGACATCGATCAGCCTTACATTTCGCTGGATCGAAACGCTAAACAAATATCACTCCGGTCTATTTCATTGGCATATCATTCCGTCAATGAACCCTGATGGATTGCTTAAACGAGCGGCTGAACGCACAAACCACAATGGCGTAGATCTAAACCGAAACCTACCCTCCAGTGATTGGGCCAAAAATGCGCTCAATTATTGGGAAACAAAAGGCGACAAAAACCCTAGGAAATACCCAGGCGAAACAGCCAATAGCGAGCCCGAAACTCAATGGCTAGTTGATGAAATAGAATTATTTAAACCCGATGCAATCATTGCAATTCATGCACCCTATGGTGTGGTTGATTTTGATGCGCACAAGCTAAATACCGCGCCACAAAGTTTAGGAAAACTGCGCTTAAATTTATTGGGAACCTATCCGGGCTCCTTAGGCAATTACGCCGGAATAAACTTAAACGTTCCTGTTATCACCCTTGAACTGCCGCACGCTTGGGAAATGCCAACGCAAAAAGAGTCTACGCTTATTTGGGAAGACATTGTTCGATGGCTTAAATTAAATATACATTCTTCAACGCAAACCGCATCGATTGACGAATAGCACTTATGCCACCTTATGCCCCACCTACGGGCTATCCGTATTCGGGGCATCTAAGGAATTACTGGCGATCTTTCAAAACAACTATTATACGGCTCTAGAATTAAGCGCTAGGATCCAACTCTAAAACCCCAATGGGGATTGGGTGCTCTAACCTTCGTATATTATTTTCCATTGTCCATCGTCAGAGCGCTTCCAAAACTGGCGTTTCTCGGCTTGGCTTTGAAAGTTATTACTAAAATAGTTTTGCTTAAAACTCACGACGAACATATCGGGTTCGCCTGGGTAGATAAACATTTCTTGCACCTCTAAATCCACTTGAATAAAGGTTTTAGCCGCGTTGAGATTACGTTTACTGCTTGCCCACGATGCATACTTTGTTTTTCCAAAATTCAACTGCTTGTCGGTATAGTGAGCCAAATACTTTTCAGTATCGATACTTTCCCAATCATTCTTCCAGCGCTCTACAATTGATAAAAATTGTTTGCGCCTTTGGTTTAATTCAGCTCTAGTAACCCAATTGATATGGTCACTCAGGATGACCGGTGTTTTTAGCTCAGGGTCGAGAAATTGCGCGATATCCAATAAGTCATCATTACTTAATACAAAACAGCCCTCACTGGTCCAAGGTGCGCGAGCGTACGTGGTTGAGGGAGTACCGTGCAACCATATGCCATAGCCGGTTCTTTTTAAAAATCGGTCGTATTTATTAGGATAGTTGACCGGAAACGCCCCTTTTCCGTACAAATCAGGGAGTCGCTTACCTTCGATATAACGATTCACATGATAAACGCCGACCGGGGTTTTATTATCGCCTTCTATCTGTTTCCCAAACCCAGCGGAGCCAACAGACATATAGTAATCTCGAACCAACTCTGGACGGCCTTCATTATTTTCGTACACATACAGCCGACCTTTTTGCATGTCAGCAACCAGCACATATGGGTGCTGCCCAATGTGCAACAAAGCCGCCGGTAACTTATCATGCACATATTCGTGATGCTGCTTATGGTGCGACCATCGATTTTTCAGCTGATGGGTAATCCCTTGTAAATCAGATTTAGGAATCGCCGACCCCTCACCAATTAGATTTAATGCACCGCCTTGCGCGTTTAATATATCTGCTCGTAAAAAATGTCCAATTCGGCTCTTAGGAAACGCAATTAGGTGTTTATCCACAGTTTCCAAAGCGGCGTCTAGATCTCCGGCACTCAGACTCTCAAGCACTGACAATATCGCCGGCTCGTATTTATCATTGGCTTCTAGCGCATGTAAGCCATCAAACGCAGCGCCAGCATTAGCATTCGCACTAGGGGTTTCAGAGGGCTTGTCATCAGCAGCCCACACTTGAGCCATAGCCAAGATGGCCATGGTTAGCATTAGCGACCAAAATCGCTGTGCGTTTATGCTTGCAGGTCTGTTCGCAGAAATGTTGACAGGCATAGACATAATAAGGTTTATCGCTTTATGACTTCTTCGCCATTGATTTTCGCCATCCGCCAACTTTTACCAGCGGCTAAGGCAAAAGAAATCCGTTTTCGAATAGTGTCGTCCAAAGTATTAGATCGATAGTGCTGCGTGAACGTAACATCAAAACCATCTGATGTAGTGCTCACACCGAAGTCTCTAACTGCGACGTTAATGAAGCTCTTATTCGTCAACCTAACTCTTCGTTGCGACACCCATTGCTCACGACTCAAATTAGAACTGGATGAATAATCATCAACATAAAAGCTCAAATAACTCTCCACGTTTTGTGATGACCATGCCTGCGCCCAGCCCTTGACAAGATCAATTGCCATAGCTCGATTTTCAGTGCTTAGACCAACTGGCTTTGGGGAAGGTGTTACGACAGTCGGTTTTACGACGGTAGGCGTTATGACAGAAGGCTTTTCAACATCCGGCTTGACCGTCACTTGGGGCTCGTTTACAGCAACAACCGCAGCCACTCTGGCTTTCTCTAGTTGCTGCGCCAAATCTTGATTGGCTGCAATTAAGTCCTGTGCTTGCGACTTAGACTCACTAAGAGCGGATTCGACTTCGCGTAATTCAATACGCAGTTTTGCCACCAGATCACTTTCAGCGTTTGATGACAGGTTCTGCAGACGAGTCAACTCTGCCTGCTTCACTACGCCTCGTTCCGATTCTAAATCTAATTTGGCTTGCAGGGCTTTTATGGCATTCGCGTGGTTAGAATTAAGGCTCGCTATCTGCTCACTTGACTCTTGCAACTGGGTTCGCAGTTGATCAAGCGCTTGACTGTCTGCCTTACTGTTAGCAGTAAGATTAGCCTGTCTACTTTTCTCTTGCTCAAGGCTTTCAGCTAAACGGGCAATTTGTTGAGCTTGCTCAAAGTCCGTTGCTAAATTTCGAACTTTAGGCAAACTGGCTGAGATAACATCAAACCCCTTGGTCTCTAAGGCATTGCGGTACGCTTGTGCGGCCAATGCGCCATGCAATTTATTAATGCTTGTAAAAAGCACCTTGGTACTTTGATTGGCCTCCGCCGCCTTGGCAAGGGTCAGCCTAGCCTCTTCCAAGCGGCCAGATTGAGCCTGCACCGATGCAAGATTTACATAAGGTTCGACAAAGTTTGGGTATTCTTCGATCAACTGAGAGTATACTTCGGCCGACTCATCCAGTTTACCTTGGCTAAGCTTCAGGTTGGCTTCGTCAAAGCGCTGTTTCAAATGAGCACTCGATTGCTCATTTAATCTTGAACCGGCGATGCCCTCATTTGCCATCCACGTATCAATTTGAGCTTGAGTGCTGGATCGTTCGGATGCAATGTTAATTGATCCAGGCCGTACTTTGTCAGCACTTGACGATAGTTCACCTTCGACCGATCCACCGTTTGCACTTGCAAGGGAATTACTCGGCGCAGCAGAAGGCCATAGCCATGTTATTAACACAGCCAACAACCCAATAATTAATATTGTTATCGGTAACTTTCGCATTTGTACATTCAGACCCCTACACTTACATTTCCGAAGGCCACACTAAACTCAAGCCAAACGTTGTTGCGATTCTAAACCATGAACTTGAGCATGTCTCGCTGTTAAGGCAATTCTCGACTTTTGTCTGCGAAAAATTAACCTTGCACATCAAAACGACAACTAATGCGCTTTTGCCCAGTTTAGACCGGCATCGGCCTCGACAAGCAGCGGCACATCGAGCTGCGCGACATTTTGCATCAGTTCGCAGACACGGCTTTTAACTCGCTCCAAGTCAGGCTCTGGCACCTCGAATACTAATTCATCGTGAACTTGCATAACCATTTTAATGCCAACTTCATCGAGCAACCATTTATCAACTTCGACCATCGCCAACTTAATGATGTCGGCGGCCGTTCCTTGCATTGGCGCATTTATCGCCGTTCGCTCGGCGTATTGACGCATATTGTGATTTTTAGAGTTAATATCAGGCAAATATAAGCGCCGCCCAAAAATGGTTTCCACAAAGCCCTTATCACGAGCGGCTTCACGCGTGTTTTCCATGTATTCTTTGACACCCGGATAACGATCAAAATAAGCATCTATATAACTCTGAGCTTGCTTGCGAGGCACGTTAATCTGTTTTGATAGACCAAATGCCGACATTCCATAAATCAATCCAAAATTGACCGCTTTTGCGTGGCGACGCTGCTCATCAAGCACATCCTCCAAAGAAACATCGAATATCTCCGCAGCCGTGGCACTGTGAATATCCAAATTATTATTAAACGCATGCACTAAAGCGGCATCTCCAGACAGATGCGCCATAATTCTTAGCTCTATTTGCGAATAGTCCGCCGCCATTATGACAGCACCAGGCTCAGCAATAAAAGCTTCGCGAATTCTTCGCCCTTCAGCGGTACGAATCGGGATATTCTGTAGGTTCGGCTCGCTTGAAGACAGGCGACCCGTTGCCGCAACCGCCTGATGGTACGAAGTATGCACACGGCCGGTGCGCGAATTGATCATTGTCGGCAATTTATCTGTGTAAGTAGACTTGAGTTTCCCTAAACTTCTGTGCTCTAAAATCAAACGAGGTAGCTCGTGTTCAACAGCCAGTTCCTGCAAGACATCTTCGGCTGTTGAAGGTGCGCCTTTTGGGGTCTTTTTCAATACCGGCAAGCCCATGCGATCATACAGCACCTCTTGAATTTGCTTGGGAGACGCCAAATTAAACTCGCCTTCTGCCAAATCGTAAGCCTTTTGTTCGGCGCTTTGCATACTCATCGCCAGCTCCTGGCTTTGCTGTAACAGCATCGTATCATCAATCAGCACGCCGGTATCTTCCATACGCGAAAGCACTGGCACAAGCGGCATTTCTAAATCGTTAAACACTCTGTGTAATTTTGGCTTGGCCGTTAAGTCAGACATTATCCGGTGATGAAGTCTCAGCGTTACATCCGCGTCTTCAGCGGCATAGTGACCAGCTTTACTCAATTCGACTTTATCAAACGTGACTTGCGCTTTACCCTTACCAGCCACCTCAGTAAATGGTACAGGAGTGTGGCCTAAATATTTTTCCGACAATGACCCCATATCATGTCGACTCGCAACACTATCCAACACGTATGATTCGAGCATCGTATCAAAAACCACGCCGTCTAGCGCTATTCCGTAGTTAGCCAACACACTCATATCATACTTTAAGTTTTGGCCAATTTTGGGCAAAGATCGACTCTCCAATAACGGCTTAAGTTGAGCTAACACCCAGTCTCTATCCAGCTGCTCGGGCGCATCTGGATAACTGTGGGCAACTGGCACATAAGCGGCATGCCCCGCTTCAACCGCGAACGACACCCCAACCAACTCGGCCTGCTGGGCATTCACCGAAGTCGTCTCAGTGTCAAAAGCGAAACCTTCACTGGATTGCAAAACAGCCAACCATCGCTCAAATGATGCTTGATCTAAAACCAATTCATAGTCGCCAGCCTTAAATTCCGGGATAGACTGTTCGGCCGCCCCTACCAAGGTCTCACCCATTTCAGCAAGCCACTTTTTAAACTGTAAGGTTTGATATATCTCGATTAACGCCTCTTTATCCGGTTCACTTTGCTTTAGGTCGGCGAGTGCCACCTCCACATCCATCTCACTGCGGATTGTTACCAGGTCTTTGGATAACGGCAGCTGTGGAATGAAAGCCCTCAAATTCTCTCCCACTTTGCCACCGATTTTGTCGGCATTCTCGACAATGGCATCCAAGGTTTTATATTCCATAAGCCATTTTACCGCCGTTTTGGGGCCGACCTTTGGCACACCGGGCACATTGTCTGAGGTATCGCCCATTAAGGCCAAATAGTCGATAATTTGGTCAGGTCGCACCCCGAATTTTTCAAGTACCCCTGCCTCATCCATGATCACTTTTTTCATGGTATCGATTAAGCTCACTTTGTCGTTGACGATTTGCGCTAAATCTTTGTCTCCACTGGCAACTAATACGGACTGGCCTTGTTCGCTGGCCTGCTTGGCATAGGCGCCAATCACGTCATCAGCCTCAACGCCGGGTGTGGCAATCAACGGTATGCCTAATGCCTTTACGCCCTGGTGTACATATTCAATCTGGCTGCGGAGCTCATCCGGCATTGATGGTCGATTAGCTTTATAATCTGGGTACATCTCATGGCGAAAGTTTTTACCCTTAGCATCGAAAATCGCCACAATGTTTGAGCTAGGATAATCCAACATCAAGCTTTTAATCATATTCATGATTCCAAAAACCGCACCAGTGGGCTGTCCGGCGCTGGTTTGCATGCGTTTTAGCTGTGGTACGTAAAACGCGCGGTACATATATGATGAACCATCAATGAGAATTAATTGGGGTTGTTCCATAGCGTTTCTATTTTAGTTTTGGAGGATTAGTTTTGGAGGCTGTTTTTTAGAGACCGCTTTTTTTGAAGACTCGTACTGGAGGCTCAGCAACACTGACTCAGAAATATTCACACAATGGCCGTCGACACACTGACACCTAACGCAAGACGCTTGGGCTAAATTGTGACGCCACATTAATGAGCAATATGATACCATGATCTGCATGCTCGTTAGACGCATAACGACAAGGTGTAACACGAGGAGCGACAGATAAAATTCGCTCAACTAACCACAATTTAGCAAACCAAATATTTAACGTTGCAGCCGTTTGTTAAGGGCTAAAGATTAGAGGCTTAAAGGAGAGTGAAGTGAAAATGCATAAATTAGCAAATATTGTTGCAACTCTGTACTTAGTGAGCGTCGCTAGTCACGCTGCAATTGCGCAGACTGCTCCGCCACCATCCTTAGGTGATGAAACCAAAGGAGAAGAAACCAAAAGCGAAGAAATCATTGGCGCAGCAGTCGAAAATAAAACGCGCACCGCAGCGGACAGTACAAGCAGTACAGAGTCGGAAAATCCTAGCAAATCGTCCACCCCGTCGACCCAAAAAGAGCGTTCGCTGGCTGACTCATTATTGGGAAATGCCACGATTAAAGAAACACGCCGCGAAAGTGGTCAGCTTTATCGCATTGAATTAGAGCATTCCACGGGAAGTAAACAAATTATCGAAGAGAATGACTCAGATGGCCAATTGTCATCTGACGACAATGGTTTGGATGACACCCCGAATTTGACCAAATGGCAACTGCTTTCTTGGTAACACTCATTACTCAACGCTCGCTTTATTGCGGCATCGTGATATTTGTCGCTTGGATGTTGTTTCTAAGTTCCTCAGCACAAGCGCAAATCGAACAAGCAGAGGTACGCCAAGATCTGAGGCTCTATCGCATCAACAAAGACGGCATCGCCAGTCGATTCTGGTTTACCCGAGGCAAAGCTCGTAAAACCGGTTGCCAGAACATTCGCAAACGATCACGACTGCATCGCGCCGTACAATTTGGTTACGCAAAATGCTCAATCTATACCAAAAAAGACTGTGCTGCCGACACCATTGTAAGCTTCACCCGCAAGGATGATTTAACGCCAACCACCGAGCTATTGCAAGGCTATAGCTGGTTTACAGTCAGTGAGCACTCACGAGGCGTTCGCATAAAAAGTTGGCGTTGCGAAGAAATACCAAGTTAAGCCAGCTTAAGCCGAATGAAGGGTAACTTCTAAATAAGACCTTACTCAGTGACGTGAGCCAGGGCCAAATAGTCGTGAGATTGCATTTCCTGCAATCGGCTCATCGTGCGTTCAAATTCAAAAGCATTTCGACTACCCGCGTACAGTTCGATAACCGGCACTTGTGCCGCGATTATCAACTTTACATTGTGATCATAAAAAACATCCACTAAATTTATAAACCGTCGAGCTTGATCTTCTTTCAATCGATCCATAACTGGCACGTCTGACAATAAAATTGAATGAAAACAGACGGCAAGCTCAATATAATCCGCTTGCGAACGCGGCCCATCACATAGCTCATTAAAGCTAAACCAGATCACCCCATCAGCGCGCCGGATCGATTGCAATTCGCGCCCTTCAACTTCGATTGTTGCATCGGGCACTCCTTCATCAGGTGCTAGGTGTTCAAAGTTATAGACCATGCCAGCTTCAGCCGCATCGCCAAGCGGCGTAAAATAGGTCTCAGCTTTGTCTAAGAATCGCAGCCGATAATCAATTCCAGAGTCTATGTTCACGACATCAGTAAACTGATAAATCATGTCAATCGCGGGCAGAAATAATTCTCTCTGCAAGCCACCCTTGTACAAAAACTTAGGCTCGACGTTGCTGGTGGCGACTAGACTTACGCCTTCGGCAAACAGTACTTTCATCAATCGCGCTAAAATAACGGCATCGGCGACATCGTGTACCACAAACTCATCGAAACACAGCACGCGAGTTTCCTTAGCAAAACGCTTACCGATAATCACCAGAGGGTCTTCTTGATCACGCAACAGCTTTCGTTCGGCGTGCACACGGTGCATAAAACGATGAAAATGCACGCGCATCTTGCGCTCGAAAGGCAAGCAATCAAAGAATGTGTCCACTAAATAGGTTTTACCACGTCCAACGCCACCCCAAAAATACAAGCCCTGGATGGGCACTTTGGGCGCACGGCGTTTCAAACCCACCCTACTTAAAAAGCCCTGTTTCTCAGGTTTTTGATTCACCAGTTCATCAAACAAACGTTGAAGATTCTCCACCGCAATTCGTTGAGCTTCGTCTGGCTCAAAATCTGGCTTGGTCAAATCTTCTTGATAACGCGAAAGTGGGGTATCACTCATAGAGGAGGCAAATTATATGTATCATGATCGCAAAAAAGCACCTTCAATTAGACTAAAATAGATCAAATTGGGAAATAACAAAATCTCACAATCTTTGTAGTGCGAGCGCATCATGATTTGTTAAGCTAACTATTCAAGTTTAACGCATTGTTTAAACGCCAGCGACATAATAGGCATGGAAACTGCAGGTATAAGATGCAGTTTAAAGACACAATCAAACGTTATTAAAATCGATGGACAATCACAACAGCACCCCAATTATTTTGCCTTACCGGGGCAGAATGCCAATTATTCATAAACAAGCGTTTATTGCGCCTGGGGCATCAATCATTGGTGACACAGTCATTGAGGAAAACTCCGGCATTTGGTTCGGCTGTGTGGTTCGCGGCGATGTTAATGAAATTCGTATCGGCAAGCGAACTAACATTCAGGATCTGACCATGATTCACTGTGCCGAACAAGGGCAAGGCACTTATATTGGTGACGACATAACGGTGGGTCACAGTGCCGTATTACACGCCTGTACAATAGAAGATAATGCGTTCATTGGTATTCAAGCCTGTGTTATGGACGATTGCCTGATCGAAACCGGCGCGATGGTCGCCGCTGGCGCCTTAGTCACCCCCGGCAATATAGTCAAATCAGGTGAAGTATGGGCTGGTAAACCAGCTAAGAAATTACGCGACATCAATGAAAAAGACTTAGAGTTTTTCGCCATCAATCGCGCGCGTTATCAGCGCTTAGCCAACGAATACCTAGATGAACAATTCAACGACTGAAAATCCAAAATCTTTTAGCACTAAACTTTGGTTTTATTGTGCTATTTGCCTGGCCGTATTTTTATTTGGAGGCATGTTCGCACCCGGTGACTGGTACGATTCACTAAACCGCGCGCCATGGAACCCGCCAAATATCGCCTTTCCCATTGCTTGGACAATTCTGTACGCCATGATAGCCGTGGCAGGTTATTTTACAGCCAACACACACGACGCCCATTTGTTATACCTTTGGTTTGCTCAGCTGTTTTTCAACGCTATATGGTCTTGGGTATTTTTTGGTCAACAATGGATTTTCATCGGACTAATCAACTTAGTCATACTGACCTTATTGGTAGCCTATTTTATGTTCCGCAGCCTTCGCCAACCTAAAAAGCTGATCACATGGCTTATGGCGCCCTATTTTGGCTGGCTCTGTCTAGCGACCAGCCTTAACCTTTATATCTATTTCCATAATTGAAGTATTTTGTTAAAACGACAGTGAAATATCAGTTTTTTTGTCTTTATATGCATTAAACTACAAATTTAATCAAAACGGCTTGCTAAGAAAGCTTGATGCAAGATTGAGTTAGGGGTGTTAATTTTTATTCTACGACGTTTATTTTGATGGAGAATGCATGTAGGTTGACAAAAAGAATACGCATGGCTTTACAGCAACTCTTTGTTATTAAAATTACAGTTAGTCATCAAGGCACTTAATTACATTGAATGTCTGTATAAAAGCCAAACGATAGCTACTTAGGCCAATACCATTAAACAAGTACGCATTAGATACATTGCTTCGAACCTTTTATATTCTAGGAGTTTTTCATGTCGACGATTCGCTCAACTATTCTTTCCGCATCAATCCTATTTTCGACATTACTCTCTACTCCAGCCGCCGCTCAGCTTGATCCACAAAGGTTTCTGCCACCTATCATAGCCTTGATTTTGTTTGAACATGAAGAATTTAGTTGCCCCGAGAGTGTAGCCGAAGGCCAGATAGTAACAGGTGATCAGAACATCAGCAGTCAAATGCAATTAGACCTTTTAGATGGCGTTACTCAGATCGATGGCTCTCTGAATTTTTCACTTAGCATAGCAACTAATTATGATCTAACACCGCTTCGCTCATTATTGGAAGTCACGGGATCAGTAAACATTCAAAATACGCAACTCACCGAGATGACCGGCTTTGGCTGCCTTACCTCTATCGGTGGCGACATTAATGTGTCTGGAAACCTGCAATTGGAAACCCTCACGGCCTTCGACGCACTCGCCTCTCTACTGGGTGAAATCGTAATTTCTGGCAATGATGATCTAACCCGCATTCCTGAGTTTGATGCATTAACAACTTTATCCGGTGACTTAATAATCGATTCGAACAATGAACTAGCAAGCATCAATGGTTTTGCATCGCTTGCCTCCATTCAAGGCGACCTGCAGATTGTTAGCAATGCCGCATTGACCGACTTTTCAGGGTTTGCAGTATTATCAAGCGTTCAAGGTGAATTGGCAATTCTATCCAACAACTCCATCACAAACCTTTCGGGATTTGACGCTCTAATAAGCGCTGGCGATGTCACAATAGGCTCTAATCCTGCAGTATTGACCATTAGCGCGCTCACTTCTTTAAACGCCATCAGCAATGATCTCACCATTTTGAACAACTCTAGTTTGACGGAAATTTCTGGGTTTGACTTATTAACTTCAGAGGGAGTTTCCGGCGACTCTTTGATCGTTTTTAACGTTGAGTATGATTGTACAAACCCGGCTCCAACTTTTTCCCCTGTAACCACATCCACCGGTAATTTTATGGATTGTGTAACTTCCAGTGATGCTGGCTAATAAATAACAACTCAAAAAAGCATAGAAACGCAGACACAAAAAAGCAGCGCTGTTGGTCGCTGCTTATTCGTATGGTAAGTTGATTCGCCACCTGTCAATCCATTGACGGGCTTAAATCATCAACTTAGCCCCCCAGCTACGCATCTTCCCTTGGAACAAGATTTATTAGATAAACCTAAATCACAAGATCAATATAAATGTTAGTTTCGTGAAAGAACATACCTCATCAGGGGGATATTTCCAGATATTCGGCTATTTACATACCTAACCAAGGCCTAAATTAAGCAAATTGTTGATAAATAGGCTTTGGGCTATTTGCCTCATCGGCCAACACACCTGTTAACACAACCGTCAGACGAACTTTCACAAAGGCAAAGAAAACTAGATGAGTTTGGCCCTAAATCGTGCAGCAGCCTCATTATTCCCTAGCGCTTCATAGGCATTCGCCATCAAATACCAATTTCGGCGCCTTAGTTGCTCATTAGAGCCCGACAGAGTATTGGATTTAGCGGCGACTTGAATCGCCCCGCGCCAGTCTTTTTGATCAAACTTTATTTCGGCTAAGGTTGACCAGAGTTGTGCGTTTCTCGGCTCAATTCTCAACGCTCGCTCCATTGAGCTATTGGCGGCGTCCCACTGGTTTGCTCTACGCTGCCTTTGCGCCGACGCCATCAACTTTGACACCACCGGCGAAGCTCGAACTGGCTCATCGAGTGTCTCAACCTGAAATGACGGCTGTTCTGGCAGCGGCAGAGCTTTACCATCAACAATCACTCGGTCTTCCACCTCCACCGCTACCGGTTCAGACTGATCGTTAGGTCCAATAGTTGTGGCACAACCGGCTAAGCCGCTTATCAACAATATGACTAGCGCTTGCTTTGATGTCTTAATCTTCGGGGCAGACTGTTCTGCTATTTGGATTGTCGGCATATGAGATCTAACTAGATTAAAAGTGGGTCGTAGGTATTAGATAAATGAAATCCAAACATATTAGTTTAAAAACCATTTTCCCGTTTGAGGCCAGATCGTTTCAATTAGACTCGCGTTGGAGTAAAGGCTATCCGAACAGGCGCTTCCAGAACGATTTTTTCTTTTTTCGTCGTTCGATTGGACGCTCTTCTTCAGAAGCTTCAAAATGCTTTAATTCGTCAAGCTCTGGTTCATAATCATACTGCATACGATTCGCACACGATATATTTTCACTATCCAAAGACGCTAGTAATATAGGTAACCGCCTAGACAGTTCACAATCTACGGCAGAACTGTCTTGAGAATAATACACTTCACGAGTGATAATTTTTTCGCTGTAACCAAGCTCTAATCGCTGCAACGGCATGCTCTGCATTGCATTAGACCAAACTCTGGCGGCGCCACTCGCGCCAGTTAATCGGGTCGATTTATTATCATCTCTTCCAACCCAAACTACCGTTAAATAATTACCGCTAAAACCCGCGAACCAACTGTCTCTGTAGTCATTTGTTGTGCCTGTTTTCCCGGCTAATCCGTAGTCAAATTGAAAACCATTAAGAACACCTCGCCCGGTGCCATTGCGCACCGCGTCTTGCAACGCATAATTAATAAGGTGTGTGTGTTCAGGCTCAACCACTTGCTGTATGTCTAATGCGTAGCGGGCCAACGGAATGTCATCTTTGCTGAGCACAGATCTCACGGATTTTACCGGCGTTTTAAACCCTCCAGCAGCCAATGTTAGGTACATTCTGGCTACATCAACCACCGTCATGGGCACCGCGCCTAATAACAATGATGGCAATTCATTTAGCGGCTCGTCGTGCCCAACACGGTGTAAAGTGTCCGCAACACGACTTAGGCCTAACTCCATTCCCAAATTGACCGTGGCCAGATTATAAGAACGCGCTAAAGCATCGATCAGCATCACCTCGCCATGAGGCGTGCCATCGTAATTATTGGGTGTCCAGTCCGGGCTGCCTTTTTGTTTAACCGTTATCGGCACGTCTCTGACATTAGTCGCCAAGGAATACCGCTCTGAGGATTCTAGGGCAGTCAAATAAATAAAGGGCTTCAGCAACGAACCAACCGGTCGGCGCGCCTTTAAGGCTCTGTTATAGCCGGCAAAGCTGGGGTTTCGATCACCGACCATGGCAACAACTTCGCCATTATCCGTTCTCATTACAACCGCCGCAACTTGCAAGCTGTCTATTTCGAGACTGCGTTGCTTTTCGATTTTGGCGAGTTCGCTCACCACTGCCGACTCTAAGTTTGCTTGAATCCGCGGATTTAATGTCGTGTGAATTTGCAATCCGTCGCTGTGTAAGTCGCTCTGTTGATACACATCTTTCAAGTTTTCACGTACCAAGCCCATAAAACTTGGATATGAGAGTGTCGCAGCGCGACCGGCAACAGCGCCAAGGCGCAATGCTGAAGACTTGGCTATTTCAAACTGCCGCTGATCGATCTTATCAGCCCGCAGCATGGCCGTCAGAACTACGTCGCGCTTTTTGGTCACCCGTTCTGGGCGTCGCAGCGGGTTATACCGACTTGGCGCATTGTTTATAGCAACCAAGGTCGCTATTTCACTCAAATTCAATTCATTTAACGGCCGACCATAATAGTGCATACTGGCCAAACCAAAGCCATGAATGGCTCGATTGCCCGCCTGCCCTAAGTTAACTTCATTGATATAGGCTTGCAGTACTTCCTCCTTGGAATAGTGCAGTTCCAATAAAACCGCCATGATCATTTCAGGAATTTTTCGGCGTAAACTGCGCTCCGAGTTAAGATAATAATTTTTAACCAGTTGTTGAGTCAGCGAACTGCCACCGCCAATCATTTTCCCTGTTTTCAATGCATGCAGAAACACCCGAGCAAGCCCTTTAAAATTAATTCCAAAGTGAGAATAAAATTGACGATCTTCATAGGCAATAAGGCCATCTATCAATGGCTGAGGCACATCCTCAAGCCTGACCAGAGCCCTGTCCTCGTGCATCATGGGCGACACGCTACCAAACAAACGAGGTTCTAGGCGTATAATTTCCGTCTCAGACGACTGCCCCAAGGCATTAATAACGTCAATGCGAGTGATTCGACCGTCTCGTATTGCCAATTTAACCAGCTGGCGCGGGCGCAAGCCATCCCAAAACCGAAAAGCGCGCTGGTGAATTGACAGCTCAAGCGAATTGAGACCATAGCTACCAACTCTACTGGCCTTTTCTAACTTTAGATAACCAAGTTCCGAGAGCTCAGACTCGACCAAAACCGGGTCGAAGGATTGGCCCACATACAGTTCCATGGGGCGCGTGTAAACGTGCGCTGGCAAGGCCCACTTTTGTCCTTCGAATTGACGGCGAATCGTAATATCTAGATACACTGTGTACGCTAGCCCGATAACCGCCAACGTTAACAGCGAACGTAAAACCAAATACTTACTTCCACGCCAAACAATGGTTGTACCAACCGCCTTTTTATTCGTTTTCGCAGCTGGCTTTTTCGACCCCATACCAGAGCCTTGTTTGCTCGCCTTTTTCTTACTTACTTTCTTCTTGTTCATTATTGGGCTCTATAGCCAAATTTGCCCCACACATAACATCAATCATCGCCTATTTTCATGCTACGAGCGGCTTTTTTATATGCCAATTTAACCACAGACCACTGACAAATTTTGACAAGCTAACTCTGATGTAACCGCCCAATCCCATTATGCGACCGCCCATCTGACCCTATTTATTTAAAATCAACAACTTATAAAGACAATATAGATTATTACTTTAATAGATAATTGACACTCATTTACCACACAGGATATGATCTCCCAACAACTGAGAGGGTACCTGGTGACAACAACGATTCTAAATACGGAAATTGAGCAATATTCGGACTGGCGAGAGCGCGTGAGCGATGCTGTTCAGGATCTTAGCCGCTTCTTAAAAGACAACAATGTCACCGACCTTAGAACCCATCATCAATTTGAAGCTGTACTGGGTTCGTTGATAGACGATAACTTATCGGTCGCTTTTGTCGCTGAATTCTCACGCGGCAAATCAGAAATGATCAACACCATTTTCTTTGGTGACTATAAACGACGAATATTGCCGTCGGGATCGGGGCGTACCACGATGTGCCCGACCGAACTTTTGTATGATCCTTCTCGCCCAAGTTCAATACGCTTATTACCGATCGAGTCACGAAAAAGCGATCAGCCCTTATTCGAGTTAAAAAATGACATCGATCTATGGGAAGAAGTCGAGTTTGACCCAAACGATGTCGAAAGCGTAGCACGTGCATTAAATGGCATGACGGCCAGCAAACTGGTCAGCAAAGCTTACGCGAAGCAGCTGAACTTCGACTTATTGGAAAATGAGAATTCAGAGGTTGGCTTACCAGTAAATAAATACGATGAGGTAGAAATACCGAGTTGGCGCCACGCTATTATCAATCTACCACACCCGTTACTTAAACAAGGCTTGGTGATACTCGATACGCCTGGCTTAAATGCGATCGGTACTGAGCCAGAACTGACCATCAATCAATTGGCCACGGCGCATACGGTGATTTTCATTTTATCTCACGATACCGGTGTAACATCGACCGATCTCGAGTTATGGGAAACGCACTTAGACGGCGTCAGTCATAAACGCAAATCGGCCAAAGACCAAGGGCCAGACCTTAAGAACCAGCTCAAATTAGTGGCTTTGAATAAGATTGATGCGCTCTGGGACGGCATACGCAGCGACGAGCAAATTCAGAAAGAAATCGATGCCCAAGTAACCGCCACATCGAAGGCTTTGCGGCTAGATAAAGAGAATATTTTTCCAGTTTCGGCTCAGAAAGGTCTGCTAGCGAAGCTGGATAATGACCAAGAACTTTTAGAACGAAGCAATATCGGCGCTTTAGAGCAAGCCATTGCTGAACGCTTAGTGCCTGAGAAGCGACGAATCGTGGTAGACAAAGTTCGCAACTCCTTGGAAAGCATACTTGAATCGGCCTCATCAATAATGGGCGGGCGTTTAAAAGACGCGGATGAGCACATCGCTGAACTACGCCAACTCAGCAGCAAAAACACCGACGTCATTTCACACATAATGGTGAAAGTTCAGGGTGAAAAATCGTCTCTTGAAGCAGACATGCAACGCTATCAAGCGCTGCGGGCGGTATACGCGAAAGAAACCACAAAGCTGACACGCATTCTATCGACTGATAAGCTGGAAAAATCCATCGCGATTACCAAGCACAATATGGCCAAGTGCGCCACCTCAATCACTCTACAGAAAACCATCTCCAAGTACTTTGAATATCTGAACCACCATCTGGATAAGGCGATTGAACAAGCGAATGAGATTGCCTCGCTTTCGGAAAATATTACGCGTGACTTTGAGAAGGATCACGGCATTGCCAATTTTAAAGTACGTCGCTTAAAACTCGAGCGTTATAAGCAAGACATTGCCAGGCTAGAAAACAAGCACAGTAATTTAAAGAAAACGCGAACACTGTTTTTTCGCGAGCAAATGTCGATCACCAATAAGTTCTATGAATCTGTGTGTGCTGCGTCCAGAAAAATTTTCAAGCACGCACTTAAAGATGCTACAAACTGGAATAACAATTTGATGGTGCCAATGGAAACGCATGTGCGCGAGCATCATACACAGCTTCGCCGCCGTCTCGAAAGTGTCAAGAGAATCCATCGTGCATCCGACACAGTTGAAACTCGACTACAAGAACTTAATGTACAACAGGGTGTTCTGGTAAAGCAAAATGATCAACTCACGGCCATGCAAAAGAAGCTCACAAGCTTGTTAGAAGAGCAGCCGGAAAAACCTGAAGTGATTATTGACGAAGAAGAAGAGAAAGCGAAGAAAACCGCTGAAATACTCTACTGGGACAACAAAAAACCCGTTTTATCTTAACGTTAAATTACCCAACAACAGCTGGTTGATGCGCTGTGTTATATTTTGACTATCAAATGCGCACAAATTGTTGAAAAGGGTCAATAAGCCTTAGCAAACAGTACTTTTTGATATGACCGTATCTGCAAGTTAAATAAAATAACGTCAAACCTATTTCAAATACTTAAAAAAGCGTTTCATTCGAACCGAGTTTATGTCCAGCCCCATAAAAACACTTGCAATAGCATTGACCTGTCTTTTTCTGCTCAGCGGTTGCTCAGCGCGATACGGCGCAGCCACTATCATTTCTCAACCAGCCGGCGCTGAAGTTATCAACACCGAGAATGATACGGTGATTGGTCTCACCCCCTTGACGATGTCGTGGAAAGACACCAGTTCAAGCCGCCAATACGTGGCGCTGCGAATCAAAAAACCTGGCTACGAACCTAACGTGTCGCATTTTTGGTTGAGTATGCGTCATAGAACAGAGTCGTCAGCAAAAAAAGACCCTCAAGTCGTAAATGTCGTTTTAGACAAAAAGTAATGGGTTCAATGTCGTGCTTGGTAAGGTCGTGCTTGGTAAGGTCGTGCTTGGTAATATCGACATTCAATGGGGGCAATTTTGACCAGTCGGATATTTGTAATATCAGAAGTCTATTACCTTAATTTAGCGCTCAGATAGAACAACTCTGGTATTCGCGATCTTCCTCAGCATCTTCTGAGTAATCCTTGCCCGTCAATTTACTGAACTTGTTCTGCAACTCAAGTTGGGTCTCAGTATGTTCGGGGTCAACCAAGATACAATCGACTGGACACACCACAATGCATTGCTCTTGCTTATAATGTCCGATGCACTCGGTGCATTTACTTGCTTCAATTTCATAGATCAGCTCACCCTGATAGATGGCATCATTCGGGCATTCTGGTTCGCAGACATCGCAGTTAATACACTGATCTGTAATAAAAAGAGCCACGCTCGAACACCCGTCGCTCTATGAATTCGATTTTACTTTGGCGTATTTGTCCACTAGCGCTGGGACAACATGACTTGGGACAAAGCTAGTAACGTCCCCACCATAGTATGAAATTTCTCTCACTAAAGAAGAAGAGATAAAATAATTAGACTCTTGTGGCGTTAAAAATATAGTCTCAACATTACTATCAAGTCGACGGTTTGCCGACGCTAGTTGAAACTCATACTCAAAGTCCGAAACCGCCCGCAGACCGCGAATCACAAATTTAGCGTTCTTGCGCGCTACAAAATTGACCAGCAAGTCATCAAACCTGTCTACATGCACATGTGGAATATCGATAACCGCCTTATCAACTAGGGCTATTCGCTCTTCGATGCTAAAAAGCGGGTTTTTACGAGGATTATCTGATACGGCGATAATTACCTCATCGAAAATTTGCTCAGCACGCGCAACAAGATCCAAATGCCCATTGGTTATTGGGTCAAAGGTTCCTGGGTAAATAGCTATCTTTTTCATCCGCGCAGTATACTCTTTATCGTTCACTTAGAGAATATAGACAAAAGCGACTCTGGCCAGTCTTTCCCTGTCTAAATAGATACCAATGTTCAGGCACATCTAATTGCGGCTGAGTCGACGGCTGCTCTATATAAATCAGGGCATTATCAGTTAACCAGCCAGACTGCGATAAACCCTCGACCACTTTAGGCAGAAACTGCTTGGAGAACGGAGGGTCTAAAAACACAATATCGAAAGGTTGCGATGGTTTCGCTGATAAAAAGTGTTCGTAGCCTGTCGATATGACGCTGGCCTGATCAAGCCCAACTTCAAGCACACTCAGCGTGTTCTGTATTGATCGAGCGGCCAACGGATAAAGCTCTACAAACTGTACAAAAGCTGCCCCTCGTGACAAGCACTCTAAGCCTAGAGCGCCACTACCAGCAAATAAATCTAGGCAACGCGCGGCTTGCACATCATACATCAACCAATTAAATAAGGTTTCGCGCACTCTATCGGTCGTTGGTCTTAAGCCCTCAGCATCGAGAACCTCAAGCTTTCGGCCACGCCATTGTCCAGAAATAATACGGATTGAGTTTGATTTAACGCGCTTGTTCATTGTGATTTTTTGGCTTATCCCTACAATATGCCCTTAGACAAATTATTGGCCAAACAATAGCATAAGGGGCACCATGAGTGATCAAAATACGCCGCCGTTTTCGGGCGAAGGCTCAAACCAAACCGCCAATGAACATAACGGCAAAGACGGAGTAAACCGTAGCGAAAACCCTGCATCACAGCCGACATCAGACCCGGAGACATCAACACAAGCCGAGCCGCAATCAGGCAAATCTAAGCGATCAGGCCTGGCGCGCTTTTTCTCTAGAAAGAAAAACAAAACCGACACGGTTGAAAGCGCTCAGCCGATTATTGAAACACCCGCCACCATTGAAGATGGTCTCGATAAAAGCAGCACGAGCCTAATGGGTAAAATTGGGCATGTTTTCAAAGGCTCTTACGACCTGAACGACGATCTTTTCGATGAGCTTGAAGAAGCGTTGATCACAAGTGACATCAGTGTTAACGCGAGTCTACGATTGGTGGAAAGCCTGCGTGAGCGTGTTAAAGCGGATAAAATCCAAGATGCCCAAGGTGTTATTCAAGCTCTGCGCAACGAAGTGGCTGCCATACTGAAACCAGCGGAACAAGATTGGGCCGTTTTCAATCAACGCCCATACGTCATGATTATGGTCGGCGTTAACGGTGTAGGAAAAACCACCACTATCGCGAAAATAGCCAAACAATTTCAAGATCAAGGTCGCTCTGTCATGCTGGCAGCCGCCGATACGTTTAGGGCCGCAGCCGTCGAGCAACTGCAAGAATGGGGCAAACGTATGGATATTCCGGTTGTTGCGCAAAAACACGGCGCTGATGCCGCGGCCGTAGCGCACGACGCACTGAATTCCGCTATCGTGAAAGGCTCACACGTATTAATGATAGACACCGCTGGCCGTCTACACACTCAGTCAGATTTAATGGAGCAATTACAAAAAGTAAATCGTGTGCTAGGCAATTTAGACCCTTCTATGCCTCACGAGGTAATGCAAATTCTAGATGCGAGCACCGGTCAGAACGCACTTTCACAGCTCGAGCATTTTCAAAAAGCGGTTGGCGTTAACAGCGTTTGTCTAACAAAATTGGACGGCTCGGCAAAAGGTGGAGTCGCCGTATCGCTAACCGAAAAATTCAATTTACCGATTCGTTATATTGGTGTTGGTGAAGGCTACTATGATCTTAAGCAATTCAATGCTCAAGATTTTGCCAATGCTTTAATACCCGATTTAAAACCGAATTAAGCTAAAACGCCTACTAGTTAGGTCTATCGAACAAATATCAATGATACATAAGTAACCCCGCGCTATTATATAGACACACTTACATTGCTAACGAAACATGATAAAGCTCAGCCAAGTAAATAAACGCTACCCGAATGGACATGAAGCGCTAAAAGACGTGAGCTTCGATATTGCTCAAGGTGAAATGGTGTTTTTAGCCGGGCACTCGGGCGCTGGTAAAAGCACTCTATTCAAACTCATAACCCGCATTGAAAAGCCCACCTCAGGCCAATTGTTTGTTGATAAACAAAACGTCAGTCGTATGCGTGACTCAAAAGTACCCGCGTTGCGCCGCGAGATTGGCGTTATCTTCCAAGATCATAAATTACTAATGGATCGCACCGTTTTTGATAATGTGGCACTGCCTTTGATCGTCATTGGCATGCCTCACGATGAAATCAAAAAGCGAGTGCGCGCGGCGCTCAATAAAGTCGGTTTAGAGGGCAAACAAGAACAAAAGCCTGTGACCCTCTCTGGCGGTGAGCAACAACGAGTGGGCATAGCTCGGGCCGTCATCAATCGCCCAAACATACTGCTTGCAGATGAACCAACGGGCAATTTAGATGAAGCTCTTTCCGATGAAATAATTGATATTTTTGCTGACTTTAATCGCGTGGGGGTCACCGTTTTAATAGCCACCCATGACCTTCGACAAGTTGAACGTCTTGGAAAACGGACCTTACACCTTGATAACGGAGAACTTGTTGGTGACTATCGACACAGCGATAAAGCCAACACCACACCTCTAGACTCAACCGACAGCCCTACGGCGGAGGCTGACAACAATGGGTAGTTATTTCACTCGGCATATGCAGGTATTGGTCTCCACGTTTGGTGATATGGCCAGAACCCCTGCGACGGCAATAAACACAATATTAGTCATCGCAATCACATTATTGTTACCCTCGTTGCTTTACGTCATTGTCAAAAGTTCGGAAGATTTGAGCGACACTTGGCAAGGGCGCCCACAAGTATCCGTGTTTTTGCAAAGCGATATGAGCCAAGCTGAATCGCAACTTATTTTTAATGAGATTAAACTTCATCCAGCCATTGAATTAGCCGAATTGATAACACCAAGCCAAGCATTAGAGGAGTTTAGGTTATTGTCGAACAGCGCAACCTTATCAGAAGAACTGGCGTTTCTGGGTGAGAACCCACTGCCTCCGTCAATAGTGTTGATGCCCAATAAAAGCGCTGCAAAACCCGCGGCGCTGGACGAACTAAAAGATCAATTGGAGAAAATCGAAGGCATAGACTCCATTCGTTTAGACCTAGAATGGACTGAGCGATTCACCGCAATTTTAGCAGTGGTCACGCGCGTAGGTATGCTGCTAAGCGCATTATTAGCGTTAGGCTTAGTATTAATCGTGAGCAATACCATTAAACTACTGATCTACAATCGTCGTGATGAAATCGAAATCACAAAACTGGTGGGTGGTACCAACGCCTTTGTACGCCGTCCATTTTTATACTACGGCATGCTTTTTGGGCTTTTTGGCTCACTCGTCTCGCTGATATTTCTGATATTGGCGGCAAACTTAGTTGAACAACCAATCGCCAAACTAGCGTCTTTGTATCAACACAACTCTCTGCTTTATCAGATTCAAGCCTGGGAGATTTTAAGCCTTATCGGTATTGGCTCTCTGCTAGGGTGGTTAGCGGCTCGTTGGTCAGTTGCACAACATTTGTGGAGAATTAAGCCCAAATAGCCAAAGCAAGCATTCCTGCGTCGCATCTGTCGAAACATTACAAGTGATTAAGGTTTGCAACCAAACCGTCTTTAATTCTGTCTAAGTATAAGTGAATCACAAAAATTTCTTAATATTTTCAAATTGTTAGGATTATAAGAAGTTTTAATTTACTCAGAACACGAATTTATTAGCACTCTCACATATTGAGTGCTAATATTGTCAACAGACGATGACAAAGAGACGTTTTGTCAGACCAAATGAGAACTCAAGTTGCTTAATTATATGATTGTAAGGAACTAGAAGTTCAGGAGACAGTATATGAGCACGAAAGCCACAGCATTAACTTTACCTCAAGATGCCAATTTATCAGGCTTTTTAAAGGTGGCTAATAGCGCACCCATATTAACAGCAGAGCAAGAAGCGCAGCTGGCCCGCAGGTATCGTGACTCAGACGATGTTGATGCCGCCCGTGAATTAGTTCTAACTCAGTTACGCCATGTAATCCATGTTGCCAAAGGCTTTACCGGTTACGGCTTGCCTGTTGCAGACCTTGTTCAAGAAGGCAATATCGGCCTTATGAAAGCGGTTAAAAATTTCGATCCCGAGCGCGGCATTCGCTTGGTTTCCTATGCCGTGCATTGGATCAAAGCCGAAATTTACGAATATGTGCTTAAGAACTGGAAAATGGTTAAGGTAGCGACCACTAAGTCTCAACGTAAACTTTTTTTCAATTTGCGAAAAGCTCGTAAATCGTTAAGCGCCATGACCGAACAAGAAACTTTGGATCTTGCTGAAAACCTCGATGTACCCGTTAAAACGGTACGCGAAATGGAAGTCCGCATGACCTCCAGTGACGTTTCTTTTGACGGCAAAGATTCTGACGATGACGAGTACTCTGCAAGCCCGGCCGCATACCTACCCGATATGCGTTACAACCCAGAGCAAGTGGTTAGTAAAACACAAACGAGTACCAATAATCGCGACGCACTCTACGCCGCAATTGCTGGCTTAGATGACCGCAGCAAAGACATTTTACAACGCCGTTGGTTGGATGAAGAAAGCAAAGCAACTCTGCATGAATTGGCTGCGGAGTACGGTGTTTCTGCCGAGCGCATCAGACAGATAGAAAAGCGAGCGATGGAAAAAATGAAAGGCCAGTTGGTTGCCTAACTCAGACTAATACTTGCAAAGAATAGCGAACTAAAAAAGCGTCTTTGGCGCACACAAAGCTCTTTCGAAAGAAAGGGCTTTTTTTATGGTCAACCACCGATTAAGCTAAGACAGTCTTGTATGATTTTGGCGAAACCTCGGCATAAGAAAACACATATCAAATAGAGAACTACTATGAACAAATACGACCTGGTTGTTATCGGCGGCGGATCTGGCGGCGTACGAGCGGCGAGAATAGCCGCCGGACATGGCGCAAAAGTAGCCATTTGTGAAGAGCACCGCTATGGCGGAACCTGCGTGATTAGAGGTTGTGTTCCGAAAAAGATGATGGTCTACGCGGCTCATTTTGCCGAAGATTTTCACGACAGCGCCAGCTATGGTTGGTCAACCACTGTGCACGGTTTCGACTGGTCCAAACTAATCGCAAACAAAGACCAAGAAATAGATAGGCTCAATAATATCTACATAACCCTGCTCAAAAATGCAGGTGTTGAAATACTTCACGGAACAGGCAGTATTGTCGATAGAAACACCGTTCAAGTAGGCGATGCACAACTTGTAACAGATAAAATTCTGATCGCTTCAGGCGGCACACCGTTCATGCCTGAAATCGACGGCATCGAGCATGCAATAAGCTCTAATGAAGTATTCCATCTGGAGCAACAGCCCGAGTCCGCCATTGTTGTTGGTGGTGGTTATATTGCTGTGGAGTTCGCTGGTATCTTTAACGGTATCGGCACCAACACAACGTTGACCTACCGAGGTGAGCAAATTTTACGTGGGTTTGATAACGATATTCGTACTCACCTAGCCAATGAGATGACGAAAAAAGGCATCGATTTACAGCTTAACAATAATGTTTCGTCTATTAAATTGACCGATGATAACCGTAAGCACGTCACCTTTACCGATGGCAGTGAGAAAGTTGTGGACTGCGTTTTATTCGCCACTGGTCGCAAGCCACAAACTGATGCACTTAAGTTGGATCAAGCAGGCGTGGAACTCGGCCGCAAAGGTGAAATTAAGGTGAATGAATTCTCCTGCACTAACATCGACAATATCTTTGCCGTTGGAGATGTGACTGACAGAATTGCGTTGACGCCTGTTGCAACCATGGAGGGGCATGCATTTGCAGACACCGTGTTCGGTAATAATGAAAGAGTCGCTGATCACAGCAACGTGCCATCTGCGGTATTTTCGCAACCCCCTATCGGTTCGGTTGGTTTGAGTGCGGAACAAGCGAGAGAAAAGTTCGACAATGTCGATACTTATACTTCCGAGTTTCGTATTCTCAAGCACACCTTAACTGACAATACTGAACGCACTCTAATGAAATTAATTATAGATGCTGACTCCGACAAAGTTGTGGGTGCACATATGGCTGGCCCCGATGCCGCTGAGATCATGCAAGGCATCGCCATCGCAATCAAGGCTGGCGCAACCAAATCACACTTTGATGCCACCGTTGGAATTCATCCGAGTACGGCCGAAGAGTTTTGTACCATGCGGACCAAGGACTGAATACCAAGTACTGGGCACTAAGTAAATCGTCCGCATCTTATGAGATATAAAGAAGGTCAAATACCCAAAGAGCAATTAGCCGTTCATGCCAGTGACGACATGCTTCTGCTAACGGCTCTAATGGGGATAGTCATCGGTATAATACTCACGATATTAGGCCGAAAAGGGAAGCAAATGTGGATGTGGGTTTGGGGTATAGGTCTGGTTTTTTGCAGTGCCTATCTTGGAATTTCTTTGTATTTTGATATAAAGCTATTTGGCCATTTTTAGTCGATAAATGCTCCAAAGCTGACTCGGCACTATACCTAACTTGACTCAATCCTAAGCAGCAATATCCAACCACCCAGTTAAATCACTTAATTTTGCATCGTCCCTATAAATCTTTTAGATTCATTAATTGATGCTTCCATTTGGGAAATTAACACTTTAACTTTATCTTCGATTCTTAACACTTCACCAGACAAACCGCTCACAGCTCGCGCATTCAAATTATGCTTTAAATACAGAGTGTTATCCTGAAGTACTTGCAGCACGGGCTCAATGCGGTCACTCGACTCTCGCATCTTTCGATAGATGCCTGAATAACGTTTTTTGGTGCTCGTGAGATTAGCTTGGCTCTTGTTTCGCAAACTCGCGCTTTGATATTGTTCGAGCTCCAGTTGCCACTCATCAAAAAGGTCATTTGCAACACGGTCAACCGATTCAATGTGCTTATTAAGTTCTTCGGCTTTAGCTTCGCTCTTTTTGACCGCTGACGCCATCGTCTTATAATTTTTCTCTAAACCTTGGTCGTCTACCACTACTAAACTTGCGAGCTCTTGATAGGCTGATTGAACTTGCTGCTTGGTCTGTTCTTGAGCCTCGGTGGTTTTTTCGATTCTATCTACAAGAATATCACGCTTATGAACACCGATTTTTTCAAGTGCCGAATACTGTGCTTTTTGAGCCACACCGCATGCACTCAAGCTGAGCAGCATAATAATGGTAGTAAAAAATTTCATGGTTTTGTCTGTTAATCTATAGCGGCAAATATATTAACAAAAATGCGCATTTGCATTCGCAAAAACGTGTTAAATTATTTTCGTTAGATCACTCTCCTTTACAAAATATGAACTCGATCCTAAAGTTCTTACCTCTACTACTCAAAGCGAAAAATGTGAAAGGCAAAAAGCGCTGGATCGGAAGCTTATAGCTTATAGCGTCGGCCTACCAAATGCTTAGTCCTAACGGCATCGGCGCTGATTGGGGTGTGCCGAGCATCGATACTTTTTATAAAGAGCCTAGAGACGTCTTGGTCACTAGAATCAACGCGGCGAGCAAAGCTCAACAAGAAACCGCCGACGAATTTAGATCCGCGCTGGAGACCTTCAAGTCGGTAACGGGCTTTAAAGGGGGAGATTTAGAGAGCCAATTTAACACACTTAACGCCGCTTTCGACGACAGTGAAGATGCGGCCGCACAAGTGAGTAAAAAGGTCGACCGAGTGGTGAGTGCTACAAATAGTTTGCTGGAAGAATGGCGAGAAGAACTAGAACAGTATCATGATCAAGCGATAAAAAAACGCGCTCAAGACCAGTTTGACAAGACTCGAAACCAGTCCGAAAAGCTCATCTCTACCATGCGCAAGGCCGAAGCTAAAACAAAACCGGTTCTTGCCGTATTTCGTGATCAAGTGCTGTTTTTAAAACACAATTTGAATATGCAAGCAATCAGCTCGCTGGAACAAGAAAGCGCGACTATCGAGAGAGATGTCTCCGAGTTAATCGCCGATATGCAAAAGTCTATTACTGAAGCAGAAGCCTTTGTGAACGGGCTTAGTCTATAGGCTCTACGACATAGGCTTTAGCGACTTTCCCTTTTTTAACCACTTTCACCCAAAGAAAAAACAGACTCACGGGCAATTTTCCAATCTCCGCCAACCTTCTTCAAATACATCCTTTTGAGAACTTCATCACTGATCGTGGCTGAACTGTAGTTTTGCTTAAACTCAACCCCCGCCGCCATCAAGTCACGGTTAAGTACCACACGAATTCGGTTTATTTCTATATTGCGATCTTCTCTTTTAGAAACGATACGCTGTCTATTCGCTAGCCATTCAGAATACGTCAGCCCCCCTTCGGGTGAAAATGTATCGGTGTAGAAACCTAAATAGCCTTCCGCATTGCTGCCCTGCCAGGCCACTCGCCAATTCTCTATCAGGCTTTTGATTTGTTTCTCAATGCGCTCCTTCTCTAATTCAACAAAACGATCTCCCTGAACTGAGAGCTCATTTTTAAGAACTGAAGGTTCTTTTTTAACAGCTGGAAGCTGTTGACCTAGCGCTGAAGGCTCTTGTTTCTGAGCTGAAGGCTCTAGCTCATTAGTTTTATCAACCACAACTTTTGAGACCAATGGCTGAGCGCTATAGGTCGCCATTTGCCGACCATCATCAACAAGCAAACCCGACATCACTTCGTCGTCTACACTTTTGTCTGCGACACCCAGGTCACCAGAGAAAGTAGCGGCACTGCTATCTATTGATGACTTGATACTTTTAGGCTGAACCGATTGCCTGTCATTGATAGTCTGATTTGAAGTAGTGCTGTTTGCTATAAAGCCTGAGCCGAGGGTCAATCCAAACAATAGCAAAGCACCGCCCCAAATCGACGCGCGCACCTTATTTGCCAACAAACCATCAGAATACATCCCTCTCTGGAAGCAATCACGACATCGCAGCGGCACCACCGGTAAAACGGTGCTAACGATTCGTTCTATTCCTTGATAACGCGAACTTGCTAACTGCGAAGCACCGCACTTTTTACATTTTTTATTTGAACCCACAATACATTAATGACTATTAGAGCCATTACCCATCATAAAATATTTATCAAACCCTATAGCGAATTTACTAACTTACCCATTATTACTAACTTACCCATTAGTTGGTAACGCTTTCCTATGCTCCGCCATACCCTCGAACGTACCTGAATTTACAACACATAATCCAACGCCCTTCTATACAATAACAAATTAATTGACATATTACAAAATTTTACATTCTTGTTGTGAACAAAACGTTACAAACCTGCATTAATTTCGAGAAAGCTTGGAACTTGCACAAAATCAACTCAAAAACTATTGTTTTATATCGTGAGCCAATAGCATGAACGTATATTCTTCCGCATAATCGCGTAACCGCCCGTAACGCCCCGAGTTCGCAAAATGCCCAGCGCCCATATTAATGCGCATTACCAGCAAATTATCATCCGTTTTTTCAGCGCGCATTTTTGCAGTCCACTTTGCTGGCTCCCAATAGGTAACGCGCGGGTCGTTCAAGCCTCCTGAAACGTACATAGGAGGATATTCAACCTTATCGATGTTGTCATAAGGTGAATAGCTTTTAATCAGGGCATAATCATCAGCACTCTTAATTGGATTGCCCCATTCTTGCCATTCCGGCGGCGTGAGCGGTAAGGACGCGTCGAGCATGGTATTAAGTACATCCACAAATGGCACCCCTAAATTAACCGAGCGCCAGAGTTCAGGCGCCTGAATTACCGCAGCCCCCATTAACTCTCCGCCAGCACTACGCCCAGAAATAGAAATATTTCCCGCAGCAACGTATTTTCTATCAATCAAAGCTTTCGCTACATCGACAAAATCATTAAAGGTATTGTTACGTTTGTCGAGCTTGCCATCCAGGTACCACTGATAGCTCATCATAGAACCGCCACGAACATGCGCAATGGCAAATGAAAAACCTCGATCAAGAGCACTTAGACGCATGGTCGAAAAACTTGGCGTAACCGTCGAAGAATAAGCGCCATAGCCATACAACCACATCGGTTGGGTAGCGTCTTTCTTAAAACCCTTTTTATAAACTAAGGTCACCGGCACATCCACACCATCGCGCGCCGTGATCATTAAACGTTCGCTCTCGTATTGGCTTTTATCATAGCCTGATGGAACTTTTTTTACCTTACGAGTAAGTAGCTCGCCATCTTCAAACTGGTAGTCGAATACCGTGTCCGGCGTAATCATTGACTCATAATTTATACGTAAATGAGACGCCTTAAAATCTCGATTAACACCGATAGACGCAGCAAACACCGTTTCTGGAAACTCTATGGCATGTCGTTTTAAGTCTAAAGAGCCTTCTATTGGGTACTCAAGTAATTCAATTTTCTCCAATCCACTTACACGAGACTTCAGGGCCAGGAACCCATCAAATGCTTGCAGGCTCAGCAAATAATTAGCATCCGAGCCATGTTGAAGGGTCTGCCAATGCTCAAGCTGCGGCGCTTTGTCACTGACTCGTGCCAAGCGAAAATTTTTATGCTCATCATTCGCCAGCAGATAAAAATGACCATGCGCATGATCGATTTTCTGTTGAAAGCCAGCATCACGCGACACCATTTGGGTAAGCTCACCCGACAAATCGGCCGCTATCACATGGCTTTCCTGTGTTTCGCCCTGTGAAGAGCTAATTATTATAAATTCGCGACTGCTACTTAAATAAAACCCGATGAAATAGCCGTCATCATCTTCACGATAAAGTGTTCGATCACTACTTTGAGACTGCCCAATCTCATGAATTTTTATCTCTTTTGTATGCCAACGTTCTTTCTCTAACAACCCATATAACAGTGCGGAACCGTCAGCGGTGTAAGCTAAAGAGCCCGCTACGTCGTTGAGTTTGTCACTTAGATACTCACCGGTTTCTAAGTCCTTAATTTTTACTTGATAACGTTCATCACCGGCCGTATCGTAAGAATAGGCCAGGTAGCGATTATCCGGGCTAATCACCCAATCACCTAATACAAAATAATCAAGGCCGTCAGCAAGCACGGTTTCATCGAGAAAAACCGACTCTTTTCCGCTTGTCAGATTTTTGCGACTTCGTGTTCGATACTCTTCTCCTTCACGGTAATACCATCGATACTCATAACCGTTTTCAATATACGGAACCGATTCCTCGGTTTCGTCGGTTCGCCCCTTAAACTCTTCAAAAAGCGTATCTGTTAATTGTTGATGCGGTTCTAAAAACGCTTTGTGGTAGGCATTTTCTTGACGTAAATAATCAAGCACCGCTTCATCCTCAACTTTTGGGTAATCTTGATCTTTGAGCCAAAAATAGGGGTCTTTTAAAGTATCTCCATGATATTCACGCTGACTAGGAACGCGCGATGCAACGGGAGCAGCCACACTCAATTGTTTTAAGCGACTATGAGCCTTCATTGATAGTTTCTCGTTAGTTTTAGTTGCCAGTGGTATTGGCGATTGATTATGTGTGGATGTTTGATGATTACAAGCGACAATGCTTAGGCTCACTACCAGCAGCCAGATCAATTTAGATTTCATCGTATGACTTAAATACTCTTAAACACTAGTAGGCAGATTAATATTAGCCAAAATCATAGAGTTTCGAGTACTAAATGTAAATCTTGTGAAGGCATTATCGAATGGTTCAGCTTTGGTTCAGTTCAGTTGATCTAGTCTTAGGATATCGTAACGCTCTTGATTGAGAATTTGGAGGTCACTGTGATGATTAAATCTCTACAACTTAAAGCTTTTAGACTTAAAGCTTTTAGAGTTAAAACCCTGTTATTCTCTTTCGCAAAGCGGCCCATGTTGATGGCGTTATCCGCTGTGTCATTAGTATCGATGGTTGTGATTCCGGCAACAAGTCAGGCAAGTGGCAGTCTTCATTTAGACCTGCCTGGGTTGAGCATCGGGCTGCACGACGATACACATTACCGACACGTGAATAAAAAAAGCAGTCGCCATGACCGTCGCCGATCATCTAAATCTAAGCAGTATTATTATGGTAATCGCTATGACCGCAAATACCGTAATAACTCAAGTCGATACAACAACCGTTATTACGATAAACCTTATTACAACAAGCCCAATTACAACAAAAGCTACAACAACGGCTACAATAATCGCTACTACAAAAAGCGCTATTACAATAACCGATACAACAACTACAACGGTGGACGATCGAATCAATACCGTTATCGAAACAGTTATCGCAACAACCGCGCACAAGCATGTCCAGAACCCGGCTACTACCCTTATTACAATGACAAGCTAAATTGCTATAAACATAAAGGCCATTTCCACTGCAGCTAAGCTTAGACAAAAATCACTGCATAAAAGATTCAAGAATTCTGTTCATTGATATGGTCGCAAAGCAAGTGCAACGCTTTGAGAGCCGGCCGCTACAATGATCGAATCGGGCTGGGTAGGCCCAGGCTGAAGTACTGGTTATACTGACGCCACTGAAGGCCATCACTTTTTAGTTTCACAAAACTCACGAGTGATGGCCTTACTCTTTTATACCTACTTTAAAATCGGGGTAACGCAACTTAATATCCAGCTGCGCAAGCATCTTTTCATTACTGATTTTGCGCGACTCACTCAAATAAGAAAGCATGCCAGCAGATAAGTGCGTTTGAGCATCCTGCATGCTAATTTCTGGCAAAGGAGACATACCAATTACGTGAGCTGCGGTTTGCAAGTATTCGGATATCTTGCCCGGCACACCGTCCGTTACATTGAAAATCTCACCCCCGCCACCGGACTCCATTGCGCGCACTGAAATCTGCGCTAAATCATCAGCGTGAATCCGGTTGGTGTATCCACATTCATCAGCCCGAACCACCGGGGTTCGCTTTAATAATCGTTGTCGCGGCAATCGAGAATAGGCATAAATGCCGGGCACACGCAGCACCACAACCGGCACGCCATTCTGATGACCCCAGTCTAGCCACGCTCTCTCGGAATCTAAACGCCGTTTGCCTCTATCGGTTTGCGGCGCGGTTGGCGAATTTTCATTCACCCATTCTCCATCGCAGTCACCGTATACGCCTGTTGTGCTGATCAGCACCACTTTACGCGGCGTAACGCCAGTAAGCTGCCAAAATTCTAGTAATGCAGCACTTCTCATATCAGTCACGCCAAAGCCTTGTGGCGGGACGGTATAATACAGATTCGAATTGTGACATAGACTTAAATCACGCCCGATGTCGTCCAGGTTTAAGGTCTGAGCAACCACTTTCAACCGTGCGCACCGTTCAGCGCTTTCTACGGTATTCACATAAGCGTGAATCTCATCACTGGTCATTCCACCGTTTAATAATTGTGAAATAATTCTGCGGCCGACATCGCCAGCGCCAAAAATAACAGACAACATTTTTAATCTCGACGTAATCGTTCAGACACCGCAACCGGCGTCGGGTAGCGCAGCACCACCGCATAACTTGAGCCTATAAAGGTAATCAATGTGGCGAGTTGCACAAAGTAAACAGTCGTTGTATCAATCAAGGCACTTTGATAAGCCACGAGCACTATCAATAGCGAAAACTCGCTCATCTGACCGAGCCGAAAACCTGTTTCCCAGCCAAGCTTGTTGGTCTCGGATACCTTTCGTAAGGCGAACCTGAAAATGACTGGCTTAGCCACCAACATCACTATTCCTAACATTATCGCGGGCAACCAAACTCCGCCCAATTCTTCTAGCTTCAAACCGGCACCCAGCGCAAAAAAGAACAACACTAAAAAGAAATCTCTAAGCGGCTTCAAGCTTTCAGAAATAAACATGGCTATGGGGCTGGTGGCGATGGTAATACCAGCTAAAAATGCCCCAGTCTCATGTGAAAACCCGATAGCATAAGCCATTTCAGCAATACCTAGACACCACGCTATTGTCAGCAAGAAAACGTATTCTTGGATTTTGTCATACTTAAAAAACAATTTTAGCAAGACATATTCCTTCAATGCCCAAACCGCTGCAACTAAGGCCGGAAACAATACGACAAGCTTGGCCAGCTCAAATAACGCACTTTGTTCACTGGAGGCGGCTTGAAGAGCCAGCAAGACTACAATCGCTATTAAATCTTGAAACAGCAACATACTGATAATAACCTCGCCAGTATGACGATGATGTAATACCGTGGTAGGCAGCAATTTAAGACCAATAATTGTGCTGGAAAACATGCATGAAACACCGATCACCACCGCATTGGTCATGGAAAAGCCAGCCAGTGTCGCGATAGCCCAGCCGATCAATGCAAAGCTGCCCGAAGTTAATATACTCACGAACGTTGTCTGCTTTAAAAGCTCAAAGAGCTTATTCGGGCTTAGATGCAAGCCGAGCAGAAACAACAAAAATATGATTCCTATATTAGATATATCTTGAATTAAATCAGTATCGGACACCCAGCCCAATACATGCGGACCAAGAACCACGCCCAATATAATGTAACCAATAATCAACGATTGACGGGCGATCAAAGCCGCTGTGGCGAACAACGCAGCACCGACAAAAATAAGAAACAAGGAAAATAACATTATGTTTTGATTAGGCCTCCGTGGTGGCACATTACAACTGCAATCAAAATGGGCGCGTCAATGCTAGCGAACGCTGAATAACAATAATACTACTTCACCAATCTACGAAACAGCAATCAAGGGTATTTAGAGAGCGTATCTATGATTGCTGTGACCAGTTTAAAATCACTTTACCAGACTCCCCAGATGCCATTTTTTCAAAGCCGGCTTGGAAGTTATCAATCGGGTATTGATGAGTTAACATGGGATAAAGGTCTAAACCTGATTGAATTAAGCTGGCCATTTTATACCAGGTCTCAAACATCTCACGCCCGTAAATGCCCTTTAACTCAAGACCTTTAAAAATTAGTTGTGACCAATCAATCGCCATGTTTTTGGGCGGTATACCTAGCATTGCTATTTTCCCGCCGTGATTCATTTTTTCGAGCATGGTTTGAAATGCAGAAGGCACGCCCGACATTTCCATTCCTACGTCGAAGCCTTCTGTCATTCCGAGTTCTCGCATGACCTCACTGATATCTTCATACAGAACATTCACCGCGCGCGTCGCGTTCATTTCCTTTGCAAGTCTCAAACGATAATCATTTACGTCGGTGATGACCACATGCCGAGCGCCGACATGTTTAGCTACGGCGGCTGCCATAATGCCAATGGGCCCGGCTCCGGTGATAAGCACATCTTCACCCGTCAGATTGAACGACAACGCGGTATGCACAGCATTGCCAAAGGGATCAAAAATTGCGGCCAAATCATCACTAATATTATCGGGTATTTTGAAAGCGTTATAGGCCGGTATGACGAGGTACTCAGCGAAAGCGCCTTGTCTGTTTACGCCTACACCCATGGTATTTCGACACAAATGCACTCGTCCGGCACGGCAGTTTCTGCAGTAGCCACAGGTTATGTGGCCTTCGCCGGACACTCGGTCGCCAATAGAGAATCCTCGCACTTCTTGACCAATGGCAACAACTTCACCCACGTACTCGTGTCCAAAGACCATCGGCACCGGAATGGTGCTTTGTGACCAATCATCCCAATTGAAAATATGCATATCCGTACCACAAATGGCGGTCTTGCGAATTTTTATCAACAAATCGTTATGACCGTATTCTGGCTCAGGAATATCAACCATCCAAACGCCCGGTTCAGCGTGTAACTTTGAGAGTGCTTTCATATTGCCTAATATACTGGTCACTCAAACAGCTGCAAACATGAGTGACCAGAAGTTCCTCATTAATAAAGTGGACTAAATCAGCTCTAGTTCACGACCAACATCGACAAACGAATCAACCACATAATCAACCTGTTCTAAGGTGTGCGCGGCTGACATTTGCGTGCGAATACGCGCCGCCCCTTCAGGCACCACAGGAAACGAAAATCCCACAACGTATATGCCTTTTTCTAACATTTTAGTCGCCACGTTTTTCGCAAGTTTCGCATCGCCCAACATCACAGGAATTATTGCATGATCCGCACCAGCCAATTCAAAGCCTGCCTCGGACATGCGCGCACGAAAATGGCGACTGTTACGCTCTAAACGCTTTCGTAAATCTTCACTGTCAGCCAACAAATCCAAGACTCGAATCGATGCGGAAACGATGCTGGGCGCAAGCGAGTTTGAAAAAAGATACGGGCGAGAGCGTTGACGCAGCCAGTCAATAATTGGCTTCTTGGCCGCCGTAAAGCCACCTGACGCACCGCCCATTGCCTTTCCTAAGGTGCCGGTAATAATGTCGACACGCTCCATAACTTGGCAAAATTCGTGCGTACCACGACCATTTTCGCCGATAAATCCCACCGCGTGCGAATCATCGACCATTACCATCGCACCGTATTTATCCGCCAAATCGCAGATGGACTTTAAGTCTGCGATAACACCATCCATTGAAAACACCCCGTCAGTCGCAATCAAGATAAAGCGCGCATTACTTGCTTTTGCTGACTCTAATTGGTCTTCCAATTCCGCCATATTATTATTGGCATAGCGATAACGCTTGGCTTTACATAAACGCACGCCGTCGATAATGCTGGCGTGATTAAGGGCGTCTGAAATGATCGCATCGTCAGGGCCGAGCAAAGTCTCGAATAAGCCGGCATTCGCATCGAAACACGAGGAATACAATATCGTATCCTCCATGCCTAAAAATTGACTGAGCTTAGATTCCAAGGTCTTATGAATATCTTGCGTACCGCAAATAAAGCGCACTGACGCCATGCCAAACCCATGACTATCTAAACCTTCTTTGGCTGCGTCAATCAAGGCCGGATGATTTGCCAACCCCAGGTAGTTGTTAGCGCAAAAATTCAGCACTTCTTGACCGCTAGATACAGATACTTTGGCTTGCTGCGAGCCGGTAATCACTCGCTCAGACTTGTACAAACCGGTTTGCTTCAGGCCATCCAGTTCGGTAGTTAAATACGTAATAAGGTCGTTCATATCGAAGTGTTAGTTAATCATTATTGACTGACAATCAATTCAAATACTAACGTGATTTTTTCGGCGCGAATACCTAAGCATTCAATTCAGCAATTAATTTGGAAATCATCGAATTGCAAGTAAACAATTCGCTCAAATTAGCCGACGCAAGCAAAATCAACTGCTACTAAGTTGAGCTTCACGACACAAAAACAAATGAAACTTTTATTTTCGCAAAGACTCAGCATCAACCACTTCGACAGTGCCTTCTCGCCGAGAGTCGACGCCGCCCTCTAAGACACCGTTAGCATTGCGCAATACCACACTCAAACCTGAATTTTCACCAGAGCTCTCATGCACATTAAAACCGTAGTCCTTAAGCCCAGTTATCAGCTCAGCACTTGCTCGGCTTTTTTCAATTCTGACCTTTTCACCACGAGCCACCATATTTGGTAGCTCAACGGCCTGCTGAGGAGTTAAACCCCACTCCAAAACACCAATTAATGTTTTCGCCGTGTAGGCAATGATCGAGTTGCCCCCGGGCGACCCACTGGCCATCATAAACTCACCATTTTCATCTAAAACAATGGTCGGCGACATGGACGATCTTGGTCTCTTTCCGGCTTCAATTCGATTTGCGATTGGCTTGCCAGTGTCATCAAATGGCTTAAACGAAAAATCCGTTAACTGGTTGTTTAAGAACATACCGCCGGCCATGCGAGCCGAACCAAAAATACTCTCCACTGACGATGTCATCGACACTACATTCCCTTCTAGGTCCACCACCACAAAATGCGTGGTGCCTGCAATATCGACTGTCGAATCTAAACCATAGGCCACTTTTTGTGTGTCTTCATGAGCCCAAGGGTCGCCCGCTCTTAACGCTCGGGTTGCCTTCTCAGCGCCAGCGCCATTCACTCGCAAACGCCAATAAGCGGGCGATAGCATACCCGATACCGGCACATCAACAAAACTGGCATCACCAACAAACTGATCACGATCCGCGTAGGCGAGTCGTTGAGCCTCAGCAAATTTAACCCAATTATTCGGTGAATCAGAGCCTTTCGAATCAAAGTCATTACCCGCTTCCACCAAACCCATGATTTCGCCAACAGCCAACCATGAAGAAGGCGGTGGCGGCCCGCACACCTGCTTGCCTTTAAATGGTGAACATAATGCCGAGCGCTTTTGGGCTTTAAAGGCCGACATATCCTTTAAACTCAACGCCCCTGCCCTAGGGCTTGCGCTGGTTTGTGCTATTATTTGCTCCGCAATAAATCCCGAATAAAATGCATCTGGGTCTTCAGCCAATACATCCAACGTTTTAGCGTAATCGGGATTTGTTAGAATAGACCCAACCGCCAAAGGCGCGCCAGTTTCGTCATAAAAATACTCATAAGCATCTATCGGGCCCTCTTCTAAGGTTTTTGGCAAGTACTTGCCGAACCGATTAATGAAGTAATTAAGCCGCGCCGACACTGCAAAACCGCTTTCCGCCAGTTCTCTAGCGGCTGAAAAATGCCCTCCCCAAGGCAGACTTCCGTGGTCAGCATGCGCCAGCTGCAGCATCGACACCATGCCTGGCACACCGGTTGATAGCCCACTGTGTTTGGCGTTCAAATAGCCTATAGACTGCCCCTTATCATCTAAAAACTGCGTATCGTTGATGCTGGCCGGCGCTGTCTCTCTACCGTCGTATACGGTAACTTGCTTAGTCTTATTATTAAAATAGGCCATAAAACCTCCCCCCCCCAAACCCGAACTTTGTGGCTCTACCAAGCTAAGCACGGCTTGAATGGCGATGGCGGCGTCCACAGCCGACCCCCCTACTCTTAAAACATCAGACCCAGCTTGACTGGCTAAAGGGTTAGCGGTTACCACCATACCTTGTCCAAGAGCTTGTACATTGGAAGACTTGTGTTTGGCAGACTCGCTTTCAACACTTGCACAGGCCGAAAGTGAGAAACCGAGAAAAATAAGTAGAAGCTTTTGCATTATTGAGGTGGTTTGTATTTGGCTCATTAAATAATGCCCCCATTGTAATCCTAAAGCCATTCTCAACGAAAGCGAGACTCAATGCTTCTTAAGCAACTTCACGCGAATCTTTCAGCAGACTTTAATTAATAATGAATTGCTCACATCGTAAAGGTACACTTAAAGGATGAGTAAAAATCGAGAAAAATCGGTACCCAAGTCGCGCTTGAGTCGCTTTGGACGTGTGGCGAAAATGGCCGGCGGGGTCGCTGCCGGCATGTTGAGCGAAGGCGTTAAACAAGTGGCGCAAGGTAATCGCCCCAAAGTAAGTGATTTAGTACTGACTCCCCGCAATGCTAAGCGAGTAGCGAAGCAGTTATCGGCGATGCGTGGCGCGGCCATGAAGGTCGGCCAGCTTCTATCAATGGAAAGTGCCGAATTTTTACCGCCAGAGCTTGCCGAAATTCTAGCTCAGCTACGCGACAAAGCTTATATCATGCCGCAAGACCAATTGATTGATTCCTTAGTTGAGGCTTACGGAGAGAATTGGCAAAGCCAATTTGCTGATTTCGACTTAGCGCCCTTGGCGGCGGCATCCATTGGCCAGGTGCATCGCGCAACAACCTTGGACGGCGAAGATATCGTTCTTAAAATCCAATACCCCGGCGTTGCCCAAAGTATTGATAGTGATGTCGACAATATCGCTGGCTTATTAAGAATATCGCGCTTGTTGCCCAAACATGTCGACATCAGTGATTTGCTTAATGACGCGAAAGCCCAGTTACACGAAGAAGCCGACTATCTTCAAGAACAAGCTTACCTTGAAAACTTTGGCATAGCATTTGCCAATGACGAGCGCTTTGTGGTGCCAAAGTTCTACCCAAAATTGAGCACGCGCAAAGTACTTGCAATGGAATATGTTGAGGGCGTGGCAATTGACAAGATCGATGACATACCGCCATCACACAAAGATCGACTAATGAGTGATCTTTTTTCTCTGATGCTCGAAGAGTTATTTGAATTAAGATTAATGCAAACCGATCCTAATTTCGCCAACTACTTGTATCAAAAAGACAGCGGAAAAATCGTATTACTCGATTTCGGGGCGACGCGTAAATTCACTAAAAAGTTTACCGTCGATTATAAACGGCTTATTCGTGGCGTAGTGGCACAAGACCGAGAGAAGACTCTTGAGGCCGCTGATAGACTAGGGTATTTAGCCGGCAATGCGAGCGCAGACTATCAAGATTTTCTAGTTGATATTTTCAACATCGCACTCGAATCATTCCAAGAACCAGGCAAATATGATTTTGAGAACGCCCGGCTGTCTGAGCGATTGGCAAAGCTGTCAGAGCAGGCCTATGACTTTAAAGAATTTTGGCAAACTCCACCGACCGACGTGGTTTACTTGCATCGCAAACTTGGTGGCATGTTCCTACTGGCAACGCGTTTGGGGGCTCAGGTAGACGTCAATAGCATGGTTGCTGACTATATTAAAACCCTCAACTAAACTGCCAATTAAGAACATCTAATTGGGTCATGAAAGATAAACGCATCAAAACCCAAGTTTTGAATCTGATAAAAAACCCATGGGTGGCGATAAACCTATGCCACCTGCATCTTAAAATCAATAAACGAATCCGTTACTTAACCAAATCGAGCGGGTTTCTAGACAAGGCTTCGTCCACCGCCAACAAACCCTTTTGAGCTTTTTCTATATTTTGAAACCCGGTAATGGCTTGAGCCGTAGCGAACTTAGTTTGGGCATCAATAACTTTTAACATCGCCACTGACTCACCCATTGGCTTACCAGTTTCATCAAGCCCGAGTTCAGCGTCTTTCGGGTACACCAAAATGAAGTCACCCTTTTGTAAAACGCCGGCACCATAATTAAGAGTGATGACACTGGTTTCCTCATCTATCTTCATTAGTCTAATTGGGAGCAATTCGGCAGTGACCTTGCGAACAAAAATGTCATATGCCTCGGACTTTGCGGCATTCAAAGCATCATTGTCAGATGATGATAAACCGGCTAACTCCTTTACATTCGCAGTGGTGCTTACTCTAAACTCAAAATCATCGGTTGTATCAGCCACGCCATAAAAATTAAACGTCATAGCAACTCGCCCAACTCGAACTCGAGTGTCGCCTAGGTTCTGAGTAAAGACTCGAGATTCATCGAATTTCGCGGTGAGAATATAGTCGAGCCCCGATTGTAATAACTCGGTGCTGTTATAAGACTTACCGTAAAACCCCGATAAAGATAAACCTTGACGATCCAATCGCTGCTTTAATTCAGCATTTTCTAACACTAAAAATTTACGTGTTTTAAGTAGCCCATCAGCGATCTCTTGTCGCACTTCTTCTTGGACAGCACTATTACTCGTTCCAGCATTGGCTGTGTCAATCAGTTCAACATCACCCATCCCAATAGTCGCAATAACTTGCGCATGAGCATTAATGCCGATCAAGGCATACACCAAGAAAGTAATTTTAAACAACTTATACAGAGATGCTTCTAGATAGCTAAATTTCATTTTTCCAACCTGGTTTTGATCTGGAGTACGCATCATAAGCGGTTTAACCCAACACTAGCTTAGCAACGAACACACATTATAAATGCGCAAGTGCGCACCTGTTTTCTTCCAAATATAGCATTCATGAAGACCCATTTCACGCGCGCATCCACTGTGCTCACCCACCTTTAACGTAATTTTTACATTTAGTTGGTTTGACAAGCCATTATTACCGCGATTCGAACAAATCAACCAGCTCATACCGCCGAGCCAATATAGATCCAGGCGCGGTTTTAAGAAACTTTGAATCGTGATTTGCTACTAACAAACAACGCTTCTCTTAGCGGGCTCTGCATATAATTCACCCTGCATGATTTCCTGCAAAGCATAATAGGATGGCATTTTGCGTAAGTCGCCCTTTCGATGATCGACTAGTCCGTAGCCTGGGTTGATAAGTTGCCACCAGTACACACTTTCAACCCACCCCGATTGCCAGGCGATTTGATAATACAACTTCAAATACTCGGCCTGAGTTTTTTCATCGCAGGTGCGTGAAGGGTTACCTGAATTTGGGGTAAAAGGTTTTGTATCGAGCAAGGGCCAATTTGTTTCAGTTATCCACAATTTATCATCACAACGATTGGAGAGCCGAGTCATGGCTTTAGCAAGTCGCAATTTATTCTCTAGATCGAAAATTCCGTACTGGGTTCCATACGGAGAGTGTCGACGGTTCACATAGAGCAAGGCAGCATTACCCTGCAATTGATAGGGACGAAAGTTCCACAAGGTACGCCAGCTCAATAATGGCTCAAAATCAATAATTGATGAGCCAAGCAACTCAATGTCATCGAACTCAGCACGTAAGGCTTCGACCGATTGTTGAAGTTCCAGTGCCTGCCCTGAATGAACGCACCCCCATTTGGTGCGATTGACGGCATTGCCTATCCAGAATGTTTTTGTAAGATGCTGTGTAGCTGAAATGATTACGCGCACTTGTTTCTGCCAATCGTCGAGGTTGGTCACGCTGTCGCGACTTTGCAAGATATTGATCACAAACTCGCAGCCATCAAACATTTGCATAAATCGCACATAATCATCAATCGATTCAGTATCCCAGCTAGGAATTCTTAGCAACAAACGCTTTACGCCAAGCTCTTCAACCATTTCGACCATCTGCGGCGCGTACTCCATGTCCATCGAGACACTTAACCCCACAAATTGTGCAGCGGTTTTAGTGGAAGGTTTCTTCTTTAGAACACAATACTGTGCCGCAATAACCGGCAAGCCCACCAAGTTACTCAAAGCAACTTTTAAATATTCCCATACATTACCGAGCCCAGATCTTGGCTTCTCAGACGAAGCCATTTTGTAGGGCTGACACGAATACGGATCCCACCACTCTGGTTGATGTTTAGTGCTTTGTATTTCTCGTAGAGAATCTTCCGGTTTCATGCAGGCAATATAGTGAGGCTAATTTAGTAAAAGTTGCTTTTAACGACTGTGTTTTTTAGAACTGTCTTCTAAAGATCTGCGCGTACAAGAACACGGCTTAAACGAACTAAGTTTTTTCAAAAACCAAATCCCAAACGCCGTGGCCCAATCGCACACCTCGGGCTTCGTACTTAGTACCCGGCCGATACTCGGGTTTTGGCGCATAACCCTCGGCGGTATTTTTCAGCTTTGAGTTAGCGCTAAGCACTTCGAGAATATGCTCTGCGTAGTTTTCCCAATCCGTCGCCACATGAATTTGGCCATTAAGCTTAAGCTTAGTAATGAGAGTATCAACAAACGCCGCTTGAATTAAGCGACGCTTATGATGGCGCTTTTTATGCCAAGGGTCTGGAAAAAATATCTGCACTCGATCCAAACTTGCGTCAGGAATTTGTTTTTCCAATACCTGCACCGCATCGTCTCCAGACACTCTCACGTTCTGCAAGCCACGCTGCCTAACTTGAACCAACAAGCTCCCAACGCCGGGCTTGTGAACTTCAATGCCCAAGAACATTGTTTCAGGAGAGCTCGCGGCCATCTCAGCCAATGACAAACCATTACCAAAACCAATCTCCAATACCACAGAGGTCTGTTGGCCAAACAATGCTTCGAAATTAAGCTGCTCGTCACTTAGGTCGACACCAAAATCCGCCCAACCTTCGTCGATCGCGTTTTTCTGGCCCTTAGTTAACTTACCCTCGCGCTTTACAAAGCTGCGAATCGGTCGATGTTTTTCATTATTTTCGATCATGAATTTAGGCAAGAAATATCAGAATGTGTGCATTTTACCCCTTTCTTTGGCTTTTTTTTCGTTTTCTACTCAGAGGTATTGCCAATTAATTCAGAAACTCGACTATAATCCCCATTCCGCTGGCAACAGTGGAGTTCTCAGGGCGGGGTGAAAGTCCCCACCGGCGGTAATGATGACTATTTAAGCGTTAAGCGATATATCATTTAGCCCGCGGGCGCTCTCAGTATTTTCTATTATTTATCCAAAATAATTAAGATCTGAGAGGACAGCAGATTTTGGTTAGATTCCAAAGCCGACAGTGACAGTCTGGTTATGAGAATAAGGTATTAAAGTTCATGCAATTTGAACGAAAGTTCGCACACAGGTACGCCACTGGTGACTTCACCAGAACGCGACCATGCGTACGATGCCTTGTTTGCCCTCAATTAAACGACTATTTATAAACTTAATTGAGAAAATATAATGAATACCCATTCAAACGACCGTGTGTCCGAAATTGCCAAGCGCAACAAAATTGCGTTTGTACAGGCCTGTTGGCATAAAGACATCGTAGATGCTTTGCGACATTCCTTCGAATCAAATTTCAACAAGCTGAGTGATAAGCAGATCGACTTTTTTGAAGTGCCAGGTGCTTATGAAATACCACTGCATTGCAAAGCTTTGGCGCAAACTAACCAATATGCGGCCGTGGTTGCGGCAGGCCTAGTTGTTGATGGCGGAATATATCGGCACGACTTCGTGGCAAGCACCGTAATAGACAATTTGATGCGCGTTCAAATCGATACCGGCATGTCGGTTTTCTCGGCTGTGCTGACGCCACATCATTTTCACTCCAATGAAGAGCATCAGAATTTCTTCAAAGACCACTTTATCGTGAAAGGCGAAGAAGCCGCGACCGCATGCGCCAAGACCCTCGCGTCATTGGCGGCTCTTTAACGCATGCAAAGCCGAGACAAAGATCCGGTTAAAGAACAACCCGCAGAGAGTTAATGTACAAGCACTTTAATTCACTGGCTCAATAGCTTAAACCCTTATGATCGAGTCTTTCTTCGCGACCACCAACAATATTCTCTGGGGTGAATGGCAAGTTCTCATTGTCTTGCTGGTCGCCGCTGGAATTTGGTTTACTTTACGTCTCGGGGCTCTGCAAATTCGCCACTTTACGCATATGTTCGGCTTAATGCGCAGCAGCACTGAATCGGATGCAAACGGCATAAGCTCCTTTCAAGCCCTGTGTACAAGTCTTTCTGCTCGTGTTGGCACTGGCAATTTAGCCGGCGTCGCCATCGCTATTTCCTTAGGCGGTGCCGGGGCGGTATTTTGGATGTGGGTTATCGCCCTTTTGGGGATGGCAACTGGCTATGCTGAAAGCCTGTTAGCCCAGGTCTATAAAGTCAAAAACAGTAATGGAGAGTATCGCGGCGGACCCGCCTACTATATTCAACAAGGCTTGGGAAATCGCTGGCTCGCCGTTGTGTTTTCGGTGTGTATTTTTATGGGCTACGGTTTGTTCTTTAGCGCACTCCAAGCGAACACCATCGCTGACGCTCTCAATCACAGCTATGGGTTACCCACCCAAGCAGTCGGAGCAATTGTGACCGTGGTTGCTGGATTAATCGTTATCGGTGGCTTGCGATCAATCGCGCGATTTGCGGAAATGGTCGTGCCGTTCATGGGGGCGGCCTATGTTTTGGTCGCCATTGGCATCACGCTGGCAAATATCGAGCTGGTGCCATCCATGCTTTCAAATATATTTTTGTCAGCATTTGGCTTGCAAGAAGCAGGCTCCGGAGCGATTGGTGCTGCCATTAAAAACGGTATCCAGCGCGGGCTTTTTTCCAATGAGGCTGGCTCTGGCAGCGCGCCACACGCAGCGGCAGGGGCAACACCTAACCCCAACCACCCAGCAACGCAAGGCTATGTTCAGATGCTCGGCGTGTTCTTTGACACCATCGTTCTGTGCACCTGCACTGCGATGATTATTCTACTATCCGGCTTCGATAATTCCAGTGGTGAACTCGGCGGTATTCGCATTACCCAGGATGCCATGCAAGCCCATATTGGCATCTACGGCGGGCATTTTGTAGCGGCCGCCATCACGCTTTTTGCGTTTACTTCAGTAGTGGCGAATTTTGCCTATGCACAAAGCAACTTACGTATCTTTAAACTGGATACGCCTAACGGGAATCGCGCTTATATCATTGCCTATTTAGCAATGGTGTTTTGGGGTGCCAGTGCCACCTTAAAACAGGTGCTCGCCGCCGCCGATACTGCGCTTGGTTTGATGACGGTGGTTAACATTACGGCATTATTCCTTTTGACCCCCACCATCGTCGCGGTGAGCAAGCACTATAGAAACAGTAGAGAATCGGGTAAAAAAATTAGTTTCAAGCATCGAGAATGTGTTGTGCAAGGCAAACTAGAGGGCGACGCTTGGGATTAGTAAGCAGGTCATGTTAGGGTTAGTTGATGGAATGTCTTATTATAGTGCTCGTATCAAAATTAAGACTTCGACAATTCACCCGCTCAGCTCAACGGTTGTCACATATGCTTCTTAGTAAAATTTTTCGTCTGCCCCGAACACTAGCCCTATTCTCAGCGCTATTTTTCGCACCAAGTATTTTCTTGTTCGCTGCAGCGTTCGATGTACAAGGTCACCGAGGCGCTAGATCGGTACTACCAGAAAACAGCTTGCCGGCTTTCGAATACGCCCTCAGAGTTGGTGTTAGTACTTTAGAACTCGATACGGGGATAACCAAAGACGGCGTGGTTGTGGTAACCCACGATCAGCAGATCAACCCCACGATTTGCCAATATAAAAATGGCGCTAAAGCTAAATCTGGCTTACTTATACATCAACTCACACTGAGCGAAGTTAAGGAGTTTGATTGTGGCAGCCGTGCAAACCCTCGATTCAAACGACAAACCCTGATTCCGGGTACCGAAATACCAACATTGCGAGAAGTGTTCGACATGGTGGCTGAGTCTTCGTTACCTGAGGCTAAGCGCATACATTTTAATATCGAAACCAAAAGTAACCCGCGCAAGACGGGCGCCCAACCCAGCCCAGAAGAGTTTGCACGCTTAATAATAAAGCTGGTCGATGAATACAAGCTTGAAGAACGAGTAATACTGCAATCGTTTGACCACCGCACTTTAGTCGCGGCGCACCAACAGCGACCTGATCTAAAATTAGCGGCTTTATTCCACAACAATTTGACAGACTGGGTCACGCCAACACTTGCCGCTAAAGCCAGCATTGTTTCGCCAAAACACACCAATCTAAACGCCAGTGAGGTAGCCGCCATTCACGCGGCCAATTTACAAGTGATTCCATGGACGGCAAACACTGAAAAAAGCTGGAAAAAATTGATTGAAATGAACGTAGACGGAATCATCACTGATGATCCTGAACCTTTAGTCAAGATGTTAGAGAAACGCTAAGCGCCGTCATTAAGTTGACTCAAGCAGGGTCGCTGAAACGAATGGGATAAAAAACAAATGAAAAGTAAGGAGGAATTACCTGGAGCAGCAAGTCTCAAGTGCCAGGTCTCGACTGCCTATTCTCAACTACAAGCTCTCGACTACCAGCTTTGAATTACCAGCTTAGATCGGTACCGAGCAAAAAGCCTGACGTTGAACCTAGTTCCTCTAGATTTGGATCATCGAGATCCAAATTAAATACGCGATAACCCGCTTTCAAAGACACAGAAGGAATTGGTTTATACAGCAAACCTGCTTCAAATTCGAAGGCCGTTAAAGAACTGTCGGCCTTTGTCTGATCTTCCAATTCAGGGAAGTATGATGTTGAACCATACAACTGAAAGTCTTTCAATAGATTGTAACGGCCGGCCAAAGAAACCTTAGGGCCGCTCGCGTCAAGTTGCGAATCAATATTCAGCTCTTGCCAGCCTAAACCAAGTTCAATATTTGATTTATCCTGACTGCCAAAACGTCGCTTAACATCAAGATTAAAAAAACTGGAATCTTTAGGCAGACCCAAAATATTGGTTTGTTCACTTTGCTTTAACTCGGCGCTTACGCCCCAGTTATCAGCCCAAATTTCACTTTTCCCTAGAAAGGAATCACTTTCGCCTTCTCCGTACACCAATACATTGAAGTCGCTTGTGATCTTACTTACATTTGGAAATAGCGATAATTTGCCTTCTGCGAGAACCGATTCAACCAAATCCATTGGCTCATCTTCAGCTGCGTGAAGAGAAGAGATACCCGCACCAGAAAAAATCAACGCGCCAGCAACAAGAGTCGCAGCACAACCTAACCAACGCTTTGAAAAAGCGACCTGGCTAGTACTTGATTCCTTTTTGGTTGACGATAAGATAGTCATATTCTCTCGCTTGAAAAACACTCTCAAGCCACACTCTCAGTCTTCTAATTTATTTTTCTTCTAGATAAACCAACTAAAATTAACACCACGATTAGTATTAGATGCGAACGCGCCTACATTCTCAACCTACATTCCCACTTTGTAGTCACTAATTCTAACGTTGTAGACACTAATTTAGAAATAAGTGCTAATACGTTGATTTATCATAATATATTAGATTATATACCCAAAATTGGCTCGTTTTGTTAAATTTTTGTGTCAACGGGCAAAATTTAATGTTTTCGGGCAGTTCAACACTACAATAAATAGGCTATGAAGAGTCAATCGCATTCAATATCAAGTGACGCAAGCACTGACAAGGTCCGCATCGATAAATGGTTGTGGGCCGCGCGTTTTTTTAAAACCCGCCAGCTGGCCGCGAAAGCCGTCAAAACTGGCAAAATATCCGTCAATCAAAATAACTGCAAGCCAGCTACCACCGTAAAAATTGGCGACACGCTTAGAATTAGGCGCGGCCTACATGATATGGAAGTAGAGATAGTCGAACTGAGCGAAAAACGGGGGCCAGCACCCGTCGCACAGGCACTCTACAGAGAAACACAACACAGCATTAGTGAGCGCAAGCGCATGGCCGAGCAAGCCGCCGCACAGCCTCGCATCAACTTTGACGCAAAAAAACCCGGCAAGCGCGACGTAAGATCACATCGCGCCCTAAAACGTGGCGATTAACGAACAATCATTCCTCAACGGCACTGACAAGTGGTGCTGGCACCAGCTATCGTTCTGTCATTTTGGCCATTGCATCATCAATTTCGCTTCGTAATTGCTCATAGCTTTTGGCCACAGGGAATTGCGGAAATTCGTCAATGACGTTTTGTGGCGGGCAAAACAAGATACCTTGCTCAGCTTCAGACAACATAGTCGTGTCGTTATACGAATCACCCGCAGCCACAACATTAAAATTAAGCTCATGCAGCCGCTTGACTGTTTCGCGCTTATGGTCGGCTTTACGGAGTTTATAGTTGTTTATTTTTCCGTCTTCGCCAACCACCAATTCATGACAAAATATCGTCGGCCAATCGAGCTGACGCATCATTGGCTCAGCAAACTCCTGGAATGTATCTGACAGGATGATCAATTGATAATCTTCACGCAACTTATCACTGAACTCTTTCGCGCCATCGAGTGGGCTAAGCGTGGCGATAACTTCCTGAATATCTTGAATGCGAAAATCATGTTTTGCACACAAATCCAAGCGAAACTTCATCAATTCATCATAGTCCGGAATATCACGAGTAGTTGCAAGCAACTCCTTAACCCCAACTTTTTCAGCAAAATTAATCCAAATTTCGGGTATCAACACCCCTTCTAGGTCTAAACAAACAATATTCATTACATAATCACAGAAGATAAAATTTTAGGGCTAGACCATAATCCGAAGACCGTTTGTATTCAATAGCCAAGAACACTTGGAAGCACTACAATTCGCGCATGAACGCGTCATTCAGCCAAATACCGCTAAGTTTGTACATTCACGTGCCGTGGTGCGAGAAAAAATGCCCCTATTGCGACTTCAATTCACATCAAGTTAAGTCTGAGATTAACGAAAGCGCGTACATCGATGCAATGCTCGTCGATATGGATGATGACCTTAAAACTTTCAGCACAGCTCTAACCGAACGAGAAATACAAACCGTCTTTATCGGCGGGGGCACGCCGTCATTATTCAGCAGCGATAACTATCGAAAACTGTTCACCGGTTTACGCGAACGGCTAAGATTCAGTGACGACGCCGAAATCACGCTCGAAGCAAACCCAGGAAGCAGTGAAGCCGACAAATTTGCAGGCTTTCGCGAAGCTGGCATCAACCGCCTGTCGATAGGAGTTCAAAGCTTCAATCAAAAGCACTTAAGCAAACTTGGGCGCGTTCACAATGCAAAAGAAGCCATCGCCGCGGCCGCTCACGCTCGACAAGCGGGCTTTACAAACTTCAATCTTGATCTGATGTTCGGCTTGCCTGAGCAAGACATTGACCAAGCCATTGCCGACCTAAAACAGGCAATTAATCTCGAGCCCAGCCATCTATCCTGCTATCAGCTGACCATAGAACCCAATACGCTGTTTCATCACAACCCGCCGGTCACTCCCGACGATGAAGCCCTCTGGGACATGCAAGAAGCGTTACAAGAACAACTGAGCGCCGCTGGGTATAAACAATACGAAGTCTCTGCGTATGCCAAACAATCACGGCAATGCAAACACAACCTTAACTATTGGAATTTTGGCGACTACATTGGCATTGGCGCAGGCGCGCATGGAAAAATCACCTGCGAGTCAGGCATACACCGAACTTGGAAAGTAAAGCATCCCAACAGCTATTTAAAACAGCCTCGAAAAATGGGGGGAACTAACGAGATAGTTGGCAATAACATTAGCTTTGAATACATGTTAAATGCATTAAGGCTTAATAAAGGCTTTGACTTGCATGACTTTGAAAATCGCACAGGACAAAGCCGAGATTCCATTGACGATTTATTAAGCAAACACCAAGACCTAAATCTGATCAGCCTCAACAATTCAATGGTTGTGCCAACTCAATTTGGGCACAACATGCTCAACAGCATGCTGGAAGACTATTTAGAGAAAGCACAACAGTAGCAATCGCTCAACCTGTAAAAACTCAGGCTTATTCAGACAAGTCCCCGAACTCCTTTACCGCGCCAAGCAGTTGTCGACACGTCACTTGGCCAATTAGCAAGCCATCGTCTTGAATCACTGGGCGGCGTCTATGCTTGTGTTTCATCATATCGCTGGCCACATCGACAATATTGTCGGTTGTCTTAACGCTTATGACTTCTTTGGTCATAAATTCGCCGACCGTACCCACGGGATTTTTATTATAGACGGAACTTAAAATTGCTCGCAGACAGTCCAACTCCGACAACACACCGACCAAGTACCCACCATCATCAACAACACAAATGCCCGACACTTTATACAATAGCAATAAGTCGATAGCTTCATACAGCTGGGCATCGGCTTTAACTTTCACAGGGTCGGTCTGCATATAGTCTTTCATTTCTACTGAACGCAACATATCTTTCTCCTGAACTCAAATTACCGGCAAACTCGACCTAACGATCAAGCGCTCATCAATTTGGCTTTATACTTTTTCTAGCAATATTATTAATGTAATAGGTACAAATAAACATAACACAAATAGTAATCAGATAGTCCACATCGCCACGGTAATTTGCATCGCACATTGACATTCCTTAGGTACTCTACATAAGTTACGCTACTTAGACTCCGCCACATTCCTCGGGCTTTGCTTCGATTTAGCGAGCAATTGTCTAGCCAATCAAAGGCGCATCACTATTAACCAGTTAGAACGAAATAGTCTCAATGGGTATTAAATTGACAACGCTCTCTGTGATAACCTAACGACATTGCATCTCACCTAATTCTTATCGACCATGCTATACGTAAAATCACTTCACATTATTGCCGTTATTTGCTGGATGGCCGCCATCTTCTACATGCCGCGCCTGTTCGTATATCACTCAATGGCCGAAGACCAAGTTGGCCGAGATCGCTTCAAAGTAATGGAACGCAAATTGATGCGCGGCATCATGACACCATCAATGATTGCCACTTGGGTATTCGGCGTATGGCTATTGTCTTATGGTTTCAGTGGCGGCTGGTTGCACGCTAAAATTGTACTGGTCCTCGCGATGTCGGGCTATCACGGCTGGTGCGCCTCGACAATGAAAAAATTCGAGCGCGACGAAATACCGCACGGCCATGTTTTTTACCGATGGCTAAATGAATTGCCGGTACTTTTATTGATCCCTATTATATTTTTAGTGGTTTTGAAGCCGTTTTGAGGCTTTCTAAAAACTCATTTATATTTGCCTTCAATGAGCAAATAGACGGCTTGATTGTTAATGGACGGTAAACCGGCAATATGACTTTAAGCATTACAGACCCTGCCTTTCTATTCCCAGGCATTTCATTGCTCTTTTTAGCTTATACCAATCGCTATTTAGCCTTGGCCAATATTGTTCGCGCTCTGAACAGCCACGTTCACGAACAAGACAGTGCCAATCTCAGCAAACAAATAGAATCCCTGCATTTACGAATTGTTTTAATAAAGTACATGCAAGCGCTAGGGGTACTCGCGTTTATGTTTTGCGTGCTGTCAATGCTGGCCGTGATGATTGAAAAACAACAAGCCAGCATTGTTTTATTCATTGGCAGCTTAAGCTGTATGTTAATTTCGCTGATCTTATCACTGGCTGAAATACTAAAGTCTGGTCAGTCACTGAAACTAGAACTCGACCGTACTCACACACTGGACTCGTAACGAAACCACAATGGAAACTGATATCAGCGCTTACACCCAATACTTTGATCTGGCAGCTGGCTACGTAAGCAGCTACGGCCTCAAGCTGTTAATTGCGCTGGTGATCTTTTTGCTGGGCAAGCGCATCGCCCGCTCGATTGCTAATCTTGCCGTCAAAGCCATGCGCAAACAAAATGTGGATGTCGAACTGATCGGCTTTTTTGACAGCTTGCTCTATTGGGCATTATTCGCGATGGTCATCGTCGCCGCATTGGGGCAGCTCGGCATACAAACCGCCTCGTTTGTCGCGCTGATTGGTGCGGCAGGGTTGGCGATTGGCCTAGCCTTGCAAGGCTCGCTCTCGAACTTTGCCGCTGGCGTGTTAATCATTATGCTGCGCCCGATTAAAGTGGGCGAATTTGTCGATATCGCCGGCGCATCAGGCACCGTCAAAAACATCAGAATATTCACCACTGAATTGCGTACCGGCGACAATAAAGCGGTAATTATTCCCAACGCAAGAGTACTCGAAAGCAACATCACCAACTACTCATCGACTGGCACACGACGAGTGGATATGGTGTTTGGCATTGGTTATGACGACGACATAGATAAAGCAAAGTCGGTTATTTTGAAAATTTTAAATGATGACGCTCGTGTGCTAGATCAGCCGGCGCCATTGGTCGCTGTAAATCAGCTGGCCGACAGCAGCGTCAATTTTATTGTTCGCCCTTGGGTAGCAACCGATGATTATTGGGCCGTGCATAACGACACGGTTGAGAGCGTCAAAAAGCAATTCGACAACGCCGATATTGGCATTCCTTACCCACAATCCGTGGTGCATACCAAACCCACAGAATCCGCACCAAGCAGCTAACCAGAAAACACAATGATTCACGTCGTTCTGCATAACCCAAAGATTCCGCCCAATACAGGGAATGTTATTCGCCTAGCGGCAAACGTCGGTTTTAAGCTGCATTTGATTGAGCCTTTAGGGTTCGACTTTGAGGAAAAACAACTGCGAAGAGCTGGCCTTGATTATCACGACCTCAGCAATGTAACGCGCCACGCTAATTTTCGTGCGTTCGTAAAAAGTGTAAATCCAGAGCGCATATTTGCCATCACAACCAAAGGTCACACTGGCTATACGGACGTGCAATTTAAACAACAGGATGTGTTGCTGTTTGGCTCAGAAACTCACGGATTGCCAAACGATGTGATGAACAGCATTGCGGAAAAAAATCGCTTACGAATCCCAATGAAACCGAATAATCGAAGTCTTAATTTATCAAATTCCGTTTCTATCGTGGTGTATGAAGCTTGGCGTCAGCTGGATTTTTGTGGAGCCACAATCATCGAAAAATAGCTTTGTCTGAGATGGTTTTTTTTGTGGAGAGCGCTTTTTGAGCGATAAGTGGCTTTGCTAAATATGCTTTTAGTGATTATCTAATGCAGGTCAATTCGAAGAGAGGATCAAAACTCCTGTTATCAGGAACGAAATAAAGACCTCAAGCCAAGCCCTCTTTTAGATTTAGCGACCACTTCGTCAGAGATCTGAGCGGCACTCTCTTTGATAACCACGCGCTCTAGCAAAGACCTGAACATCAAATTCAAATCTCGCTCATCTATCTCAATAACGGCTCGGCCAAGCTCAGGCACTACGTTTTTGTCCCGCAACGAGATGATGCGACCACTGCGTCTACGGACTTCACGACCAATTTTAGCCGCCAGCATGATAGAGTTTGCGTCGAACTTACCAACCTCTATTGAATCAAGCCAAGCAGCCTGCTCTTCAACATCGTATTCGTTGTTCATAACCTTTTTCCGACCCCAGAAAAGTAAAATCGAGCATATTTTAGTCGAATATCCATCAAATTAGTAACAACAATTGTGAATTTTGATCAAGTTTAATAGTCATAAGTTGACACAATTCCACGCTTTCGAATACATCACTGATCATCAATTTGTTTCTGCATGACGCATCCTTATATGCTTAGATGCCACCCCTGCTATAGTCTTTATCCGCCCAGCAATGTAAAATCACGCCCATCAAATCTCCTGAAAAATTGCTCTATTGGGCTCTAAATAACTAAATGAAAGTATTGATTATTGGCGGCGGCGGTCGTGAACATGCGCTGGCCTGGAAAGTAGCCCAAGCACAATCGGTCGAAGCCGTATACGTAGCACCGGGCAATGCAGGCACCGCGGGCGAAGCAAAGCTAGAAAACGTCAATATTGATGTTAATGATATAGAAGCCCTCGTCGCCTTTGCACAAAGCAATCAAATTGAACTGACGATCGTTGGCCCTGAAGCCCCATTAGTAAACGGCGTGGTCGATGCATTTCAGAAAGCCAATCGAAACTGTTTTGGCCCCACCGCTGGGGCAGCCCAACTTGAAGGCTCGAAAGCCTTCACCAAAGATTTTCTGGCTAAATACAATATTCCCACCGGCGGCTACCAAGTTTTTACCGACCCCGACCAAGCTTGCGAATACATAGAACAACAAGGCGCGCCGATCGTAATTAAAGCGGACGGTTTAGCGGCAGGCAAAGGCGTGATCGTCGCGCTAAGCCTAGAACAAGCCACCGACGCCGCACGCGACATGTTAATTGACAACAAGTTCGGCGATGCCGGTGCGCGCATTGTGGTTGAGGAATTTTTAGCCGGTGAAGAAGCCAGCTTTATTTGCATGGTCGACGGTGAAAACGTGCTGCCAATGGCCACATCCCAAGATCATAAAGCGCGCGATAATGCAGACAAAGGCCCCAATACTGGCGGAATGGGTGCGTACTCGCCCGCACCGGTTGTCACGCCTGAAATTCACGACCGCATTATGCAAGAAGTGATTCGCCCTACGGTAAAAGGCATGCAACAAGAAGGGCACCCTTATATAGGGTTCTTGTACGCAGGGCTGATGATCGCTGCCGACGGCACCCCGAAAGTCATTGAATACAATTGCCGTTTCGGCGACCCTGAGACACAACCCATTATGATGCGCCTGCAATCCGATCTTGGCGAACTCTGTCTGTCAGCGCTAAAGCAAGAGCTTGATAGCGTAACCGCTGATTGGGACAGCCGCGCTGCATTGGGCGTGGTTCTCGCCGCAGGCGGCTACCCTGAAAGCTACGCCAAAGGCGAAGTGATTAGCGGCTTAGACACATGCGATACCGACAGCTGCAAGACCTTTCACGCCGGCACCAAACTCGATGGTGACAATGTAGTCACCGCGGGCGGCCGAGTTTTATGCGTAACGGCGCTGGGTAAGAACGTCAGCGAAGCGCAGTCATTGGCGTATCAATCGGTTGAGAAAATCACTTGGAACAATGAATATCACCGTGACGATATTGGCTACCGAGCGGTTGCGCGCGAAACAGGCTAGCATCAATCGAACTGACTGATCTAAGTAAGAATGAAATACAAGCACAAAAAAAGCCCAGCAGCCAGTGCCATCTATTAGAATAAAAATATGAAAGCCTATCTAGATCTTTTAAAAGACGTACACGAAAACGGCGTTGGTAAAGACGACCGTACCGGCACCGGCACGCGAAGTGTGTTTGGCCGGCAAATTCGTTGTGACTTGTCACAAGGCTTTCCGCTACTAACAACTAAAAAGGTATTTCTGCGCGGCATTATTCACGAATTACTTTGGTTTGTTCGTGGCGACACCAACATCAAATACTTAGTTGATAACAAGGTGGGCATTTGGAATGAATGGCCATTTCAAAACTACTTGAACAAACAAGGCTTCACCGATCTTTCGAGAGAGTCTTGCGAATGGCAAGACCGCTTAGAAGAATTTGTTCTGAACATTGAAAAAGACCCAGAATTCGCCAAACAATGGGGCGAACTCGGGCCAGTGTACGGTAAGCAATGGCGTAATTTTTCAGGCATTGACCAGCTCGAATGGGTGATCAATGAGATAAAAACCAACCCAACGTCCAGACGTTTAATAGTCTCCGCCTGGAACCCAGCGGAGATTGAAGAAATGGCCAAAGCCGGCCTGCCGCCCTGCCACACCCTATTTCAGTTCTATGTGTCGCCCGACAACAAGCTCAGCTGCCAGTTGTATCAACGCAGTGCCGACCTCTTCTTAGGCGTGCCGTTTAATATTGCCAGCTACGCCCTGCTTACCATGATGGTCGCGCAAGCCTGTGATCTTGAGTTGGGTGATTTTGTGCACGCTTTCGGCGACGTACATATCTACAACAATCATCACGAGCAAGTATTAGAACAATTGAGCCGCACTCCAAAAGCATTACCCACAATGCGGCTAAACCCAGCGGTTACAAACCTGTTTGATTTTAAATTTGAAGACTTTGAGCTGCTCGATTACACGGCCGACCCAACGATTCGCGCACCGGTGGCGGTTTGAGTATTGAAAAACCAGCGGTGACCAACACACTCATCGCTAAGAGCCTTTTCACGGCTACCTGAAAGTAAGCTCTGGAGAATACAGACGTATGGAAATAGTGTTGATTGCGGCCATTGGTGAAAATGGCGAAATGGGCCATAACAATGAATTGCTCTGGCACTTGCCGGGCGACTTACCGCGCTTCAAAGAACTCACCATGGGCTCGCCCATCATTATGGGTCGTAAAACATTTGACTCGATTGGTCGCGCCCTGCCCGGCCGCTTGAACATTGTGCTTACTGAAAATAAAAATTGGAGCGCCAATGACGTTTCTGTTTGCCACGATTTAGAAAGCACAATAGCGCTAGCCGAACAACAAGGCACCGGCAAAGCTTTCGTTATTGGAGGCGGGCAAATCTACAAGTTATTTTTAGCTTACGCTACCTCCATGGAGCTTACCGAAGTTGCAGACGCCCCACAGGCAGACACGTTTTTCCCTAACTTTTCAGGGCGCGATTTTAAAGAAACCCAGCGTATAAAGGTAACCGACAATCAGCCCACATTTGATTACGTCACCTACCAAAAGCTCTAATTATTTTGAGCCAACTTATTTAATCAGAACCACAGATCACCGAGACCATCATGACCCCAGAGCAAGCCAAACAACTCGTCGCCGAAGCCGCCATACAGTACATTGAATGGGACTGGGTAATCGGCGTGGGCACAGGCTCAACCGCCAACCTGTTTATTGATGAGTTGGCAAAAATTAAAGGCCAAATAGAAGGCGCGGTGGCAAGCTCAGAAGCCTCAGCTGAAAGACTGAGCAATCACGGCATACGGGTATTTGAACTAGATCAAGTTGGTGACCTGCCCATTTACATAGACGGCGCCGACGAGTCGACCAAGCATCTGCACCTTATCAAAGGCGGTGGTGCCGCGCTTACGCGTGAAAAAATAGTCGCCGCCGCCAGCGATAAATTCATATGCATCGCCGACGATTCCAAACTGGTCGGCACACTGGGCGCGTTTCCTCTACCCATTGAAGTCATTCCAATGGCCAAGTCTTATGTATCGCGCCAATTAGTCAAACTCGGCGGCAACCCAATATTTCGCGAAGGGGTGGTCACCGACAATGGCAATATCATTATCGATGTACACGATATGAAAATCGACAACCCGGTAGCACTTGAAAACACCATCAACCAAATTGCCGGTGTGGTCACCAATGGCCTTTTTGCACAACGCGGAGCTGATGTATTGCTTTTGGGCGGCAGCGACGGCGTCACCAAGATTGAAGCATAAACCTCATTCACGCAAGAATATCGGACGGTCGGCGAACAACCGCCGCCAATCAATAAATACGCAATGGGGCTGACGTGAAACTCATCAGTGACACACTGCTAAGCTGGCACAGTGACCATGGTCGCCACGACCTACCGTGGCAAAACACCCAAGACGCTTACCGTATTTGGGTATCTGAAATCATGCTGCAACAAACCCAAGTTGCGACCGTCATAGATTACTACCAGCGCTTTATGCAGCGCTTCCCCACCATAGTGGCGCTTGCTAATGCACCTACCGACGAAGTACTGCATTTGTGGACCGGCCTGGGCTACTACGCACGTGCGCGAAACCTGCATAAAGCCGCTCAAATTGTCGCCACTCAACACAAAGGCAAATTCCCTACAAACTTTGATGAAGTGATTGCACTGCCCGGCATTGGCCGATCTACCGCTGGCGCAATTCTGGCGTTTTCAACACAACAACGATTCGCCATTCTAGACGGCAACGTAAAACGCGTGCTCGCACGCTTCTATGCGGTAGAAGGCTGGTATGGCAAAAAAGCCGTTGAGCAACGTTTATGGGGCTTGGCCGAGCAAAATACGCCCGACAAGAACGTGCATGTGTACACGCAGGCCATTATGGACTTCGGCGCAACCCTATGCAGCCGAAGCAAACCAAAGTGCCAAGACTGCCCGCTGGCGGACGATTGTTTAGCCTATAAGCACCAACGCGTTACCGAATTGCCGCACGGCAAACCAAAAACCGCTAAACCAACCAAGCAGACTTACATGTTATTGGTGAAAAACGCCAATGACGAATTTCTGTTGAAACAAAACCCGCCCAGCGGCATTTGGGGCGGCTTATGGTGCCCACCGCAAACAAAAGCGTTAGAGCAAGACATCACGATTTCAGGCCACACGATTGAAACGCTAGAAACGCTACCCATGTATAAGCACACGTTTAGCCATTATCATTTAGAGATCACACCGGTTCTGTGCCGGCTTTCAGGCGCTGTCAGCCAAGCCTGCGAAGATGATCAAACCTGGTATATGTTAAACTCTGACCAAGAGTTAGGGCTGGCCGCGCCAGTCAAGAAATTATTAGAGAAGTACGCATAACCGCAACATCTAAAAAACACCAAAGAGAACATCATGTCACGCACCGTATTCTGCCAAAAACTCAACACCGAAGCCCCCGGCCTACCCTTTCAAACATGGCCTGGTGAACTGGGAAAGCGCGTCTTCGAAAACATTTCACAACAAGCCTGGGATCAATGGATTAACCACCAAACCATGCTGATTAACGAATATCGCCTCAACCCAATGGACCCAAAAGCCAAAGAAATGATCACCTCAGAAATGGAAAAGTTTCTATTTGGCGACGGCGCAGAAAAACCCGCAGACTACGTGCCGCCCAGCGATTCAAATGACCCAATCATGGAAGAATTTTAGATACTGCGAAAAAAACCAAATCTAGAGTCAAAAATACTTGACTCAAAGGGCGTATTAGATTGTAATTCGCCCTCCAAACGGAACCCACTTCCGTTTATTTGTTAAGCCTTTCCCAAAGGCGCTTTAAAGACAAATGGCCAGGTAGCTCAGTCGGTAGAGCAGGGGACTGAAAATCCCCGTGTCGGCAGTTCGATTCTGTCCCTGGCCACCATTTTTCTTCTTTAAAAACAATAATTTAAGAAATTTCCGCGTCTTGCTTAACGTTCCTTAACTTGACAAAAACCCCTCCCGTTCACACACTGTTCACAGTGCTCAACAGCTATAGTGTGAATAAAATGGCAAATATCCGCAAATTACCATCGGGAAGTTGGAATGCTCAAATACGTGTAAAAGGATGGCCAGACGTATCTAAAACATTCCGCATAAAAAGAGATGCTGAGCAGTGGGCAAGAACAACCGAAGATGAGATAACGAGAGGCATACACGTTAACCGTAGTAACGCCGAAAAACTCACGGTCGAAAAAGCCCTACTTCGCTATACAAACGAAGTTACAACAACTAAAAAACCATCAACACAGAAACGCGAATTAGTTATTGCTGAACAGCTAAAAGCCGAGCTCGGTAAATATACAATGACTTCACTTAACTCTGAAATCATTGCCAAATATAGGGACGACAGACTAGAACGCGGTAAAAGTGCCAATACTGTCAGGCTCGAGCTTGCCTTACTTAGCCACTTGTTCACGACAGCAATAAAGGAATGGCGAATAGGGCTGCCCTCTAACCCCGTCTTAAACGTTAGAAAACCATCGCCAGGCAAAGGCCGAAACAGAAGACTAGTCGGAGATGAAGAAGATCGTTTACTTAGAGCATGCAGCGCACACCCCAATCCTTTTCTTGTCTGGATCGTTAAGCTAGCGCTATACACAGCTATGAGAAAGGGGGAAATACTCTCTCTTACACTTGATCAAATCAATTTAGAGAAGCGTACAATATTTCTCAAGGATACAAAAAACAATGACGTGCGCACAGTTCCTCTGATGCACGATGCTTACGAAGCGGTAGAAGCAGCTATTAATTACCCCATGAGACAACATGATACCGAACTACTCTTCTATGGAGAACCCGGAAGAGAAGGAATTCGGAATTCATACATAGTCAATAGAGTATGGGCAAAGGCTCTCGAAAAAGCCGAAATAGAAGACTTCAGGTTTCATGATCTACGGCACGAGGCAACAAGCCGGTTTGTTGAAGCAGGCTTATCAGATCAGCAGGTATCGGCAATCACTGGTCATAAATCAATGCAAATGTTGAAACGATATACTCATCTCAGAAATGAAGATTTGGTAGGCCTGCTGGATAGCCGTTTCAATTCGGCAAACAAAACGCATTGAAGCGCTCTACTTGTACATTTGACTATTAAATGCTAAGTTAATCTTAAGTAGTCATGCGAATGAAAGATTACTCGTAGTTTCGATTTCTTCATCCCTAACTCGTCGCGTGTCCAACAAACGAGTTACCGCACTCTGCGGATTTAATCCAAAACTTGCTTTTAATTTTAAATACGTGCGCCCGTGCGTGCGCTTATTTACATACATTCGCTAGGAGAAAATCATGAGTGATATCACCGAACAAATGACTGATATTCTGATCAAAAAATATGGCCCATTTCTAAGTATTAATCAACTTGCAGATGCCCTCGACAGGTCGCCGGAGGGTTTACGAATCACGCTAATGCGTGACTCGGAAGTGTCGCGACAATTTCAATGTGCGCGATCAAAAATCGGACGTCGAGTCTATTTTAATGCCGTCAGCGTAGCCGAAATAATGACCACTAATGCAACGTCAACCTAATACTATTTCACGTTGGCTAAAACAGACATTTGAACAAAGAAGACATTTTTACAAGCCGTTTATTTCTTAAGATTTATATCTAATGCCCCGCTATGAAACACTTAGATGGCGGAGCGGCGTAGCTCGATCGGTTGATGCCAAAGGATTGTTTAAACTGTATAAGTTTAGACTCGATCTGACAAATTACACCACAAGGTTTTAACTAGACCTGACAGTCAGCTATTTGCCCAGACTGTGTAAAAACTCCATTTTAAAAATTGCCTAGAGCACGCGTCAGAGTGACACTTTAAGGCAACTGGATTTAGCCACTGCTGGTCGAAGCGACCATAGCAATGCAGGTATGTAGAACTGCTTTAATTTTTTCCTAAAACTCGAATAAGAAGGCCGTTTTTGAGTTTTTACACAGCCTGTGCCCTAAGCGGACGTTCCAAATTTAAGGCGTGGCACATTTATTCTATTTCAATCAAATAAGAATAAAACTTATTGACACTTGGTGACAAGTGTCGCCTAATGGCGACATGAAGCCAACACCCGCAGAACTTATCATTCTTAAGCATCTCTGGATAGCACAACCCCAGAGTTTACGAGAGATTCATACAGCGATTGAAGTGCAACTTGAATGGAGCCGCTCGTCTACTCGCAAAACAGTTGATCGTATGCTTGGTAAAGGCATGCTTCGTGCAGAAAAGGTACACGGCTTGTTGGTCTACAGCGCTGTTGTAAAAAAGATACCGATGCTTGCGTCAATGATCAGCAACTTTGCTGCTGATGTGTTGGGAATTGATGGGCCATTACCAGTAACTAATCTGGTGAAAAGCAAATTACTCAACAAGCAGGAACTAAAAGAACTTGATGAATATCTAAAAATAATTGATCAATCTGAGGACGTAGATTAAAAATGGAATTATTCACGTTTTTTATTCTTACTCTCGGTCTAGCTAGTTGTTTTTTTGCAATGGCTTGCTATCTATTGGTATCAGTTTTTAAGCGGTTCAGTGATTTGCCAGTTGTGTGGCTAAGCTCTCTTACTTGTTCATTTGCATGCACTGTCGCTGCGACAGTGCTCTTCGCATTGCCATTGTTGCATTCTCGAATGGCGCTACCAACTCAGAGCATGAATGCTGCTTTCGAACCATTGAAAAGTATAATTCTAATTCCTTCAAACTATCTATACTCAGCTACAAGTGGCTCTTTTCTATCACTCGAAGCGATTTATTTGATCGGAGCGATCATCGCAATTTCTCGCCTTGTTTACGGTCGTTTACGTGCGGTAAATCTTGCTCTAGAGGCGGTACAATCTATATCGCCCTCAGGGATCCCTTATCGTGTGAGTAAAGAGGATGTTGCTCCATTTATTGTTAGCTCTGTCCTAGGCAAAAAGAGGCTTCCGAATCAAAGCTGCAAAGATAGGTCTAGAGGTTGCCCCAATTCAGACGGCTATATTATTGTTATCTCAAGTGATCTTCACTCGCAACTTAGTTCGACAGAAGTGGAGCATATTTTAATGCATGAGCGGTCTCACCACCTGCATCATGATGACCAAATTGGCTTAATGCTGAGAGCAGTTTTAGCATTGAGCTGGTTTTGCCCTTTTTCGTATTGGATGTTCCAACGCTGGTCTCAATGCATTGAGCTGCGAAGCGACCAATTTTTGCTATTGAATGAGCCCAAGCCTTTTCGTAGGGCTTACGCTAACACTCTATTGAAGGCTCTCAAATTAACGGCGAATCAGACCCAACAATACCCAGCGGCCTCCTTCTTAGCAAACCGCTTATCGAGTCAAAAAAAGAGACTCAAGTCGATACTTCATGGTGAGTCATCAACTTTCAGTGATGTATCTAGCAAGAGTGCAATTGTATCTGGAGCGCTGGTTATTGCTCTTGGCGTGGCGTCAGTTGCGTCGAGCACAACTTATGTCAAAGCGGCAAAGGTCGGCGACCTAATTAGCACGGATCTCAATCTCATTTTAAGTGGTCGGCTAACGGCTCCGTTTGGACCAACAAAAAACCCATTTAGGAATAATCAATTACGCGACCATAAAGGTATCGATTTTGCTGCAGCAAAAGGCACGCCAATTTATGCGCCAGATGACGGGGTAGTTATTGAAGCCACTGATATCTATAACAACAAACCCAACTATGGAAAGGTTGTATTGATAAAGACATCTAAAGAGACGAAAACACTATTCGCTCACCTTGATAGCTATTCCGTAAAAGCTGGTCAACGCATTCAAGCTGGCGAATTATTAGCGACGGTTGGTGAAACTGGTTTAGCAACTGGGCCTCACGTTCATATGGAGACTTATGTCGATAACAAGCTGGTTAACCCTTTGGATGTATGGCAGCTGGCCAAATAAATAGCGATGCACCTTGCATTCAAAATAATCTTACTATGATAAAAATAATAGCGTGTATTACTTTTTTAATATTTTCAAATCCGGTGCTGGCGGAAGCAGAACGGTATTCAATAGAGCGTTCAGAAATAAGAACGTTTAAATCGGAAGATGGTAAACGGGAGTATCGAATCTTCATTAAAACCCCGCGCTCATATTCGTCAAACAAAGAAAAAAGCTACCCACTTTTGTTCTTGAATGATGGCGCGTATGCTTTTCCGTTGGTTAGTAGCATAACTAGGCAAATGAGTTTTGGCGGTGTCATCGAAGAACCCATAATTGTTGGTATTTCTTACGATAAAAAAACCACCTGGGATATCAGTCGGGCTCGCGATTACACTCCCACTCACTC
>CAZEXS010000004.1:0-111860 GCA_964516915.1 uncultured Gammaproteobacteria bacterium
GGTCATGGTCATGGTCGTGGTCGTGGTCGTGGTCGTGGTCGTGGTCGTGGTCGTGATGATGATGATGATCGTGATGAGATTCAGAAACGTTTAACAGATAATCGCCAGCGGCTAACTGCCAAATAACTCCCGAATCAAATGGGTATTCGGGCTCGAGAAAATTTGGTTTTATATCGACGGCTCGCTCAACATTAAAACCACCAATATCCAGTAACTCAGGGATCGGTGCATCGGCCATGGTCGCGAAGTAAAAACCGGCCATGGTGTTCATCGATTTCAGGCGGTTTTTAAGTGTTCGCTTTTCTTCTTCTGATGTTAGATCGCCTTTGTTAATGATAATCCGATCGGCAAACGCGACCTGTGCTAACACTTCATCGGTCTCATTATCTAAATGTTGGCTAACGTGTTTTCCGTCAACTAAGGTAATAACACCATCCAATTCGTAGAACTCTTGCACGTCTTCCTGCACTAGAAAAGTTTGCGCAACTGGGCCTGGGTCGGCCATGCCTGTGGTTTCGAGTATGACGCGATCAAATTGATCTCGCCGATCTGCCAGCTCACCTAAAATACGTATCAAGTCACCTCGTACGTTGCAGCAGATGCAGCCATTGTTCATTTCAAAGACTTCTTCGTCAGCATTAATCACTAAGTCTTGATCAATGCCAATTTCACCAAACTCGTTTTCGATAATCGCGATACGTAAACCATGATCTTCAGAAAGGATGCGATTTAGAAGCGTGGTTTTACCGCTGCCGAGAAATCCAGTTAGCACGGTGACGGGAATCTTAGGAGTCATTTAAAAGCCCTGTTTTGAAGTATTGAATAATGATGGTCTGTGACAGCAAAATTGGCGATTTCAAGAACCCAAAACCACTGCCCATGTATCTTGCTATGCTTAATGTTAGTTAAGTTATAAAGCCTCGAAAACACTGAATAAAATGCCATTACCTAGTAGCAGTTTAGACCTGGATTGTAGCATTTTTGTGGTAAAATAATGTCTATCAAAAAAGTAATAATAAAGAATATTTATCGGCGTCAGTTGTACTTGAAACGGGGCCATTTACTTAGTCTTTTGCACAGTGCTTTACATAGTTATTTTGCAATGTTTTAGCGTATCAAAATAACCGGTTCTGAATAGTGGGTCTACCTTAAGCAGGCTTGTCATGTGTGCTTTTTATCTTTCAGGCTGGTGGGTAAATCTTAGGAGAAAATTTGAAGTTTCTATCGTTTAATTTTAAGGGTTTCGATCGACTTGGTGTGTTGCATGAAGATGGCGAAACCGTATTAGCCGTTGATCGCCAAAATAAATCCATGCCGCAAACGCTAATGGACGTTATCAAGCGCGGCCCCTATGCGCGCCACCAAATTAAACAAGCAAAAGACTCTCTTGAACAATTCAGTTTTGATGAGATTGAATTAATACCGCCGATTATTCCGTGGGCCACGTTTTCGGTGACCGCTAATTCGTCGGATGAATGCGAAGCAAAGCGTTTAAGTGAAGCGATTCACCCGGCAATCTCATTGCGGACGCCGCGTAACCATGTTCCTCATCGGGAAGTTATCGATATACCACTGAAGACAAAAACCTTGGAATGCGAAGGTAAGTTGGTGGTGGTGATGGGTAGAGGGGGGCGTTATATTACTCTCGAGCACGCGTCTCGGCATGTGTTTGGGTATTCAATTTACAACGAAGGCAGTGTCAAGGAATTTGAAAGTCATGGCTCACAGTTTGGTATGGGGCGTATGTTCGACACTTCGGCAGGTTTCGGCCCGTATGTGGTTACTGAAGATGAGTTTGGTGACCCCAATCAACACACGCTGGAAACTCGAATAGACGGAAAGCTTGTTCAATCTTCTTCATTGGCGGATATGCGTCATACCATCGAACGAGTGATTGTGTATATCTCTTCAGCCGTGACCATGTTTCCTGGCGATATTATTTGCATTGGCATTCCTGTTGGCGGCGTTAGGTCACAGAGGCTGATGAATCCCAATGAAGAAATGGAAGTCACTATTTCTGGGATAGGCAGCCTGATTAACCCGATCAAAGATGAGCCGAGCACGCCGAAGACGGTTGGCTGTTGCTAGTTGAACGAGCTTGCTGGGCTATTTTATTTTTAAGGATGTTTATTCTGCAGCACTCATGGCTTCAAGAAGCGGCAAGCGAACTCCCGACAGATAGCGTATTAAAGCGCCACCTGCGGTGGAAATATAATCAATTTTTGAACTGTCAGTGTATTTAGCAAAAGACGTCACCGAGTCGCCGCCGCCAATAACGCTGAAGCCTTTCGCATCGGCAACCGCATTCCACAATTCCTGGGTTCCTTTTTCAAATAAAACGCTTTCATAAATTCCGCAGGGGCCATTAACAAAAATGGTGCTACTTTCGGTAATTTGTTGCTGGTAGTCGATGATGGTTTGGTCGCCAATATCACTAATGTCCATTTCGTCGGTGAGATCAGCGAGGTCTATATTTAGGCGTTTGTTGTTCACTTCCACAGCGACATCGCTGGGGTAGGCAATCTTGTCAAGATGCGATGCCAGCATGGTTTTCGCTGTATCAATATATTGGTCGAAGCCTTTGCTGTGTATGAAACCGGCAGATGATTTGCCGATATTCACGCCATCCGCGATCATGAATATTTGACCGATTAAGCCACTCAATAATAGTTTGTCGGCTGCACCGTTAGCCAACACCTGCTCTATCATGCCAAAGGCATCTCCGGCGCGCGCACCGCCCAGCATATAGATGCAAGGTTTTGCGGCACCTTGAGTGATGGCTTCTAAGGCTTTCAGTTCTTGCATTAAAAGACGGCCAGCATACGAGGGCAGTACTTTTTGAAAGCCCACCATCGAAGGTGAATTTCGATGCGCGGCTGCAAAAGCGTCGTTCACATAGCAATCAAATAATGGCGCTAGCCGTCGAATTAGGTAGCACGATTGCATTTCTGCTGCTGTTTGCGTAACCGTGTCTTCAAATGTTGATGCTTCTTCCGTCAAGTAGCGAATGTTATCAAGCAGTAAAATTTGGCCTGAGCCAAGTTGTTTGATTTTATCAACGGCCGCAGGGCCGGCGACGTCCTCAATGAATTGAACCTCATGCCCTAACAGATCAGAAAGACGTCGAGCGTGCTCAGTCAGACTGATTAAAGATCGATAGTCTGTGGTGTCACCCTGATGAGCCATTACTGTTAGGCTGGCACCTTTATCCAGTAAATCGCGAATAGTGGGAATGCTTTTCACAATCCGATTGTCATTGACAATTCGCCCGTCAGCGTCGATAGGCGAGTTGATATCAACCCTCAGCAAGACTCGCCGATTGGCGAAGTCTGTGTCGTCGATTGTGGGAATGCGGTTAATTAAAGACATTTTGATCGTCAGTATTGCAGCCTGCGATAGAGCACGTGATAGATCTAGACCTTACATTCCTAGGTACTTGTTGGTTAAGGCAACGGCTTCTTTACCATCGGTTTGCATGCCAGTGGCAGCGCGAATGCCATCCATTGTTTCAGGAATGGTAATGGCTTCTTGAGGAATGTTAATTGAGAAAATCAGATCATCGCCTGACTTAGCGACGCATTCCTCCCAAAGGCCCACTTCATACATGTCTGACCTCATGCTTCCTCGGTCTCTTGCGTAACGGAAGAACGCGCCGTTTGAATCGAAGCCATCATCGATTCTAACCACCTTCATTCTAGGGTGGGTTTTAAATAGCGCAATTGCCTCATCAACCGAGATGTCTTTTTTGGTTTTTGCAACAATACTGATGATATGGCCATGGGTAACTGGGGTGTGTACCAAAACGCCCGTGCAGTCAACGTGCGGCATGATGGTCATTAGGTCAACGGCCTGATGGTTTGGCACAGACTCTATCATTAGGTTGTTGGTTAAGCCGCGAAAGGTATCGCCAGGGTCGGCGACTCGGCGGATGATGGTGATGGCGGCCTTTTCGACGCCGACGGCCTGATCGAGCCAATGAATAGTGCGAATCAAACCGGTGGTGTTGCATGAGGTAAGTTTTAGAAAGTCGGCATTGAGCCCATTTTCGTAATTTGCGTAACCGTGGAAGAAAACGTCTACGATGTCGTTCTTCTCTCCGCCTTGGAAAATCGCCTTCTTATTGTATTTTTGATAAAGCTCTTTGTTTTTTGCGCCAACTCCAGGGCTGGTGGCATCAAGGATGATATCCACTTTTTGAACAAGTTCTTCTAGCGTGCCGCTAACTGGGATGCCAGCGTCAATCAGCGCGGCTTCTTTACCCGCAACGGCGCAGTACAAATCATATGGCATGCCTCGCTCCACTAACGCGCGAAGTGAGATTGACGGAACCAGATCCGCAATGCCAACCAACTCCATATCACCTTGTGCATGAACCGCATCAGCGAGTCGCTGACCAATCACGCCAAAACCAACAACAGCTACTTTAGTCATTCTGTATCCTCTTGAGCCGGATATTCTTTATGAAGAGAATATCCAAATAATCGATAAAATTAACACATAAGTTTAAATATCGATTATATATGCATTGTGAAAACAAACAAGGTTTGTTCAGCAATTGAAGCTCAGAAATTTTCTAATCAAGCGTCTTTGTCAATTTTTGGAGGCGAGCACGATTCGCGCTCGATTAATGAACAGGGCACTAAAATGCGTTCATTGGGTTGATCGGGTGTATTTATGCGTTGAATTACAACTTTTGCAGCCTCAACTCCAATCGTGTAGGGCTGCTGTTTAATCACGGTGATAGGGGTTTTAAAGAACTCGGCCATGGGCAATTCATCAAAGCCAAGAACTGAAACATCATCAGGGATATTGATGGCGCCGGTATCAAGCTCTTCGAGTAACTCAGTGGTAATCGCTAAGTGCTGGGTGAAGAAGGCGGTTGGTGGTTTGTTTTCGGTAAGTAATTTACGTGGCGAGCGTGCAAAGCCATTTTCCCGATGCCAGTTTAGTATCAGGCTGGGGTCGGTGGCGATATTCTGCGCGGCTAGTGCCTCTTGATAGCCTTGAAATCGTTCTGCCCTAGATTTAACGTCTTGATAGTTCTGCGTCACAAAGCAAATACGCCGATGCCCCAGTTTTAATAGGTGCTGTGTGGCTTGATAGGCTGCGCTAACGTAGTCTGAAACCACGATATTTTTTGATTGATTGTCGCGTTCTAATTGAAATTGTACGATGGGTGTTTGATCGCTAAACGTTGCCGCAAGGAGATCCGTATTTTGCCCTGACGAGGCGATGATTAACCCGTCTACGTGCAGCTGTTTAAGGGACTCGATGGCTTTTGCCTCTGACTTGGCATCAAAATCAGAATTGTAAATCAACAAGTCGTAGCCAGTTTGTTTGCAATAATCATCCATGCCACGAATTGCGCGCCCCGTGTAGGCGCCGGCGATGTCACGAACTACTACGCCGATCTTTTTGGTTTTATTGGTTTTGAGGCTTTGCGCAATGGAGTTTGGAACATAGTTGAGTTGTTTAATCGTCTTCTCAATGACGGTCTTTGTTTCCGGCGACATGTAATGGAAACGCCCATTGAGGTACTGCGATACCGTGCTCTTGGAAACGCCAGCTTGGCGTGCTACATCACTTAGTTTTATTTTACTCACAGGGTTTTAGGTCGCCAGCTAACAAGAACACAGAAATAAGTTTAATTGTGTGCTATTGTAAACTACTAAACCGGTTTAGTAGTTAGTTTTTAATATCCACAAGAGGCTTGGCGAGAAGTTTTGAAAATAGAAGCTATAAAAGTATTCGTGTGTTGTCCGGGTAGAAATTTTGTAACCGTTAAAGTCATCACTGAGTGCGGGCTTTTCGGCCTCGGTGATGCAACGTTGAACGGCCGTGAAATGGCGGTTGTGGCTTACCTGGAACAGCACGTTGTGCCATGTTTGATCGGCCGAGATGCTCGAAATATTGAAGATATCTGGCAATACTTATACAAAGGCGCCTACTGGCGCAAGGGCCCAGTCACCATGGCGGCGATTGCCGCTATTGATATGGCGTTGTGGGATATTAAGGGCAAGTCCGTCGGCTTGCCGGTTTATCAATTATTAGGTGGCCGCAGCCGCAAAAACGTAGCGCTGTATGCCCACGCAAATGGCACGTCGATTGAAGATACCGTGTCTAATGCAAAAGACTTAATCAGCGACGGCTTTGAAGTTGTGCGTTTGCAGTCGGCAATACCCGGTAATGGCGCGACCTATGGAGTGCTGGGTGATAAAAAAGACTATTACGAATTACAAGGTAATCGCCCCTTGCCGCCGGAAGAAACATGGTCGACGCCTGACTACTTTAATATGATCGAACAGCTCTTTAGTGAGGCGCGAGCTAGCTTGGGCACAAGCGTTCAGTTGGTTCATGATGTCCATAGCCGCCTTACGCCGATTGAAGCTGCACGCTTGGGCAAGCTGTTAGAGCCGTTTAATTTGATGTTTTTGGAAGACGTGGCAATGGCTGAGAACCAAGCCAGCTTCGATGTGATACGCCAACACACCACCACACCGCTGGCAATTGGCGAAACCTATAACAGCATTTGGGACTGTAAAGACTTAATTCAAAATCAAAGAATTGATTATATTCGGATGGCCGCTACACACGCCGGTGGCATCACCGCGATGCGGAGAATCGCCGACTTTGCCAGCGTATACGACGTTAAGACGGCGCCGCACGGAGCTCCGGACCTATCGCCAGTGTGCTTTGCTGCGCACATACATCTCAATACTTGGGCACCTAACTTTGGCATTCAAGAGTTTGTTGGTTTCGGTAGTGCCGCATGCCAACAGGTTTTTAAGCACGACATAGAGATTCAAAATGGCGCCGCGATGGTAAGCGAATTACCAGGTCTTGGTGTTGAGTTCGATGAGCATGCCGCAAAAGAATATCCATATAAAAGGTCTTATCTGCCCGTGAGTCGTTTGCAGGATGGCACGCTTTGGCATTGGTAAGGAAATAATTAAAGGGTAAATGATTGATAAACACGAGTGAGCGAAGTAGATAATACTATGAGTAAAAAATTAAAAGTGTTGGTTCATGGCACTGGTTTCGCAGGTCAGGGGCATGCTGAGGCGTTTCGCTATGCTGGAGCCGTCGTTGTGGGAATTGTAGGCAGAACCGCCTCGGTAGTTGATGATGTGGCCAAGCAGTTTGGTATTCCCTATTCAGGTACAGATTGGCAACAAGCGCTGATCGACTGCCAACCAGATATTGTTTCCATTGCCACTCCGGGTGGTGCGCATGTTGAGCCAATAACGCAAGCCATCGCCCATGGCTGTCATGTGTTCTGTGACAAGCCGCTTACAGAGTCGGGCACTACGGCAAAACAGCTTTACGAATTGGCGAAGGATAAAGGTGTTAAGACGGCGTTCGCGGCGAGCTTTAGATATATGCCACACGTGATGCACGTCAAAAGGCTGGTAGCGGAGGGCGCGATAGGTGAGCCACTAGAAGTCGAATGTGTTTCCCACTTCAATCTTGAGCGAGACATTCCGTTTGGTTGGTCTCATCGCAAGGAAGATGGCGGCGGCCGCCTTAACAACAATTTCACTCACAAGCTTTCTATTGTGACCTCGGTGCTGGGTGAGAATATTCAATCAATAATGGGCGAAGTGCGTGATGACTTGGGCAAAGCGCCTATTGTTGATGGGGTGCATAACTTCAAAACTCGGCGTGACCACATTCCTGAAGACCTGGATGATCCGGAACTTGAATGGGGCGAGTCGAATGTTGAGTGGAGCTACACGGTGCTCGCAAAAATTAATAGTGAACATGCTAAACAGCCGGTGTCAGTGATGTTTAAACACGGTGGTCTGCACCCGCGTTTTGATCATGATCACCTTGTATTTTACGGAACTAAAGGTGCGCTCTATATCAAAGGGCACTACGGTGCAGGCCCCTTATACTTTTATGACAATAATGGTGCTGAAGATAATGCTTGGCGCCAACTACCACTGCCTGATGATATTGTTGAAGACATACCAGATATAGCGGGCGATACCGAACGAAATTGGCGCTATCTAATTCGCGAATTGGTTAAGGATGTAAGCGGAGAAAAGGTAGCGCCTTATCAGACATTTAAAGAAGGCAGTCAGTATCAGCAAATTATCGACCTCATACGCGACAATAATGGGTGGGTTGATGTTAGCAAGTTATGAATGCCAGACGCGCTAGAGGGGGCAAGGTATGAACTATGATTATCTTGTGATCGCTGGCTATTTTCTGTTGTTAGTCGCCATCGGGATCGCTTTTAAGACGATGGCAAAGCAATCCACCAGCGATTATTTTCGAGGCGGCGGTAGAATGCTCTGGTGGATGGTGGGGTCAACGGCTTTTATGGCTCAATTTTCTGCGTGGACGTTTACCGGCGCGGCGGGCAAGGCATACACCGATGGGTTTGCGGTTTGTTTGGTGTTTTTTGCAAACACATTTTCGTATTTCTGCGGTTGGGCTTATTTTTCGCATCGTTTTCGCCAGATGCGGGTAGACACTCCGACACAGGCAATTAAACGTCGTTTTGGCGATCAAAATGAATTGTTTTTTTCTTGGGCGTTGATTGCTTTTAGTTTGATTAATGCCGGAATATGGTTGAACGCCTTAGGCGTATTTGTGAGTGCGGTGTTTGATGCGGAAATTGTGTTTACCATCGCAGCCACCGGCTTAACGGTATTGTTTGTATCCGTACTGGCCGGTGCTTGGGGTGTGGTGGCTTCAGATTTTGTTCAGACCTTAGTGGTGGCGGTTGTTTCGGTTGCCTGTGCCATTGTCGCTTTAGTTAAAGTAGGTGGCCCGGTCGAGCTGATAAACAATTTTCCATCTGGCTTTATTATGGGCCCAAATATGAATTACGGCCTTCTATTGGTAGGCACGTTTATTTTCTTTTTGGTAAAGCAATTGGTCACCATTATGAATCTGCATGATTCGTATCGATTTTTGTCGGCTAAGGACTCGGTCAATGCGCGAAAAGCAGCGCTGCTTGCAATGATTCTCATGGGGGTAGGCAGTGTTATATGGTTTATCCCGCCTTGGGCTTCAGCTATTTTATATCCCGATGCGGCGTCGGCGTATCCGGAAATGGGGAATAAGGCCAGTGATGCTATCTATCTAGTATTTGCACGCAATGCGATGCCGGTTGGTACAGTCGGGCTGTTGTTTGCCGGATTGTTCGCGGCCTCAATGTCGTCGATGGATTCGGCGCTGAATAAAAACGCCGGAATCTTTGTGCGCAGTGTTTATCAGCCTTATCTAGCGAAGCGGAATAAGCAAGTCAATGAGAAGCAGCTATTGACGCTAAGCAGAGTGCTTAGTTTTATCAGTGGTATTTTGGTGATCCTAATGGCGCTCTACTTTACCTCTCTTAAAGAGTTGAGTTTGTTTGATCTCATGATGTCCGTTTCAGCAATGATCCAGGTTCCTCTTCTGATTCCATTGATCGCAGGTATTTTTGTCAAGAAAACCCCGCAATGGGCGCCTTGGGTAACCGTTTTGCTTGGTTTATTTGTTTCCTGGTTTATGAAAGAAATAGTCACTCCTCAAGTATTTGCTGACTACTTTGGTCTAGCGCCTTTTACCTCGCGTGAAACGGCTGATATGAATTTGATTCTTACGTTGGCAGCACAATTGTTTATCACGGCAGGCTTTTTTGGTATGACAACCTTCCTATATAGGGAAGACAAGGATGATTACAAAGTTGAGCGACGCGAATTTTTTGATGACTTTGAAACACCGGTGGTTGCTGATGAATCACAGGGGCATTACGACCGCCAGCAACGAAAGAAGCTGGGGGCAATGGTCATTATCATGGGCTCGGGCGTTATGGCCATGTTGTTAATTCCTAATCCTGTGTGGGGCCGTATGGTGTTTTTTGTTTGTGGACTATCCATATTAGCAATCGGCTATTTATTAACAGCAAGTGCAGGTATCAATGCAAGTGCTGTTAGTGAGTCTGATAGTCGAATTTAAATTAACAAAATGATTCGAAATATGATGCATGAAATGGTTGAGAGAGTAGGTGTTCTATGAAATTTTTAACGATCCTTGTTGTGTTGCTTTTATCGGCTTCATGCAGTGCGAGGAGTGCAAAAATAAGCGGCGAAGTGGAACTTACGCACGGCGTTGATGACTCCGCGGGCGGCGGTGATGCCTATATTATTACAACACCCAGCGCTACGTATTATTTGGACAAGGCAGGCGGTGGTCTGTCCAGCATGTTAGATAAAGATGGTGTTGACTGGCTGGGGTTTCATAGCCAGCCAGGTTCGGGTTGGAAAGGCGAATACAGGGGCTTTCCGAACGCGGTTCATCGTCAGGACGGAAATTATTTTCATGCGATGAATGCAGGCACCGAACCTTCAACATCGACTGTGGATATCGAGACTAAGCAGCATGTTCGTATCACGTTTACTTCGGACAATGGTCAATGGGAAGGCCGATGGGATTTCTTCGCCAACCGATGCGACTTCACAATGACTAATGTCAGCGTTGGCTATAAATATTGGATTCAATATGAAGGTGTACCCGGCGGCTCAATGGATTCGTCGGATTTCTGGTTTGCTTCTGGTGATAGTGAGAAGCATGCTATTGAAGAATCAAGAATTGGCGACCTGCCTGCGCCAGAATGGATGGCGTTTGGAGATGCTGATACGCCGCGCATGCTGTATGTGCTTCATCACGATGACGACGATTTTCCTGATGATTACGTTAGCAGGCCATACATGACCGTGCTTGGATTCGGGCGCAGAGAGAAAAATAAGTATCTAGAAACGGTTCAAAGTTTCTCAATTGGCTTCGTTGAATCAGTGCAATATTCTGATGTGAGTCAATGGGTTGAAGGCCAACTAGATTAGGCTGAATTGTATTCGCAAAGGATTGCCATATAAATGCCGCTGCAAGCAGTTGCAGCTAAGTTGGCCTGCGGGCTCGCATTTCGTCAATCAATGCTCTTGAATTGGTAAGACCAAAAAATAGAAACACATTATTACAATTGTATTGCAATTGGTAAAATAATTTGTAAGAATTCCCTTTGTGCGGTAAGGCACAGACATCAATAACTAAATAGTAGAGAAAAATAAGATGAAAGAATCTATAAGAGGAGATAGTTCGTTTCGAAAGACGTTTCGAAAGAAGAAGCTACTTGTTGCAATGGCTGCCTGCGGCGTTCTGACGACGGGCGGCACGGTTAGCGCCCAGTCTGACGACGGTAGCGAACCTGCATTTGAAGAAATCGTGGTAACCGGTATTCGCAGCTCGCTTGAGAATGCTCTACAAGAGAAGCGTAACTCAGCCAATCTAAAGGAAGTGATCATCGCTGAAGATATTGGTAAATTGCCCGACCAAAACTTAGCTGAAGTGCTTGAGAATATTACCGGCATACAAATTACTCGTACCGCCGGTATTGGTACCGGGGTGCAAATTCGCGGAGCCAGCTCAAACAGAGTAGAGATCAACGGTGTATCGACTGCTGGTTCTGGCTCTGGGCGAAGCGGCATTAGTTTTGAAGACGTTAATGCGTCTATTATTTCTGCCGTTGAGGTGATAAAAGCACCGGAAGCAAAGACAATCGAAGGTTCGGTTGGTGGTACTGTTAACCTTAGAACTATTCGTCCACTAGAGTTGACTGAAACTTTAGGCGCGTTGCGTATTCAAGGTGAAGACAGCAGTCTAAGCACTCAGAGTGTTAAGCCTCGTCTCTCAGGTGCATGGGGTGATAACTGGTCTACAGACCTTGGTGAATTTGGTGTGGTTATCAGTGGTAGCTATACAGAACAAGAAGCTGTGTCATTTCGGCCTCGTGCAGACCGCGATAATGTTGCTTCGCCAGCCGGTGCTAATCCTTCCGAATTTTTAGGTATTCAGTTCTTAGTTCAAGAGCAAGAGAACGATGACTACGAAACCACTAACCTTGCAACTACGTTTGAGTGGGCTCCTAATGATAATCTTAAGTTTCATTTTGATGCGATAATCAATGAGCAAGAACGTAGCCGAGACCAATATCGCTTGCAAGCTTCGGGCGTAAGTTCGCTTCGAAACCTCAGTATTCCGACCGCATTTGAAACGGTTGATTTTGGGGTTGGCCCAGGTACGTTTCCTGCGGCTCTGGCGGGTACACTCGAGCCAGACCTTGCAAATGACGATGATGATCCAAACTTGCGTTTTTCGAGTGATACCAGTTCGCGTATAACCGACAGTGATGTTTTTAGATTGGGTGGTGAATGGAATAATGATCGATGGACAGCCAGCGTTGAGTTTGCGTCTTCATCATCTGATACTGTTAATCCGACGATCGACTCAACCCTTAACTTCATTAACCCAAATTGCCCGCTTGATGGAACAAGTAACGATAACTGCGTACCTTTTATCTATGACTTGAGTGGTGGTTCATTGGCATTTGGCGTGAATTTCAATTCGCCGTTTGCGCCGGCACCGCAAGATTTATTGAACCCGGCAAATGTGGTTTTGGATCAAGTGTCAGTGAGTCGTAACACAACCGAAAACGAAGAAAATGCGTTCAGAGTTGATTTTTCTTATGACCTAGATTGGAAGGCAATCACAACGGTTGACTTTGGTTTCCGTCAAAGTGAAGCGTCCAGTACGTTTGATGCGATTTCTGACCGGATTGGCGGCTTCAGTCGTGCGGTAGACAGCCCTAATGGCCTATTGTTTGCAGACCTACTGGTTGCTGGGCCTTCAAACTTTAATGCTGCTGATGGTCGAAGCTTATTCATCGAAAACTTTCTTCTTGTAGACCCAGATCGTTCATTCAGCGATCCCGAAGGCACTTTGGCGATCTTGCAAAATGCGGTTATTGCGCATGACCCGGGCAGTCCAGATATTCTTAGTTTGAGCTCAGATGACGACTCGTTCCGTGATATTAGCGAAGATACGACTGCGTTGTATGCTCAGGCGAATTTTGAGTACGGTATGTTTCGCGGTAACTTCGGTGTTCGCTATATCGAGACTGATATTGATTCTGTTGGCTTTGGCCCAGCAGACGGTAATGGAAATCGAGCGTTGCAAACAACCTCCGGTTCTTATGATTTTGTATTGCCTCGCTTAAACATCGTTGCTCAGCCACGTGAAGACGTGATTATTCGTTTAGGTTACGGTGAAGACATTAATCGCCCTGGATTCAATCGACTGAGCTCAGGTTTTACTTTGAACCCGAGTGAAAACGCGGTAGTCGCTCTAGGTAATCCAGGTCTAGAGCCTGAAGAAGTAGAGTCATTTGATATCGCTGCCGAGTGGTATTTTGCTCCTGCGGCTGTGCTAAGCCTTGGTTACTTCACTAAAGATCGTACCAACATCTTTGGTACTGATTTTGACGGTGCACTGGTTATCCCAGATCCCAATAGTGTGAGTGGTCTCAGTCGTGAAACTGACCCATCTTGCCCAGGTGGCGGTGTGTTTAACCCAATCGTTGTGCCAAATGTTTTGGGCGATCCAAACCAACTTGGATTGTGTGTAGACGTAACGCGTCCAGGTAATGATCCAGAGACAACAACACAGTCTGGTTACGAGTTGTCCTTCCAGTATGACTTGTCTTCATATGAAGACAAAATTGGATGGGCTTCTGGTTTTGGTCTGATCGCAAACTACACCAAGCAAGACTTCAAAGGCGGTTCGGTTGTTGATACCACCTCTGGTCGTGGTCTTACGGTTCTTGGCGATGTGAGCATCCCACGTGGCTTGCTTAATTTCTCTGAAGATGCCTATAACATCACATTGTTTTATGAGAAGTATGGTTTGTCAGCGAGAATGCGTTACACATGGCGTGAAGCGTTCCGTACGCAAGATTTTGGCGGCGGCGCTAACACCAGTGGTAGTAGTACTTTCAGCTTTCCTGTTACCACGGCTGATCGTGGTCAGTTGAACGCCAGTATTAACTATGATGTAACTGAGAAGTTAAACGTCGGTGTTGAAGTGGTGAATCTTACTGAAGAAAAGATTGATCAGTTCTGTGTTCAAGAAGGCGGGCCATTGTGCTTCGTAGGTTACCCAGACCGAAGAATCACTTTTGGTGCGAGCTATCGTTTCTAGTCATAGAACATAAATAGCGTTTTAATGGGGCGCCAATGTTCTGCATTGGCGCCTTTTTTAATTTAAAACCTTTCTACTTTTGCGTCTTGATTGCAATGAATGCGCGACGATAAGCAATTTATGTCGGCAAAAATTTAGACGATTATTTTATTAACCAAGTTCTGTTTAGCAAAGCGAGACGATAATGCGTGAGTCCTGGCGGTGGTTTGGCCCTTCTGATCCGGTCACTATTGATGATATTAGGCAGACTGGCGCAACTGATATTGTTAGCGCTTTGCACGCGATACCGGCCGGTGAAATTTGGTCGATTGATGCAATACGTCGACATCAATCTTTGATTGAAACAACCGAATCAGGCTTAGCTAAATTAACATGGAGTGTGGTTGAAAGCATTCCTGTGCATGAGGACATTAAGCTTGCTCGAGCAGGCCATGAAAAATACGTTGAGAACTGGATTTCGTCGATGGAAAACCTCGCGCAATGTGGAGTTAAGACAATTTGCTACAACTTCATGCCGGTAATTGATTGGACGCGTACTGACTTAAAGTATCGATTGCCCAGTGGCGCCTATGCGCTTCGGTTTGATCAGAAAAAATTTGCCGCGTTTGATCTTTTTATCCTCAAGCGTGAAGGCGCCCGAGCAGAGTACAGTGCAAGAGAAGTCGATGAAGCGCTTGTGCTGTACCGAGCGATGTCAGATCTCGAACGTGCCGAGCTCACTAAAAATATTATTGCTGGTATGCCGGGGAAAATGACTGATGCCTATACATTGGATAATTTTCGTACTGCGCTTGTCAGTTATCGTGATGTGAGTAGCGAAGTGCTGCGCAAAAATTTGTTTTCATTTTTGTCTAGGGTGTTACCCAGAGCGGAAGAGTTAGGCGTTAAATTAGCAATTCACCCCGATGACCCGCCACGCGACATGTTTGGGTTGCCACGGATAATCTGCACCGCCGACGATTTAAATTTATTGTTTGAGGCGCTACCGAGTGCGGCAAACGGCATCACTTTATGCGTAGGCACTTACAGCAGCAGGCCGGACAATAACTTGCCCGAGATGGCCCGTGATTTTGGTTCCAGGATACATTTTTCACATTTGCGCAGCGTCACTCTGGATACTCAGGAGCCTCGATCATTTTATGAAGCCAGTCATCTGGACGGCGACATCGACATGGTTAAAGTGATTGATGAATTATTGAAAGAAGAATCTCGACGCAAGTCGGTTGATCAGAGTGCTGGCGATATTTTTATTCGCCCCGATCACGGGCATCAAATGATGGACGATGCAGATAAATCGGCTAATCCCGGATACACTGGAATCGGGCGCTTAAAGGGCCTGGCTGAAATTCGTGGTGTGGTGAGAGCGCTGTCGGCGCAGCACTCGGTGTTTAAAGCCGCTCATGAGTCAGAGCCACTTTCATGACCCAGGCAGCGATGGAAAACGGGCCCACATTGCGCGCTAAGTTTGCGCGGGCATTGGCGTTGGTTCTGCCTGGGATATTCTTGCTGGCCTTCAATATTGGAACGGGCAGTGTCACCGCTATGGCCAAAGCCGGTGCTGATTATGGTATGTCACTTTTGTGGACTATCGTGGCCTCGTGTTTGTGCACTTTTTTCATGATTAATCTCTATGGTCGTTTTACCTTGGTGACCGGCGAAACCGCACTGCAAGCGTTTCGTAAACATATACACCCAGCGGTCGGAATGTTTTTTATCATCGCTTTAGCGGCCGGTGTCTGCGGCAGCGTGATGGGTGTGATGGGCATCGTGGCCGAGATGTGTTACGAATGGTCAAAGTCTTTCGTTGCGGGTGGCTTGCCGCCGATTTATTTTGCGGCGTTCTTTGTCTGTCTCGTTTATTTTATATTTTGGAATGGCAAAACTCAGTTTTTCGAACGATGCTTGGCGGTTATCGTTGCGATCATGGCCGCATGCTTTTTGATTAATTTTTTTATTATGATGCCGCCACCTGTGGATATCCTTAAAGGCTTGGTTCCAAGTATACCAAGCGTCAGCCCTGATTCAGGTAGCACTCCAATGTTGGTGGTCGCCTCGATGATCGGAACCACGGTTTTCTCTGGACTGTTCATTGTGCGTACCACCTTGGTTAAAGAAGCAGGTTGGACATTAAGAGATTACAAAAAACAACGTAATGATGCGGCATTCTCGGTGTCATTGATGTTTGTGATAAGCGCCGCGATTATGGCCGCTGCGGCCGGCACATTGCACGTAGGTGGCTTGGGTATGTCTAAGGCCTCACAGATGATCGGTTTACTAGAACCGCTCGCCGGGCCAATGGCAGCATCAATTTTTGCGATAGGCGTTATTGCTGCTGGGGTTTCGTCACAGTTTCCAAACGTGTTGTTGATACCTTGGCTAATCTGTGACTACACCGGCCGAGACAGAGATATGACGCTGGGCAAGTATCGGCTGTTAGTTTTGCTGATTTCCTTATTGGGTCTAGTCGTGCCCATTTTTGAAGCTCGGCCGTTATTGGTAATGATTGTCTCGCAAGCGTTTAACTCTGTAATTTTGCCGATAACGGTGGCGTGTATTTTCTACCTTGGTAATCGTGCCGACCTAATGGGTGAGCATAAAAATACGCCGTTGGCGAATTGTATTTTAGCCCTGATTTTAGGCTTTTCATTGTTCACTTCGACGATCGGTGTGCGAGGGGTTTGGGGCTCGCTATTTGGGTAAAATTATTTGTGTAATACGGTTGTGATGTGCTCAGCGACCAAGAAGAAGCGACTGCTATGACTGGCGTAATCTAGGCTGTAGCACTCGAATAGATTTAAAAAAAAGTGTGCCTATTAATCGCACACAAACATGGGGTAAATATGTTGGCAGACGGTCTACTTAATAGCTGAGGGCTTACTATCATAGGCTGAGGGCTCACTATTAAAGGCTTAGGGCTAACTATCTACTCACAATTAACCAATTTTATTAAACAGCATGTATCAGGAGTAATAATGACTAAACCCATCATCGGATTCATCGGTCTAGGCCTTATGGGCGGTAATATGGTCGAAAATCTACAAAATAAGGGCTTTGAGCCCATTGTATTAGATCTCAATGCCGAGGCAGTGGCAGCGGTAGTGGCTCGCGGAGGCAAAGCCGCAACGTCCCCCGCTGAGCTTGCCGCAGCCAGCGATATCATTATGCTGGCGCTCACCACCTCAGAGGTTGTGGAAAAATTAGTTTACGCCGAAGATGGAATCTTGGCCGGTATTAAAGAAGGTGCCGTGGTGATTGATTTCGGTACCTCTATTCCGGCCTCGACTCGTAAAATTGGCGCTGACCTTGCCGCGAAAGGAGCTGGCATGATTGACGCACCACTTGGGCGTACTCCCGCTCATGCTAAAGATGGTCTACTGAATATCATGGCGGCGGGTGACTCGGATACCTTTGAAAAGGTAAAGCCGATTCTAGAGATGCAAGGTGAGAATGTTTTCTATTTGGGCGCATTGGGTGCTGGGCACACAACAAAGCTGATTAATAACTATATGGGTATGACCAGCGTGTGTGCGATGTCTCAAGCCTTTGCTGTTGCTGACAGGTCTGGCGTTGATCGTCAACAGTTGTGGGAAATCATGTCTACAGGGCCTTCTAATTCTCCGTTCATGAAGTTTTGTAAACATTACGCCGTTGATAATGTCAGCGATCTGGGTTTTTCGATTGCCAACGCAAATAAAGATCTTGGTTACTTTCTTGAGATGGTTAAGGACATTGGCACCGAAGCGCCGATTGCAGAAGGCACATCATCAAACTTACAAGCCGCGGTCGATGCAGGCATGGGCAATGGTAATGTTCCTGAAATACTTGATTATTACCTCAAGCTTAGTAACTAAATTGGTCTAGGCTGAGTTAACTTAGGTCTCTAGTCTCACACAGTTACAGGCAACTAAGGGTTATACAGATGCAGCAACAAGATATTGACGATCAAGTATTCGAGTTGTACGACGAATACTGTCATGGTTATATCGACAGGCGCGAGTTTTTGAATCGTGCTGGGCAGATCACAGTGGCAGGCGTCTCGGCGCTTGCGATGGCGAATGCCTTGATGCCAAATTACGCAGACGCACAAGAAATACAGTTTACAGATGAACGCATTAAGGCAACTTGGGTTGATTACCCGTCGCCTGGCGGAAGCTCTGGTGAGATGCGTGGCTATCTTGTTGAACCTGTTGCTGAAGGCCCGTTCCCTGCGGTTTTGGTGATGCATGAAAATCGTGGTCTCAACCCTTATATTAAGGACGTGGCGCGACGTTTTGCTGCGGCTGGTTTCTTAGCATTGGCGCCTGATGGATTAGCCCCGATTGGCGGTTATCCAGGCAATGACGACGATGGACGCACCATGCAACGCACGCTAGATCAAAGCAAGCTTAGGCGAGATATGGTGAATAGCGCACTCATGGTCAAATCGCATAAGCTCTCAAATGGGCGCTTAGGCGCCACTGGTTTTTGTTGGGGTGGCGGCACTACTAATTTTTTAGCCACAGAGATGGGCGAACAATTAGATGCCGGTGCGCCTTTCTACGGCAGTGCACCAGATTCAGAACTGGTGCCGCAGATTAAAGCAGCCATTCAAGTGCATTATGCGGAGCATGATCCACGAGTCAATGCGATGAAAGACGAGTATGAAGATGCTTTGCAAGCTGCCGGCGTGAGCTACGAAATGCATACCTATCCGAATACCAAGCATGGCTTTCACAATTACTCCACGCCGCGTTATGACCAACAAGCGGCACAGCTGGCTTGGTCACGCATGGAAGTATTCTTTCGAAAACATTTAACGGAAACGAGTTAACACAAAGTTAAAATGATATACCCTAAAAAAATTGTTCTATCGACACTCTTAATGCTTGCTTTTGTGTTGCCGCTACCGGTCAAAAGCGGAGACCACCCAAAGGTGATTCTCACGCAAGACGGTGTTCAAAAAATCAGGGCGGCGCTCGGCAGCGTGCCGCTGTTTGATGCCACAGTGGCAGAAGCTAAGGCCGAAGTGGATGCTGAAATTGAAGCCGGCATCGACACGCCAATCCCTCAGGACTATTCAGGCGGCTATACGCACAAACGTCATAAACGTAATTTCTTTATGATGCACAAAGCCGGTGCTCTTTATCAAATTCTAGACGATGAAAAGTACGCTAACTATGTGCGCGACATGCTGTTCCAGTATGAGGCCATGTATAAGGATTTGCCTCTCCATCCTAAGACTCGATCTTACGCGCGAGGCAAATTATTTTGGCAATGCCTGAACGACGCAAATTGGTTGGTCTACACAAGCCAAGCCTACGACGCCATCTATGATTACCTAACGGCGGAACAAAGACAGACCTTAGAAGACAATTTGTTTCGGCCGTTTGCCGATCATTTATCACTGGCTAACCCCAAATTTTTTAACCGTATACACAACCACAGTACTTGGGGCGCAACGGCGGTTGGTATGATCGGTTTAGTGATGGGTGATGAGGAGCTGATTCAGCGCGCCTTGTACGGAATCCCATTTGACAAGCTAGACACCACCAGTAAGGATGATGACGGTGGTTTCTTTTTTGTAGAGGGTCAAAAAGCAGGTTTCCTAGCCAATTTGGCGGAACCATTTTCTCCCGACGGTTACTATACCGAAGGCCCATATTATCAGCGTTACGCGATGTCTCCGTTCTTGATTTTTGCGCAAGGCTTGCACAATGCCAAACCTGAATTGGCAATCTTTGAGCAGCAAAATGGTGTTCTTTTAAAAGCGGTAGACGCACTGCTCAATCTTTCTGATTCCAATGGCGACTTTTTTCCTTTGAATGACGCGCAGAAGGGCATGTCTTACTTCGCCGGCGAACTGGTTACGGCGGTTGATATTGCATTCTTGGTAGGCGGCAATGATCCGCATTTGTTGGGGATAGCCAAAAAGCAAGGTCGAGTTCTTCTGGATGACGCCGGCATCGCTGTCGCGATGGCTGTTCGTGACGGTGAAGCGCAAGCGTTTGAAAAAAAATCTATTAAACTGTCAGACGGTGCGGATGGCAAGAGTGGTGGACTGTCTGTGCTTCGAAGCAGCGAACCGAGTTTGGAGCTGCTGTTTAAATACACTTCGCAGGGCTTGAGCCACGGGCATTACGATAAGCTCTCGTATTCGCTGTATGAGAATGGCGACGACGTACTGCAAGACTACGGCATGGCAAGGTATGTCAATATCGGGCAGAAGGGTGGTGGCAACTACTTGCCTGAAAACGCAACATGGGCCAAACAGACGATTGCGCATAATACGCTTGTACAAAATAAACAATCGCACTTTCAAGGTAAGTATGAGATTGGCAGCAAGCATCATTCAGACCTGTATTTCTACGACGAGTCAAATCCGGCGGTACAAATTGCGAGCGCAACAGAATCCAATGCTTATCCTGGTACCGTATTGCGGCGCACATTGGCTCTGATCACCGCCGATGGTTTTGAGAAGCCTTTTGTGCTGGATATATTCAAAGCAAGTTCGAAATCTAAAAACACATTTGACTTGCCGTTTCACTATCATGGGCAATTCGTGGATGCGAACTTTGATTACCAACGGCCATCATCGATGCGAGCACTTGGAAAGTCTAATGGTTATCAACACCTATTTTTAGAAGGTAAAGGCAAGCTTAAGTCTGGTACATCTAGAGTCTCATGGTTAGATAATAAGCGTTTCTATAGCTTAACTTTGGCAAGCAGCGAAGATGATCAACTTTTATTTACACGCATAGGTGCAAATGATCCGGACTTTAATTTGCGCGCTGACCCGGCTTTCATACTGCGACGTAAGGCTATTGGTGACAGTGTGTTTGTCTCTGTTGTGGAAACTCATGGCAGCTATGACCCAGTCACTGAAAGCGCTTCAAATGCCAAGAGCAATATTGCAGAGTTGGCAGTTATTCATGATGACGAACATTATACGGCAGTCTCGATAACTCAAATTGATGGGCAAGCGTCGGTCTTTGTTTTATCTAACTCAGAGGCATCCGCGTCCAAACAGCATGAACTCAATTTGGCTGGTGAAACGGTAGCTTGGGTCGGTCCCTACAGCCACTTTAAACTCAAATGAGTTAGTTTTGCTTGGTCGATTAGGGCAATTTTTGGCCAGGCTATACTAGGCCAGGTGATGGTAGGGCTGGTTATGCTAGAGCTATACTAGAGCTTCGCTTATGAAAATCCGCTAAATAATAGTCCGTCAATTAGGGTTTTTTATCCAGTCGATTGTTCTAGGGTCTTTGTCTGCAGCCCCAAGTTGGTATGAAAATGGTATGAAAAATGAAAGGGCTGCGAGCTTAAATTATTGGCGTTTAATAGTCAGTATATGCTTGTGTTGAGCGGTCTTCCAGAGTGTCTTTTAGAGCTCGGCAATCTGGAAGCGGGCTCGCATTTTCGATACTTTTTGCTTGGCGGCCTCTACTGCTTCACGTTCCGTCGTAGCATGCATCGCTTCTAGAAGGTCTGAGAAATGCGCTTGCATGGCATTACGTGCGGCTCGGGCATCGCCGGCGGCAATGGCATCATAAATTGCCACGTGGTCACCAATTCTCTTACGCTTATCTTCTTCCACGCATACTGCGCTGTGCGCAATGCTTATGTGGCTAAGGTTCTCTTGTAGGTCCCACAAAAAACTGATTTGTTTGCCGATAACTCGATTGTGTGTGGCCTGCGCGATAATAGTGTGAAACTGCCGGTCGGCGCCGGATTCAGACGTGTCTTTAACGTCTTCTAGCTCGATTTTCTTCAACGCTTTTTCGAGCTCTTTGACTTCCTCTGGTTGAATCATTCTGGCGGCGAGTGCGGCCGCTTCGCCTTCTAAAATCACACGCGCCTCGAGTAATTCGAAAGCGCTAATTTCATGGCTGAAATCATCGTTTATCAAATGGTTGCCCAGCACGTAAACCCCTGAGCTCGCCTTAACAGTGACTTCTTCTTTGGCTTCTAAAGCGATGATGGCTTCACGTATTGTCGGGCGGCTTACCTCAAAACGTTCAGCGAGCTCTCGTTCTGTCGGCAAACGACTTCCAACAGGGAACTCCCCTTCTTTGATTAAGCTGGAGATTTTATTAAAAACGGTTATGTACAGACGTTCTTTATTTGCCATTGAATAGACTTGTATTGATTAACCCTAAGATGAGTATAGCTTAAGCCGTTTTTAATTGTAATACAATCCAGAGCTTCGTTTTCCTGTGTGTGGCGGCACTGTAGTGCTTTGTTCAAAGTCTTTCTGTTGCTGATCCGGAAGCCCTAAAGCTGAACAATGTTAATGGTTTAGAGAGTTGTAAATAGCGCTGTTTCTGGTGGCGGCTTTGAAATACGCGTTGTTAATTGGCATTACAATCGCTATAATTAAGTAATACTAAATTTGATTTATTGGTATTACCAAATAGTAAGTCACTTCTTGCAAGGCAGCTAGGCTAATTAATTTTAAGGTTAGCCACGCGGTCTGTGTTTAGTTGACATATGTTCTTCGTTATTCCCTAACTGGCGAGTTCTACCAAAAAAATCATCATTATAATGAAACTATCCTACCAAAGGCTCGCTATGAAAAGCTTGAAAATTGCGGTGAAGTTGAGTGCTGTATTTATAACCATTTTGTTTGCGTCGCAGCTCAGTGCGGCCACTTATAAAGTAAAGAATCAAGCGGCCTATGCAAAGGCGGCTGCCAAGCTAAAAGCCGGCGATACAATTGTTTTACGGAATGGGGTTTGGAATGATTTTGAAATTCTGTTTGAAGGTGTGGGGACAGAAGAACAACCAATACAACTTCAGGCGCAGACCAAAGGCAAAGTGATTTTGAGTGGCAACTCAAATTTGCGATTAGCTGGCGAGCATTTGATTGTTAGCGGCCTGGTATTCAAAAACGGCCACACGCCAACCAGCTCAGTGATTGCGTTCAGAAAAAATAAGTCTGAGTTAGCGAACTATTCGCGCGTTACTGAGGTTGTTATCGATAGCTACAATAATCCAGAGCGCTTTGAGAACGAAAATTGGGTGATGATGTATGGTCGACATAACCGCTTTGATCACAACCATTTAGAAGGCAAAAGTACCAAAGGCGTTACCATGGCGGTGCGACTGAATACCGAAGATAGCCAACAAAATTATCATAAAATTGATCATAATTACTTTGGCCCGCGTCAGATATTGGGTTCAAACGGCGGAGAAACTCTGCGCATTGGTACCAGCCATTATTCATTAACCGATTCGTTTACCTTAGTTGAAAATAACTATTTCGATCGTTGTGATGGTGAGCTTGAAATCATTTCAAGCAAATCAGGAAAGAACAAATTCGTTGGCAATGTGTTTTTTGAGTCGCGGGGCACGCTGACCATGCGTCACGGTAATGACACCCTGATAGAGAAAAATGTTTTCTTTGGCAATGGTGTGGATCACACGGGTGGTATTCGTGTGATCAATAAGCGCCAAACTGTACGCAATAACTATATGGAAGGCCTGGCGGGTTACCGTTTTGGTGGGGCTTTGGTAGTGATGAATGGCGTACCAAATTCGGCAATCAATCGTTACCATCAAGTTGAAGACTCTGTTATCGCCAATAACTCATTGATTAATTCGGATCATATTCAATTGGCGGCGGGTAGCGACTTCGAGCGCTCTGCTGTGCCGATCCGGTCGAGCTTTAATAATAATCTTATTTATCGAGATAATCAGCAAGACCCATTTACCATTTACGATGATATAGCCGGTATCGAATTTAGCGACAATGCTGCTAATGGAATCAGTGATCTTGCTGTAAAAAATGGTTTCGAAAACAGTTCCTTTGAGATGGCAAGAGCCGAAAACGGTTTGCTTTATAGGGTGGCGGATTCAGCAAAAGTGGGCGTAACACAAGATATTCAGCCGATCACAAAAGCCGACGTTGGTGCGTCTTGGTATGCTAAGCAAGAGTTAAAGCCCACTTTTGATCATGGGAGCATCATCAATATAGAGCCTGGTTTGGACACCATCACCAACGCCCTAAAAAACGCTAATGACGGTGATGTGTTAAAAATGGCGGCGGGTAAGTACACGGTTTCTCGAATCCTACCATTGACCAAGGCGATCACATTGGCGGCCGCTGGTGATGATTTAAGTGTCAGTGTGGTATTTGAACGAGGCGCGTTGTTTGAAATTCAGCAAGGCGGAAACCTTAAGTTGAAAGGGGTTCGAATATCCGGCAGTGAATCGCCAGACAGTTCAGGTAATACGGTGATTCGCACGCAACGGCGATCAATGTTGGAGAACTACGAGCTTGTGATAGAAAACTCCGAAGTCGTCGACTTGGATATTAATCATTCATTCAATTTTATAACCGTTTCGAAAGGCACGTTTGCGGATCGTATCGAAATTACAAATTCAAAGTTCACAAACATAAGCGGTGCCATTTTGAGTCTTGATAAAGAGGATGACGATTATGGCATTTACAATGCTGAATACGTCACCATCAAAAACTCAATGTTTGAGTCAGTTCAAGGCGATCTAGTCGACTTCTATCGAGGGGGTACCGATGAAAGTACCTTTGGCCCACATTTTGAGTTAACTAATTCGTTACTAAAGAATGTTGGATCTGGTAAACGAAACAAGTCTAAAAGCTCGGTGCTGTTGCATGGGGTTCAGGTCAGCAAAATTAGCAATAATCAGTTCAATAACAGCCGACCATTAAAAGTATTGCACACAGTTGGTGAGCCGGTTACCAAGATCAACAGTAATGTGTTTATTGATACGCCCAAGCTCGAGATATCGGAATTGTACAGTGATAAGAAAGATACAGCTCATTTGTCCGACAACGTATACCGTACTTCAGACCAAAATTGATTGCGGCGGCGTGACTTAAAACTCAAAACAACAGAATTTGCACCAGAGAAACTAAACATGAAAACACACAGCGGAAAGTTTATTACGGCCGACCCAGAAGCAATTCAGGATGTTGGTCCTGGGATAAAGCGCCAACTATTGGGTCACGGCCCCGATCTTATGGCGGTCAAAGTATGGTTTGAAGAAGGCGCCGAGGGATATGAACATAAACACCCTCATGTTCAAGTGGCCTATGTTGAAAGTGGAGAGTTTGAGGCGACCATCGATGGCGAGACAAAATTATTGCGAGCAGGTGACTCGTTTTATGTAGCACCGAACCAAATGCATGGGGCTGTGTGCAAAAAAGCGGGCGTGTTGATTGATATTTTCAATCCACAACGCGACGATTTTCTAGAGGAATAAAATAATGACAATAAAAAACTTACGCTGGTGGGTGGTTGCGCTAATAGCGTTAGCGACAATCATAAACTATATAGATCGTCAATCGTTGAGCGTGCTTTGGCCTGACATTGCCGCGGACCTCTATCCCAATCACAGCGATGATGAGCGCAAAGAAATCTATGCTTTGATTTCAGTGGTGTTTGTATTTTCGTACGCATTCGGGCAAGCCATTTTCGGAAAGATATTCGATTGGGTTGGCACTCGCATTGGTTTCGCTTTATCGATTGGTGTCTGGTCTATTGCAACCGTGTTGCATGCATTCGCGCGCGGCGTTGTAACCTTCAGCATATTCCGAGCTATTTTAGGTGTCGCCGAGGCAGGTAACTGGCCGGGGGCTACCAAAGGTAATGCTGAATGGTTTCCGACCAAGGAGCGTGCGCTCGCCCAAGGTATTTTTAATTCGGGCGCGGCCATTGGTGGGATTATATCGATTCCGTTGATTGCCTTTTTGACGATCTATTTCAGTTGGAAAATGATCTTTGTGATTGTCGGTTTGACCGGTCTACTTTGGCTTATTCCATGGTTGATACTGGTCAAAGCACCGCCAAAGTCACACCCTTGGATTACTGAGGAAGAGCGCGAGTACATTCTTAGCGGCCAAAGAAATCAAGACGTGGACGCTGACGGCGAGTTTGATGATGGTTATAACCCTACAACGCCACAAATGCTTGGGCATAAACAGAGTTGGGGTGTGATTATCGCCTCAGCCGCGATTGACCCTATTTGGTGGTTATTCGTATTTTGGATACCCATTTACCTTTCTGAAGTATATGGAATGGACGTCAAAACGATTGGTATCTATGGCTGGGTGCCTTATGTGGGGGCTATGTTAGGTGCGTGGTTTGGTGGCTTGCTAGCACAAAATCGTATCAATGCGGGTTGGTCAGTCGACGCCACTCGTAAGATGGTGATCACTCTAGGGTGTCTGATTATGTTGCCAACACTTCTGGCCATGTCAAACCCTGGCACGCCGGTGACAGCCGTGTTGTTAATGGCGGTAATCCTATTTGGTTTTCAGACCGCAATCGGTAATGTTCAAACTCTGCCAAGCGATTTTTTTGGCGGTCGTACAGTTGGTACCTTGGCCGGTATGGCGGGTATGGCTGCGAAATTAGGAGCGGTGGCACTGACCTCTCTGGTTCCATGGTTGACGTCGGGTGGTAACTATACGCCAGCCTTTATCATAGGCGCAGTGTTAGCGGTGGTTGCGATGGCCAGTATTTGGATTCTGTGTCCGAAGATTGAGCCGCTCAAGCCAAACAAGTAATACAACATACAATTAAGCAATTTTAAAACGTGGTTTAAAAATAATGAAACTTGAAAACAAAGTAATCATAGTAACGGGTGGCGTGCGTGATATTGGTCGAGAAGTCTCTCTGCGCTTAGCAGCCGAAGGTGCAAAACTGGCAATTAATTATTACGGCAGCGAAGAACAAGCGGCCAGCCTACGAACTGAACTCGCCAGTTCTGGCACTCATGCAATTATCCTTAAAGGTGATATGACTGATAAGGATGATGTGCAAAAGCTAGTCAACCAGACTCTTGAAGAATTAGGCGGTAAGATCGACGGATTGGTGAATGTGGTCGGCGGTATGGTCCAGCGAAAAACCATTGGAGAAATGGATCTGGATTTTTTCGATAGCGTAATTAAGCTGAACTTAAATTCAACTTTTTTGACTACCAAAGCCGTGGTGCCGCATATGACGGCCGGTTCATCTATTGTCAACTTTGCTTCACAAGCCGGTCGAGATGGCGGCGGCCCTGGTGCTTCAGCTTATTCAACCTCAAAAGGCGCAGTCATGACCTTTACCCGCTCCATGGCTAAAGAACTCGGCCCGGATGGTATTCGCGTGAATTCACTCTGCCCAGGCATGATTAGTACTACGTTTCATGATACCTTCACCAAAGATGCCGTTCGCAGCAATGTGGCAAATGGCACCCCTTTAAGAAGAGAAGGTAAGGCGACAGAGGTTGCCGGCGCGGTTAGCTATTTATTATCGGATGATGCGTCGTTTGTCAGTGGCACGAATCTCGATATTAATGGCGGGCTAGTCTTCTCATAAAGCGTATTTTTTAATGGTCTCAAAGACCGCTTCAATTCTTTATTGTTGAGTAATTTATGTCTGTATCGATAGCGGTGATTGGTGAGTGCATGCTGGAACTTACGCAAGCGCCACAGGTGTCCAATAGCAGTAGCAACGGCAAACCAATGAACCTTAACTATGGCGGTGATACTTTAAACACCGCTGTTTATCTAGCCAGGAAAAACACCGCCGTTAGTTACATGACGGCGTTGGGTGATGATGGTATGAGCGATTGGTTGCTCGAACAATGGAGTGCCGAGGGCGTCGATTGTTCACAAGTACGACGCCAAGCTGGCGGCGTACCCGGAATGTACTTAGTTACTGTTGCGGCTGACGGCGAGCGCTCATTTCTGTATTGGCGCAAGAATTCGCCAGCAAGCCAAATGTTTGTCGTGGAGTCAGCAGCGCAGAGCATTGCACAATCATTGGCAGAATTTGAGTACGTTTATTTATCGGGTATAAGTTTGGCGATTCTTGACGCCGATTCCTTAGAGCGACTGTTTGGAATTCTAGAAGCCTACAGAGCAGATGGCGGCAAAGTTGTCTTCGATGGAAACTATCGCCCGCTACTTTGGCCAAGTGTGGATCACGCTAAAACGGCCTATCAGCGCATGTATCGAATGACTGATATCGCATTGCCTACACTTGAAGACGAGGCTGAATTGTTTGGCTATGAATCGGCGGCTGAAGTCATGCGTGCGGCGGTCGAGCTTGGCGTAAAAGAAGTGGTGGTAAAGCAAGGCGCACTTGGCTGCCTTTCTTATTTTGAAGGAGTTAGTACTACTGTTGATGCTCAAAAGGTAAAGGCGATAGATACCACGGCCGCAGGAGATTCGTTTAACGCGGGTTATCTGGCGGCTCGTCTTGCGGGCGACGATGTCATCAGTGCCTGTCGTGCGGGGCATGAGCTTGCCGGCAAGGTTGTGCAATGTCGAGGCGCCATCATACCCATCTGACACTAGTCTTCAGGCTATCTAATTTAGTGATGAAGCGAAAACCAGCGGTCGATATACTGGTGATCTAACATTGACCTAGTGAATGATCACTAGTATTAAATACGCCGGAGAAAGTAAATTGGACGAGCCAAATCGCATTGAACGCATGGTGGGCGAAATCGTAGGCCTAAGACTATTAGTAGCTGCATTGCTAGAAAAGCAGGGCGGTTGCGACGCTATTCGCGAGGACTTACTCTCCGCTCTTGATGCCTATGAAGTTCGCTCTGACACGCCTGAAGGAGCTGAAAGAATCAAAGCCTGTAGTAAAAGCATGTTGAGTAATTTTCCAGGCAATATGGACGAGCCAATTACTTGATACCCGACTATCGGCTACCGGTTATAAGAGAACCGTAACAAGCGCTTTCACATGCACTTAACAGCGCGCTTTAAAAATTCTGATTATATGTTTGATGGTTAATTTTTTGGGTGAGCAAAGTGCAGACGCGTATCGCAAGCGGCTGATGTGGTCGACTCGTTTAAAACCAGCTGCCCAAGGGGTTGCCATTTCGCATTGCCCTTTTTGTCGCTTTGATTGTTTGTAACCCCGGCTTCAATGGTGTAAACAATTTCGTTATTCGGATATTTTTCCACGCGTAATTCATCTCTAAAATCAATTTCATCGGCACGATGAACGGTTTTAGGGGTAAAACGTATCCAGCGTGGAGCAGAAACAGCATTTTGTTCTCGATACTCCGCCAACGGAAAAACCGTGCGGTAGTTAACACTGGGTTCCTTTGAGCCTACGTCCTTATCGGCCTTCAATAACTCATTCTTCAATTTAAGTGCCGTCAAAATGTCGCCAAACAAAGGTATTCGACCAAGCGCTGGTTCGTTGTCCATCGCTAGGTCAAGTACATGCTTAGTCTTTACGCCACCAACGCTGTGCAGAGCGAACACATTAAGGCTGGCTTGGTCACCCAGGTCGCGCGGCAATAACTTTAATGCAATACCCAAAGCGCGTCGTTCATTTTGCTGGGTGCCACTAAATGAAACGGATATTCGACTGATAACAGGCACTTTGGTTCCTTGTCTAAACAAGCCACTAAAATCCGATTCGTTATCAATATTCCAATGCCCGCTAAAACAGATTCCATTTGCTTGTAACAATTTTTGCCCGCGGTTCGGCGGCAGCAAATCAGATGATTCAATTAACGTTCGTTTCGCGTCATCGTAGAGATTGGTGGATTGATTATTATTGGTTTTTTTGAACAGTCTACGGGTTACTTTGTAGCGCGGTAATTCTGTGTACGGTTGTTCGAAAATGCTCAACTTTAGTTGTTCGAATCGCCCATTGTTTGGTGATGTAACAGCTGTCTCAGCTATACTCAAATTTGTTGATAAGAGTGCACAGGTAATACCATATAAGCATTTTTTATTTAACATATTGAAATTAATTGTATTGTTATCGGTTCTATTAAGAAATACGAGAAAGAATACGAGACCGTCGATGTAGTCTTTCTAGACCGTTTAAATTGCCTGACGAGCACATTTTTTCTGTATTTGTACCTAATTCTGTTTATTTGAATCACATTATGCTTACTAAATATCATACCCTGCGCTTTTTAATCACTTTGCTTTTCTTGGCGTTTAGTTCCAGCGCTCAAGCCATTAATAACCCGTATCTTGATACTCTTAGTGATTGGGCTGAGACCTTGGAACGATTCGTGGACGAAGAAGGGCGCACCGATTTTATCGGACTGTCGAAAGACACAAGCCAATTACAACGCTTTGTGGATGCAATCGCTCAGATAAGCCCTGAGAGCGCGCCGGAGTTATTTCCGAGCGAGGCTGAAGTTTTGGCCTACCATGTTAATGCCTATAATGCCCTGGCAATGAAGGGAGTTATTGAAAAAAATATTCCCGATAACTTCAGTTCTCTATTGAAGCGAGCACTCTTTTTTAAATTTCGCAGTGTGGTAATTGGCGGCAAGAAAACCAATCTTTATGACTACGAGAATAGAGTCATTCGTCCACTGGGCGAGGCTCGCATGCACTTCGTACTAAACTGCATGGTGGTGGATTGTCCGCTGTTACCACGAACGGTGTTTACGGCCGAGACCTTAGAAAAAGACTTAGAATCGGCGGCAATAAGCTTTTTCTCAAAGCCGAAACACATCAAAATTGATGTTGATAAGAAGAAGGTTTATCTGTCAGCAATTCTAAAGTTCTACACTAAAGATTATGTTGAATCTGGGAAAAAGCAAGACCTGGTTGAGTACGTAAATCAGTTTCGAAGCGATAAGATTCCCCAAGATTACAAAGTGAATTACTTAGACTACGATTGGACTATTAATCAACAGCCCTAGTTTCTTGAGCCATAGTTTACAGAGCCCTATTATCTTGAGCTCCAATTTCTTGAGCTATAGTTCTTTCAATCATAACTCTTTCTATCATAGCTACTATAGCCGATATTTCTGAAGGCCTAGGTGAGGCCAATTAAGCTACATCGAGTCTTGCTTATAGCCATTAGGCGTAAATACAATGCCAGCGGTTTCTTGCTTGAAGCAGAGCAGCAATCAACGTTTTTATTTGCAAAAAGAAGCTTTGTTTGTGATATTTATTTTATGAAGATCACCGACTATCTCTCTAAAGACGAATTTAGCTATTTTAGAACTGCTTCTGACCTAATGGGTGGATGGCGAATAGCGTTTAATTATTTGCTCATTGCTGCGTGTTTTATATTGTTTGCGCTGTATCCAAACCCTATGGTATTTGCGTTAGGCGTACTTGTCTTAGCTGGGCGTATATTGGGTCTGCTAATATTGAATCATGATGCTGCGCATCATTCCTTGTTCAAAACCAGAACTTATAATCGACTGTTTGCGAGATGGTTGTTAGCTGGCCCCACATTGTCTGACTTTGATTCTTATCGCGAGACGCATCTTAAACACCACAAATACGCTGGAACTTTGGATGACCCGGATATTTCGTTTGTTGATTCCTATCCCGCGCCCATTGACAGTATTAAGCGTAAATTTTCGCGTGATCTCACTGGCCGTACCGGTATTCGAGATCTGCTGTATTTGATCAAGACCTCAGATCTAAAAAGTAAAATCCCATTTTTCGTTAGCCATGCGGTGGCGATGATGTTGTTGGTGGGTTTTGCCGGTTGGAAAACAGGGCTATTGAGCTATTCGATGTGGTGGGTGGCGTTTTTATTCGTTTTTCCAGCGGTGGTACGTTTACGGATTATGGGCGAACACGGTGCCGTTGAAAAATTGATCGACAGTGACCCGCGCCGGAATACAAGAACGACGTTGGCTAACCCGCTAGAGCGCTTATTTGTCGCGCCTAATTTTGTGAACTACCATTGTGAGCATCATGTATTAGCTAATGTGCCGGGTCATAAACTGCCAGAATTTCACACATTATTGAAACAACGTGGCTTTTATGAAAAACACCCATATGCGATTGAACGAGGCTATGTGGAAATTATTAGACAATGCATTCGACCCTAGAATTTTGCAATCGACTCAGCAATCGGCCTAGCAATTGGTTTGGCGGCCTGAGTTTCGTTTCGCATCTATTATTAACGCGAAAAGAGGTTTCTCTTTTTCAGTAAAGGTGATTTTACAACCGATGTGTTTGTCTCGGCATAATCGTGAAAAACCCCTAGTATGTCGTCTAGTTCGCCGATTGACTTAAGTAACAGTTTCGCGATGTAGCAATCTTCTCCGGTTACTCGATCGCAGTAGACGAAACGAGGCTGATCTAAGATCATTTTCTCCACTTGTCGTAGCATTCCAGGCCTTGGTTTAATGCGTACGATCGCCTCAAGGTTGTAGCCTAATGCCTCAAAGCCCACCTCGACTGTGAAGCCTAATAGAATTCCTCGATCTTCTAAGCGACGAACACGGTCGGTTACACTGGGTGCCGACATTGAGACGAGCTCGGCCAATTTGCTTATGCTTACACGGCCATCGGTCGAGAGAATATCCAGTATCTGTCGGTCAATATTATCAATATTTTGCTTATCTAAGGTCATTTTCTATTTTTGATTTTTAAAATAAGGTGTTTAGGTGTTTTTAATGAAACTAATGTATTAAGTGTCGTGTTTAGGCCTAATATAATTAAATTCAACTAACTGGCCAAGCAAATCACACAAACAGAGATATGAATATTATTAAATTAGCTGCTTTCGCTGATCAAAATACCGGAGGTAACCCCGCTGGCGTGGCTTTACTAAATAAGTTACCTGCGTCAGAGAAAATGCAAGCTGTTGCTGCTGAGGTGGGCTTCTCTGAGACAGTATTTGCCGAAATGTTGGCCGATAAAAGCCAGTGGCGTGTTCGGTATTTTTCGCCGGAGTCTGAGGTTGCCTTTTGTGGCCACGCGACCATCGCCTTAGGGGCGGCTCTTGCCAGTGAGCACGGGAATGGACGCTATCAATTGACTTTGAACGATGCGGTGATTACGGTTGAAGGCAAGTCTGACCTAGCCTACCCAGCAGCGACACTTCAGTCGCCACCAACCAACCATTCGATTTTAGACGATGTTGAAGTCGACGCAACGCTGGCACTATTTGGGTATCAGCGAAGCCAGCTATCAGACTACATTGCTTCTGCGAAAATTCACGGCGGAGCAAATCATTATTTAATTATGCTTAAGTCTCGTGAAGACTTGGCGGCGATGACCTACCAGCTTGATGAGGGCCGAGAGTTTATGCGGTCAAGAGGGCTTGTGACAATCATGTTTGCCGTTGCCGCTGAAAATAACACTTTTCACGTTAGAAACGCATTTGCGTCAGGCGGCGTACTTGAAGACCCAGCGACAGGCGCCGCTGCGGCGGCATTTGCGGGCTATTTGCGTGATTCAGAGGCGTTACAAATTGGAACAATTGAGATTGTTCAAGGCGAGGACATGGGTGCTAGGTCGCTGATTACCGCCAACTGCACCGGTAGAAAAGGAGATTCAATTCGGATTTCGGGTGCAACCAGGGCTTTGGATTAGCGAGTGGCTCTGATTCTATCATTGCTGGATAAGTGAGCGGTCGGTGAGGCGCTGTTTTCTGCCTCTGTCTTCTACTTTTGCTTTCTACTTATATCTGCTCATATCTTCCATGATAGTAGCAAGAGTATTCCCTAATAGAATTCAGTCCATCGGCTGAAGAGACTTATTATATTCGGCTGATTTTTCTACGTAATGATCGGCGCCTTTTTTGAGCAACTTTATGTGCTTTTCACCGATTTGTTTTACTACTTTAGCCGGTGCGCCCAATACTAGTGACCCGTCAGGAATTTCCATGTTCTCAGTCACCAAGGCGTTGGCACCGATGATACAGTTTTTACCAATTTTAGATCCATTAAGAACCACTGCATTCATGCCGATCAGGGTGTTGTCGGCTATGGTACAGCCGTGCAGCATCACTTTATGACCGACAGTCACATTGCTGCCAATGTTGATTGGCCAGCCTTTATCAACGTGCAGAACAGAACCGTCTTGTATATTGCTGTTAGTGCCAATAGTGATTGGTTCGTTATCACCACGCAACACGCAGTTGAACCAAACACTGGCATTCTCAGCTAAATTTACCGCGCCAATCAGATCAGCCGAAGGTGCAACAAAGCAACTGTCGTGAATGTTTGGGCGCTTTTCGTCAAGTGCATACTTCATAAGTGTGGGCTAATAAATAAAGTGCTTAAATTTTAAGTTAAAAACCAATAGCTGGGATCTGGCAACTACATACCAGAAACGAGGTTAATCATAACGCCTGCAGCGACCGCCGAGCCAATGACGCCTGCGACATTCGGGCCCATGGCGTGCATTAATAGAAAGTTCTGTGGGTTTGCTTCAAGCCCAACTTTATTGGCCACCCGTGCTGCCATCGGTACGGCCGAAACGCCCGCTGCGCCGATCAGAGGGTTGATCTTATGTTTGCTGACACTGTTAAGCAATTTAGCCATAAGAACACCGGCGGCGGTGCCAATGCAAAATGCCACCGCACCCAGCGCTAGAATACCCAAGGTTTCATAGTTAAGGAACTTTTCAGCGCTCATCTTAGAGCCCACACCTAAACCAAGAAAAATAGTCACGATATTGATTAGCGCATTTTGAACGGTGTCGCTCAGCCGGCTTACCACGCCACACTCTTTCATTAAGTTACCGAAGCAAAACATGCCCAATAGAGGCGCCGCGTCTGGCAACAGCATGGCAACCAACACCAATAATGTCAGCGGAAATACAATCTTTTCGGCCTTCGACACGGGGCGCAGTTGTTCCATTTTAATTTCCCGTTCAGCCTGCGTGGTAAATGCCCGCATGATCGGTGGCTGAATAATTGGAACCAGAGCCATATACGAATAGGCGGCCACGGCGACCGCACCAAGTAATTCTGGTGACAGCTTACTTGTAACAAAAATAGCGGTAGGCCCGTCAGCCCCGCCAATAATGCCTATTGAGGCTGCATCACGAATGCTGAAATCAAGTATGCCAAAATGCCCAAGCGTCACCGCCCCTAAGACAGTTGAAAAAATACCAACTTGCGCAGCTGCGCCTAATAACAGTGTCCTAGGGTTAGCTAATAAGGGGCCAAAGTCAGTCATCGCGCCCACACCCATAAAGATGATGAGTGGAAACAGGCCAGTTTCGATGCCCGCACTGTAAATGTAATACAACAAACCGCCAGGGCTTTGAAGATGCCCGGCTGCGTCATACACCGGGGCTAACTCAAAGCCGGCACCGGGAATATTAGCCAGCAATGTACCAAAGCCAATCGGCACTAACAGTAGTGGCTCAAAGCCTTTTCGTATCGCTAAAAACAATAGGCCTAAGCCGATCAGCATCATAAAAAGCTGACCTAATTGAAGTTGAGCGATACCTGAGCTGCTCCAAAGATTGAGTAAGTTATCCATGAGGTTTTCCTTTACGCAATCGTTAGTAGAACATCACCGACAGAAATACTGTCGCCTTCGCGCACTCTAACTTCGACGATTTGCCCGTCTTTGGGTGCCGATACATTGGTTTCCATTTTCATGGCTTCGAGTATCAGCACAGTTTCACCGGCAGCAACTTGTTGGCCGGGTTTAACTGGCACATTAATCACATTGCCAGCCAGTGGGGCCGCGATGGGTTCGCCGCCGGTGGCCGGTGCTGCTGGGCTGGTAGCATTGCCGGAGCCAGCTGTTTGGCCTGACGCTGACGCTATTGGTGCGATGCCAGATAAGTCGCCGCCTTCAGTAACCGTTACCGTGTATTGTTGGCCTTCTACATCCACCGTGTAGATCTCATCACCGCCTTCGGTGGTGGGTACCGTGCTGGCGGCCTTGCCGGTAGGCGCCGGCTCAAAGGCACTTGGGTTATCTCTGTTTTGAATAAAGTTAAGCCCAACTTGTGGGAACAGTGCGTAGGTCAACACATCGTCGATGAGGTCTTCGCCCTGTTTTGTCGTTAGATCGTGTTCCTTAACTAGACCGGCGAACTCATCAGTCAGCGAGTCCATTTCAGACTCAATTAGATCTGCTGGGCGACAAGTAATTGCCGCTTCGCCATCTTCCAGCACGCGCGCCTGAATATCGGCATTTACCGGCGCCGGCGTTGCACCGTATTCGCCGCGCAGTACCCCAGCGGTTTCTTTAGCGATATTTTTATAGCGTTCGCCCATCAGAACATTAATTACGGCTTGGGTACCAACGATCTGAGATGTTGGTGTGACTAATGGAATAAACCCAAGATCTTCTCGTACGCGTGGAATTTCCGCCAATACGTCATCCATTTTGTCTTCGGCGCCTTGTTGGCGCAATTGGTTTTCCATATTGGTGAGCATGCCACCTGGAACTTGAGCAACCAAAATGCGTGAATCGACGCCACGTAATGAGCCTTCAAATTGAGCGTATTTTTTACGCACTTCGCGAAAATAAGCGCTGATCTCTTCAAGTTTTGTGATGTCTAGGCCCGTGTCACGTTCGCCTCCATCGAAGATGGAAACCACGGATTCGGTAGCCGAATGGCCATACGTCATGGCCATGGATGATATCGATGTATCCACGGTATCAATACCGGCTTCCACACATTTTGTAATGGTCGCCGTTGATAGGCCTGTGGTGGCATGCGCGTGCAGTTGAATGGGAATGTCCACGCATTTTTTAAGCTCGGTTACCAGATCATAACCAACGTAAGGCGTTAGCAGGCCAGCCATGTCTTTTATACAAATAGAGTTCGCGCCAGCGTCTTCAAGCTGCTTGGCCATGTCCAGCCACAATTGCGTGGTGTGCACCGGGCTCACCGTATATGACAGTGTGCCCTGGGCGTGTTTGCCTACCTGATTAACGGCCTTGAGCGCGGTGGTGATATTGCGCATGTCGTTCATGGCGTCGAACACTCGAAAAACGTCAATGCCGTTGACGGCGCAGCGCTCTACAAATTTCTCAACGACGTCATCCGCGTAATGCCGATACCCTAATATATTTTGCCCACGAAACAACATTTGTTGTGGCGTGTTCGGCATGGCCTTTTTAATTTCGCGAATTCTGTCCCAGGGGTCTTCGCCTAGAAAACGAATGCACGAATCAAACGTTGCGCCGCCCCATGATTCCATCGACCAATAGCCAATTTGATCGAGCTTTTCGGCAATCGGTAGCATGTCATCAATGCGCATGCGGGTTGCCAATAAAGATTGGTGGGCGTCTCTTAGTACAACTTCGGTAATGCCTAATTTTTTCTGAGTCATGTCTGTATCTAGATAATGGCGTTGGCTATTTGCTAGCTCTGTGGGTTGCGATCGCTTTCTCGATTGCCGAGATTACCTGGGCACTGGGTTGCCCAGGGTTTGTGCCAGTGCTGGCTGCTGGTGCAGCATGGCTGGCTGGCGATTGTGAATCGTCTAAATCGTCGGTGTTGAGTTTATTGACAACGGTCGACATAAAGTTGGTGGCAAACACCAAGACGGTAAGAAATACAAAGACGGTACCCATGCCGAACAGCATAAGACTAACGCCTTGATCGATAAGCGAGACTTCCATAATTTAGACCGATAGTGTGAATCGATATGTTGAACCGATTTGGGCGGGGAGCCTGCCCGTTGAGGTTGCGGAGCAGTTTACATTATTTGTTGAGAAGCATTAAGGGCAAACTGTCAGTAAACGCGACATCTGTGAAAAAGTCGTACGCTAGCAAACCTATTTTGACCGGTTTCGATCCTAGGTAAATACTGAAAGCACAATAATTAATGAGAAATGGTAGGAGAATACTATGACAACGTATCCGCAGCAGGTTAGTGGTAAACAACAGGTCGAAGTAATTGGCGCAGCACTTGCTGCCGACATCGCCAGAAAATGCACTGGTTTATTCGGTGCAGGCGCGATGACTCTGGGCTTATTGTTCATAATGACACAGTTGATCAGCAATGAGATGCCGGTGCTTGAGAAAGAAAAAAATCCAGGTCAGATTTTAAGCTTTGTACCAAAGGATGCTGATACCGACGTGCAAATTATTCAGCCTAAATTGGAGTTGCCAAAAGAAACACCTCAAACGCCTCGTGCAGATTACGCCGATATCGCGACGCTTGATGGCGTTGGGCCAATTACCTATGTTCCTGGGGAGATTGACGCACCAAGTTCTGATGCTGATTATGGTTTACCAGGCGGTATCGCCTTAGTGCCGATTTCGGCTAGATACCCGTCCAGAGCAATACAAATGGGTCTTTGTGGTCATGCGATCGTGCGATATGACATTGGCGCTGACGGCGTGCCGATGAACATTGCCGTTATCAGCAGCAGTAATAGGGTATTTAACAAGGAAGCGATTCGTGCGATTGGACGATCTCGTTATAAGCCCCACACTGAAGGCGGTGTGCCGACGGTCATTCAAGGTAAACAAGATAAAATCACCTTCCAACTTGATGATGGTTGCTAACGGTTAGTGGCACACCCGTTGTCGGCAGACGCTAATGCTATCGAGATGAATCAAGGTTAACGCATGAACGCGCAGGCCGCTTGATACAAGTATGTGCAATCGAGCGTGCCGGCGGTCTCTCTAATCGAATGCATTGCCCACTGCGGAGCGCCTAAGTCTAGAGTTTCTATGCCCAGTTCGGTGGCGGTGATGGGGCCAATAGTGCTGCCACAACCCATATCAGATCGCGTTACAAATTTTTGAATTGGCACGCCGGCCTCTTCACAGCGTCGTTGGAATTTGGCTGAGCTAACACTGGTAGTCGCATAGCGTTGATTTTGATTTATCTTAATGACCGGCCCTTGATTCAAAATAGGGCCATGGTTTTGATCATGTTTATCAGCGTAGTTAGGGTGGATGCCATGCGCGTTATCGCAAGAAAGCATGGATGACTTACTGATGAATTGTGTCAGCGCGTCGCTGTTTCCGACGATTCTCTCTAATACATTGCGTAAAAATGGGCCTTGTGCCCCGCAGGCCGATGCGGAACCTACCTCTTCGTGATCGGTGGCGACAAACAGGCTTGCTTGTTCAGTTTGAGTGTCAACTAGAGCGCGTGCGCCGATATAGGTGCTTAATAAATTATCAAGTCGCGCGGCCGAGATGAAATCACCGTTTATTCCAGTGATGCTGGGCGCTTGGGTATCGTAGGCCGACAGTTCGTACTCTAGTACTCGTTGCATAGGCATAGCGCATTGGTTGATTAAAAGCTCTTCGAAACTGCGCTCGCCTGCCTCGCCTAAAATAAGCGGCAGATGCAGTTGTGGGTTGATGGCGCGTTTTGTGTTTGCATCACGCTCGAGGTGAATGGCCAAATTGGGAATGATCGCAATAGGGCATTTGAAGTCAATGATCTCGCTGATCACATCGCCATTTTGATCAACACCACTTATTCGGCCAGCAATGGACAGATCACGATCAAGCCACGGATGAAACAGCGCACCACCATAGACTTCGACCCCTAATTGTAGGTAGCCGTGCTTTTTAATTTCCGGATTCGGCTTGATACGTAAGCATGGGCTGTCAGTATGCGCGCCAACCATTTGCATGCCTAGCTGTACGTTTTCGCCGGTTCTGAATGCGATTATCGACGAATCATTGCGCGTTACTACATAGGCAGCATCGGCTTCAATATTCCAATCTTCAGCCTCATTTAGCGGCTGAAAACCCGCTTCAGTGAACATATTGAGCGCCGTTTGCGTGGCGTGAAAAGGCGTTGGAGATTGCGAAATAAAATTGCAAAGCCCTTGTGCAATTGAAGGCTCGTGTGTCTTTTGTGTGCTTGGCATAATCGATCTTCTTCTGAGTGTAGCGCAGCTTAGTTTTTGAGGCTCTTAGGTTTCAATGGCGGCCAGATGGTTCTATTATACGCTGGAATTGATTGAAAGAGCGTTAAGCTGTGTTTTACTCTATCTTACTTGTGGCGGCAATTGCCGGCGGTTTGTATGTTGCCAAACGCTGGTCGACCGTGCCAATTGAAAAACGTAAGGACTTTGTCATGAAAGTGGCGCTTTGGGGCAGTGCTGCGATTGTCGTGTTATTGGTTGTTGGGGGCCGAGCACATTGGTTAATGGGGGTGTTGGCAGCACTAATTGCAGTGGCTGGACGTGCCATGCAGCTCGCGCAGTTTGTTCCCATTTTTAAGAATCTCTTTGGAGATGGCCAAGTCGGTGGTTCCAAAGGCCAACATGCGGCGTCACAAAACAAGGTAATGACTCGCAAGGATGCTGCTCAAATATTAGGCGTTGATGAAAATGCCAGTCCAGAAGAAGTGCGATTGGCCCATAAAAAACTAATGCAAAAAATACACCCTGATCGTGGCGGCACAGACGCTTTAGCCGCACAGATAAACAACGCAAAAGAAATTCTTATCGGCTAAGCAAGCTTCATCTGGCGACTTATAGCTTCGCCGGTTTAGAAAGTTCTTTCTAATTAGGGCGAGGATTCTAAAACGCTTCTATAGACTCTCGGTCATCAAGTTAATTCACTCTATTTGGGAGACCATCATGGCCGCTACTGACACTGTAAAAAAGACATCTGCAAAAAAAGCTCCAGCTAAGAAACCTGTTGCGAAGAAAGCAACTGCTAAAAAAGCTGCAATCAAAAAAACACCCGTTAAGAAAGCTTCTGTGAAAGCTAAGAAAGAAGTTACCGAAGCGGTAGACGCGGTTGAAAACGTAGTTGAGACTGCAGCTGAAGCGGTTATTGCTAAAGTAACTAAAAACGTTGAGCAAGCTCAAGATGTTGCTAAAAACGTTTGGTACGCTTACCTTGGCGCAGCCGGGTTTGCTGTTGAAGAAGTTTCAAATCGCGCTAACAAAGTAAGTGAAGACGTACAAAGTCGCTACACTAAATTGAATAAAGAAGGCCAAGAGCTGGTTCTTGATTTGGTTTCACGCGGTGAAAAAGTTCAAGACGATGCTGAATCTGTATTGAAAGAAAGCCGCGCCTCTATCGAAGTTAAAATTGAAGATGCTAAGAACAAAGTATCTGAAGTTGTCGATGTAAAAGCTCGTTGGGAAGATCTTTCTGAGCGTCTTGAAGGCTTACGTCAAGGCTTGAAAAAATCAGCATAGTACATGCTTAAGCATTATATCGACTGGTTTTAAAGTCGATATACAGGCTAAGAAAGGCTCACCATTAAGGTGGGCCTTTTTTGTTTTCAATTGCCTTGCCTTAACACAATGCTGGCAACCGACGTACATCTGTTGTTAAACTGCATGGATGGCAAAGATGCGAACACGTGATCTGATATTAGAAGTAGCACTGGTGCTGTTGAATGAGCGAGGTGAGAGTATTGTCACTAGCGTCGATTTAGCTCATGAAATGAATATAAGTCCCGGTAATTTGTATTATCACTTTAAGGGCAAAGAACAAGTGGTTGAGGAATTGTATGCTCAGTTTCATGCTCGAGTTCTAATAGCCCTACAAGAAATAGCATCGCAAGCGCGCGGCGATACTAAGGAAACGCTAGCGGGTTTAAGCGTGATTTCTGATATTTTGCAGCAGTTCAAATTCATTAGCCAAGATATTTTAGGGCTGCATGAACGATACCCTAGCCTAAGTGAGTCAATTGAAAAATTGTTGAGCCTAATACATCAAACGTTGATCGGCTTAGTTGGCCTGGTAATGGACAATGCGAATGTGACCGATTCAAGCAGTGCCGCTAAACTTCTTGCCAGTAATTTGTTGTATACGCTGATTCATTTCGGTAGTTATGATAATTTACTGGGCGAAGCCGATACAGATGCCGGTATAGAGGAGCATCTCTATCTGCACTTTTTACCTTTTATTGAAGGTTGAGTCTTAGTTTTGAGGAAGAGTCAGTGAGTAAAATTCAAGTTTGTAGGTCGCATGATTTAGGTGAGCAAGATTGCCAAAATTTAGCTCAAGAGCTGCTCGATAAATTGGTCGATAAATTTGGTGGTACTTATCAAGCCGCCGGCCAAAATTATACTTATAAGCACACCGCCGGTGTTAATGCGACGGTTGAGCCAAAACCAAATGAGTTGGTTGTAAATGTTAAGTTAGGCATGATGGCTCGCGCTTTCGCACCGCAACTCGAATCTGAAATGAATAAGGTTCTGGATCAGTATTTGACCTAAGGCCCTCTAAGCTATTTGATTAGCCAGGATGGCTCGTTGGTTTTAGAATCAGGATTCTAATTAGGGGGCGAATTCTAGAAGCCCCCGCTACACTCTGCCCATCAAGTTAGGTTGCATCGATAATGTGTCGATGACGACAAAATCATTGCAAATTTATTCGATAAGGTGAACCCCATGGCAGAACAAGATAAACCCGTTGTAGACGCTAAAAAGGCAGTAGACGCAAAACCTCTTACAGAAGCAAAAGCAGTTGTAGAAGAAACCGCGGCTAAGGTAACAGATGTTGCTAAGACAGTTGAAGAAAAAGTTGAATCGGCTGAGAAGCCCGTTGAAAAAGCGACTAAAAAGGTAGCGAAAAAGGTGGCTAAGAAAGTAGCCAAGAAAACCACTACCAAAAAAGCCGCTAAGAAGGTAGCTAAGAAAGTGACTAAAAAAGCCGCCGTTAAACCTGCTGCTAAAAAGGTTGCAAAAAAAGCATCTAAGAAAGCAAAGACAGTTAAAAAAGCGGCGACTAGGAAAGCCACATCAGCGAAAAAAGTAGTTAAAGCTGAAGCGGTAAATGTAGAGTCACGCATTGCACAGTTACAAGAGATTTTCAAAGAAAACCTTGAAGGCTTGAATGAATCAGGCGATAAAGCCGAAGCATTGGCCAAAAATATTTGGTTAGCCGGCTTGGGCGCATATTCACGAGCCTACGAAGAAATGTCTGACCGTTACGAGAACGTGCAGGACAAAGTTGAAGAAATTAATGAAGAAGGCCAAAAAGTATTTGGTGACTTAGTACAACGAGGCCAAGATATTCAAAGCGATATCGAGGGCGAGGTAAGTAAACGTCGCGAAACACTTGAAGATCGAGTTGAAGAAATTCGATCTCGCTTCGGTGGTGGTCTATCGTCTTTCGTAGATATTCCTGAGCGTTTGCGCGAAGCGGCGGAAAAAGTAGAAGAGATTGGTAAAAAGTTGCGCGGCAAAAAGTAGTTTTCGGCCTCTCAATTATTTCAAAAAAGCCATGCTATTTAGCATGGCTTTTTTTATTGAATGGCCTATTCGCCAACAACTTTCAATTTTTCGCCATTCTTTTTACGCTTTGGGTGTGCCGCGCGTTTGCCTTTAATTTTTCCTGACTCAAGCTCTTCAACTAAACGGTTTAGAGTTCGAGAAATATGGGTTTGGATTCTAATACGTTCTATCAAAGGCCATGTTTGGCGTTCGCCTTCGGCCAATAGCGTCATTACTTCTTCGCTTGAGCGAGCAGCGAGAATCTTCGCAGGGCTTAAGAATCGGCTGGACGGCAAAATGTTGATATCGCCAATATAAGTTTGAGAAACCAGAGATATATAGCCGTCAATAAACTTTCTAGCGTAGGCATCTTTAGATATAGGGCGTTGCAACAGGTGGGCGGCCGCTAAGCCCCAATCCTTCATGGTGCCTAATGCAGTTTGGCTGATGGTGTTCCAAACTCCTTGCTTGCGCTTCTCGGTACTGATGAATGGCAATGCTAATGGGTTGGTCTGGCTTACAATAAAGTGGTTAACGCCATAGAGCCTAGCAAGGCGTTTCATGGGTAAATCTTCGCTTAATGAGCCGTCGACCCATTTTCGAGAAGGTAAATAAGGAACCCTTTCACCATGCACGTTTTTTGCAGCCAGAGAAACCGGAGGGAACACGCCAGGAATGCAGCACGACGCAAGTACCGCTTCCCTTAACATAACATTGGGTGAGGTTACTGCGTTTAACAGACGTGATTTTTGATGTGCTTCAGCCGGGGTAATCGAAATATTGATCTTAAGGCCAGATATTTGATAAGCCTCTTCAAATGTGAGATCCGGAATAATTCGTTCAATGATCTTTATTAGGTCTTGCTTACGTAAATTGCGTCGTTTTCCAGGTGCGAGATTTCGCACAATCGATTTAATGTCTTCTTCAAATTGCAAAAATTCAGGTTGAAATATTTCACCCATTTTTTCGTATGGCCTAGAGCCTGCGACAGCCGCAATCAGCGCGCCGCCACTGGAGCCAGAAATGACATCCGGCACCAGGTTTTGTTCCCATAGGGCTTTAAACACCCCAACGTGGAAAAATAAGAAGGTTCCTGAACCACTAAACATCAGTGCCGACTGACCAAAACACAAATGTGCTCTATGAAAAAAGTTAATTTTTTCGGCCGCACTGATGCCTTTTAGGTTGGGTTCGGCCAACTCTTCGAGGGCCGAAGAGACTTCGTCAACGTAGTCCACTATCATTTGTTTAGTGCCGTATTTGGCACGTTGATACAGTGCTGATGAACCCATGCCACCTAGGTTGCCGTGTATGCCTTCGTTTAGTGTGAAGAGCAAGCTATGGTGGTCATCGTTGCCTCGTGCTTCCTTTAAGATGTCGAGCCGACGTTTGATCGAGGCGTAATCATAAGCGCGGCTTTTTTCTTTGTTTTTCCATACTTGTGCGCCGCTTCGTTCATCGTGGGCAATCGCCGCCTCTTTCCATTCTTGGTAGCTTTCGGCCTCAGCCATTTTTCTTTCCAGTGCTCTAGACATACTTATTATCATGTGTTGTTCCACGCTTATAGTCTTATCGTAAGATCAACTAATAGCGATGCTTTAATTATTTGAGTTACTCGGCTTATCTCTAGGTTTCTAGAGCTCCTCGCCGAGTGCCTTAGTCTGTTGTTGCTGCCTATGTTATTACTTCTTATTTCGACGTGTTTTTTTACTCTTCTTGTTATTGAGAGTGTTATATAAGTCGATGAATTCTTGCGTGATCTTGTGTTTAGGATCAAGAAATATTAACGGTGTGTGTTGGGCGTGAGATTCTTTAACTTTTACCGATGAAGAGATAAATGGCTCAATCAGATCAAAATTTGCCTTGCTCAATTCTTCAACCGCCTGTTGAGGAAGCTTTGCGCGCGATTGATATTGATTAACCACCACGCCTTCTATGCTTAAATCGGGGTTATGATCCTCAATGATTTCTTCGAGTTCATCCATCAGGTCCACCATGGCATCACGAGCAAACACATCGCAATCATAGGGCAGCAAGCAGCGGTCGGCGGCGATCAATGCCGATAAGGTGAAAAAATTCAGAGCGGGTGGGGTATCAATATAAATCTCGTCAAAATCTTCGTGAAGGTTGTTTAAAAAGTCACGAAGCTTGTAGATTTTATGCTTGGCTTCTAATTTAGCCTCTAAATCCACTAAATTGTAGCTGGCGGATATCAGCGATAGGTTTTCAAAGGGTGTTTTACGAATATAATCTTCTGACGTGAAGTTGCGGTAGTTGCGGCTTATGGTCGATTCCATAAATTCGGCGATGCCAACCACATTATCTTTGCCATCATGACCTAGATACGAGGTGGTATTGGCTTGTGGGTCAAGGTCGACCACTAATACGTTTTTGCCTTTGCTGGCGGCAATTGCCGCGATATTACACGTAATTGTCGACTTTCCAACGCCACCTTTGCGATTAAAAACAACTCGTTTCATAAGCTCAGCCCCTAGATTATATGGGTTTCACGCCAATTATTATTGTCTTAAACGGTAACGGGCAAGCTGGTCGATCGGTAAAATATTCACGTCTCTGCCTAACCCATTTACTCGGCGCGATTCGATTGATTCGAAAAATATCTGACAACCATTCTATATCAAATTAAGCGTAAGCCTGGCTAAAAGGCGACTAAATTGCCCATGATTAGAACCCGGTTTCTAATCACAGGCGGTTCATACATTACTTACTGGACATGAATATATTTAATTAGTTTAAAGCGGGTTTAGACTCATCAACATGCTTTTATGAAATGCGATGAGCTGATCCAATTCATCTGCTCGAATTCGATTCGCCCAGTCCGGATTGGCGATTAATGCTCGCCCTACGGCCACCAAATCGAACTCATCGCGCCCAAGCATTTCATTCAGTGTGTCAAGGCCAGCTATGTCGCTGTCTTTGAAGGCCGTATCGCCATTTTCGGGTAAAAAATCCGCGCTTAAGCTAACTGAACCGACAGTGATGGCGCTTTTGCCGCTTAATTTTTTAGTCCAGCCCGCGAGGTTTAGCTCTGAGCCTTCAAACTCAGGTTCCCAGAATCGGCGCTGTGAACAGTGGAAAATATTGACACCAGCATCCACTAAGCGGCTTAAAAATTTATCCAGCTCAGCAGGTGTTTCGGCAAGGCGAGCACTATAATCTTGTTGTTTCCATTGAGAAAAGCGGAAAATTATGGGGAAATCAGGCGCTACTTTTTCACGAATGCCTGCGACAATGTCACAAGCAAAACGCATTCTGTTTTCAAGTGAGCCGCCATAGTTATCACTGCGTTGATTGGTGCCTGGCCAGAAAAACTGATCAATTAAGTAGCCGTGCGCACCATGCAGTTCAACAGCGTCAAAGCCTGTGCGTTCAGCATCGATAGCGCCTTGCACGAATGAGGCGACTACCTCGTCAATGTCCTGCTGGGTCATGGCGTGCCCAGTAATCTTGCCTGGAAACGCCATCCCAGATGGGCTGTAGCCCGGTGTGTCGCCCCCCGGCTGTGTGCCGGGTTTGCGAATGCCGCCTACGTGCCACAATTGCGGTGCAATTTTGCAGCCTTCGGCCTGTACGGCCTTGATAACGTTTTGCCACCCGGCTAGAGCATCTTCACCGTGCATGGCAGGTACATTTGGGTAGCCATTGGCGGCAATATGATCAATGCAGGTACCTTCAGTGATGATCAAGCCCACGCCGCCTTCAGCGCGACTGCGGTAGTATTCTTTTACGTCATCATTGGCGATGTTTCCCGGTGACATGCTGCGCGTCATTGGCGCCATTACGACGCGGTTTTTTAGTTCGAGGGAACCTAATTTATAGGTGGAAAATAAGTTGCTCATGAGTTTTGTCTCAGGTTCTAGTTAGGTTAAAAGCGATTAAACTCGGTTTTTGTTATTTATTCGGTTAGGTTTACGGCAATTTCAGCCAAAGGCCCGACCAAGGCGCCATAAAGTGCTGCTTTATCGCTGGAAGCGGTTCCGATCTGGCGTCGTTTTTCAATGCCTTGGCAAATTGCCGCCAATCGAAATAGACTAAACGCCAAATAGAAATTCCAATTTTCAATCTGTTTAACACCCATACGCTCGCAGTACATGCTGACGTATTCATCTTCACTTGGTATACCCAGTTCATCTAGCTTGCACCCGTGTAAACCCGGCATGCTTTGTCCATGAGGCATGTGGTACTGCATGCATTGATAGGCTAAGTCTGCGTACGGGTGTCCAATGGTTGAAAGCTCCCAATCGAGTAGCGCAATGACGGTATTGCTGTGATTATTGAACATCATGTTGTCAAGCCGATAATCACCATGCGCAATTGATACTAGGCCGTCGTCGGCTGGCATGTTCGCAGGTAGCCACTCGGCCAGTGAATTCATCGCCGCAATAACTTGTGTTTCTGATGCTCGGTATTGTTTGGTCCAAGTGTGTGTTTGTCTTTCAAAATAGCCACCTCGTTTGCCGAAATCACTTAGCCCGACTGCATCAATATTAACGCTGTGTAAGGCCGCAAGTACGCGATTCATTTCCGTATAAATTTCACTACGGTCTTGTTTGGTGCATTCCGGCAAGCTTGGGTCCCAAAGCACGCGGCCGTCTACGTGTTGCATAATGTAAAACATACTGCCAATAACGCTGTCGTCATCACAAAGGTGTAATGCATTTGCTACCGGTACTTCAGTTTTGCTGAGGGCCGACAAAACTTTGAATTCGCGATCAACGGCGTGCGCGCCAGGCAACAGCTTGCCAGGAGGCTTGCGCCTAAGAACGTATTTACTTTCGAGCGTGCTGAGCAAGTAAGTAGGGTTCGACTGTCCGCCAGCGAACTTTTCACTTGTCAAAGGTCCGCTAAACTGAGGTATTTTTTCTTGCAAATAGTCGGCTAAGCGGGTGTTGTCGAGTTCAAAGGAGTCTGCCATATCTGTGTGTTTCCTTAGCGGGGTTCTATTGACGACGCGCTGCGCCGCCACTTTGTGGGTGTGCTTTCATACCATTGTTTGAAAGCACGAATAAAGTTTGCGGGTTCTTGGTAAGCAAGATAATAGGCTATGTCAGCAATTCTAAGGTGAGTATTTAATAATAAATGAGCGGCTTGTTTGCGTCGTGCAAGTTCCAACTCCACTTTATACGAACTATTTTGTTGTTCAAGTCTACGTGCTAGAGTTCTTGGGCTTAGCGCTAGCTCGTTAGCAATCGTTGCGAGATTGGGCAGAGCACTTGGAGTGACTTTACCAGCCTGGCAATCAAACAAAAATGTGTCTAGCCGTAGTTTTACTGAAGCTAATACATCGCCTTGCTGGGTTAGCTGATGTTTTAGTTCTTTGCATATTGTTAGATTGGTTTGGTAGGCTCCGGCATCGGCTAGTGGTGACGCAATACTGCCCCATGAGGCCGGTATGCTAAAGGAGTGTTCGTCGGCTTCGAATTCACAAGGTATGCCAAAGTATGACTCCAATTCCTCTGCATAGTTGGGCGCCGGGTGCGCGAATCGTATCAATGCGTTGTTTGTTAATGGGTGCCCCATTAAATTCTGGACTAAGCGTTGCGCAGCTTGCATTCCAGCCTCAATCATCCAACGAGATACCAGTTCTGACCCTGTTTGGTCATGGGCGATGATACGAAGATGATTTGGTGTTTCAAGCAATTTGCTGTGGTAGGCCGTGGTGCGGATACACGAATAATCACAAAAAATACTCAGCGCGGTACGTAGGTCGCAGGCGCTCAGCACCGTAAAGCCCAACGGCCCATGGGTGGTGCTGTCTAGGCTTGAACCCAAGCGCATCACCAGTGAATCCAAGCCTGAGTTTGCAAAGGCGTGCAGTATAGGTTCAATATCGTCGCTACTGACGTAGTCTTGATCCAACCATTTGCTGTGTTCACCTTTGCTTGCATTGTTCAGTACGTCTACTAAATCTGGCTGATTCTGCAGCAGCTTCAGATACGTAGTTGCAATGGTGTAATTCGGTTCGTTCACTTAATTATTCTAAACTTTGGCATTAAAATTGGCAATTAATGACAATTAAAATGTCTAAAAATGAAATATTGTAAAGTGCCCTTCGCCCTTATAGTCAACTCATATGACATGAACAATAAAGAGCCTGACTATGATTTACAGCATTGAACACCCGAAAAAAGGACTGATCCAATACGACGAACCCAAGCGTTTAATGTGGTCGCTTGTATTATTATTCTTGTTAATACCTTTGCCGGTGATCTATCTTTTTGTCGTTACTGGCAACCCTTGGTTGTTGGTGACTCCTTTATTTGTCTCCTACATCGCTTTGCCTTTATTGGACTTAGTAGTGGGTGTTGATAAGAATAATCCACCGGAAGAGCTAGTTTCCCAACTCGAAGCCGATCCTTATTACAACCGTCTACTGATGTTGTGCATTCCCATCCACATAACGGTGTTAGTGGCCAGTGCCTGGTTAGTGGGTACTCACGAGCTGACTTGGTTTTTTCTGATCACCTTTGCCGCAGTCATTGGGATTGCGAATGGGGCCAGTATTAATACGGCGCATGAAATCGGTCATAAAAACACCAAGCGGGAGCGATTTCTATCGCGAGTCGTATTAGCTGTTACGGGTTATGGTCATTTTTGTATTGAGCACAATTTGGGTCATCATCGTGATGTGGCAACGCCCGAAGACCCGGCTAGCTCGCGCATGGGCGAGTCGATCTATCGTTTCGTGCTACGAGAAATACCTGGGGCGGCAAAGCGTGGTTGGCAAGAAGAGTCAAAGCGCTTAACGAAACGCGGCTTGCGAGTGTGGAGTCTGGATAATCATATATTACAATCCTATCTTATGACTGTCGTTCTACAGGGTGGTTTAGTAATACTCTTCGGGTGGCCGTTGATCGTGTTTTTTGCAATACACAACCTTTTTGCCTGGCTTCAACTCACCTCAGCAAACTACATTGAGCACTATGGTCTATTGCGTGCACGCAAAGAGAATGGCAAATATGAACGTTGTCAGCCACACCATTCATGGAACGCAAATCACTACGTCAGCAACTTGTTGTTGTTTCAATTACAGCGCCACTCTGATCATCACGCAAATGCCTCACGCAGCTACCAAAGCCTGCGTTCTTTAGAAAACCTCCCGGAGTTACCAACCAGCTATTCGGGTATGTATTTATTGGCCTACCTGCCTTGGGTTTGGTTTCGAATTATGAATAAGCGCTTGCTAGAGGTGCCACATATCAATGGCGACTTGGATAAAGTAAATATTGATCCAAAATACGAAGCCGCTCTTAAAGCGAAATACGCCGCTTGAGACTAATTTATTTGCTTAAAAAGTCAGCGATTGCCGCTGACTTTTTAGTTAGAGTCGTTGCCGTAGCGTTCTACGGCACTGAGGATGCCGCGTAGAATATTCAGTTCCAATACGTTGGGTTCAGCTCGAGCTATCAGGTTGTGAATGCGTTGCAAAGTTTCACCTTGGTGCGGTCGCAGAAATTGTATTTCCTTTAGAACTTGTTCAATGTGAACATGCAACCTTTCAATATCCGCCGAGGTGGGTAGCTGTTGGTCTGGCTTATCATTAGCCGCTCTAGTGATCTTTTGGTTTAGCCCTTGATCAGCAGCTGCGGGTAATGATGACTTGAATATTTCATAGCTTAAGGTCTGGACGGCTGCGGCCATATTTAATGAGCTGTATTCCGGGTTAGCTGGAATGGTTACACGGTACTTTGCTAGCCGAATGTCGTTGTTATGCAAGCCCATTCGTTCCGGTCCGAAAATTAATGCCACGGGGCCAGTGCGAGCACCCTCATGTAACTTTTGGGCGGTTTGCTCAGGGCTCAAAGAGGGTAAATCGTAGCCACGCGGTCGTGCCGTGCTGGCAACGATTACCGTGCAGTCTTTGATGGCGTCTTCAAGCTTGTTGACTATCCGTGCGTTGTCGAGCACATCACTGGCACCCGCGGCCATTTTTAAGGCCTCATCTGACGGGTAGTCACGTGGGGCTACTAAGCACAAGTCTCTTAAGCCCATGGTTTTCATCGACCGCGCTGCTGAACCAATATTGCCGGGATGAAACGTTCTAACGAGAACGATTCTAATATTTGAAAGACTCATCTGGAGATCTAAGACTAAAGTGTGAAGTTATACGCTACTGCAACCAGTTCGATATTGTTGGGGATAATTGCACAGGGTTCAGTCATTTACAAAGATCAAAGTTGCCCTTTTCTCGTTTCAGCAAGATTCTTTTTGATTGACTTAATATTGTCTTCAACCGTTGTGCCTAGTTTGAGAGCAACACTGGTCGCAAGCATGTCAATAACCGCCAAATGAATTATGCGGGAGGTCATTGGGGTAAATAAATCGGTATCCTCGGCGGTCACGGCATTCAATACAATTTCGCATTGGTTTGACAGTAGTGAGCCGTTTGAGGTTATGCCGATCAGCATGGCGCCGCGCTCGCGTGCTATTTCCGCATTGACGACCATGGCGTCAGTACGTCCGGTGTAGGAGATGAATACAGCTACGTCATTTTCATGCATCATCGAGCACATCATGCGTTGATTGATAAAGTCAGTGTGTGCACTGACTGGCATACCGAAACGAAAGAATTTGTGTTGTGCGTCTAGTGCCACTGAACTGGATGCGCCCATGCCGAAAAAATTAACGGTTTTGCATTCGGCAATTGCGGTGGCCGCCATGTCCAGAGATTCTGGGTTAATGCTGTTGGCGAGAGATTGAATGCTGCCTTGTATCGAAGACATGATTTTTTTTATGACGATGGAACTGTCATCACCCTTGGCAAGGTTTTCAACAAACAATTGGCCGTTAGAAGAAATTTCCTGAGCCAATTTTAGTTTGAAATCAGGATACCCATCGCACCCCAGTTTATGACAAAAGCGGTTTACGGTGGGCTCACTGACTTCGGCGTTTGACGACAGTAGCGCAATTGATTGATGAATCACCGACTTTGGATCAGCCACGATGATTGCGGCCAGTTTTTTATCGGACTTGCTTAAGCGAACTGCGTCGCTTTGCATAAGCTGTATAAGTGATGCTTGTGCTTGCATAAATTAAACCCCTGATGACGACCCATTAAACGCGCGTGAAGGCGTTTAATGCTGTGTTTTGTAATATTTTTTCAATAATAACGATAAATCTCCAAGGCGACCAACCCAATTCAGCCTTTTTGTCATAACTGACTTAAGTAAGCAGGTTAAAAGCCGTATTTCGTCTCTTTTTGTAGAAACATTACATCAAAAATCTTTTTAATCAGCACTATTTGTAATTAAATTACATTTTATGTTAGACTCTAGTCATCAACAATAAAGATTATTGTGATGCATTCTGTTGAATATACGACTCGATTCGGTGATTTAGACTGTAAATGCGCACTTTCTATAATCCATATTGTAATTAAACTACGTATTTTCGATGCCACACAATCGGCAAATACATAAACGCGTTATAGGATTTCTGATGTACAAAATAGCTATTAATGGTTTTGGTCGAATTGGTCGTAACGTACTTCGTGCCATGTACGAGTATAAAAAATACTCAGACATTCAAGTCGTTGCAATCAACGACCTAGGGGAAGCGGCAATCAATGCACACCTGCTTCAATTCGATACCGTACACGGAGAATTCAGCCACGACGTATCGGTGGACGGTGATGATTTAGTGGTCGCTGGTGATCGAATCAAGGTTTTGGCTGAGCGTGACCCGGCTAAGCTGCCGTGGAAAGAGCTTGGCGTAGACTTAGTTCTAGAATGCACCGGCTTTTTTACCAGTCGTGAAGGCGCAGGTGCTCATCTTGACGCCGGTGCATCCAAGGTGTTGGTGTCAGCACCGGGTAAAAATTTGGATGCGACCGTGGTGTTTGGTGTTAACGATAATGTGCTCAGTGCCAGTGATCAGCTCGTTTCCAATGCGTCGTGTACAACCAACTGCTTAGCTCCAATTGCCAATGCATTGCATGATGCGCTTGGTATTGAAAAAGGCTTGGCTAATACGGTGCACGCCTATACCAATGACCAACGTTTGAACGACGTTTACCATACAGATTTGCGCCGCGCACGCGCCGCTGCACACTCAATGATTCCTTCGAAGACGGGTGCCGCTGCCGCTATTGGCTTAGTGGTGCCTGATTTGGCTGGTAAGCTTGATGGGCTTTCGGTTCGCGTGCCAACGCTGAATGTGTCTTTATTGGATTTGACGGTGAACGTTGGGCGTGAAACCAACGTTGAAGAAGTTAATGAAATTCTAACTAACGCCGCCGCTGATTCGGCCAGTAATGGTGTGTTTAAAATAAATACGCTGCCACTGGTCTCAAGCGACTTTAATCATAACTCAGCGTCAAGCATTGCCGATATTACGCAGACGCGCGTATTTGGCAATATGGTCAAAATTTTGGCTTGGTATGACAATGAGTGGGGCTTCTCGAATCGCATGATCGACACCGCGGCTCGCATGCTTGAACTGGGTGTAGAAGTAGAGCTGTCGCAAGCCAGTTAGTAAAAATGAATTCGGTGTTTGAGCGAATTTTGCTCAAACTATCTGTGACACCAGGCTGTGCAGCGCTGTTTGTTGTGCACATAGTGAGTCACAGAGAATAGTTTCGTGGAATGGACGTGTTGTTAGCAAGGATGCTATTTTAATCAAGTCAGACGTTTAACCTTTGCCGAGTCACCATAATCGCTGGATGGCTGTGTGTCACTGCGTTACCATTTGGGTCGACAATTTACCGTCTTTCAGCTCTTTCGTCTCTGAGCTGCTTTAAGCTACTTATAAGTAGCGTTTAATTTGCCACTTCGAAATACAAGGCGATCTTTAAAAATTTTGATCTAAGAGCTGTGAGGCCGCATGCGCAATCGGGGCGCAAATATGTAATGAAAGTTCTATGTGATACCCATGTTCATTGCTATCAATTTGAACAACTGTCGAAGTTGCTTGATTGCGCACTCAGTAATTTTGCAAAACAAGGCCTTGCTGACGCACGTGTGCTGTTCTTTACCGACGGCGAACGCGATAAGACATGGCCACAATTACTACCGCTAGCCGAGGCCGGCCATGAGCTGCATGGTTGGACACTTCAATTGGCGGGAGATACCGGGTTTATTAGCGCTAAGAATGCCAGTAATGAGTTGTTGTTGGCCCCAGCAAGGCAGGTCAATAGCGCTAACAGAATCGAATTTTTGCTGCTGGGTTGCGATGAAAATATAGCTCAGGGTCTGCACGAAGAAGATCTAGCGACCCAGTATGGTTCTCGATTTGCGGTAATCTGCCCATGGGGAGTTGGTAAGTGGTTGGGCGCTAGAGGTAAACTGATGAATGAATTGATTCAGAAACACGCCGATAAACTCATCCTGGGTGACAATGGAGGCCGCCCCACATTGTGGAGCCGGGTTCCACAGTTTACGAAAAGTGAACGGCAAGTATTAAATGGCTCAGACCCGCTGCCGATTGACGGTGAACTTGAGCGTATCGCCGCATTCGGCGTGTCCCTTGAGATTCAAACTGATCGACTGACCTTAAGTGGTTTACTTGAGGCATTAAAATCGGGCGATCATAAAAACTATGGCAAAGGTATGAGCCTGCGCCGTTTTATCGCCAGCCAAATAGCCATGCGACGTGCTTAAATCTCAGCAGTATAAGCAGAGCTTTGTCTTAACAATAGGCTTACAACCAGCCTTGTTTTACATACCAGTCGGTTAACTCTTCAATGCCTTGGTCATTGCTAAACCGGTATTCGAAGCCCGTATCGTTGCGCATTTTAGTGGTGTTGAATGAACGATCTTTGGTGAAAAATGCCACGCGCCGTCGGTAGATCGGCGGTTCTATATTGAGTGGCTTGCAAATGGCTTCACACAAATCACCTAACCAAAAAAATGGCGTGACCGGCAATCGTACAAATCTCGGTTTTCGTCCTAGGCGTTTACTAATCAGTCGAACGATGTCTTGAATAGACAAAGCCTGATCGTTACCGCAGATGTACACTTGCCCTTCGGTGCTTGAATGAACTGCGGCCAAAATCATAAAGCTGACCAAGTCGTCAACATGAATAAGGTGATACAAGCCCTTATAGCCAAACCCGAGTATCGGGCAAACCGGCAATTTGGCCAGCTTGAACACCTTGAGTAAGCGTCGGTCGCCAGGGCCGTAAATGGCCGCGGGTCTGACCACTGTTACCGGTAGGCGGTGTTGATCGGCGAAATCTCGAATCCATTGCTCGGCTTCCACTTTGGTGTTTTGGTATTCGTCACCGGGGGCAAATCGATAGCTTTCATCAGCCGGAGGCATGTCGATATGCCCGTGTACGCCAACCGTAGATGTGTGTATAAATCGTTTGAAGCCACTTAGTTTCTGAGCTTCATGAGCCAATAGTTGAGTGCTCTTTACGTGGACATTCCAATACGTCTTATCATCAATTTTGGCCTCGCGATAGGCCGCTGCAACGTGAAACACATAAGTCACATCGCGCATCGCTTGTTCGACCGTTTTGGGATCGTAAACTTCGCCTATAACCCAATCAATATTTAAGTCTGCAAGGTCGCTACGGTCCGACGTTTCACGCGCGATTACACGAACAGTAGCGTCGGTTTCGCTCAGGCGTTGAAGCAGGTGTTTGCCGGTGAAGCCGGTGCCGCCGGTTACTAATATTATGTCGTCGCTGTCGATTCTCGACAGCTCAACTTGGTTTACTAAGTCCATAAGGGCGTATTTTCCAGCTCGGTACGCAAGTGGTTGGGTAACCAGTTTTGCAGCAGAGCTTGCTGTTGTTGGTCTTGCTGTTGAGTGTTCCAATCAAAATGACTTCGCATCGCGTTTGCTAGTATTTTAATTTGCTCAAAGCTTAATTTTCCCAAAATCGTGTCATTGGTGCGCCTCAATAACAGGTCGCTAATAGAGACGGTCATGCTGTGTTCAATGTGGGCTTTGCAAAAGGCCAGCAGCTCGTCGTTCGAAAGCGCGTGAGCTTCGAAAGGCAATGCTTGTTGATCGACCACCATTTCGTGTTCCGTTAGGCATGGGGCGACATTACCTATTTTGGACGCAATCATATCAATCGCATGTTTAGCTACCAGTCGAGCGGTAGTCCACTTAACGCTGAATATGCTTACCAGCCCCTCTATTTTATGCTCGTCGGCGTGATCCAATACTTTGCTTTCGTGTAAAAGTAGCGCATTGTCAGCTGGCTTGTCATGTTGCTTAGAGTGGCTTTGAAGCTCTCCTTCGGGCGCCAAGCCTTGGTAGCAATAAAGTATGTCTTGGGCGGTCAAATCTAAAGAAGGGTATGCCTGATTGATTTCGTCTACGAACGATAAAATTTCTTGGTGATCGACGCTCAGTTCATCAGGTTGTCCGGCAAAATTGAAGTGGGTTGTGCCGACCACCGCGTGGCCTAGCCAAGGCACGATAAAATACAGTCGCTTTGTGTCGCCGACAATCGAGTCAGAACTCCGCGAGCTTTGCACCGCCATTGCTACCTTAGGCGCTGGTAATGACGTCACTAAATTCATGCTTTTGACTAAGGAGATATTGGTTTCAAGTTTGGCGTGAGACTTAAGCAATTGGCTTACCCATGGCCCAGTGGCATTCAACACAGCTTTGGCTTGAATGCTAAAACTTTCGCCGTTTAGCATATCGGTGGCGTTCACCCCAATAACTTGATTCTCACTCAATATTAATTTGGTGGCTTTAATGTAATTGCAAACGGTGGCACCGAGCTCGTTGGCATGTTCGGCAATTTGCATGATCGCGCGGTCGGCGTGCTCTACTTGGGCATCATACCAAAGTGCGCCACCGCTGAGTTTGTCTTGCTGAATATTGGGTGCTAAAGTGAGGCACTTGTCTTTTGACATGACCGAGCCTGCCGGTAAGTTTCGGTCACTTCGCAAATGCTTGTTGCGGCCCATACCAAATAAACGGAACAGGCTGATGCCTGCGAACATGGCAATCGGGCCTCGAGCCCCGTGGCCGTATGTGGGCATTAAAAACGGCAATGGTTTCACTAAATGCGGTGCGGTTCTCAGCCAAATCTTTTGTTCCTTGATGGATTCCAGCACGCGTTTAAAATTTAAGTGCTGTAAGTATCGGATGCCGCCATGAATGGTTTTGAGAGAGTTATGGCTGGTGGCGCCGCAGATGTCACCCTGATCTATAAGTGCGACGCTCATGCCACGCAATGCCGCGTCGCGTGCCGCGCAGGCACCGTGCGACCCTCCGCCAATAATCAGAACATCGAATTGCTTGTTTTGTAATTCGCTTGGCTTGCGTTGCATTGCGGATTGTGTGGTTTTAATTTGTCGAGTGATCGCATTGAGATGGTAACTCAAGGCGTTCATTTTAGCACTGGCCTTTTATCCTATTTGATAATTAGCGCGTTGAGCGAGCGCTGGTGTATCATTGATCGATCATTACTTTTAGAAATTGAAATACAGCCGTATGACAAAGCATGAATTACCTGAGGGCACTTTGCATCAGCAACTGACTGATTCAAGCAAGTCAGCGTTTGCCCGTTATCAAGATTTAGCCCTCGGTAATCGTAGTTTATGGTATCTGACTAAATACGAACTCATATTATTGTTTACATCGTGGGTGCCAGGAGCTTTGGGCTTGGTGCTGCGTAAATTCCTTTATCCAACGATTTTAGGGAGCGTAGGGCGAAATGTGGTGTTTGGGCAAGGCGTGGTTATTCGTCATGGTCAAAAAATCGACATTGGTGATAACGTCATTATTGACGACAGTGCCGTATTGGATGCCAAGGGCCTTAGTAATTCGGGCATCTCTATTGGTGACGACACCATCATAAGTCGCGGCGTGGTTTTGTCATGTAAAAACGGTGATATAAGCATAGGTAAGCACTGCACGGTGGGCATAAACACTTTAGTGCATGCAATGGAAGGCAGTGATGTTAGCATCGGTGATGACGTATTGATCGGTGCCTTTTGCTATTTCATTGGCAGCGGCCCGTATGGAACCGACGATCTAGACCTGCCATTTAAAGAGCAAGGCATGTTCCCGCAAGGTGGTGTGTCGATCGCCAATAACGTTTGGTTTGGTAGCCATGTGCAAGTCTTGGATGGCACTGCGATCGGCACTGGTTCAATTGTGGGTGCGAGTACGATGGTGAACAAAAATGTCAATGATTATGATGTGGTTGCCGGTGTTCCAATGAAAAAGCTAAAGTCACGTCAATAAAATATGGCTTACCGGCCTTGATAAATGTCTTGAAATAGGCCGTCAGCATTAAACTTTCTTAACAGCTTCAAGAATTCAGCTAAGATTCATCGTATTTGAGCTAAGCTCTGGTTTACTTAATTTCCCAGTGGCAAAGTTCCTGTGCCGGTGAGCGCTTTTAGTAATATTCAACACGTATCACGACTCAATGTTTAAAAATATATTAAGGCTTAGCCTATCGATCGGGCTCTCTTTCGCAATCATTGCATTGCTGTTGCAAATGGTAAACGCTGGAGTGCCTGATGCCGATCGACCCAGTGTATTCAGTGCATTAAAAAATACCTCCTTTATCTTAGTGTTTGGGTATTTAGTGCTGTATCTGTTCACAACTTGGGTGCGTGCTTATCGCTATCGCTTATTGATTCAGTTAAGTGGTGAGCAAGCTGTACCGACCATCAAACAAATGTTGCTGGTAACCGGCGTGCGAAATATGGTGGTCGATATGCTGCCAGCTCGGGTTGGCGAGTTGGGTTACGTTGCCTTATTAAATCGTGGCTACGGGGTAAAGCTTGAGCACTGTGTGAGTTCGCTCACCATTAGCATAGCTTTTGATTTTGTTGCCTTAGTTGTTGTAGCTCTCGCAATAGTGGGTTCTCAGTTAATAGGCGTTGGTGTGCAAGGTTGGGCCGTGGGCGCTCTGCTGATGGCGGTGATCGTCTCAGTGATTGCGATGGTGGGCTTGTTTGCCATTACTCCTTGGTTTACGTCTTTGCTGACTACAAAATTGTCTTCGGCTTCGGCTTCGGCTTCGGCTTCGGCTTCGGCTGAGCGACCAGTGTTCGCTAAAGTTCTAGAGTTGTTGAATAAGTTTTCAGACAGTGTGGTGTTGGTTCGTGACTCGGGTCGAACCATGAAGGTACTGGTCATTTCAGTTTTTATTCGGGTTTTAAAGTACCTGGGTTTTTTCATGTTGTTTCAGGCTGTGGCGATACCAAATTTTGAAAGCTTGGCGTCGCTGCCGACGACTCATATTCTTGGTGCACTTATCGGCGGTGAAGTGGGCGCCAGCATGCCAATTCCAACTTTTATGAGTTTTGGCGCTTATGAAGCGGGTGGGATTTTGGTGTTTCAATTACTAGGTGTTGCAGACCAAGCTGCGGCCGCGGTTGCATTATTGGGTACACATATTTGGAGTCAAGCTGTGGAGTATACTATTGGTGGTTTGTTATTAGCGTTGTTTGTTTGGATAAATCGTAGCGGTAAACGTGCTGAGGTGATTGCTGAGGCGGCGGGTTCTACTCGGCGCGCCAGGGCGATCGCCCTTGCATCCTTTCTTGGCGCTGGTTCAGTCTTAGCGCTTGGTACTGGCTTCTTAGCATATCAAGTGTGGGCAGCCTCCAAGCTCGGTGCAATTACGGCGCCTGATTCCGGTGGCGTCGCGGATAATGTAGATGAGTGGCGAAAACTGTCTAAAGAGCATGTAAGTAAAGTCGGTGGCTTTGTGGTATTTGGCTCAAATCGAGATGGCAATCATGATATTTTTCGATTGAAACTAGATACGTTTGAGCTCGATAAACTCACCACTCATCCAAACACTGAAACTTACCCGAGAATATCGCCTGACGGGAAACGCGTGGTGTTTTCTAGGGCTCATCAAGTCTGGGTTTCGCTGCGTAATACAGTGGCGTGGGATGTGTTTGTTCTCGACTTAGCCACCATGCAAGAAAAGCAGGTCGGCAGCAATGCGACAGCACCGCGTTGGTTAAACAATAACGAAGTGACTTTTCTCAAAGACGCCACTAAGGTTCAAAAAGTGAATGTCGATACAGGAGCATCTGCCGTGATATTTGAGGGCGGAGTAAATACTAAAATTCCTGCCGGTTCGCCCTTGCAGAACCCCAGCGTTAACCCGAGCACCATGAGCGTGGCATTTACCGCAAAACAGCGTCACATCGGAACCAATACTGGGCATTGGGGCACCGCCGTGACCGATGGGATAGCTGGAGCAGAACACCGTGGTGTAATGAATGGCTGTGAATTGGCTTGGGCTAGCGACGGCAGCTATATGTACCAGGTAAACCCAGACGCTGAGTCATTGCGTATCATGCGTGTTGACCCCGAGACATTGGCGAGTTCGATCATGGTCGATTTAGAAGGCGAATTCAGCCATGAATATTGGCCAAAAGATTCGTTTAACGGTCAATACATGGTGTTTGGAGCTAGCCGAGGGCCCAAGGACCATGAGCACGACACTAAAGACTATGAAATATTTCTTTGGAAGATCGGTAGCGATAAGGCTAAGGCAACGCGGTTGACCTTCCACACTGGCAATGACAACTGGCCAGATGTATTCATTCCCTAGCTCTAGCCAACTTGGGTGCTTGTTTGTTTTGTTAATGTCGTTGTAGCATTCAATTCACCCATATGGGGGAAGAGGGCGTTGCTGAGTTTATGTATATTAAACATTCCTCGTTGAGGATTGAGTCAAAGTGGAATGCATTCAGCAGTGGATGTTCCCCCAAGGATGGGGATCCCAACTCCGTCTGGCCACCGTATTAAATCTAGCCCAACAAGCTTGATTCCTGAAATCAGATCTATCTACTTCTTACTAAGGCTTAGGGAAAACCTACAAGCCGGTTAAATGGCAAACGTATTATTTTCCGTTTGGATTTAATCCCCAGCGCTTAAGTGTCGATGCAACTGTCCAAGGCTCGCTATGCGGAACCGCTTTCTTTGCCGTTAAGTTCTCTAGTTCTTCATCCAACCGTTGATAGAGTAACGCTAGGTGCTTATTGTCACTGGCTTTAGCAACCTCCGACACTTTAGCTAATACATTTTTATCTTGCAGATGTATTTTCTGCATTTCTTCATGGCGCGCCACTTGCACGAACCTAGCGATAAGGTTTATGCACGTGGCATTGAATACCACGCCATTAAATCTCGCGAGACTTTCATCTTTATTCATTATATGTAACCCCTTACATGTAACCCATAACTATTTGGTATGGATGTATGTATAATAAAATATCATATTTATATGCCGATTGTCGTTCAAAGAGCGAAAATTTCTAAGCACTTACTACCTTATGTTACAAAAAGTTACAGTTAATTATTGATTGTTGTTGGCAATTAATTGTTTTTATTGCAGATTTATCTCAATTTGACATTGTGCGTAGCTAGATTTGTGTACTATCCTTTTCTCAGACACAGTGTCTCGAAGGCTGTAGATAACTAATTTTAATATATTACAGCTTGTGTGCTCATAATGATCGGTCTGATAGATGTACTGTTAGGGTTGGCCGGGTGGTGGGTAATTTTAAGATAAAACTTGTGATCAGCGGCGTTTAGACCGTTTTTCCTTATCCAGAGGTAGGTATGAATATTAGTGATTTACTTCGCTATAAGGGAGTTCTTATAGCAACAGCTTTCTTGCTGCTTGTTGTGATTCTCTCGGCATTTGCAAATAAAGGCTTGTTACAAAACTCTTTGCAAAGCGTGGTGGCGTCAGAAAAAATCGAATCCCTAGGCTCGTATTATGGGGCTCAGAATAGCGTACCAAGCAGTGGCGATTTCGCGACTTGGGAAGAGGGGCTAAGTTCCAGTCAGCGCGATTGGTTAAATAAAACGGCCGGCAGTCAATTATCGGCCGTTAGAGACGCAGTGGTTGGTGGCGACCGTGCCAAGTTCGTTAGCGCCTTAGGTGGCTTGAGCAAGGTTGTCGGTACGGAAACTGATAAGCGTGCTCGTTTATTGTCGATGACACCAATCGCTATTTGTGTATTAGGTTTATTGATCTATTTGCTTGCGGTTATACCTCAGTTGCTGCGCTTAACCAAAGACACTGAAGTGCAAGTTGAGTCGAATCAACAAGCTGAAAATATTTTAAATACCGTATCCGAGGGGCTGTTTTTGCTCGATAAGAGTGGTCAAATTGGCGTTGAGCAATCTGCATCACTGAAGGAAATGTTTCGATTGAATCGAGATTTGGATGGCAGTTTTCTCGATTTTATTGGCCAGTACGTGCCTGACTCTTCAATATCGATCGCTAAAGATTACTTAGATCTACTTTATGGTGACCGTGTAAAAGAGAAGCTGGTTAAGGATTTGAATCCACTAAACAAGGTTGAAATCAGCATCACGCGACGTGACGGTAGCATCGAAAGTCGATTTCTTGATTTCAAATTTGCGCGAGTGATGGTCGACAATGAGCTACAGCATTTGCTTGGTTCGGTTACCGATGTAACTCGTGAGGTTAAGTTAGAACAAGAGCTGCAAGACAACAAAGAAGAGCAAGAAGCGCAATTAGATCTTCTGATGAATATTTTGCATCTTGATAAAGCCAGTTTGAGCCGGTTCTATTCTGAGACTGATGAGGCTTTAGAGAGTATTAACACCACTTTACAAGAGCGTGGCAGTAGCAGTGAACAAATTCGCTCTAAGCTTGCCACCATTGCTGAGCAAGCACATAAAATTAAGGGTGATGCAGCGATTTTAAAACTGCATAACTTTGAGTTCATCATGCATGAATTCGAATCTCAAATTGTCGAAGTACAAAAATCGAAAGGTTCAATTACCGGTCGTGATGTTATTCCAGCGGTAACCAAGCTTAAAGATGTGTTTCGTGAATTGAACAATATGCAGTCTATCGTGACGCGCTTCTCTGAAGTGCTTACTATGGAGCGCGGCCAAGCTGCTCAAGGCTCCGATGACGCAAGCGCCAGTGATGATATCGCCGCGCTCGCACCTGCGGTTTCGCATGATTACGGTTCTACACTCGAGCGAGAATTACATGACTTGGTCAGCACCGTGGCTGACCGCAATGATGTGCGGGTGGTGTTAAAAACGTTTGGTCTTGAAGATGATCAAGTGCCAGAAAAATTTAGTAAAGTAATACGTGAATCCGCCGTTCAGCTGATTCGCAACAGTATTGCCCACGGTGCGAAAGCGCCAGCTCAGCGACTTGCTCAAGGCAAGCCTGATTATATGACGATCACGGTTAGCCTTACAGAAACCGACGAAGGGCATACTTTTATCGTACGTGATGATGGCGACGGCCTTGATCAACAGCGTATTTCTGAAAAAGCGATTGAGAATGGTTTGATTACCGAGCAGGCCGCCGAAGCCGTTTCGGCCGGAGATTTGGCGCGCTTTATCTTTCATCCCGGGTTCTCAACTCGCGATGAGGCTGATTTAGATGCCGGGCGCGGGGTTGGTTTAAGTGCTGTTCACACAATGATCAGAGAATCCGGTGGTCGCTTAGGGTTTTCTCAATCTGCAGGCAAGCATTGCCAATTTTCGGTTCGTTTCGCAGGGTAATAAACAGTTAGCGTAGGCGAAAGCCTAGGGGTAGGTTATGAAATTAATGATTGTCGATGACTCAATGGTCATACGAGAAAAAATAGCTCACATACTTGAAGATGAAGTATATGAAATAGTAGGCACCGCGCAAAATGGCCTTGAAGCCGTTGAGCAATACAAACAATTCAAGCCAGATGTTATGACGCTTGATATTACAATGCCATTGATGGATGGCTTGGAAACAATACAGGCGATTATGGACATCGATGATTCGGTAAGAATTCTGGTGATTTCAGCCTTGGCCGATAAAGCCACTCTTATCAACGCAATGAAGCACGGGGCTTATGGATTCTTATGTAAGCCGTTCAGCGATTTAGATTTAGCCGAAGCGCTAGAAGAATTAGTAGAGGATCTTAACTAATGCAAGCAGAAGACTTAGCCGTATTTGTAGACGGTATCTCAAATTATTTCACCTCGACCACCGGCACTGATGCCACAGTGGGTACGCCCTTTCTAAGCAAAGAGGTTAACCCATACATTAGTGACTTCACTGGCATCATCGGTATTTCAGGTAATAAGAAAGGCTCAATTTTCTTTTCAGCGCCCAGCCGCATGGTGAGCCATGTTTTACAAGGTATGGGCCTTATTTCCACCAAAGAATCTAAGTTGATGGATTTGGTGGGCGAAATTTGTAATACGGTATCGGGTAATGCGCGTCGTGAGTTTGGTGAGGATTTTAATATCACTGTGCCGTTGACTATTCAAGGCAAGCCTCAAGATATGTCGGTATCCGAAGTGGCTAGCATTTATATAATTCCGATCGAGTGGGAGCAACAAAGAGCCAATTTGATCGTGAATTTGGAGGCGAACTAACCATGCGATTTGTGATTATATTACTGGCCGCGCTGTACGCTGCCCCCAGTAGTGCTCAAGAGGTCACGGCAGCCACGGCAATCGACACCGTGCGCTTGGTCTGGATTGCCATTTGCTGTGCTTTGGTACTGGTCATGCAAGTGGGCTTCTTGCTGTTAGAAGGTGGTTTGGTGCGGTCTAAAAACACGGTAAACGTGATTTTGAAAAACTTTACCGACGTAGGCTTAGGTACCGTAGGCTATTGGCTTGTTGGTTTCGGGTTAATGTACGGGGTCAACGAAACCGGGTTGATCGGACTGTCGGATTTCTTCCCATCGCCAAGTTCCAGTTCTGATACTTTAAACCTTCTGTATAACATGATGTTTGCTGCAACGGCGGCGACGATCATGTCGGGGTCGGTAGCCGAGCGCTTCAGTTTCGTTCCTTATATTATCGGGGCATTTTTCGTGACCGCGGTCATCTACCCAATGTATGGCTCCTGGGCTTGGGGTGGTGATGGGGATAATTTAGGCTGGCTTCGTGCTTTAGGGTTCTACGATATGGCGGGCGCCAGCGTGGTTCACTCAATCGGCGGTTGGGCAGCATTGGGCGCCATCATCATGATTGGCCCACGCAGTGGACGTTTTGGTCGTAAAGGCACGGTACATGACATTCCTGGTCATAGCTTACCGTACGTCGCTATGGGTGGTTTCTTTCTATGGTTTGGTTGGTTTGGATTTAATGGCGGTGTCGCCAGTGCCGATTTATCCAATCTAGGGCAGATACTGTTAAACACACACGCTGGCTCGATTGGCGGAATTTGCGGATCAGTATTCTGGTTATGGTTGACTAAACGCGGCTTTTTAATGACCTCAATCGTCAATGGCGCCTTGGGCGGGCTGGTATCGGTTACCGCCGGTGCTGATGTGTTTGGGTTCGGTACCTCTCTGTTTGTGGGCTTATTGGGCGGCATCTTTGTTGTGATTTCGTCTAATGTACTCGCCAACTTTAAAATTGATGACGTGGTTGGCGCGGTACCCGTACACGGCTTTTGCGGTGCTTGGGCTACGCTGGCCGTTGGCCTGTTTTACCAAGGTGATATGTTTAATATTGAGCGCATCATGGTGCAAATCATTGGCATTGTGGTGGCATTAGTATGGGGCTTGGGCAGTTCGTTGCTGATTTTCTATGTGATTAATAAGATAACCCCGCTACGAGTTAGTTCTCGTGAAGAGCAGCGTGGCTTGGATATCAGTGAGCATAAAGAGATTGGTTACAGCGATTTCATGACCACGCACGCCAGAGCTGACGTGTAATTATCATGAGTACTTATAATGATAAAGTTGTTTATTTCGCGCTCTCGCGTGTTACTACAGATCGGGAACTGATCAAGCAGGCGTTTTTAAGCTGGCAAACTCAGTTCGCAGATTCAAAGTTGGACGTGTTTGCCTTTGTGGATCATATCGAAAGCTTTTTGGGCTTGGGTACGGCGGAAAAGAAAGTGCTGATGATGAGCATGCACTCTGCTTCTGCTAAGGGCGAAGACACGCTTAAAGAGGTGCCTGCTTACATTACCGGAGCTGGCGGTTCGGGGGCTAATGAGGCCAAGCTTGACGTGTCGGTTGATGTAAAACCTCCCTGCGTCGCGTTGGCGCAAATCTACTTTAATGGTATGACGGCTGGTATGCAGCGCATGGGCAATAAAAATATGGTTGAGTTGGCTGAGATACTCAATGATGAAAGTCTGCCGGGTGCGAGTAAAGATGTCACGCAAGCACTCAGAAGCTTGGATGGAACCGAAATCAATTTGCCTAAGAGTATGACTGAGGATGACTGTAAGTCTTTATGTCATGAGATGTACGTATTGATCTGTGACTTGGTGGGCCCCATTGTCGCTGATGATTTATCGTATAAGGCAACCAGCAATATGCTTGATGCCAGTGAAGCGAGTCGTTACGACCCTAAAAACCTAATCTAATCTAACCCAACCTAATCTTAGCTCTGTTAACTTCAAATATTGTTAGAATAAGAAAGCCCTAAACAGTTCGTTTAGGGCTTTTTTACTTTTGATGGTTGTAATCTCAGTAAGCAAATTATTGCTATAAACGCGATGCCGGTTGACAAAATAAATGGCGCGCCAGGGAAAAATATCGCACTTGTGTCGGCCGTGAAACACGACAAGCTGGTATTGTAGATCAGTGGAGCAATGAGTGCGGCTATCGCTGCTAAACTGCCATTAAAGCCTTGCAGCTCACCTTGGCTGTCCGGCGGAGTTCGACGCGACATCATGGCGTTTAAGCTGGGTATTACCATGCCTTGTAGCCCGACAAATAAACAAAGGATCAATGCAAGTTCTGGGCTGCTGCTGAAGGCATAAATGAGCATGGCGGCCATGCTGAACGCGATCCCTAATATGGCCGTGATGCGCTCTCCAAAGCGTGCGACGACTCTGCCAATGAGCAGAGATTGAACCAATGCCATCGATATCCCCACTAAGCTTAACGAGATGCCAATCATCGTGGTCGACCATTGGTACTTTATTTGGGTAAAGTAGGCCCAGCTAACGGCGTAGATATTCGTGGCGGTTACCCAGGCAAGATAGATGAACGAGATACCAATCACGCCCCCTAACTTTTTGATGCTTATGAAGGCACCGATAGGGTTGGCCCTAGCCAATGAAAAATCACGACGTTCATCGGCCGGCATGGTCTCAGGAAAGTAGAAAAAGCCATAGACAAAGGTAATGGCGGCCACGGCGGCGGCCACGAAGAAGGGCGTTCGAATACCAAAATCACCCAGTAAGCCACCCAATGCTGGCCCAACAATGAACCCAATACCAAATGCAGCTCCGACCATTCCATAACTTTTGGCGCGTTCGTCTTCAGTGGATATATCGTACATCACGGCATTTGCTGGGCCAAAAATTGCGCCCAGCCCGCCTGCAATGCTGCGCCCGATAATCAGCCAAATGATATTGGGTGCAAAGCCCATTAGACAGAAGTCGATACTGAAGCCAGCTAAAGAGAATAAAAATACCGGTCTTCTTCCAAAACGGTCACCAAGATTACCAACCAAAGGCCCAAGTAAGAATTGAAATATCGCATAAGCGGCCGCGATGAAACCCCCAATATACGCTGCCTCTGAAAAACTGACGCCTTCGAGTTGTACGATCAAATTGGGCAGAACAGGCATGATAATGCCGAAACTGGCGGCATAGGCAAATACCGTGATCAGCACAAAGCGTTTCGCGTTGCGTTTTTGTTGAGCGTCAATCATTGGGGTTTCGGCTTATAAACTCTCGAAAAATTACGATTAGCGTGGAGGCTTGAAGTATCTTGGCTATGGGTTTATGTGTAAGAGGAGCGACTTTATACTGCTTCAGGCCGGAGCTAGCGTTTCGTCGAATGTTTGATTTATGCTGCCCAAAGAAAAAGGCGCTGTGATACTCACAAACGCCTTTCTTAGTTGGATGTGTGGCTTGTCTAATCTTCGACAACGGCAATTGACTCGATGATGACATCCTCTACAGGGACATCGCCAAACGGGCCGGAATTGCCGGTTTTGACGCCTTCGATAGCATCCACAATGTCTTGGCCATTAACAACTTCGCCAAACACGGTGTAGCCCCAGCCTTGCTGTGTTTCGCTTTTAAAGTTTAGGAAGTCATTGTCTTTTGTGTTGATAAAAAACTGTGCTGTTGCTGAATGCGGGTCACCAGTGCGAGCCATGGCAATAGTGTATTTGTCATTCTTTAAGCCGTTGTTGGCTTCATTGACCACAGGCTGTTTTGTCGGCTTTTGAGCCATGCCCTGTTCGAAACCACCGCCTTGAATCATGAAGTTATTGATAACACGGTGAAAAATAGTGCCGTCATAGTGCTTGTCGGCGACGTATGAAAGAAAGTTAGCAACGGTTAGTGGTGCTTTTTCGGCGTTCAAGGCAATTTCGATATCGCCCTTTGACGTTTTTACTAGGATCATAGTTTCGGTCTTATCAGTGGTTGTGGTTAAAGCGGTTTTGCTGTCGTGAGAGTCGAGCGCATGCCCGACCGACAATAAAAGCAAAGATGAGGCAACAGCCAGTATTAGGTGTTTGATGGTACGCATATTGTTCTATATTTGTGGTTGTTGATATGGTTTCAGATCGTCGACTATCTTAGCAAGTATAATACGTGTTCCGGAACAGAAAATGACGCTAGCCAATACAACGACCGGATTTTAGTCATACTTTAGTTGGACGCACGAATATATTCTCGGTCAGTAAGTATAGCATCCAGAGGTACGTCCCATTTTTCTGATTCAATAAAACCCAGTTCTTGGAAATGATGAGCAAGGCCTATGAGTATTGGCCGAGTGCTCGTTTGGTGAGCTAAGGCACGTAGTGCGCGATCGTAGTAACCGGCACCCATACCTAGGCGGTTGCCGTGACGGTCGAATCCTACCAAAGGCAAGAGAATAATATCGACCTGGTTGGCATTGAGTGGCGAGCCGATCGCCTGAGGTTCTAATATGCCAAAGCGATTTTTGGTGGTGGTGCGGCTCGCCGGAAAAATCTGCATAGAACAATTTCGATAATTGTTTATTTTTGGCAGATAGAGAGTCGCAGAAGTAAGCCGCTCAACTAATGCGACCGGCGAAATTTCACCATCAAACGGCGCGTAACTGAGAATGCGTTTAGCGAAACGCAGTTGATTGCACTGTAGAGCTGAATTTACTAAGCCAAGTTGGGCCGCTTCAAGTTGTTGCCGAGTGAGGTTGACGCGTCGGCTGCGAATGCTTTGGCGGATGGCATGCTTTTCTGTATCTGACTTTCGAAGCATTGGCGGTGGGATTGGGTGTTACGCTTGAGTGTTTTGCTGGCTATTTAAACGCTTGCCAAATTCAGCAACGTATAAAACCAACGTTACCCGTAAGTGCCGTAAACTCTTGGTGCCTTGAACCTATGGTCCAAGTGGGAGTCTGCAAGCCGCATCAGGCGCGTTGATGGGATAAAGCGGCTAACTTAATAGCGGGCCTTACGCCTGATCAAAACGCACAACAGCGAAGTGGTCTGACCCCCGAGTATAAATACTAGGTTCTAAGGGATTTGAAGTGTTTACCAACACCACAGGCAACGCCGAGACTTTAGTATATCAAGTGCATCGATCTAGGTGGGTAAATTCGACGTAATTATTCTTTGTTGACCGTTTTTAGCTTGTCGTCGAGTTTTGTAAGGCGCTTATATTAACGCTTATAGAACAAGCTTGAACGGCGTTTTTAGATTGTTTTGTTAGATTTCTTCGGCTTCGCGTAGCGCAGCGTCTATGCGCTCTTGCAGTGACGTTAGGCGTTCCTGTACTTGAACTTGTCCTTCGGTGGCTTTTTGCAGCTTCAACAAATCGTTGGTGATATTCAATGCAGCCATAATAGCCACTCGATCAGCCCCAATAATTTTGCCGGTCTTCTGAATGTCTTTCATATTGCCATCTAAATAAGTGGCGGCTTTTAACAGCGATTCTTGTTCGTCGGGCGGGCACGCGACCGAAAAGTCACGACCTAAAATCGAAATATTGACGCCTTTGGCTGACATATTATGAGTATTCCTTTGATTACAGTTATTGGTCTTCGAGGGTGCGAAGCTTTTCAACAATGCGTTCGAGTCGAGAGCAGGCAATGCGGTTCTTTTCTTTAAGGCTCGTTTTTTCTTCTAATAACGAGGTCTGTTCGCTTTTTAAAACACGATTTTCACTACCCAAGCGGCGGCACTCGTTAATCAGCGTTTCTATGCGTTGTTCTAGCCCTAGTATGTTGGCGTCCATGAGTAAACCCTTTTGAGGATGACTTCAGTTACATGTTGAAAGTCTAATAGTAGGCGCGCCACATCGATAGGTCAATACGCGAGCGGCTCTCGAAGTGTTTGATCGCCCCTAAATGATGGTATTTAGGTTAGAATCATCAAAATTTTAAAGTGTTTTGATCATGACTAACCCAATTGACCGTTTTACCCAAATAGAAGCAACCGTTTCACTGGCCGGATTAGAGCTTTCGCCTAGCGAAGTGCATGGCACGATTATTGGTGCCATTACCAATCATTTAAAGACCGGCTTATCGCCAGATTTGTTGAAGCTGGTTGAGCCACAAGCCGACGCAAATGACGGACGCTTTTCTCAACTGAACACCATGCTTTATGACTTGTATAGAGAATACAGCGAATTATTGTTTAATGGCGGCGAAGGCTATGACTTAATAATGCCGGATGATGACGAAGCACTTGCAACGCAGGTTGACGGTATTGCAGGTTGGAGCAAAGGCTACTTATTGGGCCTGTTATACAATGACGTTTTCAGTATTGATCAAATTCCAGAAAGCGGCGCTGAAATCGCCCGTGACCTAATGGAAATAGCCGAGGCTGGCGCGGGTGATGCGCCGGAAAGTGAAGAGTCATGGGCGTTGCTTGAGTTGCAAGAGTACGTCAAAGTTGGCTCACAATTGATTTTCGAATTCATCTATTCAGAGCGCTCGGCCGACGCTCCGAATACGGTGCAGTAAGCATACTGAACCCCGCCTTATTTTGCGCATAACTCCAGTCACCAATAAATACAATGAACAAAGACATATACGCCAGGCGACGTGCTGAGCTGATTAATCAAATTGGTGAGAATGATATTGTTATCGTGCCCACTTCCCCTGAGCGCTCACGAAATGGTGATGTAATTTATCGTTTTCGGCCCGATAGCGACTTTCACTATTTGTGCGGGTTTAATGAGCCTGAGGCCGTGTTGGTAATAAGCCCTGGCCGCGTACAGGGCGAATTTGTCATGTTCTGTCGCGAAAAAGATCCCTTTCGAGAAATGTGGGATGGTCGGCGAACAGGGCTAGAAGGCGTCATGGAATTGTTCGGTGCCGACGATGCTTTTCCGTTTGAGGACATGCATGAAATTCTGCCCGGGATGATGGAGGAAAAAGCCAAGGTGTTTACCAATGTCGGCCGGTACCCGGATTTTGACGCACAACTGTTGGCATGGATGAATAAAATCAAACAAGATGCCAAAAGTGGTAAACATGCGCCGTATGAATTTGTTGATTTAAATCATATCCTGCACGAACAAAGATTATTTAAAAGGCCAGATGAAATTAACTTGATGCGCAAAGCTGGGCGTATGACGGCCGCTGGTCACACCCGAGCAATGCAAGTGTGTCGTCCGGGAATGTTTGAGTATCAAGTGCAAGCGGAGCTTGAGTGCGAATTTCGCAAAGCAGGCAGCCATTATAATGCCTATCCGTCGATTGTGGCGGGTGGCGAAAACGCCTGTATTCTGCACTATATTGAAAACGATGCGGTTCTTAAAAATGGCGATTTGTTGCTGATCGATGCGGGTGCGGAATACGAGTGTTATGCGGCGGATATCAGCCGCACTTTCCCCGTTAATGGCAAATTCAGCGCCGAACAGAAGGCCTTGTATGAAATTGTGTTGGCGTCTCAACAGGCGGCATTTGAAAAATGCAGCGCCGGGCATACATGGGACGACCCACATGCCGCGGCGGTCAGCGTGATAGCGCAGGGCTTACTCGATGAAGGCTTATTGACCGGTTCTTTAGAGCAGGTGATAGAAACCAAGAGTTACGCGCAGTTCTATATGCACAGGACGGGTCATTGGCTTGGCATGGATGTGCACGACGTCGGTGATTACCAAGTTGAGGAAGATTGGCGAGAGTTGGAACCTGGTATGGTATTTACAGTGGAGCCAGGCATTTACGTGAGCCCGTCTGAATCGGTAGACCCGCGCTGGCATAATATTGGCATTCGTATTGAAGATAATGTGCTGGTTCAGAAAGACGGTTACGAGAATTTCACCGCCGCTGCGCCAAAAACCATTCAAGACATTGAAGACCTTATGGCAGCCTAACTCTTGATGAACTCGCGAATATTGTCTTACCGAAATCAACGTTTAGCAAATTTGCTAAACGTTGTTGGGGGGCGGAACATTGTTACGCTACTTAGGCTTGTGATGTTCCAGAGGGCTTTGACGTGACCCAAGAAATTCACCCGACCGAAGACTTTGATCTAGTGGTTATTGGCGGAGGCCTTATTGGTGCTGCTTTTGCACTCAACATCGTTCGCACAACCTCACTAAAGGTTGCTTTAGTTGAACGCGGCGCGCCAATCGAAATAAAAACGCCAGAACAGGGCGCAGAGCACAGTAATCAGCGGGTTATTGCTCTTGGTTCACACGCCACACAAATCCTAAGCGAGCTTGATGTTTTTCATCGGCTGCCAGATTTCCAAGCGCATGCATATCAATCCATGATGATTTGGGACGAAGGGTCTGTCGGCGAATTACAGTTCGACGCGTCTGACATAGACGAACCACAACTTGGGCATATGATCGACGCAATAGCATGCACCAGTGCTTTGCAACAGCAGGCTTTGAACAGTTCCAGTTCTGGCCTACAGTGCTATTTCACAACGCAAGTAGATGGCTTGCAGTTGAGCCAAGACGGCGGCCTAGTAAAGTGCGCAGATAGAACTTTATCGGCTCGGTTGATTGTTGGTGCAGATGGCCCAGGATCATGGGTACGCTCTCAGGCTAAGATATTTGCCAATCGCCAAGACTATGGTCAGCAAGGCATTGTCGCAAAAATTAAGACGTCGAAAACCCATGGTGATTGCGCATGGCAGAGGTTTTTAAATTCTGGGCCGGTAGCCGCTTTGCCCTTGGCCGATAATTTTAGCTCTATTGTTTGGAGCGCTGAAGACTCGCTAGCTGAAGAACTAATGCAGCTAAGTGATGCTGATTTTAAGACGGTGTTGGGTCAAGCCTTTGATTGGCGTTTAGGTGAGGTGATTGAATTGGGTGATAGACTATCATTTCCTTTAGCCAGCCAACGCGCCGAAAACTACTATGCTCCGTCATTGGCACTAATCGGTGATGCGGCTCACAGCATTCATCCGCTTGCCGGGCAGGGCGCCAATCTCGGCTTTAAAGACGTCAGTTGTTTGACTGATTTGCTGGCACAGGCGGCCCCTGAGCACATCGGAAAATTGGCTCTATTAGCACAGTATGAACAACGAAGGCGACCCGATAATGAGCAGGTGGATATTTTAATGACAACGTTAAATACCGCGTATAAATTTGAGCAACCTTTTTGGTTGTCCATGCGTGGTATGGGAATGAACTGGATCAACGACAGTGCTAGGATAAAAACACTGTTGGCGCGCCATGCAACGGGGGGCTAGTTACTCTACGCTGAGAATTTAAAGGATCTTGAAATTCTTGACAAAGCATCTTCAGACTATTCGTCAAACCAGTAAGGAGCAAGAAGCCGAGATTCATCAGGGCCATAGTCCTGTGCGCTTACCGACTGTAAATTTTGCCATTTACTTAAAGTTGAGAAATAGGGCGCTAATACGCGTTTAACGGCTTTGCTTTTCAATGCCTGCTTGAGCTTCACTTGCAGGCCTTGAGACACATTTGGCGCCGCGATAAACACATTCTGCTGATGAATGACGCTCTGCGCTAAACGAATGTACTTGCCGCGCGTCAGCGAATTGACGTATTCGAAACTGTAGTCGTCTATGACATAGGCGTCACAGTGACCTCTATCCATGCTTTCACTGTGTGCTGTATTTCCTTGCTCACTCGCCATAGCCGCTCTAGTAGAGGTGATTTCACGCGTATTGACAGCAAGTTGGTGTCGTCTTATTAGTTGATTTAACCACACCGACCCCAAAGTAAGACCCGCTTCGCGGCAGATCGTTTTGTCGTGTAGGTCTGTTATTTCGAAAATTGATGAGTTCGCTCGGTCAGTCGCTAGAACGTATTTCAGTTTTCCGTGCAGCTTGTATAAAGGTGTGAACTGATGCTTCGATATGCCCCATGCAGCAAAGTGCGGTTGGGCAAAGTAGACGCCAAGCCGGCCTTTACGGATACCTTGTTGATAGGGGTGCCAAAAATCAGTGTTTTTAACCTGTATTTCCGTAATTGACTCGGCTTCTAAAGCTCGCTGAAGGTCATGCACTAGATTTGGGAAAGCGTTTGACTTGATGGGTATGTAGAGCGGTATAAGCTCACCTTTTGAGCTTTGTCCGTGAGCGTTATGATAGACAAACAGTGACACACTCAAGCATATTGCCTTGCTTGCTAAAACGAGCAGAATAATGCAATTGGTGGAGTGTTGTGGTTTGTACAAATGATTGCTCTTTATCCGACGGTTTTCTGGAAGCATGAAGTTAAACATCGCTTAACAACGCCAAAATATAAAAATATACAGCCCTAAAAGCTGTTAAAATCTCGAAACACGATAATAAACCATTGATTGTGAGCAACCTATGCCTACCTCGAAAAATTTGAAAGAAGTTGGTTTGAAAACCACATTGCCACGTCTGCGAATTTTATCTATTTTAGAAGGTGGTAAGGGGCATTTCACCGCCGAAGAGGTATATAAGAACCTATTAGATGCCGGTGAAGAAATTGCCTTTGCGACGGTATATCGAGTGCTCACACAATTTGAAAATGCCGGTCTGGTGTTACGGCATAATTTTGAAGGCGGTCGCTCAGTATTTGAGCTTGATGACGGCGAGCATCATGACCATATGGTCTGCGCTAAATGTAATACCGTTACTGAGTTTTACGATGCCGAAATTGAAAAACGTCAAAATGCCGTGGCCGAAAAATACAACTTTAAATTAGAAGATCATTCACTTTATATGTATGGCATTTGCGAAAACTGTCAAACCTAACTCAAAGCTAATTCAGCCACTTTAGTCAACAGAAGGTGGCAGATGGTGACAGATGGTGACAGATGGTGACAGATGGTGACAGTGGCGCGCGAGCGGCTTTTTTAGAGCATTGTTATAGTTTTGGTGGATCTGAATTTAGGTTTTCGCATCTGTATTCAAGCTGGCTTTGGTCAGTAAAACCACCGGCAATAAACCCGCTAAGACGATCGCAATCGACGCCAAGGATGCGTCCATTAGCCGTTCATCGTTTGCCAGCTCATAGGCTCGTACGGCCAGTGTATTGAAATTAAATGGCCTCAAAATAAGAGTGGCTGGCAATTCTTTCATGACATCCACGAACACGATCAATGCGGCCGTAAAAACACTGCTGCGCAGTAAAGGGATGTGAATTTTTCGCATCACGAAAAATGGCTTGTGGCCAAGTGAACGCGCGGCTTGATCAATGTTGCGGTGGATACTGGTGAGGCCAGAATCGATTGAACCAAGAGCCACTGCCAAAAAGCGCACCAAGTAAGCAATAACCAGTGCGACCAAGGAGCCGCTTAAGATCAGGCCAGTTGATATGTCGAAATTATCACGAAACCAGGCGTCGATAGAGTTGTCTAAACGCGCTAGAGGCACCAATGTGCCAACCGCGATGACGGTGCCGGGTACGGCATAACCCAAACTAACTCCAAGCTTAGCAAAGCGCGTGGTTAAACCGGGCTTAACTCTGCTCGCGTAAGCCACTAAAAAGGCCAATACTACGGCCAGTAATGCGGTTATCGCGGCAAGCCCGATGGTATTGAGTACCAATTGCCAAAAAGTGATACTGAATAGCTCGGCATGAGTCTCGATAGCCCATATTAATAGTTGAGCAATGGGTACTAGAAAACCCAATAATAAGGGTGTTGAGACCAAACCAATCGCGATGATGTTTTGGCGGCCGCGCAGTTGTGTTGCTACAAAGGCTTGTTGGCTCTTTTTGTTTTGATAACTTGCGCGTTTGCGCGATGCTTTTTCGATAATGATTAATACCATCACAAAACTGAGTAATACTAAGGAAAGCTGTGCAGCGCCAGCAACGCTGTCTAAGCCATACCAAGTACGAAAAATACCGGTGGTGAAGGTACTTAAGCCGAAGTAACTAACCGCACCGAAATCCGCCAGAGTTTCCATTAGTGCCAAGGATAGACCGGCGATTATGGCCGGCCTGGCGACCGGCAGCGTGATTTTAATAAAGGCTTGTCGTTTCGAGTATCCAAGAACACGCGCTACGTCGCGGAGATTGCTGGACTGCTCAAGAAACGCTGCTCTGGCCAGTAAGTAGACATAAGGGTAGAGCACAAAGCCCATAACGAAGATGGCGCCGCCCAAAGAGCGAATTTCAGGAAACCAATATTCGCCAGTTTTAAGGCTGAATGTATTGCGTAGCGCAGTCTGCGTCGGGCCAGCCACGTCGAGTAAGCCGGTATAGGAGTACGCAGTAATATAGGTTGGTACCGCCAACGGGAGTAATAAGGCCCATTCAAAGAAACGTTTACCGCTAAAGTTGAAATGGGTGATCAGAAACGCTGAAGCTATGCCTATAACTAAGGTAACAGCGCCAACCCCTAGCATCAGTGCTAGTGATGTCACGACGTAATCGCTGAGTACCGTGGAGCTTAGATGCGACCAAACTCCATCATTATTTCCAAGGCTAATCCAAACCAGCGCCAGTAGCGGAAAGAGTACCAAGCTCGCGATAATGGTGCTTAATAAAGACCACCCGAGCCGGAATTTAGCATGCCTAAACATGGCGTTCGCCTGAAGACCTAAAGGAAAGGGTGAGCGGAGGGTGGCGTAATTTTAGAATGGCTCTATTTCCAACCCGCGCGATCCATTAATTTTACGGCGGCGGCGTTATTTTCGCCCAGCTGATCCAGGTTTAAACTGTCGGCTTTAAACGTTCCCCAGTTCGCTAAAATCGGGTGTAACTCAATACCGGGTTTAACTGGGTATTCAAAATTCACATTGGCGTAAAGTTGTTGTGCTTTGTCTGATACCAGAAACTCTATGAGTTTATGTGCATTCGCTTTGTTTGGCGCAGTTTTCAAAATGCCTGCGCCGCTAACATTGACGTGCGCACCGCGTTGGTCTTGATTCGGCCAAATGATAGACATTGCGCTAGCCGCTGAAAAATCGCTTTGCTTGTCAGTATCGTTGAGCATGTTTGCTAGATAATAGGTATTGGCAACGACCACCGAGCATTGGCCGGCGGCAGCCGCTCTAATTTGGTCGCGATCGCCACCTTGTGGTGCTCGCGCCATATTGCTAACCAAGCCTTTGGCCCAGTCTTCTACTGACTCGGCCGGGCCGCTAGCAAGCATGCCAGCGACTAATGATTGGTTATAGATATTGCTGGATGAGCGAATGCAAACTTTTTCTTTTAGTGCGCTGGTCGCAAGGTCTTCATAGCTCTTTATACCCAGAGGTTTAGCGGAATCCGTTACCATGATTGGGCGAACTCGCACTGATAGTCCAGTCCAAGTTAACTCGGCATCGTGATACTGTGACGGTACATTCTTGGTTACGGCCTGAGAGTCAAGTTGATCGAAAATGCCCGCTTGTTTTGCACGGTGCAAGCGCCCTGCATCGCTTGTAAGTAACACATCAGCAGGGCTGTTTTTACCTTCGCTTTCGATCCGTTTTAGCAAGGCGTCTGCCTTGCTGCTAATGACATTAACTGTAATGCCAGTGTCAGCGGTGAATTGATCCAGAAGAGGCTTAATTAGCGCTTCTTTACGTGCCGAATACAAATTCACTTCAGAGCTTGGGGCTTGGCAGGCGGTTAGGAATAATACGGCGACGACGAGAAAGACTTTGTTTAATTGCATGTTTATTTAGGGTAAGTTGTAAGGTGGTTTGCTGAGCGCGTAGAGATCATCCTGAATCGGAGGGGTGTGCGGTTCAGGGTCTAGACAGTATGAGAATAAGTTTCATTAATGCGAACGATTCTCATTTTGATGGATGCTGATTGAAATTGCAAGAAATCATGTGGAATTGGCTGCGAATTTTGGTATCACTGCCTCAGTCAGTTTATATATAATACGTCGCAGTAAGCAAACCACTAACCGAGTTTGCCACCGAATAATTTCACGGAGTTCTAAATGAGCAATACACCTGACGATCGGCTGTTCGCTACCTCGCACGAATGGGCAAGAAAACTTGATGACGATATCATAGAAGTTGGAATCAGCGATTACGCACAAGAATCATTAGGCGACGTAGTCTACGTTGAGTTGCCTGAGGTAGGTTCGGAAGTGTCGGCTAAAGACGAATGTTGTGCTGTAGAGTCCGTTAAAGCAGCATCGGATATCTATGCTCCTGTTAGCGGCGAAATCGTTGCGGTAAACGAAGCTTTAGAGGATGAGCCCGAGCTACTCAATGAATCACCCTATGAAAAAGGCTGGATGTTTCGTATTAAAAGCAGTGATGCCGGCGAGCTAGAAGACCTTCTCTCGGCCGACTCATACAATGCTCAGGTCGAGGATTAAAAGGTGAAAAGCATCAGGTGCTGAACGAACAGTTGGTACCTTTGCTAGCCCAGGAGATTCAGCCCAAGAGATTCAGCCTAAGAGTTCGATTCTCACTCAGTTTAATTAATATTGTAATCATTCGTTTTAAACGAAAACATTCAATTCAATACCAACCTGCATATTTAGTAATTGGATAAGCTAATTGATTGCTATTTACTTAGCACTTTTTCCAGCGCCAGACAGTTCAGTGCGGCCATTTAGGAACAACACACAATGAAATCACTTATTACAGGGTCGATGGCGTTTGACACCATTATGGTGTTTGAAGACCAGTTTAAAAACCATATTTTGCCCGATCAAATTCACATCTTAAACGTGGCTTTCTTAGTGCCGAACATGACTCGCCACTTGGGTGGTTGCGCGGGCAACATCGCCTACACTTTGAAATTGTTGGGTGGCGACCCGGTAATTATGGCGACAGTAGGAGAAGATTTTGGGCCCTATGCCAGTTATTTGGAGGAAAAAGGCCTGAATTCAGCTCACATTCAGGTGGTGCCTGATACATTTACTGCTCAAGCGTTTATTACGACGGATACGGACAATAACCAAATCATCGCATTCCACCCCGGCGCAATGAACTTCGCTCATCAGAATGCTGTTGGTGACGCTCAAGATATCGAGCTTGGTATCGTTGGGCCTGATGGACGTGATGCAATGATAGAGCATTCGCAACAGTTCAAAGCTTTAGGCATCCCGTTTATTTTTGATCCAGGTCAGGGCCTGCCGATGTTTGATGGCAATGACTGTTTAAAATTTTTAGACGAAGCAAGTTATGCCGTGGTAAATGATTATGAAAGTGAAATGTTATTAGACAAGACCGGGCTTACTCTCGAGCAACTTGCGGCCAAGGTCGAAGCCTTAATTGTGACACGCGGAGCTAAGGGTTCGGAAGTGTATGTCGACGGTCAAACGTTTGATATACCATGTGCGCCGATCAGCGAAGCCAAAGACCCTACGGGCTGTGGCGATGCGTATCGGGGGGGCTTAATGTATGGCTTGAGCAAGAACTTGGGGTGGAAAACGTCAGCGCAAATCGCGTCGTTATGCGGCGCCATCAAAATTGAGCAATCAGGCACGCAAAACCACTTTTTCACGCCTGCCGAGTTCGCTACTCGATATCAAGCCGCATTTGGCGAGCCACTCGCCATTTAATGCGATGTTGATTCACCCAAATTTTGACCCCGTTGCGCTTCAATTAGGGCCATTGGCCATACAATGGTATGGCCTGATGTATGTGTTTGGTTTTTCCGGCGTGTATCTTGCGTGGTCATACCGGCTGAAGTTTCAACCGAATGCGGTGAATTCAAAGTGGAACTTGGATCTGGCTTCAGATCTGCTTTTTTACGGAGCACTTGGCGCGGTGTTAGGAGGGCGTTTGGGTTACGTCTTGTTCTATAAACCCATGGATTATATGGCCGAGCCTTTGACCATCATCACCGGCATTCGAGAAGGCGGAATGTCGTTTCATGGCGGACTAATCGGAGTTCTATTTGCGTTTTGGCTGTTTAGCCGAAAGTCAAAAATTTCGTTTTTAGAAATCGGCGACTTTGTCGCACCGGTCGCGCCGATTGGTTTGTTTTTTGGAAGGCTTGGTAATTTTATCAATCAAGAATTATGGGGCAAACCGACTGATCTGCCTTGGGGAATGGTCTTTACAACGGCCGATGCCCAAGCCAGGCACCCCTCGATGCTGTACGAGGCAATATTGGAAGGTTTGTTACTTTTCGTGACGCTTTGGCTAGTTTCTCGCCAAAATCGGCCGCTTGGTTTACTATCAGGGTTATTTTTGATTGGCTACGCTGTGTCTCGAGGGCTTGTTGAGTTGGTTAGAGTTCCTGATCAGCATCTCAATTATTTGATGTTTGATTGGGTGACGATGGGGCAGCTGTTGAGTCTGCCGATGCTATTGTTAGGCTTGGCTCTGGTGGTGTTCTCCACAACTGTGCAAGCAAAAACTAAGGTAAATTAAGACAAATTAAGGTAAATCCGACCGTGAGATGGGTTGGCTGTTTTGCTGGTCGAGTTAGGGTTAATCGTAGTTTTATTTAAACTATTCTCAGAATAGTAGGAGCTTCTTAATGAAACAGTATTTTAAGTATGGGTTAGCGATGTTGATGACGAGCGTTTTATTATTCGCTTCCAGCGCTCACGCAATTCAGAAATGTAAAGATGCGGATGGAAAGTGGCATTACGGAGACAACGCGGAAGAAAACTGCGTGACGACCGAAGTAACCACATTGACCGAACGTGGCTTCGTAAAAGATACCCTTGACGCTCCAAAGACTGAAGAAGAAAAATTGGCTCAAGCTGAAGCAGAAGAAAAAGAATTAGAAGCAGCCAGACAACGTAAGATCAAGCAAGATGAGCGAGATCGAATTTTAAGCATTTACGAACGAGAAGAAGATATAGATCGACAGCGTGATAACCAACTTGCGTCTGTGGACGGTAATATTCGAGTTCATCAGGCGTATTTGAAGCAAATGGATGGCAAGATTAAACGGCTTACTGATAAATCGGCTGCCGCAAAGGGCAAGAGGAAAGAGAAGATTGATCAGGAGTTGATTGCCTCAAAATCGCGCGTTGAAGAATTCAGTGCCGAGCTAAAGCGTTTAGAAGAGCAAAGAATAAGTATCTCTGAAAAATTTGCCGGTGAGAAAAAGCTGTATCGTGAATTAACCAGCGGTTGAGGTGGGCTTGGTGCCCGGCCTTGTCAGGTTTAGACGTCGATTGGCATGTTTTTATTAGGCTACTAGTCACTGATTTATGATCAACAAGGCTTGTTTCATCAGTGCATTATTGGGCGCTTGCACAGTCTTGGCGTTTGCACCATTTGATATTTACCCAGTAGCCTTTTTGTCCATCGCTGGCCTGGTTTATTTAGCCGGCAATACCACACCAACAAACGCCTTCAAGATCGGCTTAAGCTTTGGCTTAGGTTTATATTTGTTCGGTGTTTCTTGGGTCTACGTGTCTTTGTCAGTCTACGGCGGAATGCCGTTGTGGATGGGCAGCATTGCAGTATTAGGTTTTTCTCTTTTATTGGCCTTGTTTAGCGCAATGGCAACCGGCTTATCCAGCTATCTTGCTTTGTCGTCACGCATTAGCTTTGTCTTAGTATTTCCCTTTGTTTGGGTGATCTTCGAATGGTGTAAAAGCTGGGTTCTGACTGGTTTTCCTTGGTTGGATATAGCCTATACACAAACCCTGACCTGGATTGCCGCATGGGCACCGGTGGGTGGTGTTTATCTTGTAAGCTTCATGCTCGTAGTTATTGCCATATTATTGCTGCGGTTTTGCTTGGCATCTTCCTTGAAAGATCGACTTATACCTGTTGTTGGTTTGGTGTTATTAGTCGGCACGTCGTTAGGGTTAAATCATATCCGTTGGACTTCGACTGACGGTAAGCCTATAACGATTGGCATAGTGCAAGCAAACGTGCCTATTGAAACTAAATGGCAAAGTGAGGTGCAACGTCTTACCTTGCAGAACTATCGACAATTTGGTCACCAGTTAGCGAATGATAAAACGCTTGATTTATTGGTGTTGCCGGAAACCGCAATGCCGCTGTACGTGAGCCAGACCGACCCTGAGTTTTGGAAAACAATGCGACCCGAGGGCGCCGCGCTGCTTTCCGGGATATTAGACCATGACGGCGAAAACGGTTATAACGCCGCCGCTCTAAGTTGTTCTGATTCAATAGGCCCTCCACAGGTATATCGCAAACGTCATTTGGTGCCGTTTGGTGAGTATCAGCCTTTGAAGTTTTTGTTTGCCTGGGTGTTCGAATATCTACAGTTGCCGATGTCCGACTTTGCCAGCGGCCCCGGTACCCAAGAGCTATCCTGTGGCGCTGCAATCAAAGTTGGTTTATCAATTTGCTATGAAGACTCATTTTCTAACGAGTATAGAAACCACCTTGGTGATGCATCTGTGTTGGTTAATATTAGTGAAGACGCGTGGTTTGGTGATTCTTTGGCACCGCATCAACGTAAGCAATTTGCGCAATTTCGAGCTAAAGAAATGGGCCGGCCGTTGGTGCGTGCCGCCAATTCGGGGCCATCATTATTCATCGATTCTCAGGGGCGCGTAGAGGCAGTAACAGCGCAGTTTGAAGTTGCGGCAATGAGCCGAAGCGTTCAACCCATGAAAGGTGAAACACCGTTTATGAAATTTGGTTCTTGGATTGTTTGGCTGAGCTTAATTTTTGTTTTAGCCTCACTGTTTGTAAGACTGAGAGTCAGCGCTTAAATCAGAACTAATTCAATACCTCAATTACCTAAAAGATAAGGACTAATGCCTAAAGCTGCTGGCTAAAGTTCGTTCATTCGTTTCAGTGCTCGATCTAAGCCTGAGAAGTTTGGTTTTCGTATCTTTCGGTTTTCACCGTTTGCCGAAATAGGCTTACGGTTAGAAGATGTTCCGCCGGCTGTGGTGGTTGGTAAGGGTGGGATTGTTGGGATGGTGTGGTTGGCTGGTGCTTGACTCGGATCGCTTTTATTTGCATAGCTAAGCACAGCGCTTTTCCTTTCCACTAAGGCTAGCTTTTCGGTTGCGCCATTACGACTGATCAAAATCTCGTTCGTATTGATTTCTTTTACCGACGCGTTAGCACCTTCGATATCGTCACCAATGCTGTATAAATTGGCATTTTTGTTACCTGATTGTATGATCACTCGTCCCATACCTTGGTCGCTAGCCCAAAGAACGCCAATCAGTTTCAAGTTTAGATTGGTCTTGGGAATATTTTTATTAATCACTTGTTTGGGGCGAGGGTCTCCGAACAAGTTTGCTGAGGTAATCTCCGTGACGCGATATTGCGGAGCACTATTGTTTGAAATGGGTGGTAAATCTTGAGCCGCGTAGTCGGCCATTTTTGCGTTTCGATTTGTGTACTCGCTGTAAGCGATACCAGCCGCAATCAGTAGAAACAGAAATATCGCTAACGCCCAGGCAATTTTCAGGCCATGGCGGTTCCAAGTGCGATTATTGTTTAAGGCAGCAGACAGAGACATAGGGTTATTGTAACTTATATTCTGGTAAACCCCTATGGAAACACATGTTAGAGTTGGTTAATTCACAGCAACATATCTATGTACCATTTTACAAATGCACGCAAAGCGGCTTAATCAACTCGGGTTGAAAGCATGGTGGTGGCTATTTTCGGCTTATTGGCAGCTATGGCCAGTATTGTTTCGGCTGCGTTACGGTCGATTTGCATGGCTTAAAGAGCAGGTTGAGTTTAGTGCAACGAATCATCAGGCTGCGAATTCATCGCCGATAATGAACACAAAAGTACCCGCTGAAGATGCTTTTGCTAAGGAACTTTTAGCCATGCATGAAGCTGTACGTTTAGCCGCAAGACTGCATTTTTTGCGAGCCGATTGTTTGCCTAGATCGATTGTGTTGGCCCGCGGAGCAAGAAGGCAAGGTTATACGGCTCGTGTTGTTATTGGTATTGCAAAGTCGAGCAGCAGCCTCGCCAGTCATGCCTGGGTTGAAGTGATGTTAGAGCAAGAATGGACGATGGTCGGTGAACCCGAGTCGGTATCTCATCAATTTGGGCGCGTTTAAAGGCCGCAACACTCAATACTTGGTCTTCAAAGTAGCATTACCGTCGCTAATCCAAGTACCGAAAAATAGCCCACAACGTCGGTAACGGTGGTTAACGCTACGCCACCCGCCAGCGCAGGGTCTACACCCATCTTGTCCAAAAACACCGGAATGCACACTCCAGCAATCGCCCCCATAATCAGGTTGGCTATCATCGCGGCGGCAATGACTATGCCTAGCGACATATTTTGATACCAAAGTGCGGCGATGGCAGCAATGACGATTGCCCAAATTAAACCGTTCAAGATGCCGACCATGGTTTCTTTTTTGAGCACGTTCATGATATTGCCGCGTGAAATAGTGCCCATACTCATGCCTCGAATTACCACTGTCAGCGTTTGTGTCCCTGCATTACCGCCCATGCTGGCAACGATAGGCATTAAAACGGCAAGCGCCACCAATTGTTGTATTGAGCCTTCAAATTGACCAATAACCCAAGAACCAAGCAAGGCAGTCACCAAATTGACGGCGAGCCAGATGGTACGGTTTCTTGTGGTTTTTGCGACGGGTGCAAAGATGTCTTCTTCTTCACGCAGGCCAGCGGCGGCCATAATGTCATGCTCGGCTTGCTCACGTATTACGTCAACCACGTCATCGATGGTAATTCTTCCTATCAGCACTTGTTTGTCATCCACGACCGGTGCTGATACTAAATCATAATCTGCGAAGGCCTTTGCAATCTCTTCTTCACTGTCTAAGCTCTGAAAAGAAACTGGATTTTCCAATGCGTGAACTCGAGCGGGATCTTTGGCGCTACCGGTAATCAGTTTTTCGAGTGGCAAAATCCCTGTCAGTCGATTATCACGGTCGACTAAATAGACCGAGTCGGTATGGTCTGGTAATTCCGTTTTAAGACGTAAAAAGCGTAATACCACATCCAATGAAATATTGTCTCTGACCGCCAGTGCGTCTATGTTCATTAAGCCGCCAGCACTGTCTTCTGGGTAAGAAAGTACTTCCCCTAGACTGGCACGAGTTTCCGTGTCTACCGCAAAAAGCACATCCGCAAGTACCGACTCTGGCAGGTCTGGGATAAGGTCGGCAATATCATCGATATCAAGTACCTTGATGGCATCAATGAGTTCATTGTGGTCAAGGTCGTGCGCCAGGTCTTTGAACACACCTTCGTTTAGTTCTGTAAGTACTTCACCGCGGACAGATTCCGGTATATGGATCCATGCGAGCGGTCTTTTTACCGGTGTGAGCCGCTCTAAAGCATCGGCAATATCGGCGGGATGAGCTTCCGCAAACAGGCTGGCCACCGCCGATGTATTATGCTCATCTAGCAGTTCAACGATATTATCAATGGGCGGCGTTGTCTGTTGCACTGTAATTGTTTTTGCGGTTATTGCTGGCAGTAGTATAAGCCTTAAAGACCGTTGAGCTTAACTACTTTTTCAATAGAAGGTTGGAAACACAGATTTAAGTGTCGCTCACTATAACGGCTTGTTCGAACATTGTTAATGCTGTTAGGTCGCCAGGTCTTTGGCTGCTTAAATTGATTTGAAATGAATTCTCAAATCCGCGCTAGAATGATGTTCTTGATAAAGCCTGCTCGATTTTGAATCCAAGCCTTCCGCTTTTGATGATTGAGGGTGCTTGGTTAGAAAATTAATTTATGAGGAAATTGGTATGAAAGCGATTAGTTTGTTATTACTTAGAGTGTCGACAGGTCTGTATTTATTGTTTTGGGGAATAATTAAGTTAACCGCCAGTAGCATGGCCAGCTCGCTGTCGGATAAATACTATGGCGGCATCATCAGCGGTGACATGATCAACTTAGGACTTGGCTCATTACAAGTACTGATTGGTGCTTTAGTGGTGTTAGGGCTTTTTCGTACTTACTCCTACGCCATACAACTATTGTGGTATCTGGCTGGCTTATTGCCGATAGGGTTGTATATCTTGGACCCGTTTGGCAAATATCTATTAGAAAAATCAAATTTATTGTTTTTTCCATCAACCACCTTGTTGGCAGCGGCGCTGGTTATCATTGTGTTTCGTGAAGATGATACTTTGTGTCTAGACAGTAAGATTAGGCGGTAGCTTTAGAGCTCAACGCTAAGCAAACGTATTGGTATTATCTGGGGAGAACCGTTGAAGTTATTTTGTAATTTGAGCGCGTTGTCCGTAGACTGGCGACTGTCGTTATAAGGTTTGTTTAGCCATTAGTTTAATTATGAAAAAAATATTAGCCGCCATCGTGATCTGCATCATTCTTGTTGTGATTGGCAAGTTTTATTTAGAGTATCGATATAAAAAGGAGTTGGATAAGGCTTTGACCGGAGCTAGCCTGGTGGCTGAAGTAGTTTATAAAGATTTAAAGGTTGGCTTTGACGGAGCGATTGAACTACTCGGGCTGAGTGTTACTCCGAACGGCAATTTTAATACCTTTTCTTTTCGATCGATAAAAATATCTGGTTTTGACTTTCTGTTTCACTTTAATGGCAAGAGCCGAATGGAGAAGGGTGATTTTCCAAAGTTTGTGAATTTTTCGGTTGATCAGTTTAGTTTTCCAGCGTCGGTCTATGAAGATCAGGTAGGTGAAAAAAAGCGGTGTCGAAGTCTGGAGGGTACGCTGATGTATAGCTTCGCAGGTTTCGATCAAGTTGTTGCCAACGGCAACATAGCTCTAGACCTGGCAGACCCTTTTGCTGCCAGTTTAGAATTTACCGGCACTGATCAAATCTCTAGAGTTGGCTTTGCTATGAACTTTAACGCTCGTGCAGCGGGTCCGCAGGCTCTGGCAAGTGGTGAAATTCCCGTTCAGAGCATGCGCTATGACTATGCTCTGGACGAAGAGGCGGCGGCTGAAATCCTTGCTTACTGCGCCAAGCAATTTAAAGTGACGCCAAAGGTATTTCTTAACAAAATCGTTAAGACGAAAAAGTTTATGACAAACTCATTTCAACTCGACCTGGGAGAAAAGGCGAGCGTGGCATTGGCGGAGTTTTTGCAAGGCGGTAAAGAGGTGGTGATTCGCTCAACTCCGAGTGATCGTTTGAAGAATATGAATTTCGCCAGCAAATCGTCGCCGGCTCAAATTGTACGTATGTTGAATTTGAACGTGTCACTTGATGGCACTACAGTACCGATAAGAACGTTCAAGTCTCGAGAGTCTGATAATATTGATGACACGCTTGCGTCGGCCGTCGATGGTGCTGCAGAATCTGACATTGGAGATGAAGGTGCTGCCAAAAAGAAGCCTAAACCCAAGGCGAGTGAAAAGCGCGATAGCATATATGCAGTAGCTAAACTGAGTAACGCAGGTTCCTATATAAATCGGCACGTTCGCATAAGCCGAACTAAGGATCGAGCTCAAATCATAGGAGTCTTATTAGAGGCGAAAGATCAGGTGCTTTCGATTGAAACCTATCGTTTTGGTGGGGTTTTGTTGTACTCGATCCCTTACGCAGATGTTTCAAAAGTAGAGGTTAAAAATCTCTGAAGTGAATAAATTCAAATCGAACCTTGGCGTTTTATATATGCATGCTTTGACACTCTAGCAGCATGAGCTCGGCCTTAGACACCTTTCAGTTACAAATGGGGCAAGCTAGCCAATTGGCGATGTCGATCACTTTATTTTGTATGATGTTAGCCGTGGCCTTAGGACTAAAACCACGAGACTTTTCCTTTATAAAAACCGCGCCTCGGCTTTTCTTTGCTGGTTTCATTGGTCAGGCTTTAGTGCTGCCTTCTTTAACCTTGGGGCTTTGCTATGCGCTGCAGCCACACCCTGGCATTGCTTTGGGTATGCTTATCATCGCTTGCTGTCCTGGCGGTAATGTCTCGAATATATTGGTGCTGTTAGCGCGTGGTAACGCGGCGCTCTCAGTCTCTCTCACAGCGACTTCAAGTCTAATGGCGGCGTTTGTTACGCCGACGGCCATGCTATTTTGGACATCTTTCTACCCGCCAACCGCAAAGATATTAGATCAAATCGAATTGGACGTGATTACCTTTCTTTTGCAGACAGCGATGGTTTTAGCCTTACCCTTAGTAATTGGGATGTTGGTAAGGCGATATTATCCGGTGTTTGCCGAACGCGCGCGAAAACCATTGGTGTTATTAGCTAGCACGGCGTTACTGTCGATTATCGTTATTACAACGCTTAAGGCGAGTGACCTTTTAGTCACGGTGGGTGGCGCTATTGTGGGGGTTGTTGCATTGCACAATGCGCTTGCTTATATATCCGGGTATGTAATAGGGTGGGTGGTTAAAGCCGATATTGCCTCGAGACGAGCGCTGACCTTTGAGGTTGGCATTCAAAACTCCGGCCTTGGAATTGTCATCATTATGTCCCAGCTGGGTGGGATTGGTGCAAGTGCGGCCGTGGCGGGCCTTTGGGGTTTATGGCATATATTGGCTGGCGTGAGTCTTCTTTTGTTGTTTCGAATGGGCGATAGAATGGCACCAAAACTTAGCAACTAGATTTGCTCCGACACACTGTTGACTGTTAGATTGAGATAATGATGTATGACCTGAAAATAATAAATGGTTCGATAATTGATGGCTCTGGATGCCCTGCACGTAAGGCAAACGTTGCGATTGTCGGTGAGAGCATCGTTGAAGTGGGTGCGTGCAGCGCTGATGCCAAGCGTATCATTGATGCCGATGGCGCATTGGTGACACCGGGTTTCATTGATGTTCATACGCATTATGACGGTCAAGTGTCTTGGGACGATGAACTTCGTCCATCAGTGAATCACGGCGTTACCACGGCGGTGATGGGTAACTGTGGCGTTGGCTTTGCACCATGCAGAGCTGGTGATCGAGATCGATTGATCAAGCTAATGGAAGGCGTTGAAGACATACCAGGCACCGCATTGCACGAAGGCATTCAATGGAATTGGGAGAGCTTTCCCGAATACATGGATGCCATCGAGAGCCAAGCTACCACCATTGATTACGCTGTGATGGTTCCACATGACCCGCTGCGAATATACGCCATGGGCGAACGAGCCATGTTCGATCAGCCCGCAAATGATGAAGATATAGCTCTAATGAAGGGTTTGGTGCGTGAGGCAATGGAGGCAGGCGCGATTGGTTTTTCGACCGGTCGCAGCGATTCTCATAAAACCGCTGACGGAGACTGGACACCGGCGAGTGAGGCCAGTCGCGAAGAGCTGGTTGGCATTGCTAACGCGTTTAAGGGTCTTGACTACGGTGTGCTACAGGCCGTCAGTGATTTTGATATGGTGCGCCCGGAAGACAATTTTGATAATGAATTTGAACTGATGGAAGCTTACTTTAAAGCCAGTGGCGGTCGGCCAGGTTCAATGTCATTGATGCAGCGAGATTTTGCCCCCAATGATTGGATCAAGATCCTTAAAGGCAGCGAAAAATTGAATAACGAAGGTCTAGATATTCGTGTTCAAGTAGCGCCAAGAGCCATTGGTGTTTTTAATGGCTTGAATTGCACATTCCATCCGCTAATGGGCCATCCAAGTTATATTTCTATTCGTGATAAAAGTCTAGCCGAGCGCGTTGCAATAATGCGCAATGCGGATTTTCGCGCGACTTTGTTATCTGAACAACCGATAGCGTTGGCTGGAACTGGTTCGGCCGTGCCTCCATTGGTCGACCTAATGATTGCTCAGTACGACGACCTGTCGGAGAAGATATTTAAATTGGACTACCATGGTGAAGTTGACTATGAACAAGGCAATGAAACGTCCATCGCTGGTCGAGCGCGCACCGATGGTGTGTCGATTTGGGAAAAAACTTACGATTTGATGCTTGAGGATGATGGGCGCGCGCTGCTGTATTTTCCTGTATTTAATTACACCGAAATGAATTACGACAATGTACACACCATGTTGACGCACCCGAATGCCTTGCCAGGTTTATCTGACGGCGGTGCTCACGTCGGCACGATTTGTGACGCGAGTTTCCCTACATACTTACTGTCATATTGGACACGAGATCGAGCTAGAAAAGGCCGCAGTTGTATAGCATTGGAACGCGCGGTACAGATGCTAACGGCTGATGGAGCAGACTATTTAGGGCTGCGTGATCGCGGGCAAATTAAAGAGGGGATGAAAGCGGATATAAACATAATCGACTATGAGCAGTTACACTTAGGGGTGCCGCAAATGGTGGCGGATTTGCCGGCAGGAGGCCAACGACTATTGCAGCCGGTCAATGGTTATCGCGCGGTAATGGTGTCGGGCCAGTTGGTGATTGAGGATGATGAGTTGACTAAGGCTCGCCCGGGAAAATTAGTCAGAGCCAGCTAGCTCTCTAGGCTATCGAACCAAAAAACGAACCTAAAAACGAGCCAACAAGCTGAAAATCACAGTAAAAACATCGAAAAATAATGGCAAACACTGCCACCTAGAACAAATAGGTGCCACACGCCGTGCATAACGGGAAACCAGTGGTCAAGTACGAAAAATATCACACCGACGCTATAAATGATGCCGCCCGCCAATAATAGATTGAATGCCATTGGGGTCATTCCAGCAATCATAGCGTCCATCGTAAATACGCATGCCCAACCCATCACCAGATAGATCACTATGGGTAATATCCGCGGGCCTTTTATCGGTAAATATTCGACCACCATACCAATTGCGGCGAGTGACCAAACAACCCCAAATAGCCACCAGCCGGTGGCACCATCGATGGCGATCATCGCAAATGGTGTATAGGTACCAGCGATCAGTAGATAAATAGCCAAATGATCCAGACGTTTGAAAATGTCCTTAAGGCGGCCTCTGAAACTGTGGTAGAGAGTCGACATTATGTATAACAAGGACAGTGTCACGCCATACACAGTGAAACTAATGATCTTTGTTAAATCACCTTCTAGACTGGCATACGTGATTAAAACAGAGGCGCCGATGACCGCCAGAACCGCGCCAACTAAGTGACTGACGCTGTTGAATATTTCGCCTTTATACATGTTTTACCTTAAGAATGGACATGGTTAATTGATAATATGCCTAGAAACCTAATTCAGCAAGCCAACTTTACTTAACAATGTGAGTCATAGAACTAATGCGGCATAGCCACAGTTGGTTATCTGTTGTGGCATAGTTGTGCGAGAGTTGTGCTCAAAACTGAGCGAGAGTCAGCCAAGTTAGTCATACAGTACGACACTTTCCTTATTTTCCCTATTTTCTGTCACAGGTGTATGATGATTCGCTGTTAATAATGATATGGAAACGCAGCGGACGTAATTTGCTTAGTAAACCTAGACATTTGTTTTTGTTACTGTGCCAACAAAGGACTGTCGTATTTGGTCTTTCGTTCATGTGCGCCATATTTGTAAGTAGTGAGACTTTCGCGTCCGACATTTTCGATGATGCCGAATGGACATTGCGTAAAGATAAATACGGTATACAAGTCTATACCGCAAGGATACCGGGCCATAAACATCGAGCGGTATTTTCTACCGTTAAAATTAGCACCAAGGTCGAGAGCGTCGTAGCACTGTTACAAGATTCCCCAAATTGTCGAGATTGGGCGAAAATGTGTGAAGAGTCACGAATCGTCGAACGCCTCAGTGAGACTGAAAGTATTGTTTATGGACTTAATGATGCACCGTTTCCGTTACGCCATCGTGACAGTTATTCGAGCTGTGTATGGTCGATAGATGCTCAGAGGGTTGTGACTTTGAATTGCACGGCTCTTAACGATGCGCGTTACCCGGTTAATGCAGGCGTAGTTCGGCTAGACTCCGCACTGGTAAGATGGCGCATTGTGCCATTGAAAGACGGGTCGGTTATCATTGAGTGTTACGCCCATGTTGACCCTAATGGTGTGATTCCAGCATGGCTTGTTAATGCCTTTATTGTTGACACACCATTGTCTTCATTACGTAAAGTGCGAAAAATACTTGAATCATCCAAGTACGATGATCACACCGTCAATTTTTTAAACTCTATTTCTGATCAGCAATCGGAAAAGCAAACCGAGAATTATCAATGATAAAATTACATCACCTCAGAATTGGACGCTCTATATTCACTGTTTGGCTTCTTGAAGAAGCAGGCGCAGACTACGAATTGGAAGTGTATCTGCGTCACCCAGAAACTATGCGTGCGCCAGCTTCACTTAAAGAGGTGCATCCGCTGGGTAAGAGCCCGGTGATCGAAGATGGCGATCTGTTATTGGCCGAGTCTGGAGCGATTACATCGTACGTTTTGGCCAAATACGATACGCAACACGCGCTGCACCCGAATAATGATGACCTCCATGCTTGGGCTGAATATCAACAATGGTTAGCCTATCCTGAAGGTTCGGTATTTGCGCCACTTTTATTGAAGATGCTAACCCTGCGCAGCGGTATTGAGCACCCAGTCATCTCTCCGTTCAGCGACGCCGAAATCACACTTCATTTAGGTCATATCGCCGACCGTTTGGGGTCTCAAGATTATATCCTTGGTGATTTTTCTGGTGCTGATTTTGGCATAGCGTACATGGTTTCCATGGCGCAAAGATTGGGAGTACTTCAGCCTTACCCTACTCTCGAGGCTTACTTTCAGCGCTGCGCAGCGCGCCCGGCATATAAACGGGCCCTTGAGAAAGCCGTTGAGTGATTAGAGTCCTGCACCTAAGCGCGTTGAATTGGTATTTCCACAGTGTTCTCAATGCAAAAAATACACCGCTATCTCGGATTGGTTCTGAGTGGTTTTATATTGGTGATCAGCGTTACTGGAGTCATGTTGGTCTGGAAGCGCGAGTATCTTTGGGTAACTATTCCGGCCGCCAGAGAGTTGCCCTCGCCAAACAATGTATTACCGCTTGCCGCCGCAAAAATAAAATCCACTTATGCGCCAAACGAAGTAATTTTCGTTCGCTTCTATGCCGAACGTTTAAGTATTCATAAAGTCTTTCTAACTGAACGCCGCTATGCTTGGCATGATCAAAACGGTGAACAGTTAGAAGTATGGAGCGCCAATGAACGGTTTGAGGACTGGTTGCTCGATTTACATCACCGGCTGTTATTGGGAAATACGACTGGTCTCAACCTAGTGGGCATGAATGGTCTTTTACTTGTTTTTATCATGCTGCTGGGCTTGGTTCTATGGTGGCCTTGGCGGCACAATTATAGGGCAAATTTGGTTCCGAAGTCTGGAATGCACGACCACATCCGAAAAAGCCATGCAGAGACGGGTGTCAGCGTTATTTTGCCAGCTTTGTTGATTGTCGTTACCGGGGTAATTCTGGTTTACCCTACCGAGTCGCGCATGCTGTTGCGCGATGGATTTTCAAAACCTGTACCGCCAGTTACGCAGGTGTTGGAACTGCCCGAAAATACGCCGTTTGTCGATTGGCAAAATGCCGTTGAGATGGTGCATCAACAGTTTCCTGGCGGAAAAATTCAGTGGCTGAGCTACCCGCGAGAGGGCAGCAAGGCTTTTACCTTTGGAGTGCAGGCTTTGGGCAGCTGGAACCGGATGGGCAGCAGCAGTGTCAAGTTTAGCGACGAAAGTACCTTAATTATTAAACGCCAAACTGAACAAACCACAATCAATCAAGCGCTCGATTATATGTATCCTCTACACGGTGGGAAATTGCCGACCCTTATCGATTTGCCTTGAGCGCGACAGGGATTCTGATCGCATGGATGAGTTTTCTCGGGCTAATATCTTATTTAAAGTACCGTCGTCGATTTTGACGGTTTTCAGATGATCGGGACTAATACCAGTTCGACACGACGGTTTTGAGCCCGCCCGACATCGGTGGAATTGCTGGCTATTGGATAGCCTTCACCATGTCCATAAGTCGCTATTCTTAACGGTTTAATGCCGCGGCTCTTGAAATACGACGCAACTGATTTTGCGCGACGTTCTGACAGCTGCTGGTTGTGTTCGGTGCTGCCCGTGCTGTCAGTATGCCCCATGACTTCCACCAAAGTTTGCTGATATTCTTTTAGGACAATGTCGACCGAATTTAGTACGTCAAAAAAAGCCCCATTAATGCCCGCGCTATCAACGCCAAAGGTGATGTTCGAGGGCATATTTAAAACTATATTGTCGCCTTGGCGCGTCACGCTAACTCCGGTGCCTTGCAAAGTTTGCCTGAGCTTTGCTTCTTGTACGTCCATATAATAGCCAACTGCTCCACCAGCTAAGGCGCCGATACCGGCACCACGAAGTGCACGCTTACGGCGTTCGCGACTGTTGTCGCCACTGATTAAACCTATAACGGCGCCGGCCAGCGCCCCAGAGCCCGCGCCGATAACCGCTTTGCTGGTTTGCGATTCATTGGTGTATGGGTTGATGGTTGTGCAGCCGGTGAATATGATGCAAGTTGATAGGGCTACTGCGATTCTTGTTTTGCCTAATATAGTCATGTGTGTACTCCATGTTGCGTGCTAATGCCGTCGTAGCGATGCCGTCAATTGTGGTGAATAGTCAGGGTTATATCACATCAAACAAGGCTTCGATCAGGTGCTTACCAATTGGTATGGTAAGCACCTAGTCTTCGGCGCAAGCGCTTGAGTTTGCTCGGATCAGCACTGCGCTGCTTAAAAGGTTGATACTATTTCGGGTAGCTAACCACTTCGATTTCAAGGCACTTCTCGGCCATAAAGTAAAAGCTGCGGCAGACGTCATAGTCGCGATGGTTGTCGGGTTTTAATCCATGCTCTTGCACTCTCTGCTCCATGCTATTTAGGTCCTTGACGATCACCCCTATATGGTTAACGGTGCCGTGGGTCAAATAGCTGTGTTCGTGATTCGAAGAGTTGGGATGGGTGTACAGCGCGATATAGCGCTTATCGCTGCCAACGTGTACTGAGTAACCATTGTCTTTTGATTCACCGGCCCACCGCACTCGCCAGTCAAATAGATTGCAAAACAGTTGCGCTACGCGGTCGGGGGATTCTACGGTTACATTAATGTGTTCTATGCATGCTAAGGTCATTATCGTTCTCCAAATTATTGTCTAAAATTACATTGTGCTTATGTGTGTTTTAGATTTTAATATCTCAAGTTAACTTGAGATCAAGAGATTTTTATATGAAGCAGGATCCATTAATTTCGATCGGCAAAGTAGCCAAGCGAGTTGGTTGTTCGGTATCGGCAATTCGCTTTTATGCTGATGAATGCTTAGTGCCAGTAGTGCGCGCTAGTAGCGGCCATCGTGTGTTCGCTCGTTCTTCAATTCGACGAATCTCCTTTATTCTAATTTCGCAGCGCTTAGGATATTCATTAGAATCAATTCGCCAAGCATTGGCCAGTCTACCTGATCAACGCACGCCAACCAAACGAGATTGGCAGACGTTGAGTCGCCGGTTTAGCAAGGATATTGACCAGAGAATCCGCGAACTAGAACAACTCAAAAGTCGTTTAACAGGTTGTATTGGTTGTGGGTGTCTGTCGTTAAAGAGCTGTGCTATTTACAACTCGGGAGATAGGGCGGCCGAGCTACAGGTCGGCGCTGATTTATTCTTTAGTGGTGAACAAGGCCAAGTCTAGGCAAACTGCGGTGCAGTCCATAGTGGGTTCTTAAATTTAGCTTGCAATAGTTGGTCGGCATAAGTATGGCGGGAAATAAAAAGCCCTGACATTTTACTGTCAGGGCTCATTTTAAATGATTTCTTGTCGCTATTATTGTTTAATTTGCTGTGGTTTAACGCTCCGCTCACTTGATTTAGACTTGCTCACCTTCAATAACGACGCCATCTTGTGGAAAGTCGTTGAAAGGGAAAGGTCGACGGTCAGTGTTAAACGTCACGAACGATAGAATTTCTTGTATATACTGGCTTAAATTGTGCCCTAGTTTCAATAATTGAGCATTAGGGTGCCCGGTGAATAACTTGAATAAGCATTGGCCAATCGCCACGCCCATTACGATAAACTGGGTTAAGTAAAAAACGAACCAAAAAACGGCTACAAATAAAATTCGCATCCACGTGGTTTTATCTTCGTATTGTTCCGGCATCATCGGTCTCCTTATGTTGGTTGATGTATACAAATTAGGGGTTATCTAATGATAATCAAGGAATATTTTTATCTGCGATTGGTTTTGGCGAATTCTTTGAGGTTAAGTTCGTCGTCTTAAGTTCTTGTTTATCAACAATATATGGTCGCGTTCGAGCGCTGAAAAAAAATATGATTTTAATCGCGGTGAGGGTTCAACAGTGAAAAAAACGAATGCCTTTTCTGATAGTTCATCGACAAAATGTTCAGTTGATGTGAGCGAAGACTTGGTTTTTAATTTGTCTAATCAGGCCATATCTTATGTTTTTCGAGTCTCGCCTGAAGGTTTATTGGAACACCTGCATTTTGGCAAACTGATTGACCCTGCTCATGGTTTAGCCGCCGGTCCTCGGCGCGAGTTTCGAGGGGCTGTCTTAGAATTTCAAGGCCTTAAGAACTACAGTTTAGATGACACACCGCAAGAGTATCCGCTCTATGGCACCTCGGACACGCGTCAACCGGCATTCCACGCGGTAAATTCGCATGGTAATAGTACAAATTGCTTTGTGTATAGCGGCCACCAAGTGGTTTCTGAAAAGCCCAGTTTGCAAGGTTTGCCCAGTGCCAGAGGCGGAGCGAGTAGTACCTTGTTAGTGGAGTTGCTTGATCATGTCAGCCAGTTAGCGGTGACTTTGAGCTACACCGTATATGAGGCTCATAATGTCATTTCACGCTCTGCCGAAGTGCGTAATATTGCTACTAAGCCTGTGGTGCTTCAGACTGTGGCCAGTTCGGCATTAGATTTGCCGGAAGGCGATTACGATTTATTGCATTTTCGAGGTAGCTGGTCGCGTGAGTTCGAACAGCAACGAGCGGCTTTACCGCACGGACGATTTGTTATTGAGTCGACGCGCGGGACCAGTAGTAACGCGCATAACCCATTTTTGGCGATTATGGACAAGACGACCACGGAGCATTGCGGCGATGTCTATGCAACGGCATTAATGTACAGCGGTAATTTTGCGATCTCGGTGCAGCGAAATGAATTCGAAAGTGTACGAGTAACCGCTGGCATCAATCCATTTAACTTTCAGTGGCGTCTCGAAGCTGGCGAAGTCTTTACCACGCCAGAGTCTCTACAGGTGTATAGCTCCGAAGGTATTGGAGGTATGAGCCAAACTTGGCATCGTTTTATCGAGGAAAAAATCAGCCCGCCACAATTTCATGGTGTGACTAGGCCAACTTACCTTAATTCTTGGGAAGCCGCCTATTTTAACGTAAACCACGAACTTGTGCTCGGCCTTGCGGACAAAGCAAAGGCCGTTGGTGTTGAAATGCTGGTGTTGGATGACGGCTGGTTTGATGGTCGCAACGATGATACGTCCGCATTGGGGGATTGGTTCTCTGATCCAATCAAATTTCCACAGGGCGTCGAAGAGACAGCTCGCTTGGTCAAACAGAAAGGCTTAAAGTTTGGTTTATGGTTTGAACCTGAAATGGTGAACAAGGCTAGTCGCTTATATAGCGATCATCCAGATTGGATAATTCAAGTGCGGGAACGAACGCTTTCAACCGGTCGATATCAGCATACGCTGGACCTTTCACGTAGTGAAGTGGTTGATTACTTGTACGAACGTCTCGATAGCTTTTTGTCGAGTGGGGTTATTGACTACGTAAAATGGGATATGAATCGAGTGATGACGGAAATTGGTTCGTTAGCATTGCCCAAAGATCGGCAGCTTGAGGTCCCGCATCGCTACATATTGGGCTTGTATGACTTAGTAAATAGAATTACTGAAAAGTACCCGACGGTGTTGTTTGAAAACTGCGCATCTGGCGGCAATCGCTTTGACTTAGGCTTGTTGCGCTTTATGGCTCAAGGATGGGTGAGCGACATGTGTGACCCGGTAGGGCGCCTAAGTATTATTAATGGCGCTAGCCATTTGTTTCCTTTGAGCACGTTGGCAAGCTATATCGGCCCGGTTCCGAACCATCAAAATGGGCGCGTCACATCAATTAAAATGCGAAAGGAAGTCGGCTTTTTCGCGGCAGCAAGAGGCTTGTCTCTTAATCAATCAGACTTAATTCATAATCAAGAAGAACTAAAACAGGCGATTGCTCTGTATAAAGACACCGCGGAAGACTTGCTTGGCGGGGCATTTCATCGCCTTAAATACACAGATAACGAAGTGTGTTGGCAATTAACTAGCCCAGATGGTCAACGCATTTATCTAGGCTATTTTCATATTTTAGCGGCACCAAACTTACCATATCGGCGTGTGAAACTGGTCAATCTTGATGGTCAATCGCAATACCAAGAAAAGTTGAGTGGTGGCGTGTACGGTGGCGATGCCTTAATGCATTTGGGCGTGGATTTACCTTACGTTGATGCCATGCAACATCAGTCGGATACTGATTACACTAACCATTTAGATAAAGGTGACTTCACGTCTCGGTTGACGGTATTTGAGAGGGTATAATCCGCGCTTGGTTAATTTGGCGGTAGAATCGCTTTGACTTCCTAGGTTATCTTCCGTACCATCATATTTATCATATAATTATACGGTTATACCTAGACGCTTTTGATTACGGTTGATCGAGGCGCTGTTAAGAGACACAAAAATGAAGATCACTAATTTTCATCTCTACTCGGTGCAGCCACGTTGGTTGTTTTTGTCGATAGAGACCGATGAAGGGATTACTGGCTGGGGCGAGCCTGTGATTGAAGGTCGCTCGCATTCTGTTGCGGCGGCCGTCGAAGAGCTCATGACTTATCTGATTGGTAAGGACCCGCGCCATATAAACGATCATTGGCAGACCATGTATCGTGGTGGCTTTTATCGAGGTGGGCCAATTCTAATGTCGGCCATCGCTGGTATTGATCAAGCGCTTTGGGATATTCAAGGAAAGTTTCTTGGGCAGCCGGTATTTGAGTTATTGGGTGGCAAGCTGCGCGATAAAATGAAAACCTATTCATGGGTAGGTGGAGATGACCCTGCCGAAGAGGTAGAAGCAATGCGCGTACTTATGGCCGACGGTTGCGATACTTTTAAGTTAAATGGATGTGGCCGACTAAAGATGATCGATAATCACCGGTCTGTTGATAAGGTGATTGAGCGTGTTGCTGCCATTCGTGATTCTTTAGGTTCATCAGTCGACTTTGGCTTAGATTTTCATGGACGCGTTTCGGTGCCAATGGCGAAAGTACTGTTGCGCGAGCTTGAGCCGCATCGCCCATTATTTGTTGAGGAACCAGTGCTAGCCGAACAAGCCGAACAATACAAAACGCTGTCGGACTCGACCAGTATCGTGCTTGCCGCTGGTGAGCGAATGTTCAGTCGTTTCGAATTTAAGCGAGTGCTGCAAGATGGTGGCATTGGCATTCTACAGCCTGATCTATCGCATGCCGGTGGCATTACTGAATGCGTCAAAATCGCAACAATGGCGGAAGCTTACGATGTTGCGCTGGCACCACACTGCCCCTTGGGTCCCATTGCGCTTGCCGCATGTTTGGCCGTCGACTTTGTATCCTACAATGCCGTCTTACAAGAGCACTCAATGGGCATTCATTACAATGAAGGCGCGGAAGTGCTTGATTATGTGAAGAACAAAGACGATTTTGCCATTACAGACGGTTACATTAAACCACTGCAAAAACCGGGCCTAGGCGTGGAAGTTGATGTCGATTTTGTTAAAGAGATGGCGGAAAAAGGCTGTGATTGGAAGAACCCAATTTGGCGACACGAAGACGGTTCCATAGCCGAATGGTAAGCGCTGATTGGCTTTTTGGCCGTTTCCAGTGCGATTGTTTTAGCGAATCTGGTTTTTAAAACGCTGGCTTTCTAGGTAATAGTCTTCTCAGTGCTGGCTTTTGATTTGCAAGTCTTACGAACCGTAGTTTTCAGGGTGAAAACTACGCTCGATCAGCTCAATGAATATGTGCAAAATTTTAATATGCAGTTCTTGCACTCTGTCGGCAAAATCACCACCCTTTGTGCAAATGTAAATGCTGGCTAGTGATTGCAATTCTTGAGCCTCTCGCCCACTCAGAATGATCGCATGCATGCCTAATGCTTTGGCTGCTTTGGCGGCTTCAACTACATTTTTACTGGTACCGCTGGTGCTTATACCGAGTAAAACATCGCCGTTTTCACCGTGACTTTCTAAGTAGCGCGAGAAAATATATTCATAGCCAAAGTCATTGGCAACACAACTGATGTGGCTTGGGTCGCTGATCGAAACCGCAGCATGCCCTTTGCGGTCTTTTCGATATCGACCAGTGAGTTCTTCGGCAAAGTGCATGGCGTCGCACATTGACCCACCATTGCCACATGAAAAAATGGTCTTGCCGTTCTCGAGGGCGTTTACCAAAACCCCGGCAGCCGACTCGATATTTGTTAATTGCTCCTCGTTTGACAGCAAGTTATCTAGCGCATTCTGTGCTTCACTTAGGCTGCTGCGGATATGATCTTTCATTGTGTAGGTAGTCCTAAAGAGGGTAGGTATTTTAAGTTTTAGCTAGCAATAAAGCCAACAGTGCCATGCGCACAGGTACGCCGTAGCTTGCTTGTTTAAAGTACAAAGCGTTGTCTAAAGAGTCTACTTCTGTGTCGATTTCATCGATGCGTGGCAATGGGTCTAAAATGAGGCATTTTTTACCTTCCACCTGTGGTTTGGTTAATCGGTACTTTTTGCGATTTTTCTCAAAAAGATCGGGATCATCGAAACGTTCCTGTTGCAGTCTATTGACGTAAAAAATATCGTGTTCATCGCTTAAAACGAGATCGGTTGTCACTTCGCAGTCGACACCTTTTGCGCGCAATCCCTCAAGCATATCGCTGCTTGGCTTCAGCTCTTCGGGGCCAGTAAAGGTAAAGCGATTATTCGGGTATTGTGCCAATAAGGTCGACAGCGAATGAATACTGCGCGATTGCAGTGAATCAAACCCAAAAACCACATTCAGGTTGTCGAGTCGGCCCTTATGTTTGTGAATTGTGTAGGCGTCAATCAGGCTTTGAGTAGGGTGTTCGTTGCCGCCATCGCCGGCGTTAATAAATGGCACCGTACTGGTTTTAGCGGCCGTTTCAGCACTGCCGTGCCAAGGATGACGCATGACAATGATGTCTGAATAGGCTTCAACCATACGAATGGTGTCTTCCAAGCTTTCCCCTTTCTCAATCGAAGTGCTTGCCGCGCCCTGTGCAAAGACCATGCCGGCTTTAAGCCGTTGCGCCGCACTTTGAAAACTCAACATGGTGCGTGAACTTGGCTCAAAAAAGAGTAGGGCTACCACTTTATCTTCAAGCAAGCTAATGCGACCATTCTGAAGAATCTCGGCGGCCATTTGATCTGTAACACCGATGATCTTTTGGATTATTTCCGGTGTTAGCTGCTTAGCTGAAATCAGCGAGTTGAAAGGGAGCATAAATTAAACAGACGATTGCGACGTGCGCAAGAATACCACAAGGTCTAAGGCGGCTGCATAGATTTAGGCGGTAAATGAGAACTACTTATATTGATTTTGAGGATCCGCGTGCTGATTGTTCGGGTGGCTAACTGGTAACGATCAAGCCGTTCAATTGTCGTTGAAATACGTTTCTAAAATCAGGCAGGCCGCCACTTGGTCACGCATTTCGGTTTTGCGCGTTTGGCTTAGTCGGTGGGCGGAAAGCTCTTGATTAGCGGCGACCGAAGTTAGGCGTTCATTCACATCGATGATTGATATTTTATGAAATCGCTGGATATGGCTCTTAAACCTATTAATAGCTTTGTTTAGATGAGGGTCGTCGCTTTGCGGATCGCCGATAACAATAATATCGGGCTGCCATTGCTCGATAATGTCGTCTACGGCAGGCCAATCATGACGCCCGCGAATTACCGTAATCTGACCTGCTGGGTGTGCGCTTTTGCTAAAACTCTGCCCACTGGCGACACCAGTACGTTTTAAGCCGATATCAAATGCCAAAATCACTTCAGACATCTATTTTGACTAGCCTCGCCCGCCAGAGGTGCTGTCAAAACTATTGTCGGGCAAAAAGTGAATGGCGCGCGTGATCACCAATATATTAGTATTTTCGAAAAATTCTTCTTCTGGGAAGGCCGAGAAAGGCGATGCGTCGCGTACGATTCTCAATGCGGCGTCGTTTAAAATTTTATGCGGGGACGGCTTGAGTATTTTGAGGGAATGAATCGTGCCATTGCTGTTGATCTCAAGAGAAACAATCAGCGTGCCATGCAAGCCGCGTGCTTTAATTTGGATTGGGTAATTGGCGTTGCCAACCTCAACCACCCGGCGTTTCCAGTCACTTAGATATTTAGCGGCGCCATCACCTTTAGTGCTTGGGCCTAAAAATTTCTTACGCGGACGCTTTTGATAATTTTCCCAATCCTTGCTGGTTTTCGCCATTAACCTTCGCTTCTCAAGTAAGCGTGTGCGAGTTGTAAGTCGATCACGCCCTACCGCTTCGCCATCCACTCGTAAAACCTCAGGGTTGGGGCGCGTTCGGCTGATCGACAAATCGCCGCTTTCGGCCGTAAGAAATTGATCAGGTGCAATGCGTGTTTGCACTTGTTTCTTGGCCGTTTTATTCACTGATTGAACCGGTGACGGGTCTACTTCCTTCCATGGTATGGGCGAGCTACCTTCACGCTCGTCGTCGCCCCCACCGATATTATCATCACTGGATACCAGTTCGGCATCTTCGGCTTTTTCTTTGTTGGTATTGCTAAGCAATATTACTTCTAGGGCATTATCGGTATTGGAACGCGCGGCGATTTCCGGCAATTTAAAGCTGATGCCCAAAATAATAGCGGCGTGCAACAGCATGGAGAAAAATGCGGTAACGCTTAGCAGGTCATTCTGAGTGCTGTTAACCGAAGATGACATGGCCGCGTTCTTATTTAATTGCTCGTGAGCTTAGTTTCAATTGCACGCAATAAATCGAGGGCAATATTAGTATCGTACGCGTTATTAATTTCTTTAATACATGTCGGGCTGGTGACATTGATCTCAGTTAAACGATCACCGATCACATCCAGGCCAGCGAATAAAATATTACGTTTTACAAGTTCAGGACCTACTATCTCAGCAATTTTTCGATCGCTATCACTGAGCTCTTGCGCTACGCCCCGGCCACCTGCGGCTAAGTTGCCGCGAGTTTCGCCTTTTGCCGGCAGGCGAGCGAGCACATATGGCGCTGGTTGGCCGTTCACCATTAATATTCTCTTATCGCCATCGACAATTTCCGGCATATAACGCTGTGCCATCGCGTAGGTGGTTTCGTGATTGGTAAGGGTTTCTATGATCACGCCGATATTTGGTGAGCCTGCCTGCACTCGGAAGATTGACGCACCGCCCATTCCGTCCAGGGGCTTTAAAATGATATCTTGGTGTTTCTCTAAAAACGCCCTAAAGTCTGAAGCTTTACGAGTGATTAACGTATCAGGGCAGACTTCTGGGAACCAAGCACAATAGGCTTTCTCATTGCAATCACGCAGCGCTTTGGGCGAATTTACAACTAATGCGCCTTGTTGCTCAGCAAGTTCGAGAATGTAAGTCGAGTAGACAAACTCCATGTCGAATGGAGGGTCTTTGCGCATCAGTATCGCGTCAATGTCACCCAGTTTTATTGATCGAACGTCGCCTAAGTCAAACCAATGCTCAGAATTTTGATGCACTGTCAGTTCTCGCGTACTGCCCAATGCAACACCATTATCGATCGACAAATCATTCATTTCTAAGTATTCGACTTGCCAACCGAGTTGTTGGGCTTGCCAAATCATTTCGAAGGTACTGTCTTTCTTTATGTTGATGGATGAAATTGGGTCCATCACAACCGCGATTCTCATAAATTTAGCTACACATTATTGGTGGCTTCGAACACTTCGAAGACGGACTTTTAACAATTCCAAATATTTAAACAGATGGTTCAGTTTAATATTTTACTCTCAGCGCTAATGGTAACCTTATTTATGGCTAAAGTAACCTTACCAGTCACTCAAATTCAACTGCTGTTATACTGCCCTATATGAAAGTTATTCAAACAGATCGACTTAGACTAAGACAATGGAGTGAGAAGGATAAAAAGCCATTTTCACGGATGTGCGCTGACCCCCATGTAATGCGATATTTCCCGTCGACCATGTCGGAAATTGAATCTAACAAGCTGATTGAAAAAATAGCCCGCACCGTGGATGAGCAGGGTTTTGGGTTTTGGGCGGCAGAATTACGTGAAAGTGACGAATTTATCGGCTTTATTGGTTTAAGCCCGATAGCTGACGGCTATGAGTTTGCACCGACCGTCGAAATTGGGTGGCGTTTAATGCGAGTGGCTTGGGGCAATGGCTATGCTTCCGAGGGTGCCAAGGCAGCACTTAGGTTTGGGTTTGAAACGCTGAAGTTGCCGGAAATAATGTCGATGACAGCGGTTATTAATAAGCCCTCTGAAAACGTGATGAAGAAGCTTGGCATGCATAGGCAGCAAGACACATTTATGCATCCTAGTTTGCCGATAGATAGCGAATTACGCGAGCATTTACTGTATCGTTTGACACGCAATCAATTTATGGCAGAGTGCAGTAGTCATAAAGTATTGTCAGGATGAAGTTAGGTTAGATTTTGGCACTTCAAAGGTGATTTGCCATTAAAGCTTGGTTAAACCAGGCGGGGTTAAAAGGATGAATGATGTTGAAGGTTTTAAGGGGAATGAGTTCAGTCAAACGATTCAATAGAACTCTAGTTTTGCTGTGTACGATGTTTGCGGGTTTTTTAACGTTAAACGTTGCTGAAGCGGAACAAACGGCTTCAAATTTGCAGGCAGCCGCTTCAGGGAATCTAAGTAAAAAACAGATCGACCTATTAATAAAACGTTTTGCTGGTCGGCCACACAAGAGCTTTAGCGATTTTTGTCTATCGATCTATAATTCCAGCAGGCTAACTTTGACTGGTGAGCAGCGCTTAGCGGTTGGAAACTTTTCTCTCAATAAAGATTTAGACGGCCGACAACGGGAGGTCATTTTTCGTATATTAGGCATATACGCACAGCTTAAATACGGGGGCGATGGCCTCCGTTTACTGGCCGAATTGGTCGAGATACCGACGGTTTACGACTCATCCACACCGCAGCATCGCAACAAAAATTTTATTAAGGCTGCCAAGCTTCTTAAAAGCAAGGCTACGGAATTTGGCTTGAAATTTCGCAATATAGATAATCGCGTATACGAAGTCGGGTTTCCATGGTTTGACCGCAATGGTAAAACCGTAGCGCTGCATGCGCATGTTGATGTGGTGCCGGCCGATCCAAAAGCTTGGCGACTCGCCAATGGTAGGCAGATCAACCCTTTTAAGTTAACTCGTGTCGAAGATAAGTTTTATGGCCGCGGCGCGCAAGACGACAAAAATGCGATCGTGGTTACTATGTACGCCATGCGGGTGATCGTTGAGGAACGTATTCGTTTGTTCAATAACATGCGTCTACTGATCGATACGACCGAAGAGACAAGCGGTGAGGCGATGCCTTACTACCTTAAGAGCAACCCACTGCCAGACTATAATATCGCCTTGGATGGCGATTACCCGGTGGTGATTGCAGAGAAAGGCTACGGTGTTATAAAAGCACAATTCCCAGTCGAAAATCTCGAGCCTAGCGAGGCTGGTAATGCGCATATTGTGGCGGTATCGGGCGGTTTGGCCTACAACCAAATACCGGCAGTCTCTCGTGCTTCTATTAAGAGCGGTAATGCTCAAAATTTGTCGACGAGCGTGAACCAGTTGGCCGCGGTTTTTGTGCAAAAATACGGCGGCAACTTCACGTTGCAAGCGCAGGCTCAGGGTGATTTAGTCAATATCGAACTTGCTGGAGCGTCCGCTCATTCTTCGGAACCACAGGGCGGCGTGAACCCGGTTTCAAGAATGATGTTGTTTATCAATACACTCAAGAAAAAAGATGTGATTGACACTAATCATTTCACAAACGCAGCAGCATACGTTGCTGAAAATTGGGGGATTGGCTACTTGGGTCAATCAATGGGTATCGCCTATCAGCATGATTTTATGGGGCCACTCACCGCATCAGTTACCAAGTTAGCCAACGATGGAGAACTATTCGAAGTCGGCATTAACCTTCGCATCCCCGTAGGCCAGCCGCTGGCGACGCTTGAAGCTACATTGAATGATAAATTATCTGCCTGGCGCGAGCTTAGCGGCGTGCCGTTTAACCTGACTATCGAAACACAAGAGCCCATGTTTCGAGACCCGAAAGGGCTATGGCTTAACGCTTTACGAACCATTGCCACCGAATCTTTAAATCTGCCCAATCGCTTTGCTTCGTCCGCTGGAAGCACCGCTATTCACGATTTACCCAATGGTGTTCAATTTGGTTTGTCAATGCCTAATGAAAAATACACTGGCCACAATGCGCTTGAATTTAAAACGGTGGATCAGTTCTTAGTGGACATGCAAATCGTGACTGAGATGATGGCGAGACTTGGTCAAATGCGGCGCCTAGATTAACATCAAGCAAAGCACCGAAATTAGTATCGCGAACACAAAATTAAGTAATAGGCCTTCGCGCATCATGTGTTTCACGCTGACCAATTCAGTCGAGTAGGCGATGGCATTGGGCGCGGTCGCGACGGGTAGCATGAATGCACAAGAAGCTGAAATGGTAGCCGGAATCATCAATATTTCGATCGGTAAACCGGTGCTGGTAGCGGACGCGGCTAAAATCGGCAACACGAGTGTGGTTGTCGCCAAATTTGAATTGAGTTCGGTAAAGAAAGTGATCGACGTGCAAATCAGCAATATGATCAACAATGGAGGCAGGCCGCCGATTGTGTTGCTGAAACCCTGACCGATAAGGTCAGTCAAGCCGCTTTCAAAAAATGCTTTGGCAATCGTGATGCCGGCGCCATACATCAATAGTATGCCCCACGGAATGGTGGTTGCCGTCGGCCAATCAAGCAGGCCGTCGCCTTTTTCGGAACGCACTGCGAACATTAACAATGCACCCAGTATTGATACGGTTGCGTCGCCAATGCCGACCACGCCGAATAGCCCGGTCCAGCCACCAAATGGCTGGCTGCGAAACACCCATAGAAAAACCACGCATGAAAATACCAATACGACTCGGCGTTCGTCTTGGGTCCACGGTTCTATGCTCGGCAAGGTAACTTGGCAGTTCCCTTTTAAAGATCGCGTTAGCCATAACCATGCAATCGGCAATAGGATGAGCACGATCGGGCCGCCAATTGCCATCCAATCTAAGAATCCAAATTCTTTGCCAGACACTTCTTCATAGATACCGGCAAAAATCACATTTGGCGGCGTACCGATCAAGGTTGCGATGCCACCTATTGAACAAGCGTAGGCAACGGCCAGGACCAATGGGGCATTGAGCTCGGAGTTTTCGACCTGCTTAATACAGGCCAATACAATAGGCATCAACATTAAACAGGTTGCCGTATTGCTGATCCACATTGACAGTAGTGCGGCCGCTAACATGAACGCCAAAACCAGGCGTTTAATGCTGTTTTGGCCGACGGCACGCAACACCATGATTGCGAATCGACGATGCGCGCCCGAGCGTTCTAAGGCTTTCGCCATTAAAAAACCGCCCAGCATTAACAAAATGATATGCGAGCCCATACCCGAGGCTGCTGTTTTATGATTCAGTACTCCGAATAGCGGAAACAGCGTAAATGGAATCAGCGATGTTGCGGGTATTGGTAGGGCTTCGGTCGCCCAGTACCAGGCGGTAAGAAGCGTGATAGCCGCGGTAATGCTGGCAGAAAAGCTTAGGCCAGCGCCTGACATAACCGCAAACAATAGAGCTGCGATACAGGGGCCGATGAATAAATGTTTGTTTTGCATTATGCGTTTATTCTCAGGGTCAAAAAGATACGCCGTTGATATTTTTTCAGGTCGTTATTTAATAGTTAAAACCAGACGTAAAAACTTGATGTATAACAGGCCTACAGAATCGACTCAGTTTTGGTATGATACAAACATATCACTGCTGACCTTTTAGCACCATAATTGATGAAAATGAATAAATACCGTTTAGCAAAACTCTTGGCTCGCAATAGACTGACTAAGCTTGTGCTGTTAATGTCTGTGACAATGACCGTTAGCGCTTGCGGAGCTAACAAAAAAGGCGTAGCAAATAGTTCGGCGAGCTCAGGTGGAGCTGCTGTTGCAACTAGCGATATAACCTTACCTCCGAATACCATTGAAGGCCGAGTAGAAGCAAAACAGCGCGATCCTGAAGAAACCATTTCATTTGATGAGTGGCGTAAACGTCGGATCCAAGAGCTAGAAAAAGAGCAAAACCGATAAATCTTGTGGCCAGCTTGCGTTAGGCTGATCTCCTCATGCCTGCCGCTGAAGCTCCCCATGCCTGCCGCTGAAGCTCCTCATGCCTGCCGCTGAAGCTCCTCATGCCTGCCGCTGAATAGCTCAGGTTCAAGCAGAGGCGGAAGCCTCTGTTTTGCGTTTTAGCCTTTACTTGATGTTTGTTTCGCCTGCAAAATATTGATTTCAAAGCGGCTCGACACCGATGAAGACAGCAGTTTTTGTCGGTCTTGTTGCTTATGCACCCCATAAGTTGATTATAAAAAAACAACTAGAACGCTAAACTCAGCAAATAAAAATGCCTGTGTGTTTACACTGGGTCTCTTTATACTTGTTCGTGGCGGTTAAGTTGCTACACTCCGCCTATGAAAAAAGTACCGATGAAAAAAACCACCCTGATGGTTCGTGGTTTGCGTATTAATGTCCAAGAATGGGGTGATTCTCGAAAGCCCACATTGATGTGTTTACACGGCTGGATGGACTGCGGCGCGACATATCAATACATGGCGAATTATCTTGCGGACAGCTTTCACTTGGTGGCGCCCGATTTGCGCGGGTTTGGTGAATCAGAGCACGCACCAAGTTACTGGTTTCCAGATTATTTTGCTGACTTGGCGGTGGTGCTAAATTCGTATTCGGAAAATGCCCCAGTGAATCTGGTTGGGCACAGCATGGGCGGGAATATAGCCGCTATGTACGCTGGCATTGAGCCGCATCGAGTGGGCAAACTTTTAATACTCGAGGCTCTTGGCATGCCTGCTACTCAACCCGATCAAGCTCCGCAGAAATACCGACGCTGGATGAATGAAATATTGTCTGACGAACCCACTAAAATTTACCCAAGTTTAGCAATTCTCAAAAGTTCTATCCGAAAAGGCAACCCCAGTTTGTCTGAAGACATGATTGATGATTTGTCCGAGCTTTGGGCTAAGCCTTTCGGCGATCAAGGCGCGATGGTCTTAAAGCATGACCACAAGCATCGATATGCCAACCCCGTTCGTTACAATTTCGATGATGTGTTAGAGGTTTGGAAACTGGTCACCGCGAAGGTCGGTCTGGTTATGGCCGAGGAGTCATCGCACCATAAGCATTACCTAAAGTCGGGCCGTACAGCTCAGGCAAAAGAAGTGCTAGGCATAGCTGAAGCTAATTATTGGCAAGTAGCCGACGCGGGGCATATGTTGCACATTGAGCAACCTGAAAAGACCGCCGCTTGCGTTGCGGCGTTTTTCGAGTAGTTATTGTTCAATTGAGGATTGTGGGAGATTGCAACACTGCAAGGTTTAGAGTTTTTTAATGGCTTCGAATTCACGCGCCACATCCTCAATACGAGCACCTAAGCTCTCACGCTCGTATTCAGTTTTTACTAGCCTGAATGCTCGTTTGAACTGTTCGATGGCGAATTGGTAATTGCCGCGTAAATAGTGATATTCACCGCGTTCTCTATAAGAGCCTTTTTTATCGCCTTTGGCTGCGTATGCGCGAGCCAAGAGAAAGTGTAAATAGGGCTCACTTTTGTTCTTCGATAAAGCATTGCGAATAATTGGAATGGCTTCGTCGGTATGATTTGTTAATACCAGCGCGTTCGCGTAATAAAGATCAATAATGCTATTACCTTTGCGGGTTTCATCTTGGTAGGCTTTGCGCAGTTTTGCCAAACCCAAGTCGATATTGTTCGCCTCTAGCTCATTGTCAGCCTCCATCAATCGCACGCTTGCATTGTTAGGATGATCTTTCAATATTTTTGTGAATTCGCGGCGCGCACTATCGTATTCGCCGTTTTTAGATAGTGCGATGGCATAACCGTAATGAGTAGGCAGGCTTTTATCACCGTTGGCAATTCGATCAGAAAACAGTTTTCGCGATAGAAGCGAGTCTTTTGCGTAGACCGCTTGTGCCTTAGCTTGCATCATTAAAAATTCGTGATTGTCTTGCGGTGCGGCCTCAGGGTAGTTCGCGACACGTTGAGCTGACTCCGTTATTCGACTTACTGTGAGCGGGTGCGATCGTAAAAACTCCAACGAGCTAGCTTCGCTAACCCGGTTTTCATCTAACAGCCGCTTAAAAAATCTTGGCATGGCACTCGGGTCGAAACCGGCGCGGCTTAGTAAGCGAATTCCCAGCGAATCGGCCTCGGCTTCAAAATCTCGTGAGTAGCTTAGTTGGCGGTCGAGTATGCTGGCTTGAGATACACCAATCGCAGCCTGCGCGGCGTCGGCACTGCCAGAAGCCACTGCCGCTAATAATGCACCTAGTGCAACCCAGCTGTCGTATTTCGAGTTCTCTAAGCGCCGAGATATATGCGATTGGGTGATGTGTGATATTTCATGAGCAATAACGGATGCCAGCTCACTTTCAGTTTCCGACTTGGTTAGAATGGCCTTGTGCATCGCAATATAGCCGCCAGGCACTGCAAACGCATTAATAACATTATCGTCGATAAGATAGAAATTATAATCTTCACCGGCATCTGGGCTGGCTTCTAATAGTCTGTTACCAAGCCGGTTAATGTAACCGACCAGCTCCGGGTCAGAAATGTACGGCATGCGATATCGAGACTGCCGAATAAACGATTTTCCCAATAATTTGGCTTTTTCATCGGACAAAAATGATTCAGCTTGCGAGCCCAAGTCGGGCAATTGATCATAATGATCAAGTGGGCTTTGCGTATTGTTGAAAGGCTTGGTGCTGTCTATGGTGGTTCGAGCTGAATCTTGTGCTAAGGCATTGGCTGAGATATCGATTACATCGGCAATGCCAACAAATACGCACAAACCTGCATAGACGACGCTACGCATGGCTTTATTTAAAATTTTGTTGAAACTAGCTATCACTCTACCCATATATAGAAAGTTTGTTAGAATTCAGACCTTATTACTCAACGATTCATTGCTGATTATTAGCGGAACTGATGCAAATAAGCGATGTTGAGAAGTTATATTACACTACGCAAGCGTCTTAGAAGATTAAAAGCATGTCAGAACACCATCGAATTTCGGCTGAGGTTGATGCCCGTGGCACTCGTTGTCCAATACCCTTATTGCGAGCCAAACAAGCATTGAAAAGTTTGAATGTTGGTGAGCGCATTAAGGTATTGGCAACCGACCCAAGTGCAAAAGGTGATTTTGATGCGATGTTAAGCCATCTACCGCATTGGCTTGTGGATTATCAGGTCGAAAATGATGATGTATCGGTCCACGTTTTTGTTATCGAAAAGGGCTTGTAAAGCAGGTGCAAATGGATAGTATGCTCACACTTCTTAACAACCGAATTTACTGAAATTTGTAGGTTAATCTATGCAGTGTTACGTTTATAAAGGCCAGAACAAAGACGATCACTATGTGTATTTAAACAAGGCACTCGATGTCGAAGCGCTTGACGACGAATTGCCCGCCGCAATACTGACTCTTTTAGGGCCGTTGCAGTTCGTGCTTGAATTTGATTTAACTCCCGAGCGCAGTCTTCCTCAAGCTGATGTTGCACAGGTGTTAGCGGACATCGAATCGCAAGGCTTCTATTTGCAAATGCCTAAAAAGGATATGCGCGACGAAGAAGACCGGTTGTTCAGCTAATGGATATTAATAT
>CAZEXS010000005.1:0-64789 GCA_964516915.1 uncultured Gammaproteobacteria bacterium
ATTATGGGTGAAATTCCATTCACCGAAACCTGGCCTGAATTATGGGTGGCCGATGCGGTATTCGAAGCGGCAAAAGAACTGGTTGATAGCATTGATCAAGAAGCACCTATGAGCGAGGATTGGCAATGTTTAGCGTGTGATGAAGTTAGCCCTGGCTCGTTTGATTTTTGTTGGAGTTGTTCAGAGCTTCGCAGCTCCAAAAAATAATCAGCCTTGCGCGGCAGGCAAAGCACTTGTCGCCTTGAATAATCCTAGAAAATCGTTATCTTAAACTCTACTCTGTGAGCTTTAAGCGTGCTTACCCTAAATCTGATCGTTCACTCTATCGTAAAATATCATGCCGTTTCTTATTCTAGTTGTTTTGTTCATAGGTGTGCCTATTTTGGAAATCAGTTTGCTGCTAAAAGTGAGCGACGTTATTGGTGGCCTGCGAACAATTTTATTTGTGATTTTTACCGCAGTTTTAGGAGCCTATTTGGTTAAACAACAGGGCATCGCCACATTAGCGAAGTTTCAACAAGAAGCGCAAGCAGGGCGGATTCCAGCGCAACAAATGCTAGAAGGCATTGCCTTATTGTTCGCCGGTGCGGTCTTACTAACGCCAGGGTTTGTTACCGATGCGATCGGATTTTTGTTGCTGATACCGCTCACACGCCGGCTGATCATTGCCTATTTGATTGAAAACGGTAAAGGAATGTCAGGCTTTCAAGCCGGTGCTGCGCATTTTGGCGGTGTTGATGGTGGCGGTGATCCATATTCCCATTCGAATGCTAATCGTCAGTCTGGTGGTAATGTCATTGAAGGCGAATATACAGACACCAAAGACCAGACGAAATAATTGCCCCCAAGTCTTGACTTTATTTAGCTCGTCCCTATTATTAGCACTCCCTATCGGTGAGTGCTAAAACCCACCGAATTTATTTTAACCCAATCATTTTTCTATTTTTGGAGGAAAACGAATGGCAATTCGTCCACTACACGACCGCGTACTTGTTCGGCGTAACGAAGAAGAGCAAACTTCTGCTGGCGGTATCATCCTAACTGAGTCAGCAAAAGAAAAACCGGTCCAAGGCGAAATCATCGCTGCGGGTAACGGCAAAATTTTAGAAAACGGTGACGTCCGAGGCCTTGATGTAAAGGTCGGCGACACGGTTCTTTTCGGTAAGTACGCAGGTACTGAAGTTAAGGTTGACGGTGAAGAGCTTCTTGTTATGAGAGAAGACGACATCGTTGGTGTTGTTGAATAGGAACTGAGCCTTTGCCCTCATTCGGCGTTGTAAAAGCTCAGTTGGTTACGTGCCCGCTCTACGCTTTTCTAGGCCTTGATTGAGAACAAACTCTCAGCCCTCACGATCTAAGTGAAATTTTAAAAAATTAAGAGGAATTTGATATGTCAGCTAAAGACGTAAAATTCGGTGATGACGCGCGCGCGAAAATTTTAAGCGGCGTTAATGTACTGGCAGATGCCGTAAAAGTTACCCTAGGCCCTAAAGGCCGTAACGTAGTTCTAGACAAGTCTTTCGGTGCCCCTACCGTTACTAAAGACGGTGTGTCTGTGGCAAAAGAAATCGAGTTGGAAGACAACTTCGAAAACATGGGCGCACAGTTAGTTAAAGAAGTGGCTTCCAAAACTAATGACGTAGCCGGTGACGGAACAACCACAGCAACCGTTCTGGCACAAGCCATGGTTCGCGAAGGTTTGAAAGCGGTTGCGGCGGGCATGAACCCAATGGACCTTAAGCGCGGTATTGATAAAGGCGTTGTTGCTGCTGTTTCATCACTTCAAGAACTATCAAAGCCATGCGAAGACGCTAAAGAAATCGCGCAAGTTGGTACTGTTTCAGCTAACTCTGACGAGTCAGTTGGCAACATCATTGCTGAAGCAATGGATAAAGTTGGCAAAGAAGGTGTGATCACCGTTGAAGAAGGCCAGTCTTTGGAGAACGAACTAGACGTTGTTGAAGGCATGCAGTTTGATCGTGGTTATTTGTCTCCGTACTTCGCGAACAAGCAAGACACCATGATTGCTGACCTTGAAAACCCAATGATCTTGTTGCACGACAAGAAGGTTTCAAACATTCGTGATTTGCTTCCAACTCTAGAAGCCGTAGCAAAAGCCGGTCGTCCATTGTTGATCATTGCTGAAGACGTTGAAGGCGAAGCCCTAGCGACATTGGTGGTTAATAACATTCGTGGCATCGTTAAAGTATGCGCGGTTAAAGCACCTGGTTTTGGCGATCGTCGCAAAGCAATGTTGGAAGACATCGCAATTTTAACTGGTGGTCGTGTCATTTCTGAAGAAGTGGGCATGAGCCTTGAAGGCGCAACGCTAGAAGACTTAGGCTCGGCTAAGCGTGTTCAAGTTTCTAAAGAAAACAGCACTATCATTGATGGTACTGGTGACGCTGCGCAAATTTCAGATCGAGTTAACCAAATTCGAGCGCAAATTGAAGAATCATCTTCAGACTACGATAAAGAGAAAATGCAAGAACGCGTTGCCAAATTGGCAGGCGGCGTAGCATTGATCAAAGTAGGTGCAGCCACTGAAGTAGAAATGAAAGAGAAGAAAGCTCGTGTTGAAGATGCATTACACGCAACTCGCGCTGCAGTAGAAGAAGGCGTGGTGCCTGGTGGCGGTGTTGCGTTGGTACGTACCTTGGGTGCGGTTGCTAAAGTGAAAGGCGACAACGCTGACCAAGACGCCGGTGTTAAAGCTATTTTGAAAGCGATCGAAGCGCCATTGCGTCAAATCGTTGATAATGGCGGTGACGATGCGTCTGTAGTACTTAACGAAGTTGTTAACAATAGCGGTACGTTCGGTTATAACGCTGGCTCTGGTGAGTACGGCGACATGATTGAAATGGGTATTCTTGACCCAACTAAAGTAACGCGTACAGCTTTGCAACACGCTGCATCTATTGCCAGCATGATTATTACTACCGAAGCAATGGTTACTGATGCGCCGCAAGACGCAGCAGCGGCTCCTGCTATGCCTGATATGGGCGGTATGGGTGGTATGGGCGGCATGATGTAAATGTTGTTCGCTTCAGTTGGTCATTAAAGCCAACTGAAAGCAAGCCTTATAAAGCCCTGTGCCTTTTCCAAGTCACAGGGCTTTTTTATTGCGCAACATAATATGGGTCGGTTAGAAAATTTCACCTTTATGGGTGAAGCGATATTAATCGATATCCACTATTATTGTTTTATCAACGGAGTTCAGGACGAGCAATTTAATAGGATGTTGATTCGTTGATGGCAATGTCCTAATTGACTAGGTATTGAACAGGCTGTTCACGTTGTGATTACCAATAGGGCCGTTTGCTATGGATGGTGGCGGCCTTACTGACTTTTATCTACTGACTTTTATCTACGGGCTTTTATCTACGGGCTTTTATCTACTGATTTTTATTACTGGCTTGGCTGATCTATTCAACGGCTGTTTAAACGCTTTTTAATAGCGATCTAATGGCTATTAAATTAGTGATTCCAAAAAGCGAGAATGCTCCTCAATGCTGAAGTAACTGCAATGGGTTGATCTAACATCAGGTGGTGCTCAGCTTCTGGAATTTCGATCATTGGAAAGCTCTCACACTCGGCTTCGGCAATCAGTTCATGCATATAATTAACCGAGTCTTTAGTGAACAGTTTGCTCTGAACTCCGTATATCATGGCCTTTCTACCGGGCGTTTTGACAATCCATTTGCCTTCCTCAGTAACTGCATGCTTTAAATTTTCTTCTCTTTTAAAGACCTTAGGGTCGAATTTCCATTGCCAACCGCCGTCTACCTCTTTAAGCGAGTGAAATGCCATAAAATCAAAAAGTTCGCTATTTTGTACTTGTTGTGGCGGTGCTAACACAAAACGTTGCTTGGCTGAATTATAGTCTGGATATATTCGGTTGGGCTTGCTGGACGAACGGTTACCCGGCGGTGCAAATTTGTCAGCATTTGCTAATAGAATCGAAGGTCGAATGATCATTAAATCGCATATGATCATGCCATCAAATTTCCCAACATGGGCGTTGACTGCTTGATGCGCAATTCGACCGCCGTATGAGTGGGCAATCACGATGGGTTTATTCGCTTGGTCTAATAGGCCAGTTGTATCACAAACTGCCATCAGCTCTTTAACTCGAAGCTCGTCACTGTACCGGTCACGCCAGCCAGAATCACCCATCCCCGAAAAATCAAATGCCACTACGTGATAGTTCTTCGTGAGAAACGGTGCTACAAAAGCCCAGCAGCCGGAGTGCGCAAGAAAGCCATGCATCATCACAATGCTTGGTTTTGATGAGTCGCCCCATTGATAAAACTGAATGTCACAGCCTTCGACATTGACCGTGCCTTCTGAACGCGCCACTGTAAACGCGTCGACAAGCCAACTGCTGGGGTTATCTACGGCCGCGTTTAGGTCGTCAATCGGGTTAATGTATTGTGGGGTGTTATCCATGAAACTACGATAAGGGCATGCTAAAAAACGATACCATATCAAGTTTTTGTGCCTCAATGTACTTAATTAGACGCGAGATGATATTCACCCGTAAAGGTGAATATTTTCGAACTTAATAGGGGTATTATCAGTGTTCTAAACAAACTTAGGAAACGGAGTTCCTAATGAAAATCAAAACCCCTGCTGAGCCCTGCTCGGCAATTTATCACCTGCACGATGGAAGTGTGCTTGAAGTCAGTCATGTTGAGTTAAGCGATGAAGACTATACCTATCGGCGCTGTGAAGTGGCTTATCGAAATGCGATTGATTGCTATTTGGCCTTAACGACTAAGAACCCTAGGATGCCTAATGCCGACTAACCTTGTTGAGTAAATATGGTGAAGCTTGAGCAGCGACCTAGTAATTCGTATAGAGTGTCATCTATCGTAAATAAAAATTAGGAAGCACTGATGAGCTCATTCATGAAATCAGGTAAACAGATATTCTACGCAATTATGGCGTTGGTCGGTGTGTGCGCCACGTGGTACTTCAATTTACAGGCCATGGACCTTGATCCTAATTTTTCGTTTGCCAGCTTTGTCAGAGATAATTATGTTAATCCATCGTCGGCATCAATAGCGAATGATATTGCGGTAATCTTGGTGGTGTTTTTCTTTTGGTCATTCGTTGAGGCGCGCCGCCTAGGCATGCGGCATTGCTGGGTTTATGTTCCACTTTCAATCCTAATAGCGCTGGCATTCGCCTTCCCGCTTTTTTTGTTGATGCGTGAACGAGCTCTTGAACGCCAATGACTTTTGTAATTTTATCTGAGTCCTACTTTGCATCGATATCAATTTTGAAGTCTACGTAAATACCGGCTTGGTAATTAACTTCGTCGAAGGAGAGTGTGATACCCGAGTCGTATGAGCTTACACTCTTAGGAGAATTTTCGTTGCTTCGAGACCTTTTACTCGCCGTGACTACGATTTCTTCAAGTAGCATCGCGCCGCGAGTAGCTCGTTGATCTCTTTGGTGAACGTGGTCCTGCCTAAAGCCAATAGGCACAAGTTTGATGCCGAGCACTTGCTCATAAGATTTTTTTTGTTTCATTACATTAGTCAGTGCAGCTTGCTTTATTTGATCTTTAAATTCGTCTTTTTTCGTGTGTTCAAAAGCTGTATCTGACAGCTCAGCTTCCGGTCGATTGTCCGCCACCAAGGCAACTTCTTTGAGGTGATTTTCATCACTAATGCTGATCGACATGCGGTTAATCACTTTGTAGCTGTTTGGTTTTTTACCAAACCAGCCATACTGCGGAGAGGTTGAAAATTTAGAACTCTTTATTTTTTCTTGCTTGATTCCCGCTGATAGAAACTGTTGAGTAATGTCATCTCGGAGTGCGCTATTTTTAGACAGCGCAGCAGAAAGTAGGGTGTCTTCGGTTGTGATTACCAAGCTGACAATGGCTTTGTCGGAGTAAGCAGTTTTTTTGAGTCCCCGTAAATGCTAACAATTTTATCTTTGGGGTGAAGGAATAGACGTAATTCGTCGGGGCTGCCCTTTATTTCTGGGTTTGCATTGAGCGCTGTAGAAACAGTTAAAATAAGTGCGAAGGTGATTATCTTTTTCATGAATATCCTATAAGTTTGTGGTCGCGTTCCTGTTCTCAGTGATCAATTTGAACAGAAACGCGTTTAAATGATGTGGGTTCTACTACGCTAGTATTTCGCAGAACTATTTTTATACACCAAGCCCTTATTTTTGGCCTGAGCTCGTACTGTTTGATAAATTTGATTATCCAGTGATGATTCAGCTTTGTCTGTTTTGGCCAGTTCTTTTTTGACGTAGTCACTTCGCTTGGCCGCCAACTCTGCTATTTGTTGTTTGATTTTTTTACGATCTTCTGCCTTCTTTGCTAAGACTTGTTGTCGTTCGTCTTGCTCTAATTCTCGTAGCTCAGACGGCAGCTCTTTAACGGCAATCTCTTCTAGCGAGACCTTACCTGAATCTAAGTCGCCGAGAAGCTCATTGTCGCCAGAGAAATTTCGAGCGCCGCTTCTGGAAATATTAAACTCGGCCTTTTTGGCGGCGGATGCGGGCGACGCTGTTCGGTTAAATTTATCGGACGCCGCTTGCTTTAATCGCTTTCTGGCTTGAACCTTTTCACTACCATAGAAAAGTCGTGTTTGGTCTAACTGAGTTGATAGAGCGGCCAGTTTTTCATCAAACGGCGTGGAAATCGCCACGGCACTGCCTGATTGTTCTACCTGAAAAAAACGACCTTGGCTTAAGCTGGCGATCTGTTTCCACGGCGCGGTTGTGCTGGCTTGCTGACCGCATTGAATGGTGTTGATCACGATGCCTTTTTTACGAGCTAGCTCGACTATTTCAGGGTATTGCATTTCATCGTTATAGGACATTTTTGGCGGCGCATCACCCACTAAGAAAATAACTCGATAGGTACCGTCGTCTTGGCCCCATGACATTTTTGTGACGGCATCGTACAAGGCTTTGTTTACACTTTCAGGTGCGTCACCGCCGCCGGCTGCGGTGAAGTTCATCAAGGTTCCGTAACCGCTATCTAAATCGTCACTCAGGTCAGATATCTTAGTAACATATTGGTCGCCGCGGTCTCGGTAGCCAACCAAGCCCATTTTTATGGTGGGCGCCGACTCGGCCGATGCCATGCTTGATGCGATGGACCATATGTTCTCCTTCGCCCCTTGTATCAAGCTGGACATACTGCCGGTTGTGTCGAGAACAAACGCCACTTCTATGCTGTTGTTCAGTTGGGCTATCTCCGCGATATTGGGCGCAGCCGTTACTGGGGTAGGTGTTGCTGGCGCAGGGAATATCACTGGCGCTGGTGGGTCGTTGACTGGTTTCGCATTAATCGATGGGTATAGAAATACGCCGGTGACAGTGATGCTGGTTAATACAGCGGCTGAGATAAGTTGTTTCATGATGATCTCCGTAAGGTGATTTATAGAATTTGTGATGTGGGCGCGAATTAAAGTTTTTGTGTTAGTCGAGAGAGTGCCGCTTCGGCCTGTCGATGTGCGCGATTAAAGTCGTCGCGTTTTGAACAGCCATTTTGTGGGTGAGCCGGGTCTGTGTTGCCAGCGTGACCTAGCCGACCACTACTTAGCCGATCACTACTTAGCCAAGTAAGGCCGTAATTGATGGCCGGTAGAATCATTGATTGAAGTAGGAAAAAGCACCAGAATGCGATGAACACACTTTGTGATTGCATGGCCGCGGCAATGGCTACGGCAAAGCTAAGAGTAGTGATTACTAAGTCTACAAGAGCCACCAAGACCCGTTGGTGGAAGTAGCATGCGCGCGCTACCCAAATGAACGTGATGTTCACTAAAGCGAATACACTGATGGGTGGCGATAGCAGCAACAGGGTCATCGATGATAGGCAAAACAGCACCACCACTGTTACCCGGCCAAATCTTGATTCGCTGTTGGATAAAAGAAAGAGTAGGTAGGCCAATGTGGCGGCTGAGCAACTTAGGGCAATCGCAGAATAAGTGCCTAAGCTTATCGACAGGGGTAAATACAGTGCCCATGTTGTGAGGCTGATTAGGAAGCCGACGATGGCACTGCGTATGAATGAAAAGCGGGTCATGGTGGTTCTCCGAAAATTAGAGTTGAAGAATTAGTGTTGTTAATTTTTCAACTACAATGGCTTGTTATGTTTGGTTCGGTTTTGGCAAAAACCTATGATGCAAGTCGGCGTTTTTCTTTTAATAATGCGACTTCTATGTCTGACTCTGAGACGGCAAATTCAGCATCTTTAGCACCCTTGGCGCCAATACTTTGGCAATCAAATTGCGAGCCGATTAAGTTGGTTTTATCGCAAAGCAAGGCGGCCTTCTGTTGCATGTCGCTTAGCAAACTGTGTTGCTCTTGCTTGAGTTTCAGTAGCTCAGCCGCTTGATCTTGATAGCGTTGTGCGGCTTTGGATTGCATGGCAACAATGCGTTGCAGCTCTATTCGTCGTCGAATTAAATTGCGAGCCAGATCTTCGTTTTCATTGGAAAGGCATAATTCAATTTCGTCGCTGATATCCTCAATCGATTTTTTCAATTCGTTAAGTCGTTGCTCACATTGTTTTGCGTGCTGTTTGGCGTTTAATAGGTTTCTTTCGGTAGCGTCGAATTCGCTCTGCATCTCGCGTATTGATTGCTTAAGTAGTAGCTCGGGTTCTTCGATTTGATCTAGCACCGCGTGAACGTCTGCTTTGAATAGTCTTGCGATGCGATTAATGATGGCCATGTAAATCTCCGAGTGTTTGTGTGTTAAATTGTTTGCTCGTGATCTAATGTACGAAATACGCTGTCAGCATCGTAGACATGCTTTGGTAAACTTTTGCAGGCTAACTTTACAAACTCTTTACAAAGGCAAAACAGCGGGCTTGCTAAGCTATCTTTATGAATAAAAAGTTAACTATATTGGTTGTCGAAGATGAACAAGCTATTCTGGCCGGCTTGATCGACGTGCTGGTATTTCATGGTTACGAGGTCGATTCTGCCAGCGACGGAACCACCGGTTTGCAAAAATCCCTCACCGGCCAATACGACTTATTATTACTTGACGTGATGTTGCCCGGTGTCAGCGGCTTTGATATCTGCAACCAGGTTCGCGAGCAAGATAAAGAGCAAGCGATTATTATGCTTACCGCTAAAAGCAGCGACGAAGACATTGTGCAAGGCCTACAATACGGCGCCGACGATTACGTGGCCAAGCCATTTTCAGTGGCGCAATTGGTGTTGAGGATACAAGCCGTGTTGCGTCGTACCGCATCAGCAATGCATGAAGCAAAGCACATTGTTATTGCCAATAACTTATCTGTGGATGTGGAGAACCTGACTGGTAAAAGAGACGATCAAACAATGAGCTTCACACGTAAAGAAATGGACATGCTGCAGTACTTGAGCTCTCATTCAGAGCGGCCAGTGTCACGCGAAGAGCTGTTAAATAAGGTGTGGGGCTACAATAAAAATATGGAGATTGAAACACGCACCGTGGATATTCACATAGCGAAAATTCGTCGTAAAATCGAGTTGAATCATAAACATCCGCTACACCTAATAACGGTTCGCGGGGCAGGCTATCGCTTGTGCATTGAGGCCTAGCGTCGTGAGTATCGAACCGGTGAATACTGTTATGCGGGTAAGGCTGTGAATATTAGAAGCTTGAAGAAGCATTAGTAATGAAGTCAATGCACTCTAATCAAAGTCGTCGTTTGAAGTTCCTGCTACTCGGTTTTCTAATTGCCATGGCTGTGCCTACGGTAGTTCTAGTAAGCAAGTCATTTGAGCAATTACAGTGGGAGGCCTATTACCAGCATCGACAAATTGCCGAAGATCTGGCGCAAAGAATTGATAAACGTTTGAGCGCGGTGCTGCTTAGTGAAGAGCAACGTTCGTTTGGCGATTATGGTTTTCTTCAGGTCGAAGCGAACAGTCGCGAAAATTATTTACGGCGGTCGCCCATTTCGAGTTTCCCGCTCGAGAGTGATTTTCCTGGCTTGTTGGGTTATTTTCAGGTGGATCCTGACGGCACTTTTTCTACACCGTTTACCCCCGCTTCAATCGCATTGGCGAGTCAATATGGTATATCGGCTATCGAGTTAGCCCAACGTCGTGAGATAGAAACTCAATTGGTCGATATCCTGAGTTCAAACGATCTATTGGTTTCTAAGCCACTTGATGCGGCGCTTGCCTCTGTGCAGAGCGTAAGTTCTCAACAAGCAAAACGTGCCTTATCGAGCGTAAGACCAGCAGCGCCTCAACGGGCACAGTCTGAAGGTCAGGCTAGGCTAGCTGGGTCTAGTTTAGATGGTTCTAGTCTAGATAGTGCCAGTTTAGATGATCTGCCCAATACTAAAAATGAACTGGCCGATGAAGCGCCTATTGGTGCTCAGGCGGCGAGTCAGGCGATTGATGATTACGCCATTAGCGAGCAACGGGTATCGCAAGCCGCTTTTGATAATATATCTAAGCGAAACTCCGGAGCCAAATCGCAGGGTAAAACAACTGCCATAGAATCGAACAGCTCGCTCAGTGTTGAAGAAGTGGTGCTGGAGTCACCGTATCAAGCAAGAATTGCTAAACGTAAAGAGTCAGCAAAGAATAAAAAAGGCCAAATCTCGCAACGACAAAACATCGAAAAGGCCAGCACACCTCAGCCATCGACTGGCGTTCTCGACAAACGGAGCGGCACGGCTAATATTAGCCGCAAGAAAACCAGTTTTGAGCCTGCGTTAGTAAGCTCGTCGAATGACGCCGATGTAGATGTGCCGACAATCAAAATTTTCGAGAACGAGATTGACCCATTCGAACTGACCTTATTGGATAGCGGGCATTGGGTGCTTTTTAGAAAGGTTTGGCGAGAAGGGCAGCGCTATATTCAAGGCATGTTAATCGAGCAAGACGAATTCTTAAGTACGGTATTTGAGCAACAATATTCCAATAGTCTGGTGGCCAGCATGAGTAAGCTGGCGGTTATTTATCAAGGCAATGTACTGTCCGCGTACAGTAAAACAGGCCGCCGCTATAACTCAAGCAGTGCGGGTGGTTTGACCGGCACCTTGCTGTATCGCTCTAAAATGGCATCACCATTTAATGAGCTTGAGGGTGTTTACACAATAAATCGCTTGCCCGCCGGCGCTGGTAGTAATGTTATTTGGTGGGCGGCCCTAGTGCTTGCAATAGTGTTGTTGGTTGGCACGTATCTATTGTACCGACTTGGTCTTAGAAATCTAAATTTGGTCAATCAACAACAAGACTTCGTATCGGCGGTAAGCCATGAGTTAAAAACACCCCTGACCTCAATTCGTATGTACGGTGAAATTTTAAAGTCGGGCTGGGCTGATGAATCAAAGAAGCAGGGATATTACCGTTTTATTTTCGATGAGAGCGAGCGTTTAACACGTCTGATCAATAACGTTTTAGCGCTAGCGAAAATGACACGCAATGAAACAACGCCCAATCTGGAATCGACCAGTGTTGTGCAATTGTTAGATGTGATTCGCTCCAAGATAGACACTCAAGTTGAAGCCGCCGGGTTCGAATTGAGCCTGCATTGTGATGACGAGCTTCGTCAAACTAAGTTGATGATTGATCCAGATTTGTTTACGCAAATAGTGATCAACTTAATCGACAACGCGCTAAAGTTTTCGATTAACGGGGAACACAAGAAAATTGATATTACTGTAAAAACACCAGCCGCCAATAAAGTGTGTTTTGCGATACGCGATTACGGCCCAGGCATTGAATCAGATCAATTAAAAAAAGTGTTTGAATTGTTCTATCGTTCAGAAACTGAATTAACTCGTGATACTACTGGCACAGGCATAGGGCTTGCCTTAGTTGATCAATTCACCAGGCTGATGGATGGGAAAGTCGAGGTGGCAAATCGCAAGCCGGGCGCCGAATTTAGCCTGCACTTTCCAATCGCGAGCATGGCTAGTCGAGCATAGATAATGAGTATAGGTAGCTGAGCCTTTTAAGCGGCTGCTTGATCAAGGCCGGTTACTGGAATTCATTCACCAAACTTATAGTCACCTTGCTAAATCAGTTGTCTATTTATGCTCGATTACTTGTTAGAATGAAGGGGTAAAGTATAAATCAGCTACGCCAAACTGCTTGGTCGTAGAGTTAGGAGACAGAAATTGATAAACCTAGAAATTCGAAACGACGTTGCTTACATTGAATTAAATGATGGCAAAGCCAACGTGTTCAGTTTTGCGATGATAGAAGATTTTAATGCCGCACTTGATAAAGCCGAGACTGACGCGAAAGCCGTCGTCATCATGGGCTCTGGTGACAAATTTAGTGCTGGTTTTGATCTAGGCGCTATGAAGCTGGGTGGCGACGCTCGAAAGCAAATGATACTTGGCGGTTTTGCACTGATGCTGCGCTTGTATAAACATCCTCAGCCGGTCATCTCGGCCGCCGCTGGCCATGCATTGGGCATGGGCGCATTTACTTTATTGGTCAGTGATACAAGGATTGGCGCGGAAGGTGAATATAAAATCGGTTTGCCAGAAACCGCTGCCAACATGAGGTTCACTGATTTTCTGGTGGCGATCTTGAAGGCAGAGCTAAACCCGATGTACATTAAATCCTCGGCTCTGCAGTCGCAGTTCAGCAACCCGAAGACGGCACTACCTGCGGGGTTCTTAGATTTAGTTGTGCCTGCAGAACAATTGAATGCCACCGTAGAAAAAGCGGCCGAAGGTTTAAAGCAACTGCCTGTTGAGCAATACGCTCATAATAAAATCGAGCTTAGAGCAGAAGACATTGCGATCATGGAAGCACATTTGAAAGTACTGCAAGATACGATGGATTAATTAAAGCGTTGCACGTTAATTAAAATGGCCAAACCGACCCAACAATGATGCCCTATTGAGGGGCGTCTGGTTGATTCTCAGGTTTGGCCTTATCAAACTCTGGCAACTCAAAAAGTCGTTTAATTTTTTCCACAACCCTCGGCGTTTTACTAAGGTCGGCCTCGAAACGCTCGGCGTTAAGCATCTGAGGTGCTATGGCAATGTCTGCAAGGGTGACGGTGTCACCGAAGAAAAATTCGCCCTTAGGGCCGTTATCAAGCATTCTTTCAAGTGACGCAAAGCCCTGTTCTATCCAGTGCGCGCCCCATTCATTGACTTGCGTTTGATCAAAGTCAATGGCTTTAAGCTTTTGTAGTATTCGTAAGTTTTGAATCGGGTGAGTGTCCGCCGCAATAACATTGGCCATGGCTCTTACGCGCGCTCGTGCCAGAGGTTCAGCGGGTAGTAATGGTGGGTTAGGGTGTACTTCGTTTAGGTACTCAATAATGGCCATGGACTGAGTTATTGATTCCCCGTTGGTTACAAGAGCCGGCACAAAGCCTTGCGGGTTTATCGCCCGATAATCATCGTTGTGTTGTTGCCCGCCGTCCTTAATAAGGTTTACGGCCTGTTGCTGGTAATCGATTCCTTTAATATTGAGCGCGATTCTTACGCGAAACGACGCGCCAGACCGCCAGTAATCGTAAAGCTTCATAAAGACTCCATTTAGGCATCAAGTAGTTGGTTCAAAGTGTTTTATAAAAGGCCGCTAAATTGTTCAGATCAAGTCTATACGACAGTCGCGGATATTTCACCGAGACCCTCAATACAGCCTACTATTTTGTCACCGGAAACAACAGCGCCGACACCGGCTGGGGTGCCCGTCATAATCAAGTCGCCAGCTCTTAGACGATAGTACGTTGATAGGTTTTCGATAATCTCGGCAACATTATTAATAAGAAGTGAAATATCCGAATTCTGCTTGGTCTCACCGTTTACCGAAAGGGTTATCGAGCCCTCGGTAAAATGCCCGCAGGTGTTCGCTGGAACAATTTCGGAAAGCACGCAAGACTGCTCGAAATCCTTTGCTATGTCCCAAGGTCGCCCTTTTTCTCGAACCGCCTTTTGCAAATCACGGCGCGTCATATCCAGGCCGTTGCAATAACCGAATATAGTTGAATGCGCATCTTCTTTTGATACATTGAACGCATCGCTGCCCATGGCGATAACCAACTCCATCTCATAATGAAAGTTTTGTGTGCCTTGAGGGTACTCAAGCTGTGTTCCAGAAGGAACATAGTGGCATGGGCTTTTGGTAAAATAAAAAGGCGCCGCTTTATCTGCTTCGCCGCCCATTTCTTTGGCGTGAGCCTCATAATTTCGGCCGATACAGAAGATTCGATTTATAGGGTATCGTTGTTCGGTGCCCTGAATCGGCATACAGACAACGGGTGTTGGTTCGAAAGCGTAGTGAGTCATTTGCAGTTCTGTCTAGATAGGGGTGATTGGCAGGGTGTGTTTCTACTCAGCAGGCGCTACTCAGTCGACGCTACTAAATGGCTTAGAAATTAGAGTTAGCCACCGCCATGGTTTAGAATACTAACTACATTCATTATGCCATCAATACCCAAAATATTTTGAAAAGAGCGTTGATAATAGGTTCTAACGGAACCATAGGAAGCGCGCTGTCGGGGTTGATGGCCGCGAATTATGAGTTGCACACGATTGGTCAACAAGATACTGATTACAGCGATGATTCGCTGTTGTCTTTAAGTGCCGATCTAAAAAAAGCTGGCGATTTTCATACTATTATTTGCTGTATTGGGGTGTTGCACAATGATGTTGTGGCGCCCGAAAAAAGGCTTTCACAATTAAGCAGTGACGGTCTTGCTGAGTATTTCAGAATCAATACTATTCTGCCCGCGATGTGCTTAAAAGCGTTTTCTCCGCTATTGAGTAAAACCGAACCATCACGATTTACTTTTCTCAGCGCCATGGTAGGCAGCATTGAGGACAATGCTTTGGGTGGGTGGTATGGCTATCGCAGCTCTAAAGCTGCGTTAAATATGATGGTTAAAACAGCATCTCGAGAGTTGGTTCGATCTAACAAAAAGGCCGCTGTCGCCTTGATTCACCCTGGCACAACTCAAGGCCCTCTGTCCAAACCCTTTTCCTCTGGTGTGAATCCAGCGAATTATTATACGCCCGAGCAATCTGCAAAACGCATTTTGAGCGTAACCGAATCTTTACAAGCAGTCGATACTGGTAGCTTTTATAACTGGGATGGATCCACACTTCCCTGGTGATACTTAGCGCTTGAAACGGCTAAGCTTGCGTTAGCTTAATATGCCCATGTTCAGCTAGAGATTCTCTGATTAACCGCCATATTTTGGGATTGAAGCCCATGCCAATATGGGCGGCGTTTATTTGCCAATGAGTCACATTCGGGCTAATTTTGTCGATTGCTGCATGCCAATTAACAACTCCGTCTGTCTTACTGTATATGGCTGTGATCGGTTGTTGGATCGGCGATGCATCTCGTTTGCTGGCCTCTCTTTCAATCCAATCAATGTCAAAGCCCTTGGCCTGGAAAAATCTGACGGCCTTAGTGTATTTCGGCCCACCAATGACCGGTGAGCCCAATGTGATTACGTGAGCCACGTCATTTTCCAGTTCGCGAGCCACTTCACGAGCAATATAACCGCCCAGGCTCCAACCAATCAGCACGACTTTGGAGCCAAGTTCTTTGGCTCGTAGTTTGACTCGCTGTGTCGCTAAATCGCAGAGGTAAGGCACGCCGCCTTCTCCGCGGTAAGACTCAGCTGTATAGCCTTCATAAGGCTCGACATTCCACGACTTTCTTAATTGATCCAGAGTGTGAGGTTTGTCAGCACCGGCCAAGTTCAAGCCTAAGCCCCAGCCTTCAGTGGTGTATCCGAAATGCTCTAGATGTTTGCCTAGTGGTTTCATGTATCGTTCATCAGATGCAAAACCAGGCATCAGAATAATAGGCAACTTTGCTGTGTTTTGGCTGGTCGATTGTTTGTGAACCCAGCTTTTTATCAACGATGCTGGAACACTCGCCAAGTCCAAACCGGCTCGCATCTCCCCTAAAACCAGACTGGGTCTTGGTGGGGATTTTGGCGATGGAAATTGCATGGCATCAAAGGCCGTAATCTTTTTGATCGAAAACATAAGAGCTACCTGATTAATCGGCATAAATATAACAGTGTTATTTGCAATAAGTCAATATTGGTTTGTTTTGATAATCAAAAGTTTAGGGTTCAATTATTGGGCAATACGTTGTGTGCACACGAGAATGATACTCTGCGCAAAAGACAACCGATTCGCTAATAACACTGAGTATTATGTTTTCGTTCCTTAAGAAAGACCCCACTACTAAACTGAGTAAGCAATACAGCGCTCTTTTAGAACAAGCACTAGAGGCACAGCGTAGAGGCGACATTCGTAGCTATTCTGATTTAACTTCAAAGGCTGAAAAAATTGCCGACGAAATCGATCGACTTAAGCAGATAAAGTGAGCTACAGAAAAGTAATTATTTACTATTCGAAGATGCTAAGCCTTGTATCTGCAGTTTAGCATCACTTAATTTGTGCTGACTTAACATTTGATCGTTTAGATAAATAGTACCAATTGCGCTTTCAGTGTGTTTGACTAACACCAAGAATTGCCATTGCATCGCCAAACAAGCTTTTTCCCAGATATGCCATAGGTTTGCTCTGTCTTTTTGGTGAATATCTAGATAGCCCTTTTTTAGAGCTCTTTCATAGGCAGATCGCTCATGCGATTTGAGGTAGTGCCCTACAGATCGAGAGCCAATATTTAAACCAGAGCGTTGGCCATGACTGAGTCGCTCTACATGATCTAGCTTAAGTTTTTTCATTTGGACAAATTCGTTAATTCTTTGAGAGTAAAGAATACCCTCTCAATCTGAATTTTAAGTGATTCTAGAGTCTTCGCTGATAGCACATATTCTTGACTGACCATAGGTTATTTTATACCTCTTATTTAGATGGGTTAGTTGTGAGTCAGTTATGAAGAAGTTAGAAGTGGGGATATTCTGGTTTACCAATGACCTGCGTTTACACGATAACCCGGCCCTAAACAGAGCAAGCATGCTGGTTGATCAATTGCTTTGTATTTACGTTATTGACCGTCCTTGGCGTGTTTCTCACCTATACACGCAAGCCGGCTCTAGCCAAAACTCCGATCAATTTTTGCGTGAGTCATTGGTTGATCTGCATCAAAGCCTCAAACGTTTCGGGCAGCGATTGATCGTTATCGAATCTGAAACGGTCCCGACACTCAACGCCTTGATAGAACAGCTTGGTGTCACCCACGTTATACGAAGTCGTGGTGCTGGTTTTTATGAAAATCGAGCCTGGAACCATCTAATAAAAGCAAATGGTGGCGTCGATTTTTGTTCAATTGAATCTCATACACTGTTTGATGAGACTTCCTTACCATTTGAAGTTGCTGCGCTACCGAAAAGTTTTACCAAGTTTAAACATTCAGTGAGTGATGTTGCACCCTTAAAGTCGATTTCAAAGCAAAGTTACATCCCACCGCCTCCGCAATTCGAATCTTTAAGTACAGACGGCTTTCTTGACGAAGCGCCCTCTAAAAGCATGATTCAAGGCGGTGAGGCGGCTGCTTTAATTCAGCTGAATGATTATTTCTCCAGTGAAAAACCTATGTTCTACAAAGAGGTTCGCAACAATATTGATGGGTGGGAAAACTCTTCTAAGTTTTCGCCATGGCTCTCAAATGGCAGCTTGTCTGTTCGTGAAGTAGTCGCCGTGTTATCTGAATACGAGCAGGCTGTCGCGGCAAATGAATCGACTTACTGGATTTATTTTGAGCTTTTGTGGCGTGAATATTTTCAGTGGTATGCCCGCAAGCTAGGTTCGAGACTGTTCTCTTTCACTGGCATAAAGAACGCTATTCCACTAACAAGCTATTATCCAGAGCGATTTCAAAAATGGGTGAACGGCTCCACGCCATACCCTCTCGTTAACGCGTGCATGAACGAATTGAAAACGACGGGCTATTTGTCTAATCGTGGTCGTCAAATTGTTGCTAGTTGTTTGGTTAATGAGCTGGCCATTGATTGGCGTTTTGGTGCGGCTTATTTTGAGCAAGTGTTGATAGACTATGATGTGGCTTCTAACTGGGGAAACTGGCAATATTTAGCGGGGGTTGGGGCGGATGTGCGCAGTAAACGACACTTTAATTTAGAGAAACAAGAACGACAGTTTGATCCGGATAGGCGCTACATTAATCTATGGAATGGCGATGCAGTGCTCGAGGATCTTGACTCTGTTGATGCCGTTGACTGGCCAATTGTTTAATTGATTCGAAGTCGTGTCTCGGAAACAGAAAATCAATGTTGTCTGGTTTAAGCGTGATTTACGTTTATATGATCACATGCCGCTCAAGTTAGCCGAGGAATCTGGCTTACCTACATTGCTGCTCTATATATTTGAACCTTCTTTGCTCACCGACCCTCACTATTCAGAGCGACACTGGCGATTTGTTACCGAGTCTTTGACTGATATGAATCGACAACTAAGAACAAATGTGTCGATTGCTCACGGAGAGGTGTTGTCTATTTTCAAACAGATCTACTCCACGTTCGAAATCAAATCAATTTTTTCACATGAAGAAACTGGCCTTGCGAAAACCTTCGCTCGTGATAAGGCATTGTTGAGGTGGACAAATGAAATGGATATTTTCTGGCAAGAGTCTAGAACCGGAGCGGTTGTTCGTGCGTGTTCAAATCGAGCTGAGTGGGATAAAAATTGGCGCAGTATTATGCGAGCTGGGATTATTGACAATCAACCAAACAAGCTCGAACTTGTTAAAATTCTGTTTGAGACCAGCAAACTGCCAAGTCGTTGGAAGCAAAGAAATAATTTGATGCAACAAGGTGGAAGCGATCAGGCAATGAAAACCTTGGATGAGTTTTTCGACACAAGAGGTAAAGACTATCATCGACTCATTTCGAAACCACTGCAAAGTCAGTTGAGTTGCTCCAGGCTATCGCCATACCTAGCATGGGGAAATATAAGCTTACGACAGGTCTATCAAAACTTGCTTAGCCATTGGCAAAGAAAAGGTTGGCGTAGACCTTTAGTAGCTTTATCTTCGCGACTCCACTGGCATTGTCACTTCATCCAAAAATTTGAAAGTGAATGCAATATGGAGTTTGAGCCAATTAATAAAGGCTACCGCGAACTGCCTTATCGTCAGGACGAAAAATCTCAGCAAGACCTAGTTGCTTGGCGTACAGGTCAAACCGGCTATCCTTTAGTGGATGCGTGTATGCGATGTTTGTCAGAAACTGGCTATATTAATTTTAGAATGAGAGCCATGCTTGTCAGTTTTATTACACATCACCTAGCAATTGATTGGCGAAGAGGCGTAGCACACTTAGCGAGTGTGTTTTTAGATTTTGAACCCGGCATTCATTACGCGCAATTTCAGATGCAAGCAGGCGTGACAGGTATCAATACGATTCGTATTTATAACCCAACTAAGCAAGCTCAAGAACACGACCCTGAAGGAGTGTTTATTCGCCAATGGTGTCCTGAGCTCGCCCAGCTTCCAAATGCTCTTTTGTTTGAGCCTTGGCGTATCACCGCCATGGAGGAGTTAATGTACAACACCGTTATTGGCGCAGACTATCCAGCTCCGATTGTAGATACCAAACAAACCTATCGGGTCGCCAGTGATCTATTGTGGTCATGGCGTAAACGACCCGATGTCAAAAGGGAAGCAAGTCGCATTCTACGACGACATGTTAGGAGTAATTAGTGACGCATCACAAAATTAACTTGCCCTCTAAAACCTGCGTCGCGTGCGAGCGGCCGTTTACATGGCGTAAAAAATGGAAAAATAGTTGGAATGAAGTGAAATATTGTTCCAAACATTGCCAGAAAAAACGAAATCTCAATGCGAAAGAAAACGGTTAGTTTGTATGCATAAACGCTATAAAACACTGCGCTTGATTCTAGGCGATCAGCTAAACGCGTCACATTCGTGGTATCGCGAAAAAGACGAGACCGTTTTGTATGTGTTAGCTGAATTACACCAAGAAGCCCGCTATGTTAAACATCATGTGCAAAAGATAGCGGCGTTTTTTTTGGCTATGCAAGCATTCAGCAAAGCTTTAAAAGCCGCTGGCCATCATGTTCTTCATTTGTCTCTAGATGAGAGTCGTCACTATCGTGATTTGCCTGACTTGATTAAGAAGCTTAGTGTTCAGTTTGGCGTTGAGAGTTTTGAGTATCAGCGTCCAGATGAATATCGGCTAATTTCCCAGATACAAAATATTGAATTTTCAACTGGGACTGTTACTCAAGCTTGCGTGGATTCAGAGCATTTTATTCTACCGTTTGAAGAAATTAATATTCATTTTCAACAGGGTAAATCGACAAGGCTAGAAGGCTTCTATCGTAAAATGCGCAAACGCCACAACATAATGATGGACGGCGATCAGCCGCTTGGCGGTCAATGGAACTTCGATGCAGATAATCGCAACAAACTTAAAAAAGCAGACTTAGCGGATATCCCTGAGCCACTAGTTTTCGAAAACGACCTTTTTGAATTAGAGTCGCGTCTTGAAGAACACCAAATCCATCATTTTGGAGACATTGAGGAGTTTCTTGTTTGGCCGGTAACGCGCGCACAATCGCTTGAATTGTTAGACTATTTTTGTAAGTACAGCTTACCTAACTTTGGTAGGTTTCAGGATGCGATGACTGCCAATAGTGAATACTCTTGGAGCCTTTATCATTCGCGTTTATCTTTCGCCATGAACGCTAAGATATTGAGCCCTTTACAAGTAATAACACGAGCTATTACCGAGTTCGAAGCGCGCCCTGAAGAAATCAGTTTGGCGCAGATCGAGGGGTTTGTAAGGCAGATAATCGGATGGCGAGAATACGTTCGCGGTATGTATTGGGTAAATATGCCCAGTTACTCAGAGCTGAATTCGCTACAAGCAACACGTGATCTGCCAGACTTCTTCTGGTCTGGTCAGACAAAAATGAATTGCATGAAACATTCGCTAAGCCAATCTTTAGATAAGGCGTATGCTCATCATATTCAGCGACTAATGGTTATCGGGAACTTTTGTCTATTGGCTGGTATCGAGCCAAGTCAGGTTGATGAGTGGTATTTAGGTGTTTATATCGACGCTATTGAATGGGTCGAAATGCCTAATACTCGAGGTATGAGTCAGTTTGCTGATGGCGGTTTGATCGCAAGCAAACCCTATGCTGCTAGCGGTGCTTACATTAATCGCATGAGTGACTATTGTTCAGGGTGCCAATATTCGGTTAAAGATAAAGTAGGCGAATCGGCTTGTCCTTTTAACAGTCTTTACTGGCACTTTATGGACCGCCATCGAGACCGCTTTGGCCAAAACCCTAGAATAGGAATGGTCTATAAAAACCTCACAAAGATGGATAATGAATTACGTGAAGAAACCCTTTCAAGAGGCCAATGGTTGCTCGATAACTTGAGCGACTTGTAGGGTAGAGATGTTTTCCAACACAATGGTTAGAAGGTTTTTTCTTGTCCTTTAGTATAAGAATAGAGCTGGCCATTGCCCACAGGCTTGTGTAATGTGCTGGCCATAAAACAACTCCCTAAATAATATTATGTTAGATGCATTTCTTAAACGCTTAGCCACGCAACCGGATTCGGTTGAGTTTACCGATACCATGACTGTTATTGATGAGTCATATACCTTTACGCCGACTGCTTTTTCGAATGGGAATTTAAACAACGCAGCGGGTGAAAATAATGGCTCGTGTAAAATTTTTGCTTTTGGGCTGTTGCATAAGCTGACAGTTGAGCAGACGCTTGCGTGCTTTGGTGACTATTACCGAAAAGATGTTCTTGAAAACCCGTCCGGCGTTGATCATCAGAATATTCGCAACTTTATGAATACCGGTTGGGGCGGTGTTAGTTTTGCCGGTGTTGCCTTAACTTAGCGTTTAGCACTTAGCGTGCCCGAAAAGCTATCACTCATAAAGTCCACAAAGGCTCTCACTTTTTGTGAAACGTATTTGGCTTGCGGGTACACAACGTGCAGTGATTGAGGGTCGGGCTGATAGTCATGCAGAGTTTGCACGAGAGTGCCATCAGCAAGCTCGTTTTCTACGATAAATTTAGGTATCAGACTAAGACCAATTCCACCGAGCAGCGTTTCGCGCAGTGCAATGCTGTTATTTACAATCAGCGGCCCGGTGACCTGAATCGATTCTACGCGGCCTTGTTTGGTGAACAGCCAGTTACTTGGCGATGACGATAGGCTGTAAATTAGGCAGCGATGTTTGTATAAGTCGGTAGGGGTATTGGGGTAGCCAAATTTTTCGAAATAATCATAAGAGCCGCATACAAGCCGATCAATTGGCATTAAGCGCTTGCTCACAAGGCTAGAGTCTGGCTGGTTGCCGCCGATCCGTAAGCCAACGTCAAAGCCACTTTGTATTAGATCGACAACGCTGTCGTTTAGAACCAGGTCAATTTCAATTTCTTGATGCAGTGATAGAAAGTCTGAAATTAGCGGCGCTATTCGAAGCAAGCCAAACGACATTGGCGCATTTATTTTCAGGCGCCCACGTGGCTCGCGTGAATTAGAACTTGCGCTCAGGTCGGCCTCTTCTAAATCCTGAAGGATACTCGTACACCGTTGAAAGTAATTTTCGCCGGCCTCAGTCACGCTTATGCGTCGCGTGGTGCGAACCAATAATTGAGTGCCAAGATGGTTTTCAAGGTCACTGACGCTTTTACTAACCGCTGCATTCGACATTCGTAGTGCGCGCGCAGCGGCTGAAAAGCTGTTCAGCTCGACTACTCGCTTGAAGACTTTTATGGCGTTTAATTGATTCATTATTTAATTTTCATGAAAAGTATTTCAATAATTACCAATATTATCAATTAATCGTGATTAATTTAGACTCAATGTATGAATTTTATAAATGACGTTTTACCTGCTTTAGAATTAATCACAGCTGTTTCAACCGGTGTTTTGGTCGGCGCGTTGCTTACAGAAGCGAATGTGCTGGTACCGTATTGGCGAAGAATGCCCCCTAAAGACTTTCTCGATTTGCATCACACCATGGCGCCGTCTTTGTTTCGCTTTTTCGCACCGATTACCATTGCCGGTACGGTGCTTCCTGTATTGTCCTTTTTATGCGCGTTTCAAGCAGCTGCCAGCAATACTGTTTGGTGGGGGGTGTCAGCGCTTTTTGGCATGGTCATGCTGGTAATCTATTTTGCGTATTTCAAAGGCGCCAATAACAGCTTTGAAACCGGCTCTTGCAGTGCAGAAAACGTACCCAGTGAACTCTCAAACTGGGCGCGCTGGCATAATATTCGAACTGGTATCGCGTTCATTGGGTTTGTGTCGTCAATCATTGCGATCAGCCTTGGCCAGTGACTTTTTTAGCATAGGCCAGTCAGAGCTTTGAAAGCTGAATTGATCACCAACAAAGTTTAATGGTTTGAGTTTAGCTAAGTGCGTGCCGTATGATGTGGAGTAACAATAACAATCAAAAATAGCATCAGAGGGTTTTATGATAGGCATATTCAAGCCAGCCGCGCACTTAGAACCCTTAGCATCAGATAAGGTCGACCACGACTACAAAAAGCTTCGCTTGCAGTTGTTTATTGGTATTTTCATCGGCTATGCGGGCTATTATTTGGTGCGTAAAAATTTCAGTCTGGCGATGCCGTTTCTCATTGAGGAGTTTGGTTATTCGCGCGGCCAGTTAGGTACGGTCTTGGCGGCAGTTTCAATCGCCTATGGCTTATCGAAATTTTTCATGGGCAATGTTTCTGACCGCTCCAATCCACGTTATTTTATGGCCGCTGGGCTGATTGCATCGTCTTGCATTATGTTGTGTTTGGGCTTTGCGCCGTGGGCTACAGAGTCTTTGCTAATCATGTTCGCCTTGCTGTTTCTCAACGGCTGGTTTCAGGGTATGGGATGGCCTGCCTGCGGGCGGACTATTGTACACTGGTCGTCACGCCAAGAACGCGGTGGTGTGGTGGCAGTCTGGAATGTCGCGCACAATATTGGCGGTGGCCTGATTGGGCCTATCTTTTTGTTGGGTCTGTGGCTGTTTAATGATGATTGGTATTCAGCATTCTATTTGCCCGCGTTCTTCGCCTTGCTTATTGCCGTGTTGATTTTGTTGTTATTAAGAGACACACCGCAATCGTGCGGATTACCTCCCATCGAAGAGTTTAAAAATGATTCATCTGAATCGTATGAGTCATCGCAAGAAGATGAAATGACCGCCAAGGCGATCTTTTTTGAATACGTGCTCAATAATAGATTACTTTGGTTTATCGCGATCGCGAATGCCTTTGTTTATCTCATCCGCTACGGTGTTTTGGATTGGGCGCCGGTATATCTAAATGAAGCCAAGAGTTTCACCGTAGACAAATCGTCGTGGGCCTATTTCTTGTACGAATGGGCGGGTATACCCGGCACTATTTTGTGCGGTTGGATGTCTGATAGATATTTTAGGGGGCGGCGAGCGCCAGCGGGCATTTTGTTCATGAGCTTAGTCACCGTGGCCGTATTGGTATATTGGCTCAACCCAGCGGGCAACCCGGCGATTGATATGATTGCCTTGGTGATGATCGGCTTTTTTATTTACGGGCCTGTCATGCTGATTGGCTTATATGCCTTAGAGTCGGTGCCCAAAAAGGCTGCTGGTACGGCGGCCGGGTTGACCGGTTTATTTGGCTATTTGGGCGGGGCCGTATCGGCCAATATTGTGTTGGGGTTCACGGTAGACAGTTTTGGTTGGGACGGCGGGTTTGTTCTTTTATTGAGCGCGTGTTTTCTATCAATATTCTTTTTAGGCCTAACGCATTTTCAATCGCCTGATGCGCAAGCAGCGCGAACCTAGATCAGTGCGTTTTAGCTAACCCAAATGGTTATTGAAAAAAGGGAGCTTAAAACAAGGTAAAAGGGCAGCGAATCATAACTGAGCCGAATCGTAAGTTTTCGGTTTGGCCGGTAAACTCTTCGCTTCTGACCGTTTTTGAAAAGATCACATCGACCGTTTTGTATTTGAAACCAACACCGAAAATTAGCTCGCCAACCAATGATTTTGACTTCACGCCGGTGTCAAAGTCACGAAAAACTGGGCCGTCTAGCGTTATGTCGTGTAATACGGCCGTGCCACGAACGCCTAAAAATGCGTATGTTGAAAGCTTGTTGTTTTGATCATCGGTACCACGAAAAAACTGATGTCCGTAACTGCCCAATTGAACACGCGGTGTTGTGAAGCTGCTGGGCAGTCGATAGCCAATGCGAGCTAAGCTGCCGAGATAGGCATCGCTTCTAAAGTTGCCCAAGGCGGCGCCACCTTCGTAGTAGCCGTCTATTTCCAAACCGCCGCCGAGCTGCTTAGAAAGTTTATTAAAACTTTGTTTGTGATCAAAATGTAAGTTGAGCGTTAACTCTGATGGAACTTGACTATCCCAGCCCTGAAATATTGGGCTGTTACTGATATTTCGATGCACCCAGTTTTGCGTTGGCTGTGCAAAGGTGGAATCCCCGGTTGTGCCAAGCGATAGAGTCAAACTATTGACATAGTGTTGCTCTTTCACGTGCAAAGAATATTCCAAGCCTAACCAGCTGGCATAAGGCCTTTCGCCGTCAGGCGAGCTCAGAGCAAAGGGGTTTTCAGGAGTGTAAATAAGCTGGCTAATACCAATGCCGCGTGCAAATCGTAGCTCGCCATCGGTATTCAATCTGGCCAGTTGTAATTTGTTGAGCAGCTTTTTTGAATTTTCCAGTAAGCGCCTGGCCATGCGCTGGCTGCGTATTGAATTTTCCGGTATTTCTTGCACAACACCAAATCGAACGCCATTGGTATAGTCGCGATCAGAGCCGGCAAACAGGTCATTATCTAACTGAAAAAGGATCTTTTTAGTCGATGAAGGCTCCTCTGATATCGTCTTGTCGTTGAGCGCCAGCGCACCGTTGACAATTTGGACATCAGAAGCGATAGCCTTAGAAGATTTGACCACAGAATGGTTAGCCACAGAAGAGTTGATAACAGAAGAGCTGGCCTCTGAAACTTCAGCATCAAAAACACCGGCATCGGCCATGACTGGTGGTGCCAGCAGTGCAATTAAGGCGAAGGGCTTGATGTTTAATTTCATGCTCAAGTTATGGTGGTGCTGATGGTTTTCACACAGTCTATAAATCAACCCCTTTGCCTTTTTAAATAATTGGCTTAAGCCTCAAATTTTATGCCTTGCGCTAACGGCAATTCAGTTGAGTAGTTAACCGTAGAAGTACAACGTCGCATGTATGCCTTCCAAGAATCAGAGCCCGATTCTCGACCGCCGCCGGTTTCTTTTTCACCCCCAAATGCACCACCAATTTCCGCACCGCTGGTGCCAATATTCACGTTAGCGATGCCGCAGTCGCTGCCTATCGCTGAGGTGAATGTTTCGGCTTCACGCATATCGTTCGTGAAAATCGCCGAGGACAAACCCTGTGGTACATCATTATGCAATTTGATTGCTTCGGCTAATTCTGAGTATGGGTAGAAATAGAGGATTGGCGCAAAGGTTTCGGTCTGTACAGTTTGCGATGAACGAGGCATTTCAACAATAGCTGGCTGTACATAGTAGGCATTTGGATGAGCTTGTGCATTGACACGCTCGCCGCCGGTGATTTTGGCGCTTTCTAGTTTGCTAAGCGCGTTTTGCATGGCGGTATAAGACGCTTGATCGATTAATGGCCCCACCAAAGTGCTTGGCTCCAGAGGGTTGCCAATAGTTATGCCTTGGTATGCCTTCTTCAATGATGGTACAAGTTGGTCATAGACCGAGTCGTGCACTAACACGCGTCTGGTAGAGGTGCATCGCTGACCCGCGGTGCCAACTGCGCCAAACAAAATGGCTCTAGCGGCCATGTCCAAGTCAGCGGTAGGGCATACGATAATCGCATTGTTACCGCCGAGTTCTAATATAGAGCGGCCAAAACGTTCAGCAACAACCGGGCCTACTTTACGGCCCATGGCTGTGCTGCCGGTGGCACTGATGACTGGCACACGCGAGTCGGCGGTGAGTTGTTGCCCGGCTTCGGCTTCACCAATAATAAGCTGGCACAGGTGCTCAGGTACATCTCCTACTTCAGCCGCTGCATCTTCAAATATCTTTAAGCAGGCCAATGCCGTGATCGGCGTTTTTTCCGATGGTTTCCAAATAACGCTGTCGCCGCAAACTAAAGCCAATGTCGCATTCCAAGCCCAAACCGCTACTGGGAAGTTAAATGCCGAAATGACGCCAACCGGGCCAATCGGCAACCAAGTTTCAGCCATGCGGTGGCCAGGGCGTTCAGAGGCGATGGTCAAGCCAAATAGCTGGCGTGAAAGGCCAACGGCTAAGTCGCAAATGTCGATCATTTCTTGCACTTCGCCCAAACCTTCTTGGTAGATTTTGCCGCACTCCAGCGTCACCAAGGCACCTAATGCTTCTTTATGTTGTCTAAGTTTGTTGCCAAATACCCGCACGACTTCACCGCGTTTAGGCGCGGGTACGGTTTTCCATTCATTGAAAGCGATAACTGAGTTTTCAATGATTGAATCTATTTCCGATGTGTTGTGGGTACTGACATTGCCTATAATTGCTCCGTCAATCGGACTGTTCACGGCGAGGTTGCCGTTGTTAATAAGGCTGGCTTCAATGCCTAGTTCTTTCAGTATCTCTGAGATATTCACGTTAAAAATCACTCCTAAAAAGGGCTGTGCAGCGCCAATGAGTGTCAGTCTGTCTTTTATTCATGCGATTAAAAGCTGTCGCGGTTTTTAATTTATATGGTATTCGCGTCCGACTGAGGCCGCGCATCTGGTGCACGGCCTTTAAAAACACATTAATGCTGTAAAAATTTATAATAAAAAGGCTTTCTGAATCGCAAGCTGTGACTAAACACCGTCTAGACCTAGTTTGCGATCATTTGAGATCGATCATAAGTCATATTACCGGTTTACTGAAACTTCTTTATTGAGATGAAAAATCCAAGGCAATTTTCGTTTGGGCATCACTTAACCGGCGCTCGTCACGTGGTAGACTCAAAATCATGAAAATATTGAAACAAATCGCTTTGATCCTGACGGCAATTTTCATTTTGGTGTCGATTGTATTTTTTGGGTTATGGCTTATAAATGCGCCAACTGACTTATCTGAAGGATCTAAATCGAATCAACGCTTACACCAATCGCCTTACGCCACTGCCAGCATTGACATCGCTTTTGTTGATTCTAGCCGTGATACCCCTGCCTTGGGCGGGTACGACGGCAGTGATACTCGCAGGCTCATGGGTACGATTTGGTACCCTGAGAATCTAAACAACAATGCGTCAAGTCAAAGCTCTGCCAAACACCCATTGCTGATATTCAGTCACGGCTTTGGTGGTTATCATGAAGACTCACGACATATCTCAAAATACCTTGCTGGTAATGGCTATGTGGTTGCTGCGGTGGATTTTCCCTTGAGTAATACGCGTTCACCGGCTGGTACTCCGCAGTTACTGGATGTTGTGAATCAGCCTGGCGACGTGAGCGCCGTGATTGATCACGTATTAGCACTGAACAATGATCCAAATAGTGTTATCCATAACCGAATAGACAGTGCCAGAATTGGTGCTTATGGCTTGTCCCTAGGCGGGTTAACAACCGCATTGGCTGTGTTTCACCCAGACTTGGCAGACGATCGTATTAGCGTGGCGGCAATGATGGCACCACCCTTAGAAGCCTTTAGCGAGCGCTTTTACGCCAGCAATCCAAAGGTGAAATCGTTGATATTGTCGGGCACCATGGATCGAGTTGTGCCAGAACTGGTAAATGCAACGCAGGTAAAAGCTCGGCACTCGAATGGTTGGTTCCTGAGTTTGAATAAGGGCACGCACTTGGGGTTTGCTAACGTCGGAAACCCCATTCGCTGGATGCAAAACCCTGACAACCTGGGCTGTGCGTTTATGAATATAATGTTGTCCAAGTTGAAGCTCCCCGAACGTTGGGATGAAGTTTTGCCTAACACCAATGGCGTTTTACGTGATGTAGTCGCCGGTGAGCCTTGCCCCGACATGGCTGGACAATCAATGAATGGCTTAAAACAGCAATGGCTAACCCGCATCGCTATCGGTTCGTTTTTTGATATGCACTTTCGGTCAGGTGATGATGCCGAAGCTGCCGCGCAATTTTTCTCAACGACACTTAGCGCTGAGAATAGTGAAGTCAGTCTAACGGCTCCCCGCTAAACAACGCTTCAGTCACTACTCTGGTCGGTGTTCTGATCAGTGCTCTGAAAAGTAGCGCTGTTAAGCGCAATAACGGCGGTAAATTTTCACACTGATCGTTCGCTTGGAAAACCTACGCCGAACCCCAAACTCTTAAATCTCGATAGGTAATAATTATGTTAACGCTACATCATCTTGAATATTCGCAATCATACCGAGTCCTTTGGCTGCTCGAGGAATTAGGTGTTGATTATGATCTGAAGCTATACGAGCGCGACAAGCAAACGCGTTTGGCACCGGCGGACTATAAAGCGGTTTCGCCCTTGGGTACTGCGCCAGTGATCAGTGATGGTGATTTGAACTTAGCCGAAACGGCGGCGATCTTTGATTATATCTTAGATCAACATCAGGGCTCATCGTTGAGGCCAGCGGCTGGCTCGCCTGCACGTGCTGATTATCTGTTTTGGTTTCACGCATCGCAAGGCTCTTTGATGCCGATGCTGTTAATGAATTTGGTGCTGCAGATGCTTCAAACAAAGTCGCCTGGGTTAATTCGTCCGTTAATTAAACTGGTGCTTGGCAAGGCTTCAAGCGGCATGGTTGAGCCTAGAGTAAAGTTGCTATTAGAGAAGGCAGAAGCTGATCTAGCCGCCACTGGTTGGTTCGCTGGTGATGCTCTGAGCGCGGCGGATATGATGATGAGTTACCCGCTGGAATCGGCTGATACTAAGGGCTTGTTAAAAGGTAAATACCCGAATTGCGAAGCCTGGGTGAAACGCATCAAGCAAGTGCCCAGTTATCAGTCTGCCAAAGAAAAAGACGGCAATCCAAGCGCCATTTTTCAATCGTAGCTGTAACGCATAGAGATATTATGATCCCCACGATTGTCTTGGGTACCACCGCTATTCCCAACGGCGGTGGTGAATTAAAATTGAGTGAGCGTGATGGCGAGTTCGCGATTCAGTTGGTCGGCGTGAACGGAGACTTGATGTCCAGCCGAATGTATTCGTCTGAGCTTGCTTTAGCCGAATTGGGTTGTGCGCATTTGCAAGGTGTCGATAATGCCAAGGTGTTGGTCGGCGGCTTAGGCATGGGCTTTACTTTAGCCGCCGCATTACAGGCTACCTCAGCTAGTTCTGAGGTGGTCGTCGCCGAACTTGTGCCCGGTGTGGTCGAATGGAATCGCGGTGCCTTGGGCGAATGCGCGGGAAGGCCGCTTGACGACCAGCGAGCGCAGGTACATCTGGGCGACGTAGCTGAGTTGTTCAAGCAAAAAGCCACAACTTTTGATGCTATTTTGCTGGATGTTGATAATGGGCCAGAGGCTTTCACGCACGCCGATAATAGCGCTCTATATTCACTGGAAAGTTTGCATGCAATACGCGAATCCCTCCGCCCACAGGGGGTATTGGCCGTATGGTCAGCATGGCATGACCCAAGTTTTACCAAGAAGCTGAGAAAAGCCCGGTTTGAAACCAGTTTTAAGACCGTACGTGCACATAAAGGCAAAGGCAGTAAGCATACTATCTACCTAGCGAAGCGACGATAAAACCATCGAGCTGCATTGTTGGGATAAACACTTGAGTGGTTTCAAAGCAAGGTTTAGCGGCGATGCCTGACAACAGTCATTGATTGCGGGTGCGCGTATTGATGTTAGTGATAAAACCGCGCTTCGATCATTTAATCATGAGTTCTTTGGATTATAATTTTCTCGATGCGGAAACCTAAGCAATAAAACCAAAGTAATAAAACCAAAGCATGAAAATATCGGCCCAGCAGTGGAAACAATTTTGAAACCTACAGCATGTCAGCGTTGGTCACAGGCGCAAGAGTTAGCGGATTTTTTATTAGAAAGCCATAATGGCCAACTCACTGTTGCTATGCCATTGGGTTTGGGAAAAGCGAACCACCTGATCAATGCGCTGTATAGCTCCGTTAAGCAGAACCCTTCGCAGTCGCTTACAATTCTTACCGCGCTGAGTTTGCAAACACCTCAGCCTGCGGCGGGCCTAGCGCAAACTTTTTTCGCGCCGGTCGCCGAGCGGCTTTACGCTAACTACCCGGATTTGCAGTATGCGCGCGATTTACTGGCCGGCGAGTTGCCAAGCAATGTGGTGGTAAGTGAGTTTTTTCTGCAAGCAGGTTCTTATCTTGCAAATGAACATGCGCAAGCCAATTATATTAGCGCCAATTATTCGCACGTCAGTTCTTACTTGCTTGAGAAGAAGTTCGATCTTGTATTGCAAATGGTCGCGCAGGATGACAGCGCCGATACCGATCTCAGTTTATCCTGTAACCCAGACATTACTTTAGAGCTATTGGCAGCGCGAGCCGATGGCGTTGCCGATTTTCTTTTGGTGGGTGAGCTGAATGATGATTTGCCATTTATGCCGAATGATGCGCAGCTGCCTGAGACGGAGTTTGCGCATGTCTTGGAAGGCGACAGCGCTTCAACCGATTTGTTCAACGTGCCGAAAGCAGCGGTACAACGGGTGGAATACGCCGCTGGTTTCCACGCTTCAAGTTTGGTGAAAGACGGCGGCACTTTACAAATTGGCATTGGCTCCGCTGGCGATGCAGTGGCGTATGCGTTGATTATGCGCCATAAAGATAATGCTAACTATCGGCGTATTTTGGTGGCGTTGAATGGCGATAAAGATTTGAGTCACTTGCACCTTGAGCCGTTTGACATTGGTTTGTACGGTGTCAGTGAAATGCTGGTGGACGTGTTTTTGGATTTAATGGAAGCCGGCGTTGTTAAGCGTGAGGTCAACGGTACCTTGATTCACGGTGGTTTTTTTCTGGGGCCGAAATCAATGTATCGGCGCCTAAAGGCCTTACCCAAAGAACAGCTTAATAAAATTAATATGACGGCCATTGGCTACATTAATGGCACGCATATTGATTTTAAGAAAAAGCAACAAAATCGCCAGCACGCTAGATTTATAAATAATGCGATGAAGGCCACATTATTAGGTGCTGTGGTATCTGATGGGCTGGACAGCGGTAAAGTTGTCTCTGGCGTCGGTGGTCAGTACGATTTTGTGCGCCAATCTTTCGCGCTTAAAAACGCGCGTTCTATCATTATGATCAAAGCCGTGCGAGAGCGACGCGGTAAACAAAGCAGTAACGTGGTGTGGTCGTATGGTCACACCACTATTCCGCGCCATTTGCGCGACATAGTGATCAATGAATATGGTATTGCCGATATGCGAGGCGCGCGCGACCAAGATGTCGTCGCGCAGATGCTGTCGATTACCGACAGTCAGTTTCAAGCTGAACTTCTGAGCACGGCAAAAGCAAATTCAAAAGTCAGTCGAGATTTTACGCTGCAAGACCAGTGGAAAAACAATTCCAAACAGGACCTAGCATTGCGGTTAAAGCCATTTGAGGAAGCGGGTTTATTGCCGAATTACCCATTTGGTACAGATTTCACCGAACTTGAACAACGCTTGATTCCCGTTTTACAAACATTGAATGAAGCCAGTCAATCTAAGTTAGCGTTACTGAAGCTGGCCATAAAAGGATACACAAGCAAACCCAACGATGATGATCAAGAGGCACTTAAACGAATGGGTTTGGCGCAGCCGAAAACAATTTCAGATAAGTTCACAGCGCTGGCTTTGAAGGGCGCACTTACATAGATCGAACTTATAAATAAATCGAACTTGGCCAATATTGTAATCAAGCAAAATCTTGTTGATACTATACAAACGTATTTTTAATCGAGCCTAGCCCATGAGTAACTCATCAGTTGATCCAGAACTACAACCCATATTAGCGGCGTTTAAAGAATTGTGGGGTGATACGGCAATGGATCTTGATGACCTTGAGGGCGCACGGCAAACGCACGACGCTATGTCAGCCCAGAGAAATTCTGCGGCGGATGAAATCGAGGGGGTTAATACCCATCGCGAGATTATTCGAAATTCCGATTTAGGCGTAGAGGTGGTTGCGTATGTGCACCAGCCTTCACAGGCTTCTGAGGCGCCTCGTCGAGCAATGCTGCACATTCATGGCGGAGGTTATGTCACAGGGCGCGCATCACATGCTGAGCCGCAACTTAGACTGCTGGCTAAGCAGTTTGATTGTCTGATTGTTTCGGTAGACTATCGCTTAGCGCCCGAGCATCCATTTCCTGCCGCTCTATATGATTGCTTTAGCACACTGCAATGGCTGCACAGTCGTGCGGACAAGCTCAATATCGATGCCGCCAAAATTATTGTACTTGGTGAGAGTGCCGGTGGAGGGCTCGCAGCCGGCTTGTCGATGTACGCTCGCGACCACAGCGACATAAAAATCGCGCAACAAATATTGCTCTACCCGATGCTTGATTATCGCAATACCGCAGCCTTAGCGGAGGGTGAATCAGACACCATTGTTTGGAGTCGGCAAAATAATATTATTGGCTGGGGTGCTTATATGGGCGAAGGCGTTGATGAGTCTATGTTGGCTTATGCATCACCCAGTTATGCTAAAGACTCCAGTGGTTTGCCGCCGACTTACGCTTGTATTGGGGATATCGACTTGTTCTGTCAGGAAACGATTGATTACATCGAACTTCTACGTGATGCTGAAGTCATAACCGAACTTGATGTTTACCCGGGTGCCTATCATGCGTTTCAAGTGGTGGTGCCTGATGCGGCGGTTTCTCAAACGTGTTTAAAAAAGCTGAATCAGGTTTTAGCGCAAGCCTTGGCTTAGAGAGCTCTTCCTCTTAGTCGGGTTTTCACTTAATACGGCTTTTACCTAGTACGACTTTTACCTAATACGGCTTTTACCTAGTAGGACTTTGGCATCCCCAACTCCTGGGTGGCTAGGTATGACAGTATTAAGTTGGTTGAGACCGGGGCAACTTGATACAAGCGCGTTTCTCTGAATTTTCGTTCAATGTCGTACTCAACCGCAAAGCCATAGCCGCCGTGGGTTTGCAGGCAGGTGTCGGCCGCCGCCCAAGAGGCTTCTGAAGCAAGCAGCTTACAGATATTGGCTTCGGTACCGCAAGATTCCTTAGACTCAAATTTTTCCGCCGCTTCTTTGACTAATGCCTCGGCCGCACGCATTTGCGCGTAATTGCGAGCTAAGGGAAATTGAACGCCTTGGTTTTGGCCTATCGGCCGCCCGAAAACTTCGCGTTCCGTGGCGTAGGCTGATGACCGGTCGATAAAAAATTTGGCATCTCCAATACACTCCGCTGCAATCAAAATACGCTCGGCATTCATGCCATCAAGTATGTACTTAAAACCCTTGCCTTCTTGGCCGATGATATTACCGGCTGGCACGCGTAGGTTGTCGAAGAACAGCTCGGTAGTTGCATGATTAAGCATCGTTTTGATTGGCTTGATGGTCAACCCATTGCCAATCGCTTCGCGTAAGTCAACCAATAGCACCGTCATGCCATCTGATGGTTTACTGCATTCCTCACGGGCCGTGGTGCGCACCAAAAGAATCATGAGATCTGAATATTCAGACCGAGAAATCCACACCTTTTGGCCGTTAATCACGTAATCATCGCCATCGCGTTTTGCGAAGGTGGTGATTCGTGTGGTGTCTGTTCCGCTATTCGGTTCGGTCACTCCGAAGGCTTGTAAGCGCAAGCTGCCACTGGCAATTTTTGGTAGATAGAATTGTTTTTGATCTTCGCTGCCATGCCTCAGTAATGTGCCCATGGTGTACATCTGTGCATGACAAGCGCCGCCGTTACAGCCGCTGCGATGAATTTCTTCAAGCACCGCGCAGGCGGCGTCCAAAGGTAAGCCTGAACCGCCGTGTTGTTCTGGAATCGTAACCGCCAGAAAGCCCGCGTCAGAAAGTGTGTTTACAAACTCAGTAGGGTAGGTTTTAGTCTCGTCCAGTTGGCGCCAATATTCACCGGTAAATTTAGCGCACAGCTTACGCACGGATTCCCGAATTTCGGGGTAATTCTCAGTCGTCATTTAATCATTGCTCAACGGTCTTTAGACAGACTTAATCACTTAAAGTAAGCATTTGCCGTGCCATCAGCATCGTAAATGCCGGCTTCGTTGCTAACGAGATACTTTTTGGCACTTGCGCCAAGCAAACCATGCTTGGATAAATGGTCTGACATTTGATAGAACGACGGTGCCACAAAGTGAGCGGCCAAAGCGTCTTCGCTCTCCCATTCTTCAAAGACGTGAATGGTGTCTTCGAGTTCCATGTCGGCACCCCAGTTATAGGCCAAGCAACCGGGCTCGTCGCGCGCCAAGTTAATCAACGGAGTGGCGCCACTCAATGCTTGGTCGCGGAGTTCGGGTTTGATTCTAAGGACGCAGTTAATTAGAACTTTCATATCAAGGTCTCGTTATCAGTGATTGTTAATAATACTGTATACACGAATTTTGGGCAGCGAACGATCTTCAAATTGATAGCGCATGACGTGCTCATCGGCGCTGAGACATCAAAACTACTAGTTCCAATACGCGCGGCTTTAGGGCTAAATGTAACTATTAAAGCGCTGCCTTCTGCAGTTTGTGATATCGATAGGTAATTATATGAAACAAAACTCTGGTTTATTGAGTTATGGCACCTATGTGCCACGTCGTCGCTTGCAGCGGTCCTGCATCCACGACAATAATAAATGGTTTGCGCCGGGTCTGCGTGGTCTTGCGAAGGGTGAAAAAGCCATCTCAGGTTGGGACGAAGACCCCATAACCATGGCTGTAGAAGCAGGGCGCCAATGCGTTAACGGGTTCGATCGGCAACAAATCACAGCCTTGAATTTGTCGTCAACGACCATGCCGTTTGCCGATCGATCGAACTCAGGCGTTGTAAAAGAAGCCATGAATCTTGCCGATGCAATTGGCGTATCAGACCGTACCGGCAGTTTGCGCGCTGGTACCTCTGCCTTATTGGATGCCTTGCACGACGACAGAATGCAGCTGTGTTTGGCTGCCGATCGTCGTAAGGCGAAAATCGCCTCGGCTGATGAAATGAACTATGGCGATGCGGCCGCGGCATTTTTAGTCGGCAGCGGTGACGTTATTGCGAGCTATCTTGGTGGCAAGTCTTCTTCGGTAGATTTTGTTGACCACTTTCGTGAAACGGGGTCTGACTATGACTACGCATGGGAAGCGCGTTTTACCCGTGACGAGGGTTATCAAAAAATTCTTGGCGAAACCATCAAATCATCCTTGGCTGAGTTGAATATCGACGGCGCGAGTATTGCGCATGCGGTGATCGCTGCTCCAGTACGAGGGGTGCCGCAAAAGCTTGCGAAGGCGGCCGGTATTTCTGTTGACGTAGTAGCAGACATCTTGGTTGCGAATATTGGTAACACCGGGGTGACTCATCCCATGTTAATGCTGGCGAATACGCTGCAACATGCGAAAGCTGGCGATAAAATTTTGCTGGCTAGTTTTGGTCAAGGCGCCGATGTGATGGTGTTTGAGGCGACCGAACATTTGGCGGCCGTTAATGCACGGCAAGCCAAAGTTACCGCGCCCGGTTTAGCCGATACGCTTTACTCACGTTACTTAGTGCATCGTGACCAGCTTGATATCGACAAAGGTATGCGAGCTGAACTTGATGAAAAGCAACCCGGTACCAGTTTGGCTCGTGATCGTAAAACGGTGCTTGGTCTGATTGGTGGAAAATGCACTGAAACCGGCACAGTGCAATTTCCTAAAACAGATATTTCCGTTGACCAAAAATCACGCGCGACAAACACGCAAGAAGATTATCCATTTGCCGATAGAACGGCGAAGATAATCAGCTTTACCGCCGATGGTTTGGCCTACTCACCGGATCCGCCCACGTATTATGGGATGATCGACTTTGAAGGCGGCGGGCGAATGGTGGTTGAGTTTGCCGACGTAGAAGGTGACGAAGTAGAAGTGAACGTACCAATGAGAATGGTGTTTAGAATTAAATCTTTTGATGAACTTCGAGGATTTAGAAAATATTTTTGGAAAGCAACGCCGATTCGTTCGGTTGAAGAATCGGGAGATCAATAATGGCCAGCGGAATCAAAGATAAAGTAGCAATACTGGGTATGGGCTGTGCGCGTTTCGGCGAGCGTTGGGATGCCAGTGCCGACGAACTAATGGTTGAAGCATTCGACGAAGCGGTGGCCGATGCAGGTATCGAAGTGTCGCAGCTTGATGCCGCGTGGTTGGGTGTTGGTTTTGATGGCCAAAATGTTGGCCCTTCAGGAATACCCGCAGCAATCGCATTACGCTTACCTGATATTGGCGTTACTAAAGTTGAAAACTACTGTGCCAGTGGCACCGAGTCTTTGCGTGGCGCTGTATACGCGGTCGCGTCGGGCGCCGCCGATATCGCCTTGGCGGTTGGCGTGGAAAAGCTAAAAGACACGGGTTATGGTGGCCTACCAGCTCGTACCCGCGGTACGCGTTGGGACATGATCGGCGTGACCGGTTCGGCACCGGGGAACTTTGCTCAATTGGCGAGTGCTTATCGCGCCAAACACGGCGTTGATTCACAAGACTTAAAGCGGGCAATGGCACATGTGTCGGTTAAGAGCCACGCTAATGGCGCTAAAAATGACAAGGCACACTTACGTAAAGTCATCGACATTGACACAGCTCTTAATGCTCCGATGATCGCCGAGCCTTTAGGGCTTTTCGATTGTTGTGGTGTATCAGATGGCGCAGCGTGCGCGATTGTTACGACACCAGAAATCGCCAAAGCGCTGGGCAAAGACAATATCGTGGCGGTAAAAGCAATGCAGCTTGTGACTTCCAATGGTTGGGAAATGCAGAGCAATGAATGGGACGGAAGCTATCTGCACACCACTCGATTGGCTGCCAAGAAAGCCTATCAAGAGGCGGGTATCTCCGACCCTAAAAAACAAGTCTCCTTGACCGAAGTGCATGATTGTTTTTCGATCACCGAACTCATCACGATGGAAGATCTATTTATTTCCGATGAAGGGCAAGGTTGGAAAGACGTGCTGAATGGCAAGTTTGATGCTGACGGCGACGTGCCGTGTCAGATTGACGGCGGCTTGAAATGCTTTGGTCATCCTATTGGCGCTTCTGGCTTGCGCATGGTCTATGAGAATTACCTTCAGTTACTTGGCCGAGCGGGCGATCGCCAACGCAGCGAACCGCCGACCTTTTGCTTGTCTCACAACTTGGGCGGTATGCCGTATCAAAATGTGAGCTCGGTTTCCATTATTGGGCCGTTAGATTAGCCAGTGCTAGGACGAAGATAATCGCATGTATCAAATTTTAAAGGGCTTGCGCGTGATTGAAGCCTCGTCATTTGTGGCTTCACCATCGGCTGGATTGTACCTATCGCAATTGGGTGCTGAGGTGATTCGAGTCGACACGATTGGCGGTGGGCCTGACTATAACCGTTGGCCAAAGAGTGATGAGGGCAAGAGCTTTTATTGGGAAGGCCTTAATAAAGGTAAAAGTTCAGTTGCCGTCAATCTGCGCACCCAAAAAGGTAAAGATTTGGTTGGCGAATTGGTTGCGGCATTGGGTGAGCAGGGCGGCATTCTATTAACGAACTTTCCTGCTAAAGGCTTTTTGTCTTATGAAAACCTCAAAAAGCTTCGTGAAGATGTCATTGTCGTGCGCGTGATGGGGCAAAGCAATGGTGGGCCAGCATTAGATTACACGGTAAACTGTTCATTGGGCTATCCACTAATCACCGGGCCTGATTCACTTGGTGATGAACCGGTTAATCACGTGTTACCCGCTTGGGATTTACTTGCTGGCAGCTACGCCGCATTTAGTTTGCTTGCGGCCGTGCGGCACCGATCCGAAACTGGCCAAGGTGGAGAATACAAAGTACCCCTCGCTGACATTGGTGTTACCGCCATGGCGAACATGGGTCAGCTTGCCGAAGTGCTTTATCACGATGAAAATCGGGCTCGCTATGGAAATGAAGTCTACGGTGCTTTTGGCCGAGATTTTCAAACCAGCGACGGCGTGCGCATGATGATTATGGCAATCACTCCGCGACAGTGGACAGGGCTTCTCAAAGTACTGGAAATTGAAGAGCAGGTAAGTGAAATTGAAGCTGCCAGAAATGTGTCCTTTGTTAAAGATGAAGGCATTCGCTTTGAGCACCGAGATGCTTTATACCCGCTATTAGAAACCAAGGTTTTTAAGTGGACAGCCAAAGAGCTGCAGGCGGCCTTAGACAGCGTCGGCGGTTGTTGGGGTGAATACCAAAGCATGCGCGAAGCGGCTGACGACCCAGCCCTCGTGAGTGAAAACCCGGTATTTACCGAACTTAAAAACCCCAGTGGTTTTACCTATCCTACACCTGGCTCGGCATTGACTATAACCGGGCAAGAGCGCGGTACCCCAGAATTGGCGCCCAGTCTTGGCGAACACACACACGACGTACTTAAAAACGTACTTGGTCAATCGCATGACGACATAGTGGCCTTGTCACAGTCGGGCGTTATTGACGAACAATAGAGGTCAGAAAAATGACGTTTGATTTGGCACCATTTCGCAGTGCACTCGCCGCTGCGAATCATTACGTTGAGCAGGCGCAAAGCGTCACCAGCGATTTAACATCGAAAGACGGTAAAATTAACGCTGGGTTGATTGAAGAGCATCAACGCGTCGTGCACGGTTATGCTTGGTTGAAATCAACCACCACAGCGCTGCAAGCAGTATTAAGTTGGGCTGAGCGCTTGCAAGAATCGGGGCGCTTGAAAAAAGTAGAGCAGTTGAGTTTGGATATTGCGTTTGGCGAGTATCTGGCGCAATTAGTCAGTGGCGTTATGATGGGGCAAAACGAAATTGTCCGTCCCGGCGATTTTGGGTTGATTGACGAGTCTATGACCCTATCGCAAGATCCATCTGTTCAACACTTTCTGCGCAGCGGTAATACCGCCAGTAAGCGTTTAGAGTTGGCTGAATTTTGCCGAGATGGCGTGGTTGTTGCCGAGGATCTTGGTGATGAATTTATTGACGCGGCGCGCAGTCAATATCGCCGTTTCACCGAAGAAAAAATTGTGCCTTTTGCTCATGAATGGCATCTTGAAAATGCGTTAATCCCCGATGACCTGGTTGCCGAATTAGCCGAACTAGGCACCTTTGGTGTGTGTATTCCTGAAGAGTACGAGGGGCTTGGGCAAGGCAAATTGGTGATGAGTGTGATCACTGAAGAATTGAGTCGCGGTTGGATTGCCGCCGGTTCGCTTGGCACTCGTTCAGAAATTGCCGGTGACTTGATTCATCACGGTGGCACCGACGAGCAAAGACAGCAATGGCTGCCGAAAATTGCCAGTGGTGAAGTATTACCTACCGCGGTTTTTACTGAGCCAGATACCGGTTCAGATATGGGTGGCTTGAAAACCAGAGCTGTCGAAACCGACAAAGGCTGGGCTATTAAGGGCGCTAAAACGTGGATTACCCACGCCGCCCGTTCAGACCTGATGACTTTAATGGCCAGAAGCAAACCAGACGTCAATGGTTATGCTGGCCTATCAATGTTTTTAGCACCCAAACCACGTGGCACCGAAGACAAGCCATTTCCCGCAGAGGGCATGTCGGGCACTGAAATTGAAGTGCTTGGGTATCGAGGTATGCGCGAGTACGAACTTTCGTTTGACGATTTTGAGCTGGATCATTCTTCCTTATTGGGTGGCGAGCAAGGTAATGGCTTTAAACAACTCATGCAGACCTTTGAAGGCGCGCGTATTCAAACCGCGGCCCGAGCGGTGGGCGTAGCACGTCGCGCTCTTGAGCTGGGCCTGACGTATTCAGTTGAACGCAAACAGTTTGGCCGACCTATTTTTGACTTTCCAAGGGTGTCCGACAAAATAGCCATGATGTCGGTAGATATTTTGTTATCGCGCGAGCTCACTTATTTCGCGGCTCGTGAAAAAGACAAAGGGCGTCGTTGTGACATTGAAGCCGGAATGGCGAAGCTCATTGCGGCACGAACGTCGTGGGCTAATGCTGATGCGGCGCTACAAATACACGGCGGTAATGGCTATGCACTTGAATATGAAATCAGTCGAATATTATGCGATGCACGGATACTCAATATTTTTGAGGGTGCCGGTGAAATTCAAGCTCAGGTGATCGCTCGTGGCCTGTTGTCTAAACGGAGTTCTGCGTGAGTGCTTCTAACGACGTGGCCGCGTGGGTAGGCCGCAGCCAAACTGTTAGCGATACCGTTACGCAATCTAGTGTCGACCGTTTCTATGCGACCATTAATAATGGTCAACGTGGAGATACCATTAGCGACAAAAAAGTCGCACCGTTAGGCTTTCATTGGTGTTTAGGCTTACCTGATTCCCCCATGGGTGAGCTTGGTGAAGATGGCCACCCGCAGAAAGGCGGCTTTCTGCCGCCGGTCGAATTGCCGCGCCGTATGTGGGCCTCAAGTAAGGTGGAGTTTATCGAGCCATTGCCAATTGGTGCAACCATAAAACGTCATTCAAGTATTGCTTCGATCACCGAGAAAAGCGGTAAAACCGGCGCATTGGTGTTCGTGGGTGTTGACCATGAAACTGAGTTAGATGGCGACGTCGCTATTCGCGAGCAGCAAACCATCGTCTACCGTGAAGCATCGCAAAGTGCAGCGCCATTACCTGATGACCATGGCAAGCAACCCACAGATTGGCAAATCATCGAAGGGCTTACCCCAAGTCCGCAGCTGTTGTTTCGCTATTCAGCATTGACCTTCAATAGCCACCGCATTCATTATGACCTTCCTTATGCGCAGTCAGAAGAGCTCTACCCAGGCTTGATTGTGCATGGCCCTTTAATGGCAAGTTTAGTATTACAGCTGGCGGCCAAGCACGGCGATGTGGCTCAATTTTCATTTCGAGGAATGTCGCCGGCCTACTGCGACCAATCACTATTTCTAGTGGCAAATTTTGATCAAGACTCCCAGCCTAACACTGGGGAGTTGGCAACGATCGGAGGTGATGGACGCACCTGCTTAAGTGCCAAGGTTGAGTTTCGAGGCTAATGCGCGAAGCTTTCTTCACTCCAATCCGTTTTTAATCGTTCCAAACTGATCTGCATAAAGGGTCAGCCATCATATAATTCGCTCAGGGTGGCTAGTAATAGTGTTGATCTGATGGTTCAATTGGTATCAATACCTTGGCTTGTCGAGGAGAGATACCGTTATGATATACAGAATTATTATTCGTGCGACACAGATAGTGCTTGTATTACTTGCCTTGCTGGTGGTGACGACGTTTATGATCAGCCCTCAGGAAACGGCGCCGTTTCTTGATGATGATGGTCAGCCTATTGAAAACAGTATTGCTGAAATTCGTAATGTGACGTTGAACGGTGTTGAGCAGCGGCTGTTAATTCGCGGCAAGAACAAAGCAAACCCGCTCATGCTGCATTTGCATGGCGGCCCGGGCGGGGCAGATCAAGCAATTGTGCGGTCCAGTGGTAAGACAGTTGAGGATATGTTCACCGTCGTCTACTGGGATCAGCGTGGTGCGGGTGCGTCATTTGATTCAGACTTAGATCCAAGTTCTCTCTCGCTTGATAACATAGTAGCCGACGGCGTTCTGCTTGCTGAAAAATTGACCAAGGAGTTTGGTAAAGAAAAAATCTATCTGCAAGGTCATTCATGGGGAACCTTAGTCGGTGTACACATGATTTCCAGTAAACCCAGCTTATTCAATGCGTTTATTGGTATCGGGCAAATTGCGAAGTCTAAGCAGGCTGAAATTCTGTCTTACAATTATACCTATGCAGCAGCCAAGCGCGCTGGCGACCAAGAGACTCTCGATAAATTGTCTGAAATTGGTGCGCCACCGTACGACTCAGATCAACGTTGGATCGATAACGTTATGATCGAGCGTAGCCTAATGCTTCCCTATGAAATGCCGAACGGTGAGCCTTTTCTGAGTCTTGTGGAGATTTATAAGAATTTCATTTTCTACCCTGAATATTCTGTTGCTGACAAATTAAATTCGTTAGAAGGTAGCAAGGTATCTCTGCAGGAGTTGTGGATGCATGCGATCAATGCCGATTTGTTTGTGACTCACCCGAGCTTGCCTGTTCCGGTTTACTTTCTACAAGGTAAATATGATCAACATACGGTGACCGAAGTCGCACGGGATTATTATGAAATGCTTGAAGCGCCTTCGAAAGAGTATTTCAGTTTTGATAATTCGGCGCACTGGCCACATTTAAAAGAGCACCAACGATACCGTGAAATACTAACGGCGATTGTTGATAAGTGAATCTTAAATAGCAAAACCGTTCACCATCATAAAAGCCGGTTTCGCACTAGCCAAGCGATAACCGTCTCAGCTTTTTAGTGTTAGCAGGGGTTATTTGCCTAGCCGTGTTGCGGCGACAGAGTCCCTTTTCTAGGCGATTCTGTGCGTGCCTGGCTGCACGAAACTTCTTTGAAGCTTCCTACAAGATGTCGCCATTATTCGATTAGTGACAGGTTTAACCTGGATCTCCTAGCTATATGAATGAGTCTTATATAAGATATCTATTGAAAGAGATGTCTGAGATAAGCTAGACTGGTGTCTATTAGCTTGTGTGTAAATCTACACAATACAGTGTTTTTAGCTGTTCACAATAATGTAGATTATTTTAATAGCGGTTAACCAAAGGAAAAAGAGAAATGAAAAATAAGTCCCTATCCCAATTTGCGATGACGGCAATTGCATCGGCAATTATCGCCCCACATGCGTTAGCGCAAGAGTCCGTGCGAGATGGCTTTTTGGAAGAAGTCATCGTAACAGCGCAAAAAAGAGAGCAAAGTGTGCAAGATGTTCCGATCGCTGTCACGGTGTTAGACAGCGAAAAGATCAGTAATGCGCACGCTGTTGGCCTTGAAAGTCTACAGCAATTGGTGCCATCGGTATCGTTCCGAAAAGGCAATACCAATCGAAACTCAGCTGTGGTCATACGCGGTATAGGTACAATTTCTTTTAGTACAGCAGCTGAACCCAGTGTCTCCACCGTGGTTGACGGGGTGGTTCTGGGGCGCTCAGGTCAGGCCTTCACCGATTTGTACGACTTAGAGCGTTTGGAAGTTCTGCGTGGCCCGCAGGGCACACTTTTCGGTAAAAACGCATCGGCTGGCGTGGTGAATTTGACTACCCGTAAGCCGACTGATGAATTCGAGGCTTCAATCGACGTATCGGCGTTTTCGGATGAAGAATACAGATTAAAAGGGCGCGTATCCGGCCCGCTGAGTGATTCAACTCGAGCTAGCTTAACTTTCTTTGATGGCAGTTTTGATGGCTATATAACCAATACATTTAATGGCGATACGATTCAAGGTTATGACCGGCAAGGCGTGCGCGGCATGCTTGATTGGGAGGTCAACGACAATGTTGAAGTGTTATTCATCGTTGAAGACTACTCAGCAAACGACGACTGTTGCGCTGATTTGACTGTGTTGCCAAGTGGTCGAGATCCGAGCTCGCCGGCCAACCCAAATAGTTTGGGTGTGGTAAATGGCGTGGCAGATTTAGATCTCGACCAAAGATTGGTTGATCATGACCTAACAACCCGAACGATTGATGATTCAACGTCGTTTTCAATGCAAATTGACGCCGGCTTAGGTGATTTGACCTTAACATCAATCACGGCATACCGTGAGTGGGACAATACCGAAATTCGAGAAGGCGACTTTACGTCTAATGCCGGAGATTTTGGTCGGCCCGTTGACTTTAGTAGCACCTTTTTTCAACTGCACGATATAGGTGAACAAAGCTGGGAGCAGTTTTCACAAGAAGTCAGAGTCGCTTCACCAGTAGGTAATGCACTCACTTGGCAGGCCGGTTTATTTTACTGGAACTTGAAATCTGATCGACGTTTTCGACGCGATGCTAGCTGCCAAGTTCACCCGAATAACGACCCTATTTTAGCTGCTAACCCTGGCTTGACCTGCTTGGATAGTGACATCGTCGCGGCGACTGCAAACTTTGATACGGAGTTTGATAATCTCTCGGTGTTTGGAGAGGGTACTTATGCTATTAACGACTCGCTCGACGTGATTTTTGGGCTACGTTACACGGATGACGAAGTGTCATTTAACCATCGACGTATCAATGACGACCCGTTTGGGCGTCGAGGCGTTGGGGTGCGCGGGGCTGGAAACAATACTGACTTTACTGGTACCACCAGTGAGTCGGACACCTCTGGCAAGCTCGGACTCACTTGGGAGGTCAATGATTCAGGCTTGTTTTATGCAACTTATTCGCAAGGCTACAAAGGGCCGGCATTTAATGTTTTCTATAATCAAGCTGTTGCGAATACCTTACCAATTAGCTCGGAATCTTCAGAGCAAATTGAGTTGGGCTATAAACTGACCACCGGTAACTTGTTCGCTAACTTTGCGATATTTTCGACTGATATTGAAGATTTACAAGCCAATAATATTGATACCAGTTTGGGTACCGCGACAACCACATTAACCAACGCTGGTGATATTTCCACCGAGGGTATCGAAGTTGATTTCGTTTGGCAGCCAAGCGAGAATTTTCAATTGTCGGGAGGTATTGCTTCGATTACCGCTGAGATCGATCGCTTTAATTGCCCCGTGGGCGTACCGGCATCCGCTTGTACAGACCGAAGCGGGCTCGACGTGCCATTCTCGCCTGATCTAAAGTACACGCTGAATGCCAATTACCTACTGCCATTTTCAAGCTTTGATATGATTTTGGATGCCTCATTTGTGCACACTGATGATCAAGTAGCCGGTTTGCCAAGCAACAGTGGGGATTTTGCGCCACAAGCATTTTTACCTGAGTACGACATTCTAAACGCGAGCGTTGCGTTTTCATTTAATGACGACAAATATCGCTTGACGTTGATAGGTAAAAACTTAGGTGATGAAAGCTATGTAACCACGTTCAGTGGCGATGGATTTAGATATCAAATCCCGCGTGATGCAGAGCGTTACTTTGGTGCTTCGTTTAGAGCTAATTTCTAAGCACTAATATACTCAGTTCAAAAAAGGCCGCTCAGTGAATGAGTGGCCTTTTTTTTGCGCTATGATACTTATGGTTCTGCGTGTGCTTGAATAGCGTTAGCGAAAATACCCAAACCCATAAGGCTGTATTAGGCAATACCCATTGCTCAAAACCGTCAGACCCAAATCTAATTCACCAAGCTGAACTGGCTCTAAAGACGGCAGCGGTTGCCATTCAATTGGCTGGTCAGTAAGGTTGAAGCAGCCGATAAGCGTATCGCCTTGATAGTCTCGCTTGATAACAAGCAAATTGTCATTGGCTTCTAAGAATTCTATATCGCCACGTAATAGTGGTTGTTGTTGGTTTCGCCACTTTAAAAAGTAACGGTAATAATTAAGTACTGAGTTTGCATCGTTAGATTGCCGAGCCACGTTTTGTTCAATATGAGCTGGCGCCACAGGCAGCCAAGATGAGCTGCAAGAAAAGCCGGCGAGTGGCTTCTCATCATTCCAAGCTATAGGCGTGCGACAACCGTCTCGGCCTTTGAACTCGGGCCAGAACTCGATGCCAAATGGGTCTTTCAGTTGATGTTTTTCTATTGCGGCTTCAGTAAAACCTAATTCTTCGCCTTGGTATACGCACAGTGTTCCGCGTAAAGACGCTGTTAACGAAAGCGCCATTTTGGCAAACTGTTGGTTGTCTTTTCCATTGCCCCAGCGTGATACCACACGAATCACGTCATGGTTGCTCACCGCCCAACATGGCCACCCAGCTCCTATAACTGATTCTAAGGAAGTGACCGTGTTTCGAATGTGTTCGGGTGAAAACTCATCGGCCAACAGTTCAAAGTTATAACCCATGTGAAGGCGCGAGTTACCCTGTGTGTATTCAGATAAGCTCTCCAGCGAATTTTCTGAATTAATTTCGCCTAAGGCTACTGTGCCTGGGTATTTATCTAGAAGCGATCGGATTGACTCTATAAATGCGAGGTTTTCGACCTGTGTATTGTCATAAATATGATACTGCGCCGCATAGGGGTTTTCTGGCGAAAATCCACGTCCGGTGCGTTTTTCAACCGGCTTAAATGGGTTGTCTCGCAATTGTTTGTCGTGATAACAGAAGTTGACGGCGTCAAGCCTGAAACCGTCAACGCCGCGCTTTAACCAGAACTCAAGTTCCTGCAACATCTGTTCGCGCAACGCATCACAATGATAGTTAAGGTCTGGCTGTGAGCGTAGAAAATTATGCAGATAATACTGTTGGCGTGTGCTGTCCCATTGCCAAGCACCGCCACCAAATATCGATAACCAGTTATTGGGCGCTTCGCCATACTCCTTAGCATCGGCCCAAACGTACCAATCGGCTTTAGCGTTGGTACGAGAGCGGCGGCTTTCTATAAACCAAGCATGTTGATCTGATGTGTGACTGAGCACTTGGTCGATCATGATCTTGATGCCACGTTGCTTGGCCTGAGCAATAAGGTCGTCGAAGTCTGCAAGCGAGCCAAAGATCGGGTCGACGTCTCTATAGTCGCTGATGTCGTAGCCAAAATCTTTCATCGGCGACTTAAAGAACGGTGATATCCATAACGCATCAACACCGAGTTCGGCAATGTAGTCTAACTTCTTAATGATGCCTCGAAGGTCGCCAATGCCATCGCCATTGGTGTCGCAAAAGCTACGCGGATAGACTTGGTAAATAACGGCACCGCGCCACCAGTCTGAGTCTTCACCGATCAATAGGCTGGAGTCATTTAACTCTAAATTTATGCTTGCTAACTGGGTCACTACATCCACTTCATCGGTTATTTAAGCTTGGCGTGTTTGATGCACGTGTGTACATACGGCACGTACGATAATCATCTATTTGCCTTCGCGTTATTAAGTCTGGCTTCTTTAACTATTCAGCCTGTGGCAAAACCTTAACTGCGATGCATTGCAGCGGCAACCGGCAACATACGTATTCAGTATTATTATTTTTCGAAATCATCGGTATTTATTAAAATCGGCGATAATCATTTAAACCATTAATATTAATGGTTTATAAGATTTGTAGTCTGGGTTTGAGGAATTTTCCAAAAAAAATATTAGGTCTGAACGTCCATTGTTCACGGTTCCAAAAGTATTGAATACGTATGTAGTGACTTCCTTTGATATATCTATTTGAAATAGCATGTAGTCCTCAGAATTATTAGATCATCCAGAGAAAGACAATGAAAAACTATAAAACGCATATGCACGTTGGTAACTCCGTTCAAGCGAAAAATATAAAGCGCTTTCGTGCTAGTGCAGTGGCAACTTGTGTAGCCGCTGCCATGACAACAGGCGCTCCTAGCGCTGTGTTTGCTCAAACGGGCGACAATGTTGTTGAACTTGAAGAGGTTGTGGTTCAAGGCTATAGGCGCAGCCTGCAAAATTCCTTCGCGCTAAAAGAAGGCTCGGAACAAATTATTGAAGTTGTCACCGCCGAAGATATTGGAAAATTACCTGATGTCAGTATCGCTGAGTCTCTGGCTCGTCTGCCCGGTGTCGCAGCACAGCGTTTGAATGGTCGAGGCCAAGTTATTTCGGTTCGAGGCCTATCACCTGACTTTTCTACGGCATTATTTAATGGCCGTGAACAGGTGTCAGTGGGTGACAATCGTGGCGTTGAATTTGATCAGTATCCGTCAGAATTATTGAGCGGAGTGGTTGTTTATAAAACCCCTGATGCATCGTTGTTGGGACAGGGTTTAGCCGGCACGTCTGACCTTCGAAGTATTCGACCTTTAGAGCAAGCCGAACGCGTGTTAGCCGGTAATATTCGTTACATTCTGACTGACGAATCGTTTAATCCAGATGGCGATGACGATGGCTTACGTTTTAATGCGACTTATGTTGATAAGTTTTTAGATGATACGGTGGGCGTTGCCATTGGTATCGCCTCATTGAATAACCCAAGCCAGGGCACTGAATTTCGTGGCTGGGGCTATCCTGAAGTGGACGGAAACCTTGTGCTAGGTGGTCATGACTCATTGGTGCGTAGCTCAACATTAGAGCGCGATGCGGTGATGGCCGTGGTTGAATATCAACCTAACGAAAGAGTCGGCCATACCTTTGATCTTTATTATTCTAAGTTCGAAGAGACCGACCTTCTACGTGGAGTCGAAGGCGGCCTGGTGTGGGGCGGCTTAACGCTTCAGCCTGGATTTACCGCTGAAAATGGCTTTGTAACCAGCGGAACATTTAATGATGCAAAGTACGTGGTGCGCAACGACGTTGAAAGCCGCGATGCTGACCTTTTTGCGGTTGGTTACAATTTTAGCTACCAAGTGACAGAAAGCTGGACGGCGGAGTTAGACCTTAGTCACTCTGGCGTTGATCGTGATGATCAGATTCTTGAAAGTTATTCAGGCTTGGGTCCAGCGGGCGAAGGTGCCGTTGATGTGGCTAACTTTTTCTCAGGCTCGACCGGCACGGCTTTTAGTAATCCGGCGGTCAACTACGCTGATCGATCACAGTTTTTTATCACTGATCCGTTTGGTTGGGGTGGCGGCGCTCCAGAAGGTCAACAGGTTGGGTATTTAAACCAACCTTCTATTGAAGACACCTTGAATCAAATTACCTTAAGTGCCAGGCGTGACTTGGATGGGTTTATAAGCTCGGTAAAAGTTGGCGCTAACTTTAAGAATCGTGAGAAATCCAAAATCGCGGATGAATTTATTCTCGACATCCCCGGTAACACTCGCGAGAACCCAATTCGTAGTTTGGCCTTACCGGCTTCAACCGGCACAGCAGACCTTAGCTTCCTAGGCCTGGGCAATCTTGCAGCCTACGATCCACGCGATATTCTTAACTCTGGCGGCTTCGCATTGTTGCGAAACAATAATGCCGACGTCACCGAGAAGAGTTGGCTAGTTGAAGAAGATGTCTTGACGGGTTTCGTGCAGTTTGGGATCAATTCTGAATTAGCTGGCCAACCGCTGACTGGTAATTTCGGTGTTCAAGTTGTTAGTACTGATCAGGAGTCTCGTGCACTGGGTGCCGATAGTAATAACACTGCAATTGCGGCACCGCTATCAGGTGGCAAGTCGTTTACCGAAGTTTTGCCGAGTTTGAACCTGATTTGGAACGTTGCTGAATCACAATACTTTAAATTAGGTGTGGCCCGCACAATGGCTCGCCCAAGAATGGACGAGATGCGCGTAAGTCGTCAGTTTTCTTATGATGCAAGCCTAACAAACTCAAGTGATATTAATCGTTCACCTTGGTCTGGCTCTGGTGGTAACCCTGAACTTGATCCGTGGATTGCCAACTCGTTCGACTTATCTTATGAAAATTACTTCGCAGATCGTGCCGGCTATTTAGCTGTTGCGTTCTTCTATAAAGATTTGGAAAGCTATGTGTTCGAAACCAATGAATTGGTTGATTTCACTCCATTGCTGGGCACCATCGGTGACTTTCAACCGGTATTAACTCAGGGCTTCTTAAATCGCCCTGTTAATGGTGAAGGTGGTACGGTCGATGGTTTTGAGGCGGCATTGACCATCACCAGTGAAATGTTTACAGATGCGCTACCAGGCCTTGGTCTAACCTTGAACTACACCAGTACAGATTCATCGGTGAAAGCAGACCCAACTGATACCCAAGATATCACTCTACCTGGCCTGTCTGACGAAGTTTGGAACGCGACCTTGTTCTATGAAATTGGCGGTTTCTCAGCCCGTGTGAGCCAACGTTATCGTTCCGAATTTTTAGGCGAGTTACAAGGTTTCGGTGCCGGTCGAGAGTTTCGCACAATCGGTGAAGAGACCATTGTTGATGCGCAGATTAGTTACGAAATTCAAGAAGGCAATTGGGCTGGGCTGACTTTCTATCTGCAGGGCAATAACCTCAATGATGAGCCTTTCGTTTCCTTTAATGGTGAAGACGATCAGCGTCAAATCATTAATTTCGAGCAATATGGCCCAACGTACTTGGTGGGTGCCAGCTTTAAATTCTAAACTTTAAAATTTGAAGCCCACCAAATAATGCCCGCTACTGTAACGAGTAGCGGGTTTTGTGCTTTTTGGGCTGGTGGATATTCAGCTGAGCGTTTTAGAATCGATTGTTCGTTGTTAAAAGCAGAACTCTGGCGGCTTACGCAGTCGCCCGCCACCAATTAATGCAGTTCAAGCAAACAACAACGATAACCACCCTCATGACAGTGGTAAATTTTTTATGAACAACAACATTAATAAAGTAATCATTGTCGGGGGCGGTACCGCCGGGTGGATGGCGGCCGCAGCATTGTCTAAGGTTCTCGGATCATTGGTTGAGATAACGCTGATTGAATCTGAACAAATAGGCACGGTCGGCGTTGGTGAAGCTACCATTCCGAGTATTCGTCTGTTCAATAATTTGCTGGGTCTTAATGAAAACGAATTTCTGAAAAAAACCAATGGCACCATTAAGCTGGGTATCGAATTTAACAATTGGAATAAGCAGGGCGATTCCTATTTGCACGCGTTTGGCTCTTTGGGTCTTGATCTTGGTATGGTCAAGTTTTTTCAATACTGGGTTCGACAGCAGAAATCCGGTAAGCGCGATAGTTTGTGGGACTACTCACTCAACAGTGCCGCCGCCATGGCGAATCGGTTTCAACCACTGGACCGTATTGAGGGCACGCCTTTGGGCGGGCTCACTTACGCATTTCATTTTGATGCCGGCCTGTATGCCAAGTTCTTGCGTGAATTCGCAGAGCGCAATGGCGTCAGACGGCTTGAAGGCAAAGTCGTTGATGCGAGTTTGAATTCTGACTCTGGTTTCATCGATTCAGTCAAACTGGAAAATGGCTCAGAGCTTTGTGGAGAGCTCTTCATCGACTGCTCTGGCTTTAGAGGCCTGTTAATTGAACAAGCTCTAAACACCGGTTATACCGACTGGACTCACTGGTTGCCCTGTGACCGTGCGATAGCCGTTCCTTGTGAGTCAGCCGACGTTTTGTTGCCGTATACAAAGTCCACGGCACGCGAGGCGGGTTGGCAGTGGCGGATTCCTTTGCAGCATCGGATTGGCAATGGGTACGTCTATTGCAGTTCTTTTTTATCCGATGCCCAAGCGCAGCAAACATTATTGGCGAACCTTGATGGCAAACCTACCGCTGATCCAAAAACATTGCGTTTTGTGACTGGCATGCGCAAAAAAGCATGGAGCAAGAATTGCGTGGCATTGGGCTTGTCCAGCGGTTTTATGGAGCCGTTGGAGTCGACCAGCATTCATTTGATTCAATCTGGTATCAGCCGTTTGCTAAACTTTTTTCCTGATCGAGGTTTCAGTCAGATTGACATTAATGAATTTAATCGCCAAAGCCAGTTCGAATTTGAACGCATTCGAGACTTCTTGATTCTTCATTATAAAGCCACGTCGCGCAGCGATTCTGAGTTTTGGAAGTACTGCCGCAATATGTCGATTCCGGATTCTTTGCAACAAAGAATCGACTTGTTCAAATCGCATGGGCGGGTGTTTCGAGACAATGACGAATTGTTTACCGATGTGGCTTGGCTGCAAGTCTTAACTGGCCAAGGGGTTGAACCGGACGGTTACCACCCCATCGCCGATGCTGTTTCAGATCAGCAGCTTGATAAGTTTATGGCGGATCTAAAGATTATCATGCAACGCGAAGCTGGAAAAATGACCACGCACCAAGCGTATATCAATGCTCATTGTGCGGCCGATATTTAGATAATCCAAGAGCTCTGCGGCTAGCAAAATAAGTTATTGATTCTTTTGTTTAAATAACGGCATCTGAATACGTATGTTGCGCATTGTTTAGGTTTGCTGAACAACAATATAATCATCGTATAAGCGTTGGTAAGCGACAATAATAATGACACTTGAGGAGCCCTCGGTGAATGCCCTACTAAAAGACAAACCACAACTTAGCTTTTGGCAGATCTGGAACATGTGTTTTGGGTTCCTTGGAATTCAGTTTGGTTTTGGCTTGCAAAACGCCAACATGAGTCGCATCTTTCAAACGCTGGGTGCCGATATGAGTGCGGTGCCATTATTATTCATTGCTGCGCCGTTAACTGGCCTTATAGTTCAGCCCATCATCGGCCATTTCAGCGATAAAACATGGACCGGTTTAGGGCGCCGACGACCCTATTTTCTATGGGGTGCCATTGCGACGACACTGGCATTGATTATGATGCCGAATTCGCCAACGCTGTGGGTCGCTGCGGGTATGTTGTGGATTCTTGACGCATCTATCAATGTAACCATGGAGCCGTTTCGAGCGTTTGTTGGTGACATGTTACCCAGTAAGCAGCGCACCAGCGGCTACGTAATGCAAACCGTGTTTATTGGTATCGGTGCGGTTGTCGCATCGGCCATGCCATACATTTTTGCAGAATGGTTGGGAGTTGCAAACACCGCCCCAGAAGGTCAGATACCGGACGCCGTCCGATACTCGTTCTACATTGGTGGCGTGGTGTTGTTTGTCGCGGTTGGTTGGACCATCCTGAGAACACGCGAATACAGCCCTGAGCAGCTAGCCTCGTTTGCAGAGCCTGAAGTAGCTAGCCAGTCGGTACGTTTGCAAGCGGAGTTAGAAGGGCAGCCAGTATTCAGCCTGACCGCAGCATGGCTCTGGAGCTTGGCCGGAGTACTCGCATCTCTGGTCGTATTATTCGGTGGCTGGGATGTACAGCTCTATATCTTGACGCATCTATCAATGTAACCATGGAGCCGTTTCGAGCGTTTGTTGGTGACATGTTACCCAGTAAGCAGCGCACCAGCGGCTACGTAATGCAAACCGTGTTTATTGGTATCGGTGCGGTTGTCGCATCGGCCATGCCATACATTTTTGCAGAATGGTTGGGAGTTGCAAACACCGCCCCAGAAGGTCAGATACCGGACGCCGTCCGATACTCGTTCTACATTGGTGGCGTGGTGTTGTTTGTCGCGGTTGGTTGGACCATCCTGAGAACACGCGAATACAGCCCTGAGCAGCTAGCCTCGTTTGCAGAGCCTGAAGTAGCTAGCCAGTCGGTACGTTTGCAAGCGGAGTTAGAAGGGCAGCCAGTATTCAGCCTGACCGCAGCATGGCTCTGGAGCTTGGCCGGAGTACTCGCATCTCTGGTCGTATTATTCGGTGGCTGGGATGTACAGCTCTATATCTTGACAGCCGGTATTTTGGTTTATGGATTGATTCAATTTTTCGCAATCTCGATAGAGAAAAGTGGCAAGCAAAGTGGTTTTTATGATGCCTGTCGCAGTGTTCGGTTAATGCCAAGTACGATGCGCCAACTCGCGGTAGTCCAATTCTTCTCGTGGTTCGCTTTGTTCGCTATGTGGATTTACACCACGTCTGCGGTTACCTCCCATCATTACGCGACGACTGACCCTCAGAGTTTGGCCTATAACGAAGGTGCTAACTGGGTTGGTTTGATGTTCGCTAGCTACAATGGTTTTTCCATTTTAGCCGCTTTGCTGATACCGCTCACGGTTCGCGCAATGGGCTTGAAGTTGGCACATCAGCTAAACCTAATGCTAGGCGCGGTTGGCTTGGCGTCTATTATGCTGATCGACAACCCCGTTTTTCTTATTGCTTCGATGATCGGTGTCGGCTTTGCGTGGGCCTCCATTTTATCGGTGCCGTACGCCATCCTTTCTAATGCCGTTCCTGGCACCAAGATGGGTATTTACATGGGTGTGTTTAATTTTTTTATAACCATTCCTCAGATTGTGGCCGCTAGCCTTTTAGGCTTGGTGCTTAAGTATTTGTTTGATGGTGAAAGTATTTTTATGTTGGGATTTGCGGCGGCGTGCTGGGTCATCGCCGCGGCCTCAATGTTCTTTGTTAAATACCATGATTAACCTTAAAGATTCCGAATGACCTCAATGACTCGTACTTTTAAAATGAAAAAAATTATTCCTTTGCTCTCGCTTCTAGCGCTGGTCGCTTGCGACCAACCAGCGACTGTCACTCACGCTGCTAAAGTTGAAATGCTTAAGCCAGAAGCAACTTTAGACTCAGTTGCGGCGATTGCTCCGGGAGCGCCCGGAGCAAAGCCGGTATGGGCGTATTCAGGAAAGACCGGTATCGGCAGCTCTTACGAGGCATATTTAGACCACGAGTATTCTGAAAAAGCGTCAACAGGAACCGTTTCAAAGGTTTGGTTCTCGGTGGCTGAAGGCATCATTACCGAAGTGATGTATGGCCTAATTCATCAGGCACAAATCAAGGATATGCAGGTATTGATGGTAGGCCAGGACTTCGTCGACACCGAGCAATATGACATGAACTCTACGATCAGTTATTTGCATACGGATGCGGCTGGGCGTCCGCTTTCGCCGGCTTATCGCATCGTCAACACCGACAAAGATGGCAAATACTCTATCGAAAAGCATATTTTTACTGACCCAGATCGACAAAGCCTGATGGTTAGATACCAGTTTACCGCCAATGAGCCCGGCATCGTCCCGGTGTTAACGGTTAATCCCCACGTCAATAATGATGGCAGCGGTGATAAAGCTTGGGCGAACCAAGCCGGCCTGCATGCCTCTGACGACGGCGTGCATTTAACGTTGAAGTCTAGCCTTTCATTTGCCAGTCAGTCAGTGGGCTTTGTAGGCCGCTCTGATGCCGCCGTAGATGCCGCTGATTTTTCAATGAACGATCAATACACTTCTACCGGTACGCAGCATGGAAACGTTTCTTTGACGGGAATATTTCCAGAGTTAAAAGCGGGTCAGTCAGTGACGGCCGACATTGCGCTTGGTTTTGGAAACTCAGCGGAAGCCAGTGACGCAAGTGCGGCTGCCACCTTGGCTACCGGTTATAACGCCGTGTTGGCAAATTATAATGGAGAGGGCGATCAAGTTGGCTGGCAGGACTATTTGTCATCGTTGTCAGGCTTGCCGGCGATGGTCGAGATGGCTACCGACGGCGGAGCACTGGCTCACAGCAGCGCATTGGTGTTGAAAGTCCAAGAAGATAAAACCTATGGCGGCGCGTTGATTGCCTCTTTATCCAACCCTTGGGGTGACACGGTATCGGCAGAACAAGGAGCAACCGGTTATAAAGCGGTATGGCCACGAGACTTTTACCAATGTGCAATGGCCTTGTTAGCCCTTGGTGACACCGAAACCCCAAAGGTTGCGTTTGAATATTTAAAGCAAATTCAGGTCGGCGAATCCACTCCTGGTAACCAAGGAGATGGTGGTTGGTTTCTGCAAAAAACGCATGTTGACGGTAAGCTCGAGTGGGTTGCCATGCAAGGAGATCAAACAGGCATGCCAATCATGTTGGGCTGGAAGCTTTGGCAGAAAGGTGTGCTGAGTGACGATGAAATCATCGCTTGGTACGGCAAAATGCTTAAGCCGGCGGCCGACTTTTTGGTTGACGGAGGCGAGACCAATGTTGATTGGAATAATCGTAAAATAACACCACCCTGGACTCAGCAAGAACGTTGGGAAGAGCAAGAAGGGTTTTCGCCATCAACCACTGCGGCGGTTATTGCAGGCTTGATCACTGCAGCAGAGATTGCGCAAGTTGCAGGTGATCAAGGCTCAGCAAAACGTTACAGAGATACTGCGGACGAATACTCTGAAAAAATTGAGTCAACTATGTTTACCACCACCGGTAAGCACAATCACAACGGTCAGTATTTCTTGCGCATAACGGCGAATGACGACCCGAACGACAATGGCTCATTGGTTGACCGAAATGGTCGGGGCGAGTTGCAAGAAAAAGACGTACTGGATGCCGGCTTTTTGGAATTGGTTCGTTATGGTGTGAGAGATGCGGACGACAAATATGTGTTGGACTCGTTGGAAGAATTAGACGACCAGAGTCTGCCGCACCCGTTGCGAGTTAAGTACGAATTTCAGTTTGGCGATGACCCAGTTAAGTACCCTGGTTGGCGACGTTACGGCCTTGACGGCTACGGTGAAGATTTTAAAACCGGCGCTAACTACGGTGCTTCGGGTACCGATGGTGGCGTTGGTGGTGGTATGAGCCCGGATCAACGCGGGCGAGTATGGCCATTTTTTACCGGCGAGCGTGCCCACTACGAACTTGCCGCTGGCGCTGATAAAGAGCTATTACGATTGCGTTATGTGAAAGCATTGGAGAATTTTGCCAACACAGGTTTGATGTTGCCAGAGCAGGTATTTGAAGGTGTGGGCGTGAATCCGCTGGGGCCTGACCAACAGCCGCGTTATCAAGTGGGCGAGGGCACGAATTCAGCAACTCCATTAGCCTGGACGCACGCCGAATATCTTAAGCTGCTGCGTTCACTGGCCGATAATCAGGTTTGGGATCATTATACGCCGGTATCTGATCGATACGCAGCAGGCCAGTAAGCCCGTTCATCAGTGAATCACAAGCGAGGCTTTAATCGCTTGTTGACCCGCAGGAGTCACGAACGATCAGTTGGGTCGGCAGTAATACTGAGTTGATGCTTTCGCCTTTTATCAACTTGATGACGCTGTCGACCAATGCTTTACCGGCTTCAAAGGTATCCTGTTTAACCGTGGTTAATGCGGGAGCTAAATGCTCGGCGGTCGGGATATTGTCAAAACCCACAATGGCCTTGTCGCGTGGCACACGCAAACCCCGTTCGCGCAATGCTTTGATTGCGCCAATGGCGATTAGGTCACTAGAACAAACTATGGAGCTAAAATCCCGGCCGCTGTCCAACAGCTCGATAGTGGCTTTATAGCCACTTTCTTCCGAGAAAAAAGCATTAAATCGAAGTGACTCTTGAATTTCAATATTATGCTGTTTATGAGCGTTTTGGTAACCCCGATATCGGTCTCTGAATTCAGGGTAATCCTTTGAACGGTCCCCAAGAAAGGCAATCTTGGTATGGCCCAGTTTTAGTAAATGCTCGGTTGAAAGAAAACCACCTTGTTCGTTGTTGCAACCTACGAAATGCCCGGGCTGGTCTTCAATTACCGGCCCCCAAGTTACGAAGTGCGCGCCTTCATCATCGAGCTTGTCGATGCGCTTTATGTAGCTTGTATAGTCGCCGTAACCCAGAAAAATAATTCCGTCGGCTTTATTCGCGTCTTCGTATTCGGCACTCCAGTCATCACTTAGTTGCTGAAAAGAGATCAATAGGTCGTAACCCGCTTTCGCGGAAGCGCGTGTGATACTGCCAAGCATGGAAAGAAAGAAGGGGTTGATAAAGGCTTCGCCGCCGCCGACATCTTCGAACAACAAAAGCGCCAAGGTATTGGTTTGCTGGGAGCGTAAGTTACGCGCATTCACATCGACCTTGTAGTTAAGCTCACGAGCTATTTTCTGAACTTTCTGGCGAGTTTCTAAGCTAACTAAGGGGCTGTCACGCAGCGCACGCGATACCGTCGGCTGGGAAACCCCAGCCAGGTGCGCGATATCCAACGACGTTGGTTTGCTCTTACCTTTCACTTTTTCCTGGCCTGCCTTTTTGCGTGTATTCTTGTTTTTGTTTTTATCTTTTGGCGCTTTACGAAATGTTACGCCGAGCATTTTTGTACTATGTACTAAGTTCGATGAGGATCAAAGAAGCTGGCGTACAAAACTTAAGTTTAATGCATACGTATTCCTAATATTCTAGCCGCAATATTGCGTTTAATACACAGTACAATGTAAGTAGAGGATGTGAACAGAGCGTGATCAAGGTTGATTGGTTGCGATTGACGACACAGTGTTGTTGACTCAAACGGTGGGTGTAACAGCATCGAAAACTACAACTATAAAGAGATTTTACTATGGCACACGTACCTAACACAGCTATGCCTGCTACCCCATCAGCTGGCGGTGATCGAAACTACACTGTTCCGTTGATTATTCTAACCTCATTGTTTTTCATCTGGGGTTTTCTGACGGTTTTAAACGACATATTGATACCGTATTTAAAAGGCGTATTTAATCTTTCTTATACGCAGGCGATTTTGATTCAATTTTGCTTTTTTACGGCCTACGGTGTGTGTTCCATACCCGCTGGAAATATTGTTAGAAAGGTTGGGTATCAACGCGGCATCGTGTTTGGTTTACTCATCGCCGCCGCTGGGTGTTTGCTTTTTATTCCGGCCGCGAATCTAACTTCCTATCCGGTGTTTCTGGGCGCGCTGTTTATTCTGGCAGCCGGCATAACCCTGCTGCAGGTATCGGCAAACCCCTATGTGGCACTTTTGGGGCCGACCGAAACCGCATCAAGGCGGCTCACTTTGACGCAAGCGTTTAATTCATTGGGCACAGTGTTGGGCCCATTAGTTGGCGGCGCATTAATTCTATCGGCGGTTGCTACGGCGGGTGGTGGTGCCGATGCGGTCAGGGTACCGTATGCCTGGTTGGCAGCGGCGCTGATTGCCTTGGCCGTACTGTTTGTGTTTTTAAAATTGCCACTTATCGATGACGCCGTATCTGAGGTTGATGTCGATTCAAATATATCGGCATTGCAATATAAACACCTGGTGATGGGCATTGTTGCTATTTTCTTATACGTTGGCGCAGAAGTATCGATTGGCAGCTTTCTTATTAATTTCATGGGTGAAACTAATATTGCCGGCATGGACGAAGCTGAAGCATCGAAGTACGTTGCTTACTATTGGCTGGGCGCCATGGTTGGCCGCTTTATCGGCGTAGCGTTGATGTTTTTGGTGGCGGCCAATGTGATGCTAGTCGTCAACGCACTGGGCGCCGTAGTGTTGCTGGTCGTGGCAATTGTTACCGAAGGCACCACAGCCTGGGTGGCTCTTATTGGCGTGGGCTTGTTTAACTCTTTGATGTTCCCGACCATTTTTAGCCTGGCCATAGCCAAATTGGGGCCACTTGCCAGTAAGGGTTCTGGTTTACTGTGCACCGCAATTGTGGGTGGTGCCTTGGTGCCTTTGTTGCAAGGCGTTATGGCGGATACCTTGGGTCTTCAAATGTCGTTTATCTTGCCAGCTCTGTGCTATCTCTACATCGTGTTTTATGGGCTAAAAGGTTGGCAACCTAAGGGGCCCGGCGTCGACTAATCGTGCCCATTTCTTGTTCTCTTTATTAATGGTGATTGTTTAATGATCGCTTGATAATAAAAGCCCTACCAGACAATGTTTGAAAGACGATATCGGTAGGGCTTTTTATTGAGTAGCTGGTTTTACAGAGGTCTGTGTTCGGCAAGCAACAAAATCTCAAAAGGAGTATCAAGCGTGATTTTGCCTTTTGTCACCGTGGCTTTTTGGCCTGAATAGTAGTCCAATAAGATCGTCCCATTAGGAAAATTATCATACACCTCGATGACTTTGATGCCTCTGTTAGCATCGATAACGACTAAGCTCTTGTCTTCATTCTCTGGGTCTTTGACGTCTTTGAACCGGCGACTGAAAATGTACGGCGCTTCATTATGCATCGTATGAACACCGGCACCGACCGACAAGTGAGCGCGCCGAAACTTCCCCAATTTTTGCCAATGGCTGAGCAATGACTTAGTCGATGCATTTTGCAAGTCTTGCCAGTTCATAAATGATCGCCAGTGCGCATCGCCGATAGCGCCTTCGATATTCAACTTACGAGCAGTTTCGTCGCCATAGTAAATTTGCGCTGCACCGGGTGCCAGCATTAACTTTAGAGCCGTCTTGTAAGGGGTTTCACGTGCAGGGTCGTAAGGCGATGGGTCGTCATGCGATACCACATAGTTCATAAAACCTACTCCCTGAAACGGCCCCTTATGGAGCTCATCAGAGTAGCTCGAGAACAGTTCTTCCATGGAGGCTGCGGCGTGCGTTGCAAAGCCCATATTGATTAAGCTATCAAAGCCGTGATCAAAGAAGTCTACGCGGCGGTCACCGTAATCGTACAACCGCGTTCCTTTAATCGAATTATTGAATCCATTCAGGCCAAAATGAAACACTTCGCCGATCATGAAAAAGTCTTTGTCGTCGAGTATTTGATCAGGGTTATTTCTTTTCCAATCATTAAATGCCAGTGACGCTTCGTCCTTCAAAATTTTCCACACTGGTGCTTCTACGTGTTTGGCGGTGTCGACACGAAAGCCGTCGATGCCATAGTCACGCACCCAGTCGGTGATCCATTTAATGATGTAATTCTTAGGGGCGCGAGGTAATTTGCTGCGCTCGAAGAAGGCATCTAACTCCGCCATTTCTTGTTCTAGGCGACCTTCAGAGCGCCATTTTTCTAACAGAAAATCCGGCAATTCTACCGCTTCATTGGTATCAGTTTTAATTTCCGTTAAGCTGGTGGCGATATTGCAACCTACGTTATTTGCATAGTTTTTTTGGTTCCAATCGCACAGCGGTGTGGTGCGTATCCAACTGTCTGGCCAGGCAACGTCAATTTTGGTCTCTGGGCCGGTATGGTTAAGGATGACATCAGCAAGCACACGGATACCCTTTTTATGTGCGGCCGAAATCATTGCTTGCATCTCAGCTTCCGACCCAAAATTCGGATCCACCGCCGTCCAGTCTTTTGGCCAATAGCCATGAAATGGGTAGCTGTCGCCCCAGTCTTCTTGCCAAATCCCGTGTACTTGTTCGTTCAAGGGAGTCATCCAAAGTACATCCACACCCAGGTCAGTGAAGTATCCAGATTCAATTTTCTGAGTAATGCCCTTAATGTCTCCACCCATAAAGCTTCGCAGCACTGCCCCATCAGGCTTGCGGCCTAGAGATTTATCGTTTGCAGCGTCGCCATTGTTAAATCGGTCGGTCATCATGAAGTAGACCGTGGCGTTGTTCCAAAATGGGTCTATGCTTTTAGCCTGCGTAACTGCATTGCCGAGTAGGGTCAAGGCCAGTGCAGTGAGAGTTAGGCGTAAGTAATATCGTTTCAAAGTAGCCTCTTTTTGTAATGTGTGGTTTTAGTAATATTTGATGTGCGGGCTTGGTAAATGATGTTGATGAATAGTGTTGAACGGTCAGGTTAATTGCCGAAAGGGTCAACGCTTCGCTTTGCGCGCTGACGCTAAAATTAGCACTGAGGTTCGCACAGATAAATATACGAACCAATCACTCTCGAGCGTATCAAGAATAATTAGACATCAATCTCTGAACCTCGACAACACTTCCACAACGCCTCATTAAGGAGTACATACGTATTCATGCCTGAGGCTATTTCTAGGTGTTATCAATAGCCTTGAGTGTCGATCGCGAAAACGTTAAAAAAAAAGCCGGAGTAGCAGAAATTACTCCGGCTTATTAAATAGCCTATTGGCTGATCGGTTCTAATGCAGAACCATCACTTCATTTTGGCCAAGGTTCAATACGGCTTGGCCACCAAAAACCTGAACGGTGTCAGAACCCACAAGGCTGGCGTAGTCGCCATCGGTTAAACTTAAGCCGTTCACGGTGATTGACGTGGTCGCGCCTTTGTTAACCGCAACCATCACGGTATCGCTGCCTTCAGTGCGTTCAAACACCAGTATATCGGCATTCAGCCACTTTTCCTGATAGCTTCCGGTAGCGATTGCAGGGCTGTTTTTGCGCAATTCGGCAAGTGCACTGATCATGGTAAACGCGGGCGTAGTTTGTGAAAACGAAGGCATTGGCTCGCGATTGTATGGATCCGCACCGGCTTCACCAAAGCCATTACTTTCAAACCAAGTGGAGTTTTGCTCAGACCCATAGTACACCGTTGGTATTCCAGGTAAGGTCATCACCAATGCCATACCTAGATTTTGGCGAGCTTCGCCGAACGCTTGAGAGAACCCTTTACCAAAGCGCCCTTTGTTTACCTCTTTGGTGGTTTGTAAGTAAACACTGGTGCGTGGCGCATCGTGATTGTCAAGAAAGATCGGTTGTAAGTCTTCACGGCCGTTCATGGCCGCTGGGCGTAGCTCTATATGCGCATTCAAATCTATCATGCTGATGTCGTCCGCAATAACGGCTTCGATATTGTCACGCAGTTTGAAATCCAGTAATTCTGAGCCCCGATTTTCATTGATAAAGGTGATGCTGTCGTTGTTGCCCACACCGGCGTCAAACCATTCTCCAAAGATATATACATCTGGGTTTTCGGCACGCATGGCTGCCGAAAACCGATTAATAAAGTTTGGTTCAATGTGTTTTATAGCGTCAATTCGAAATGCGTCAACTCCGTGTTGTAGCCATTTTTTTGCAGCATTAATAAGATAGGTATCGGCTACGCTGTTGCTATTCAATCCGTTTTTAAAGTCGGTGAGATTGAACAGCGTTTTGTTGCGCATTGCAAACGGCTCGTCATACTCGTCAAAGCACTCAGTCGTCGGGTCGGTGTCATAGCAATCGGCAATCGCACCATTCTGGTTGTACCAGGTAGCGTTAGATTCATCGGCAAGAAATGTGCCTTCTTGATAAAGCGCGCCAAACTCGTATTGGTCGTCTTGGTTACTGTGATTTAGCGCAATATCCAACACCAACTTCATACCGCGAGCTTCCATTTCAGCGTCCAATTCATCTACCAGTGCCCAATCCCCAAGGTGTTCATCGACTTCGTAGAAATCGCGTGCCCAGTAACCGTGATACGCGCCCGCGTCATTGCTGTTATCGATGTTGTTGACCATCGGTGTAACCCAAATTGCTGAAACGCCCAAGGCTTCCAGATAGTCCAGTTTGTTAATCAAACCTTGAATGTCACCACCCCAGTATTTCTTCCATTCAGTTTGGTCGCCGGCGGCTTTTATTGTTGAGGTCGCATTCGGATTGTTTCCATTGTCATTGCTTGTGTCGCCGTTTTCAAAACGATCTAAGAAGACAAAGTACATAGTGCGGTTACGAAAATCTTGGCTCACTGGTACATTAGTATTGCAATCAACGCCTAAGCCGTCGCTTACCGATTTGATGGTATTGGTCGAGCCATCAACGACAATTTTGGCATAGCCTATTGCGACGTTTTGATCTTGTGCTGGAAATGCGTCGTTGCCCCAGCCACCATTTTGATCAATTTTAAAACGTGGGCCGCCATTGGCATCTCCGGCATTGAAGTTTGCACAAATTTCGTAATCGGTAGTCGTGCCAACTTTGCTAAGCAAGGTGCCTTCGGCCCAACCATTATTGGTTCCCCGCAAGTGGTAGATACCATCACTGCTGCCGCCGTTGTGAGTGTCGGGTGACTTAATGGCAAAGTCTTTGGTATCGGTATAAAACTCTATGTCATACGTGCCAGCGCTTACTTGAATATTGCCACCGCCCAGGCCTCCGACTCCGTAATTCTCACTCCAGTCACCGAAGCGATCGAATTTGAATTCGCCGTTACTGTTGAAGATCACATCGTCGGCTATCACGGTGTTATTACCGATGTCGGTCATGGAGGTGGTACTCCAATTGTTATTAGTGCCGCGCACAAACCAATCTGCGTACACAGGCGTGATGATGCTGGCGCTGAGCAGGGTAGACAGCGCAACTAGGGTTTTTCTATTCATTTCATTCTCCTTAATAAGAATGGTGGTGGGTTAGGTATTAATGCCAGACGTAAAAGTCAAAATTCCGCAAGTAGATCGCGGAGCCGAGGCCCGCGAGATCCGCTTATTTACGCGTGGTGACTTTTGGCGCTCGCAGGTTTTACTTTTTCAGGGGTGTTATAAAAAATTCGGAAATAACTGCTGGTTTCCGAATTAAGTGCAAAGAAAAAGCGAGCTAAGAGTAGGAAATAAAGCTGAGGTAGGCCAAGCGGCTGCATACGTATTCAGGCTGAGGGTGGGTTGAATACGTATGTTTATTAATGATTGGAAATTAATGTTTTGTACTGAGAATACTCATCACTACTAAGTTCAAATACAGACTTTAAGATGCTAGAGGTCTGCTGTTTTAGTGGGTCATTTGGGGTGCTGACTATTTTTTTCGCTAACAGTGCTGGGTCGGTCTGTTCATCAGGCGGTGTGCCTATGATTGATAAGTGTGCCTATGATTGATA